>JASCPI010000035.1 GCA_029959555.1 Lysobacteraceae bacterium PS02065 | reverse complement strand
CGGCAAGCCGATGACGCCGCCGCGCGCGCCGCCGGCGGTGCCCGGCACCCCGCCGACGCCGCCCGGTGCCGTCGCGCCGGAGGCCAAGCCTGGCGGAGCCGATACCGATCTCGCCAAGCGCATCGAGGAACGCCGTCGCCAGATGCGCGAGGAAGCCGAGCGCATGCGGGCAGAACGCAGAGGAAACAGTCCCAGTGACCAGAAACAGTGATGGAGTGACGCCAGTGCCTTCGAGAGCGCTCCTCGTTTCGCTCGCCACCAGCCTGACCGTGCTCGCGGGCTGCTCGAGCGCGCCCACGCGTCCGTCCGAGGACCACGCCCTGCATGCCGCACCGCTGACCGCCGACAACTTCGGTGCGAAGACCGCGGCGCGTCCCGAGGAACCGTCCAAGCTCGAGGGCATCCGCCTCGACAACGACGAGAACGACAAGATCGAGCCGCCCAAGCCGCAGGTCGAGATCGGCACCGGCAAGTTCTTCGACGAGGCCGCCGCGCGCAAGGCTCCGGCTGCGCCGGGTCCGGAAGGGCAGGTCGACTTCAACTTCGAGAACAACCCGATCCAGGCCGTCGTCAAGGCGATCCTCGGCGACCTGCTGCAGCAGAACTACACGATCGCGCCCAACGTCGGCGGCAACGTGTCGTTCTCGACGTCCAAGCCGATCCGCGCCGACCAGGCCATGTCGGTGCTCGAGATGCTCCTGTCGTGGACCGGCAATACGCTCGTCTACCGCGACGGCCGCTACACGGTGCTGCAGATCAAGGACGCGCTGCCGGGCAACCTGACCCCGCGCATCGCAGCGCCCAGACTCGCGCGCGGCTACGAGGTGCGCGTGTTCCCGCTGCGCTACGTGTCGGCGAGCGAGATGGCCAAACTGCTCAAGCCGTACGCGAAGGCGGATGCGATCGTCAATGCCGACACCTCGCGCAGCATGATGGTGCTCGCGGGCACCGCGGCGGAGCTCGAGAACTACCAGCAGACCATCGACATCTTCGACGTCGACTGGCTCAAGGGCATGTCGGTCGGCGTCTTCACGCTGCAGTACACCGAAGTCGGCACGCTGCTGCCCGAGCTCGAGAAGGTGTTCGGCGCGACGGGCGAGTCGCCGCTCGCGGGCATGTTCCGCTTCATCCCGATCGAGCGCTCCAACGCGATCATCGCACTGACGCCGCAGCCCGAGTACCTGCGCCAGGCCGAGGAATGGCTGCGCCGCCTCGATCGCGCCGGTGACGAGGCGACCACCCAGCTCTACGTCTACGACGTCAAGAACATCAAGTCGCTCGATCTCGCCGACTATCTCAACGAGATCTTCGTCGGTGGTTCGCGCAGCGGCGGCTCGCGCCGGTCGAGCACCTCGGGCTCGGTCGCGCCGGGCCTGTCGTCGGCGACGATCGGCGGGGGCGGCAGCAGCCGTACGCCGGGTTCCCGCTTCTCGAGCCGTCGCAACGGCGCATCGTCGATCAACGCGGCGGCGCCCGGTGGCGCGGCGGGTTCGACGCCGGCGACGCCGGCGGCCGGCGGCTCCTCCGGCAGCGCCGACACCGATATCCGCATCACCGCGGTCGAGGAGAGCAACCAGCTCCTCGTGATGGCCACGCCGAGCGAGTGGGAGGCGATGCAGGGCGCGATCCGCCGCCTCGACATCTCGCCGCTGCAGGTGCACATCGAGACCAAGATCCTCGAGGTCGGCCTCACCGGCGACCTGCAGTTCGGCGTGCAGTGGTGGTTCGCGGGCGCGCGCGGCAGCGCGGATCCCTACGCGGCCATCGACTACGACGTGCTCAACCGGTCGGATCGCCAGCGCAGCGGCCTCGGCCGCACCGGTCCCGGCGAGGCCAGCGGCACCATGTTCTGGTCGTACGTCAACAGCAAGTTCCAGGTCGCGCTCAGCGCGCTCGAGCAGTCGGGCCAGGCCAAGGTGCTTTCCGCGCCGTCGCTGGTGGTCACCAACAACCAGGAAGCGCAGATCAACGTCGGCACGCAGATCCCGATCACGACGACGTCGCTGATCGGCATCTCGGTGCCCACCGCCAGTACCTCGGCCTCGGCGGGCGCCACCACGACGAACTCGGGTTACGGCTCGGTGCAGTACATCGACACGGGCGTGATCCTGCAGGTCAAGCCGCGCGTCAATCCGGGCGGCCTGGTCTACCTCGAGGTGTCGCAGGAGGTCAGCAAGCCCGGCGCGACGACCCGGGTCGGCGAGAACCCGCCGATCAACAAGCGCACGATCGACACGCAGATCGCCGTGCAGAGCGGCGAGACCGTGCTGCTCGGCGGCCTCATCTCCGAGGATGACCGCACCTCGGACAATGGCGTGCCGCTGCTCAACAAGGTGCCGGTGCTGCGTCGCCTGTTCGGCTCGACGTCCAAGCAGAGCGAGCGCACCGAGCTCATCGTGCTCATCACGCCCTCGGTGATGACCAACACCGACGAGGCGCGCGAGGTCACCGAGCAGTACCGTCGCCAGTTCCAGAGCCTCGCGCCGATGCGCGGCCAGATGCAGGGCGGTTTCGATCGCTCGCCGCCTCCGGCACCGCCCGCCGAGCGGCAGGACTGACGCACGCACGGGAACCTTCGCCCGCGCGAGGCGTCTACCGACGCCCTCGCGCCCCGCGAGACCACGACGAATCCGATCCAGGAGAGACCATGACGTCCACGATGTTCCGCACGATGCTCGTCCTCGCCGCCGCGTTGCTGCTCGGCGCCTGCGCCAGTGGCGGTGGCGTGCGCTCCTCCGCCAAGGGAGCCCCCGAGGTTCGCGCCATTGAGCGCTGGAACCTGCTCATCGCCAAGCAGGCAGACAAGGCTTACGACTACATGACGCCGGGCAAGCGCGCGACCGATCCGAAGGCCGACTACACGCAGCGCATGAACAACCGTCCTGTGCGCTGGGACAAGGTCACCGTCACGGGCAAGGACTGCGCGACCGAGGATTCGTGCGTGGTCAGCCTGCAGCTCGACATCACCGTGCCGATCGGCGGCAGCATGACGCCTTCGTTGAGCTTCGTGCGCGAGAGCTGGATCCGTGATGCGGATGGCACGTGGTACTTCCTGGGTGCCGCGCGGCCGAAAGACGCGGGCGGCGCCGAGGAGGCGTCGGAGGAGCAACCCGCGCAGCCTTGATCTGCTACAGTCGGGGGAAGCAAGTGGGGTCAGGGGAACTTCGGGAGAGCCGTGAAAGCGGCGGATCGGAGGTCTTGTCGGCCCGCCCCGGGGAGGGGTGCGGAGGGATTGCACCCGTCCAGACCTTGCCGTACGATTGCGGCGCTGTTGCCTAACCTTGCCCTATACAAGGCGCAATAACGCTGCGGAGTGGGGTTAGCCGTAAAGCAAAACCGTAAGCAAAGCCCTGTGGTCAAAATTAGGAGTGTTGCAATGAAAAGAAACAGCTTGACGACCGCCGTCGTCGCCGGTATCGCCGGCACGGTTGGCATCGCTAACCTGGCGACCGCCGTCACGTTGAATCCGGACGGCCTCGGCCAGGTCCTGATCTACCCGTACTACACGGTCAACGTCGCGAAGAATCAGGTCGAAGATCCGTCGAACCTCACGACTGCGTTCTCGGTTGTCAACACGACGAACCAGGGCAAGGCCGTCAAGGTCCGCTTCCTCGAAGGCCGTAACAGCCGCGAAGTCCGCGACTTCAACCTGTACCTGTCGCCGTACGACGTGTGGACCGCCACGGTCTTCACGCTCGGCACCGATGCGGAGCCGCAGGCCAACCTGACCACGACGGACACGTCGTGCACGGTGCCGAAGATCCGTGGCGCCGCCGCGGGTTCGTCGTCGGGTGCGATCGGCGTCCTGCCGAACGGCCAGTCGTACGTCCGCTTCTCGAGCGCGCTGTACTCGGGCGACGCGATCTATGGCGCTTCGGGCAGCCCGGGCCGCACGCTCGCCAACACGCGTGAAGGCCATTTCGAGCTGATCGAAATGGGCGTCGTCGGCAACAACGCCGGCCAGAACGGCGGCGCGGCGCAGAACTCGATCGCCGCGATCACGCACGTCCCGGCGACGGGCGTTCCGCTGAACTGCGACAAGGTCAACGCTGCATGGTCGTCGTACCCGGCTCCGGGTTACTGGACCGCCGACAACACGGTCGACCTCGGTCCGGCCACGGGCGGCCTGTTCGGCGCGGCCTCGATCGTCGACGGTGCGAACGGCGTGCTGCTGCCGTACTCGGCCGACGCGGTTGACGGCTTCTACTCGGCCGGTGGTTTCAACCACTCGAACCCGGGTAACACGAGCCCGTCGCTCGCCAACGTCGGCTTCCCGGCTCCGTCGGCCACGGCGTACGTGTTCCGCAACGGCCAGGTCGTGACCGCGACCTACGGCACGGCTCCGGGCACGCTGCCGATCGACGCGTTCAGCGCGCTGTTCACGCACGACGCGATCTTCAACGAGTACGTCCTGGGTGGCGGCGCTGCGGCGACGACCGACTGGGCCGTGACGTTCCCGACCAAGGGCTTCTACGTCGACCGTCCGTACCGCCTCGGCTCCGCCGGCGTGGCGCGCGCGCCGTTCGTCGAGGTCTACAACCAGGGTTCGCGCGTTGAAGTCCAGCTGACCCCGTTCGATCGTGAAGAGCAGGGTCCGGGCGCCTGTACGGGTTCGGATTCGCAGAACCCGGCGTGCGACCTCTGCTTCTCGCCTTGCGAGAACCCGGAAGAGCTGATCCCGGTCCTCCGCTACGAGACGCAGGTCATCTCGTTCCAGTCGACGGCCGACTTCCTCGACGACCGCACCTCGCCGGTCCTCGGTTCGGCTCTCGCCGAGAACGTCGACGTCCGCGCCGACGGCCTCAACGCGGGTTGGCTGCGCATCGGCCTGAACCCGGCTACCGAGATTCACGCTCTGCCGGCTTCGGCGGAAGGCGTGACGTTCTTCGGTCTGCCGATCACGGGCTTCGCCGCGACGAACTACGTCAACGCGAACGCTGCTCCGGGCAAGCTGTCGAACTACTCGGGTCTGTGGAAGCACAAGGGTTCGCGTAGCTGCGCCGGCACGGCGACGGCTGCTTGCTCCTGATTGACTCGCGTTAGTGTGATGTTTCAGGGAAAGCCCCGCTTCGGCGGGGCTTTCTTTTTGGGCCTCCGGGGGCTAAGGTACGGGCAGTTTTCGGTACCTTCAGGAAGCCCGCGTTCATGAAAGCCCTCATTTCAGGAAGAATTCTGCTCGCCGCAGTGTTGATGCTGCCGGTCGTCGCCCTCGCCCAGACGTTTCCCGTACGCATCGAGCGTGCCGGCAACAACGGTGTCTGCGACGGCATGACCGCCAGCCGCATGTCGGTCGATCCGTCCAGTGGACGCGTGACCCTCGAGGGCGTGACGGGCATGACCTGTCTTCCGGACGGCGCGGCAGGCCTGAGCACGATCAGCGTGGCCGCTCCGGCGGGTCCGCACGCCAGTGGCGTCACGGGGGTGACGGCGACCGTCCAGGGCATCCCGACGAGCGCGAGCTGCACACTGCGCGGCATCGTCAACACGAGCGGTACCGGCATCGTCACGGGAGCGGGTTGGGCCGACGGCACGTCGCTGTGCACGAATTGCGGCACCAGCGTCAATCGTGTCCTCGCATTCGACAACGGCAGCACCACCGCGCAGTGGAAGTTCAAGCTGCAGGTGCAGTGCTCGCTCTCGAGTGGTGGCTACGCCATCCAGTCGCCGGTGATCCAGAGCAACGAGATCACGGTGCAGCCGGCGACCGTCGCGGCAGGCAACTGCCCGTACGGCGAGCAGGTGCCGCCCGAGAACCAGGACGGCCTGACGTTGAGCAGCCGCCAGACGATGGTGACGGTGAACGAAGCCGGCTACCAGGGCAACAACGCCAAGGACGCGACGCTCTATGCCGCGTTGTTCGGTGTGCACACCGGCGGCAACCTGACGCCGACCGACATCCTCCCGACGCCGGGTCCGTCCAGCGAGGGTTACGGCTATCCGGGTACGCACGGCAACAACTTCCAGTTCCGCATCGAATCCAACAAGTTCATGGCCCTCAAGTTCCGTGCGCCGCAGGTCAGCGCGACGCCGTGGCAGGGTGTGATGGTCGGCTTCAGTCCGTACTCGGCGACGACGCAGGGCACGGCTTACACCGCGGTGATCGCGCCGTGTCCCGGCCAGTTCCGCTCCACGGCACTGGTCAACATCCCGGCTGCGTGCGTGATGCCGGCGAGCAGCGGTACCGAGCTCGGCCGCCTGCTGACGATGTTCACTGCGCCGAACGGTACCGTCCCGGCGGGCTACTGTCCGCTCGAGCTGGGCAAGACCTACTACCTCAACCTCATCTCGGCGAACGTCGAAACGCAGGGTGCCCTCACGACGACACTCTGCGCGCAGACCGCGCCGGGTTCGAGTTGCAACGCGCGCATCGCCCGCTCGTCGATGTTCCGTCCGTAATCCGAACCACGAGGACAAAAGCCGCCGGGCCATGCCTGGCGGCTTTTTTGTTTTCGCCGGAAATGAACCCGGCGGGGGACGTGCTGTCTGAAGCGTCCGCCCCGTACACGAAACCCTGACCAGAGGTGCTCCATGGTGTCATTCCGCAACGTCGGCCCCGCTGCTGCCGCGCTCGCCTTCGCCTTCCTCTCGAGTGCCGCGTGCGCGCAGGACAAGCTCCCGCCCGAGACCGTCGTGGCCTCGCGTGGTGGTGCCACGGTGACGCTCGCCGACATCGATGCGTCGATGCTGCGGATCCCGCCGCACCAGCGTGCCGACACGATGAACAGCCCCAAGCGCATCGAGGACCTCATCACGCAGATCCTGCTCACGCGCCAGCTCGCCAACGCGGGCACCGCCAAGGGCCTCGACAAGGATCCGGTCGTCAAGCACGCGGTCGCGATGTCGGGCGAGAACGTGATCGGTGCGCAGACCATCATGGACTTCCGCGAGAAGCTCGACATCGGTGACGTCGAGACGCTCGCGCGCGAGCGCTACACGGCCGATCCGTCGGCCTTCGACACGCCGGTCCACGTCACCGTGCTCCACGTGCTGATCGACGAGAAGTCGCGCACCGACGACGAAGCCAGGGCCCTCGCAGCCAAGATCCATGAGCGCGCCAAGACCGAGGACTTCGAGGCGCTCGTGATGGAGTTCTCCGACGATCCCTCGAAGGCCGCCAACAAGGGCAAGATCATCGACGCCAATTCCAGCCGCATGGACCGCTATTTCGCGCAGGCATCCGACCTGCTGCGCAAGCCCGGCGAACTCGCACCGGTCACGAAGTCGCAGTTCGGCTACCACATCATCAAGCTCGACAACCGCGAGGAATCGCGCCGCCGCAGTTTCGAAGAGGTGCGCCTCACGCTGGTCGACCAGTTGCGCATGACCCTGACCGAGCAGAAGGTCAAGGAGTATGTCGACCAGCTGCGCAGCGAGGCGCTCGACGCTAACCCCGATGCGGTCGCATCCCTGCGCACGCGCTACATGCCGGCGCCGCTGCTGCCGGATCCCGCCGCGGCCAAGGTCAAGCCCGCGACGAAGGCCGCCAAGTCCAACTGACGATCGCGAGGCGAGCCTGCCGCGCCGGCGCCCGTCGTCGGCGCTACACTAGCCGGCTCACGATCCCACCAGGACGGGCATGAAGGCCGCGAGGCTTGCTGCGCACTTCATACGGCGCGAACTGCGCGAGCGCTACCGGGGCAGCTTCACGGGCTTCGGGTGGGCGCTCGTGCAGCCGCTGCTCCAGCTCGCGATCTACGCGTTCGTGTTCGTGCAGATCTTCAAGGCGCGCGTGCCCGGTGCCGACGCGCCGGGCTACGTGCCGTTCCTCGTCGTGGCCATGTGGCCCTGGATCGCGTTCTCCGAAGCGATCCTGCGCTCCACCACGGCGATCCAGGACAACGCCGCGCTGATCGGCAAGGTCGCGCTTCCGCGCGAGCTGCTCGTGCTCGCGCCGAGCAGCGCGAGCTTCCTGCTTCATCTCGGCGGTTACGTCGCGATCCTCGTCGTGCTCGCGGTGGCGGGGCAGGGCGTGAACATCGCCATGCTGCCGCTCGTACTTCTCGCCTACCTGCCGCTGTACGCGCTCGCGTTCGGCATCGCGCTGCTCTGCGCCGGCATCCAGGTGTTCGTGCGCGATCTCGTGCAGGCGCTGGCGCAGGTGATCACGCTGCTGATGTTCGCGTCGCCGATCTTCTACGACCGCGCGACGCTGCCGGAGGCCTATCGCCACTGGCTCGACCTGAATCCGTTCACGGTCTACATCGAGACCTTGCGCGCGCTGCTGCTCGGCCACGGCGAGATCGATCCGGCCCGCATCATGATCGGGCTGCTCGTCGCCGCGGCGGTGCTCGCGTTCGGGCTGTTCGTGTTCCGCCGGCTCGATCCGCACTTCGAGGATTTCCTGTGAGCGACGTTCTCGTCCGTGCGCAGGGCCTCGGCAAGGCGTATCCGAAGGCCTTCCGCCACGCCGACCGCCTGCGCGCGCTCGGCCGCCTGCTGGTCGGCCGCCGCGATGTCGACGCGCAGCACGTGGTCCGTGACGTCGACCTGGAGATCGTGCGCGGCCAGTCCGTCGGCATCATCGGCGAGAACGGCGCGGGCAAGTCCACGCTGCTCAAGCTCATCACCGGCGTGCTGACGCCCACCACCGGGTCCGTCGTGGTCGACGGCACGGTCGGCGCACTGCTCGAACTCGGTGCCGGATTCCATCCCGAGTACAGCGGCCGCGACAACATCGCGATGGCCGGTGCCCTGCACGGGCTCGATGCCGACGCGATGCGTGAGCGCCTGCCCGGTATCGTCGAATTCGCCGACATCGGCACGTACATCGACGAGCCCGTCAAGCATTACTCGTCGGGCATGGTCGTGCGCCTCGGCTTCGCGGTCATCGCCTCGATGCGTCCGGACCTGCTCATCACCGACGAGGTGCTCGCGGTCGGCGACGAGTCGTTCCAGAAGAAGTGCGTGCGCTGGATGGAGACCTACCTCGAGGGCGGCGGCACGCTGCTGCTCGTGTCGCACAGCATGTACCACGTGCAGAAGCTCTGCAGCCGTGCCTTGTGGCTGAGCCACGGCGCCATCGCCGCGTACGGCGACGTCCACGACGTCACCCAGGCCTACCTCGCCTGGCACGAGCGCAAGTCGGGCGACGTCTCGAACGCACGAGAGGCCGCAGCCGGCCACGAATTCTCGATCGCGGGCGTGTCGGTCGACGGCATCGAAACGGCCGAGCCTGTCCTCGTCACGGTGGGGGCCGACGTCCGCGTCAGCGCGCGCCTGCGCTCGCGCGAGGGACGCGTCCCGGTCGCGATGTTCGGCATCGTGCGCGCCGACGGGACGGCTGTCTACGGCGTCAGCAGCGAGATGGACGGCGTCGAGCCGCGCCGCGACGGCGATCACTACGTCGCCGACATCGTGTTCGACGACCTCGCCCTGCTGCCCGGCAGTTACGCCTTGCGCGTGCACGTGCTCGACAGCGAGGGCCTGCGCCTGTTCGATACCGAGGAGCGCGTGCTGACGGTGCGCGGCGAGTCGCGCGAGTTCGGCCTCGTCCGCCTCGCGCACCGCTGGAATCCCGAGGAGGACGCATGACCGAGCCGTCGCCCGCGCTGGCCTTCACCGGCGAGCGCTTCACGCCCGAGTGCGTGCGCGAGATCTGGCACGAGCATTGGCATCGCTACGCGTTCGCGCTGCCGTTCGCGCGTGGACGCCGCGTACTGGATGCGGCCTGCGGCGAAGGCTACGGGTCGAATCTTCTGGCCACGGTCGCCGCCGACGTGACCGGCGTCGACATCGCCGACGAGGCCGTCGCGCATGCGCGCGCGCGCTACGGGGAACGGGCGAACCTGCGTTACGCGCAAGGCGATGCTTCCGCGCTGCGCTTCGACGATGCCGCTTTCGACCTCGTCGTGTCGTTCGAGACGCTCGAACACCTGCACGAGCAGGAAGCGCTCGTCGCCGGTTTCGCGCGCATGCTCGCCCCGGGCGGCCTTCTGCTGATCTCGTCACCGGACCGTGCGACCTACAGCGACGTGGCCGGCTTCCGCAACGAGTACCACGTGCGCGAGCTGTACCGCGACGAGTTCACCGCGCTGCTGGCCCCCCACTTCCCGCACGTGCGCCTCTACGCGCAGAAGCTGCTGTTCCAGTCGGTCATGTGGTCGCTCGATCCGTCGGACGGCGCCGGCACGGCCGCCACGGCGTCGCAGGACGGCGCCGAGGTGACCGAAGGCATGCGCTACGCCCCGCTTTACTACGTGGCGGTGTGTTCGCGCGATCCGCTGCCGGAAGGCCTGCCCGGGATGTCGCTTTTCGGGGACCGCGAGGAATCCGTCTACGCGCATTACAATGGCGAGGTACGGCGCAACATGCAGGCCGGCGCGCGCATCCTCGAACTCGAGGCCGAAGTCGAGCGCTTGCGCAACGCGCCCCCCGCCACCACACCGGCACCGTGGTGGAGGCGCCTTTTCGGCGCCCGCTGACGACACGACAGGATCCATGAACAGTACCCCCGATTTCCAGATCAACTACGGCAACCTCCAGGTCGCCGCGCCGGCCGCCCGCCCCGTGCAGGATGCCGCGCTGTACGCGGCCGTCGACGCGGTCGTCGCGCCGCTGTCGAGCGAGGAGTTCGCGTTCATCGCCAAGGACACCGGCGAGCGCCACGTGCTGTCGCACCACGTGCTGCAGTCGATGGACCAGTGCCGCGAGTTCCGCACGCTCGACGAGCACGTCGCGCGTGTCGTATCGGTCGTGCCGGGCCTCAATCAGCCCGACCGCATCCGCAAGGGTCTGGAAGGGCTCGCGCGCAGCGGCCTGCTGATCTCGGACCGTCAGTTCCTCGACGGCCTCGCACGCGCGCCCGACGCCGAGCCCCGCGCGCTGCACGCGATCTACATCCGTGCCTGCGACAGGCCCCAGCAGCTCGGCAGCCTGCTCGCCTCGCTGGCCGAATACGAGCGCCGCTTCCGCGTGGCGCGCCACGTCGTGCTGCTCGACGATTCGCTCGACGAGGCCAATCGCGACCGCAATCGCGACCTGCTTCGCGAGTTCGCGCGCGCGGTCGGCAATCCGGTCAGTTATGTCGGCCCGGCCGAGCGCTCGCGCATCCGCGAGCGCCTCGCCAAGGCGGTCCCGGAGGCGAAGTCGACGCTGGAATGGCTCGTCGATCGTGGTCCGCGCACGCGTCGCGGCGGCGGTGGCCGCTCGTGGAATCTCGCGCTGCTGCTCTCGGCCGGCCGCCAGTACGTGCTGCTCGACGAGGATTTCCGCTTCCCCCTGCGTCGCCACGGCGACGCACGCGAGGGTATCGATCCGAACGCCACGTTGTCGGCCTCGGCGCGCTTCTTCCGTCGCGTGGACGACGCGCTCGCCGCCGGCGAGGAAGACGCCCGCGATCCGTTCGAGCTGCACCTGGAGACCTGCGGCGAGCGTTTCGGTGCCGTGTCCGCACGACCCGAATACGGCATCGACCGCGCGAGCCTGCACGGCCTCAACCTCGGTCGCCTCGAACACCTGCGTGGTGACGCACGCGTGCTGTACACCCTCAATGGCACCTTCGGCAGCTCCGGCACCGAGAGCGCGCTGTGGCTCTACCAGCTCGACGCCGACAGCCGCGCCGAGTTCTGGGCCGATCGTGATGCCTACCTGCGCAACATCGAGGCGCAGAGCGTCTGGTACGGTTGGCTGCGCGCCAAGCCCGCGAGCGTCGCGGCGTTCACGCCGTTCGCGTTCGACAACCGCGAGCTGCTGCCGTGCACGAATCCCGACGGTCGCGGCGAGGATGGTCTCGCCAGCGTGGCCACGCAGTTCTGCCGCCCCGGCTCGCTCGTGCTGCACCTGCCGACCGCGATCGGCCACGTGCAGGAAGCGGCGCGCCGTCGCTCCGAGGTCACGATGGCCGCGCACACGCCGCGCCTGAACCACTTCCTTCGCGACTACGTCTCCAACCAGACCGGCACCGCCAAGGCGGGGGATCCCGCGCGTCGCCTGGAGCTGCTCGCCGGCATCGTCGGCGACCTCGCGGCCGCCGACGATGCGACGATGACGGCCACCCTCGACGAATACCTGAGTTTCGTGCGCGCCGATGTCGTCGAGCGCATGCAGCACCAGTTCGAGGTGCTCGGCGACGCGCCGGTGTACTGGCAGGCCGACGTGCGCACGATCGTGCAGGCCAACGGCAACGCGCTTCTCAAGCGCTCGCCGCCGCGTCTCGGCGACTGGGCCGAGGACATCGATACGGCCGGATGCGTGCGCGCTGCCGCCGACGAACTCGGCGACATGGCCGCGGCATGGCGCCACTGGCCGGCGCTTTGGGCGGCCGCGCGCGAGCAGGGCGACCGGCTGACTTCCGGCCTCTGACGACCTCCATGGCCTCGCCGCACGTGCCGGGCCTGACCAGCGTCGTCGTCGTCACGGCCGACAGCGGACCGCTCGTGTCGGCCTGTGTCGCACGCGTGCTCGCGTCCACCGTGCCGGTCGAGGTGATCGTCGTCGACAACGCCTCGCGCGACGGCGAGCCCGCACGCATTGCAGCGGCCCATGCCGGCGACGCGCGCGTGTGCGTCGTCAACAACGGCGCCAACCTCGGCTTCGGCACCGCCTGCAACCGGGGCGCCGTGCTCGCACGCGGCGATGCGCTCGTGTTCCTCAACCCGGATTGCCTCGTCGAACCCGACAGCCTTGCGCGCTTCCGCGCGGCGGCCGCGCAGGATCCCGGCATCGGCCTCGCCGGCGCGAACGTGCACGACGCCGGCGGACATCCCGAGCGTGCGATCCGTCGCCGCGATCCGACCCTGCGCCGCGCGCTCGCGACGCTGTTCCGTCGTGCCGGCGACGAAGGCGTCGAGATGCCGCCGTTCGCAGGCGGTGACGCGCCCGAGTCCGTCGATGCCGTCTCGGGTGCCTGCCTGTTCGTCACGCGCGAGGCCTGGGAGCGCGTCGGCGGATTCGACGAGGGCTATTTCCTGCATTGCGAGGACCTCGACCTCTGCCGTCGCGTCCGCGAGGCAGGTCGCGCCGTCGTGTTCGTGCCCGGCGTACGCGTGCTGCACGAGCAGGGCAGCTCGAGCCGCAGCCGCCCCGTGTTCGTCGCGCGCCACAAGCATCACGGCATGTGGCGCTGGTTCCGCCGCTTCGATCCGGCCGCGCGTCACGTCGCCGTGCGGGTCGTCGTCTGGTGCGGGCTATGGGCGCATTTCGCGCTCGTCGCACCGCGCCTCGCATGGCGTGGCTTGCGGGCGCGTCGCAGCCGCTGAGTCGCGAGGCCGACTCGGCCATCGCGCGCTGTTCGGAGTCGCTGCGCTGGCCGATGTGCTTTTCCTCGGCAGCGCACCGGCGTGCCCGATGATGTCGGAGCGTGCTGGCACACGCACGCAGCGTCAGCAGCGTACCGGGGCGTCCGCGGTGTGCTCGAGAGTCGGTCGACGTGAGGGGGTATCGCGTCCTCGCACCGACGCGACACGCGCGTGCTTCACTCGCGGAAGATGAAGAACGCCGCCGCGATCATGAGCCCGAAGCCGACGAGGTGGTTCCACTTGAGCGGCGCGCCGAGCCACGTCACCGAGAACACCACGAACACCGCGAGCGTGATGATCTCCTGCATCGTCTTGAGCTGCGCGGCGTTGTACACCGTGTAGCCGATGCGGTTGGCCGGCACCTGCAGGCAGTACTCGAAGAACGCGATGCCCCAGCTCACCATGATCACGAGCAGCAGCGGCTTGTTCGTGTACTTGAGGTGCCCGTACCACGCGAACGTCATGAACACGTTCGAGCCCACGAGCAGCAGGATCGGGGCGAGGTAGTTCCACATGCGAAGACGCTCCGGCGTCCCGGGACGGGACGGCTGGCGCGCACGATAGCGCGAGGCGGCCCATGCGGGATGGCGGCGACGCTCCGGTCGGAGGGTGGATGTCGAGGTGGTCGACACGCCTGGAATCAGGCGATCCCCCTTGCCTTCATTCCGGCGGCTTCCAACAGCCGAATGGAGGGGCAAGACGGAGTCCGATCACGCGCAGTGGAGGGCCGCTCCATTCGCACCGGAGCCTCCCTTCATCGTCATTCCGGCGGAAGCCGGAGGCGCTTCACAACAGCGCGCAGCGCTGGTCATCCATTCAAGCGTTGCAGCGGGGTGTATGCCTTGGCGCTGGATGTGAGGCTTGAGGGGATCCCGGCTTCCGCCGGGATGACGGAAACTCGAGAACACGGCGTCGCGCATGCGGCGAACAGCCCTCGGTCGCCATGCCCTTGGGACCGTAGCGCGAAGCCCGCGAACCGGATTCCACCATCGGATTGGCCTCGTGCTCCAAGGCAGGAGCGCCTGCGGCGGTCCGTCTTACGCGAAGGCGGCGAACCCATCCCTCACGGATCATCCTTGTCGAGGAAGCGCGACTCGTACAGCACCGAGTCGATCGAGGCCTCCTGGCCCGGCAGGAACGAGAAGCCGAGGTCGTCCTCGCCGTCGCGCACGCAGGTCGCGTCGAGCGCGACGACGGTTTCCTGGTCGAACACGAACCAGATGCGGCAGGCCTCGTCGCCGGCGTCGCGCCAGTGGCGCGGGCGGCCGAGTCGCGCGCCGCCTTGCGAAAGGTCGCGCACCTCGCTGAGCCAGCCGTCGCCGCCGCGCGTGATCAGCGCGGCGGAGAAGATCGGCAATCGCGGATGGCGGCGCTTCTCGCTGGTGCTCATCGCAGCCACCTTAGCCGTGCGCCGCGAGGCCGCGCAACCCGGGCGGCCCCGCGGCGTGACGCGGCTCTCAGGTGCCGCGGCGCAGCACGAGCATCGGCGGCGTGCGGGCGATGCGGCGCGTACCGGCGAGGCCTGCGAGCATGACGACGATCGCCGACAGGATCGCGACGACCGCGAGCGGGCCGACCGGCGGCAGGTAATCCGGCAGGCGGAACACCGTACGTGCGAGCGCGATGCCCGTTCCGGCCGCGCCGAGCGCCGCGACCAGGCCCGCGAGCAGGCCCAGCGCCGCGAACTCGCCGAGCACCGCGGTCGTGAGCTGGCGGCGGTTCGCGCCGAGCGTGCGCAGCAGCGCGATCTCGAAACGACGCTCGTCGGCGGTCGCGGCGAGCGCGGCGAGCAGCACGAGCAGGCCCGCGGCGAGGCTGAAGCCGAGCACCCAGGTCGCCGCCGACGACACGCGCTCGATGATGTCGCGCACGCGGTCGAGGATCGACTGGATGTCGATCAGCGACAGGTTGGTCATCTCGCGCGACAGCGCCGACAACGACGTGCCGGCCGGCACGTGGAAGCTCGCGATGAGGCTGTGCGGAAGCTCCTTCGCATGCTGCGGATCGAGCATCATGAAGAAGTTGACGCGGAACGAATCCCAGTCGATCTCGCGCACGCTGGCCACGGTGGCCGTGATCTCGGCATCGCCGAAGCGCAGCGTCATCGTGTCGCCGAGCTTGAGCGCGAACATCTCGGCCCAGCTCTTGTCGACCGACAGCTGCGGCGTCGCGTTCTCGGCGCCGTGCCACTGGCCGAGGATCACGCGGTTCGATTCGGGCAGCGCCTCGCTCCACGACACGCGCACCTCGCCCTCGATCCAGTTGCCTGCGCGTTGCTCGTCGGCGTAGTCCGAGGCGCGCGGCGTCTGCCCGTTGATCGCGACGAGCTTGCCGGCCGCGAGCGGCAGCATGCTCACGCGCGTCGCGTGCAGGTCGGTGAGGCGCTTCTCGAAATCGTCGCGTTGCTCGGGCTGCACGTTGAGCACGAAATAGTTCGGCGTGTCGTCAGGCAGGTCGGCGCGCCAGCGGTCGAGCAGCGACGGGCCGATCACGGCGAGCAGGTCGAGCGCGGTCAGGCTCAGCGCGAGCGCGCCGACCTGCACGAGGGTGAGCGCACGGCGGCGCACGAGGTTGGCGAGGCCGAAGCGCAGCGCACCGCGCAGTGTCTTTCCACCCGCACGCAGTACACGCAACAGCAGCAGCGTCACGAGCAGCGTCGCGAGCGCGACACCGATCAGGCCGCCGCCGAGCACGCCGGCCAGGCGCGCCGAACCGCTTTCGACGAGGATCAGCACCGCGCCGACCACGAACGGCAGCAGGTACAGCACGTCGAAACGGCGCGTGCGGCCTTCCATGTCCTGGCGGAACACGCGCATCGGTTCGACGTCGCGCAGGCGCAGCAGCGGCGGCAGCGCGAAGCCGAACAGCACGGCGAGGCCGATCGCGAACGCCGAGGCCGCGGGGCCCCACGGCATCGACGGCGCCTCGCCCGGCAGCATGTCGCGCGCGAACGCGAACGCAGCCTCCTGCATGCCGAGGCCGAGTGCCATGCCGACGAGGCAGGCCGGCACCGCGAGCAGCGCGAGTTCGAGAACGAGCGCGAGCACGATCTCGCGACGACTCGCGCCGAGGCAGCGCAGCAAGGCCACGTCCTCGGTCTTGCGGCGTGCGAAGCGCTGTGCGGCCAGCGCGACCGCGATGCCCGACAGCAGCGCCGCGAGCAGCGCGGCGAGGCGCAGGAAGCTCTCGCCGCGTTCGAACGAGGTGCGCAGGTTCTGCTGCGCATCCTCGACCGTGCTTACGCGTGCGGCCGGCGGAAGATTCGCGCGTGCCCATTCGGCGTAGCGGTTCACCTGTGCTTCGCTGCCCGCGACGAGCACGCGATGGCTCGCGCGGCTGCCGATGCCGAGCAGGCCGCTGGCCTGCGCATCGTCGAGGTTCATGAGCACGGTCGGCGCGAACTGGAACACCGCGCCGCCGGGTGCGCTGACGATCTCGCCCGCGATCGCGAGGTCGCGTCCGCCGATCTGCAGCGCCTCACCGACCTTGCGGCCGAGCGCGACGAGCACGGCGCGATCGGCGAACACCTGGCCCGGTGGCGGCGCCTGCGCGGTGAACTCGCGGCCTTGCGCATCGAGCGCGGCGAAGCGGCCGCGCAGCGGGAACGACGCGTCGACCGCGCGCACCTCGCTGAACTGGCTCGCCTCGCCCGCGAACACGACGCTCGAGAACTCGACGATGCGGCTGCTGCGCAGGCCGATGTCGGCGGCCTGCGTCGTGAACGCGTCGGGCAGGGCGCTGCGCCGCGCGCTGACGCCGAGGTCGCCGCCGAGCAGCTCCGAGGCCGAGGCGAGGATCGCGCGCTCGACGCGGTTGGCCAGCGTGCCGACCGCGGCCAGCGCGGCGACCGCGAGCACGAGCGCCGCGGCCAGCGTCGCGAGTTCGCCGTGGCGGAACTCGCGGCGCAGGCTGCGCGCCGCGAACACGAGCGGCTTCATGCGTCGCCCTCGACGACGCGGCCGTCGCGCAGGCGGATCGTGCGCGCGCAGCGGGCGGCGAGGGTGAGGTCGTGCGTGACCAGCACGAGCGTGGTCGAACGCTCGCGGTTGAGCGCGAACAGCAGGTCCGTGATCGCAGCGCCGGTGCGCTGGTCGAGGTTGCCGGTCGGCTCGTCGGCGAACAGCACCTCGGGCTCGTGCACGAACGCCCGCGCGAGCGCGACGCGCTGCTGCTCGCCGCCCGAGAGCTGATGCGGGTAGTGGTGCAGGCGCTTGTGCAGGCCGACGTCGGCGAGCACGGCCGCGGCGCGCTCGCGCGCGTCGTCGCGGCCCTCGAGCTCGAGCGGCAGCATCACGTTCTCCTCGGCGTTGAGCGCCGGGAGCAGGTGGAAGGACTGGAACACGAAGCCGACCAGGCGGCGGCGCAGGCGTGCGCGCGCTTCCTCGTCGAGCGTGTCCAGGCGTTGGCCGGCCAGCGAGACGCTGCCGCCGCTCGGGCGGTCGAGGCCGGCGAGCAGGCCGAGCAGGGTGGTCTTGCCGGAGCCCGAGGCGCCGACGATCGCGACGCTCGCGCCGCGTTCGACCGTCAGACCGACGTCCTCGAGGATGACGAGCCTGCCGTCGGGGCCGTCGACGGCTTTGCTAAGCTTGTCGGCCGAGAGGACGATCCTGGAATCGATGGTCATGCTGCGCGCGTTCCTTCTGGCTGTACTGGTGTTCACGGGGATGGCGATGGCGACGCCGCGCGCCGAGGCGGCGGGCGGCAAGGTGCTCGTGCTCGGCGACTCGCTGTCGGCCGCCTACGGCATCCGTGCCGAGGAAGGCTGGGTGAGCCTGCTGCGCAAGCGCCTGGCCGAACAGGATCCCGCACGCGAGGTCGTCAACGCGTCGATCAGCGGCGAGACCACGGCCGGCGGACTCGCGCGCCTGCCGAAGCTGCTCGCGGACCACGCGCCGGCGATCGTGCTCGTCGAGCTCGGTGCCAACGATGCGCTGCGCGGCCTGCCGGTGAGCGCGCCGCGCGAGAACCTCGTGAAGATCCTGACCCTCGTCCGCGACGCCGGCGCGCAGGCGCTGCTGCTCGGCATCGAGATTCCGGTCAACTACGGACCGCAATACCGCGACGGCCTTCGGGTCATGTATCGCGACTTGGCGACCGAATTCAAGCTGCCGTTCGTCCCGTTCCTGCTCGAGGGCGTCGCCCTCGACGACAGCCTCATGCAGGCCGACGGCCTGCACCCGACCGCCGCGGCGCAGCCGAAGGTGCTCGACCACGTATGGCCGACCCTCGAGCCGCTGCTGAAACGCTGAGCGCGCGCCTCCTTCCTGCGACATTCCGTCACCCGACCCGCGAGCCCGCGATGACCGCATCCCGTACCCCGGCGACGCCGCCGATCCTGCTCGTCCACGGCGGCGCGGGCGTCATCCGCGAAACGCTGACGCCCGAGATCGAAGCTGCCGTCGAGCATGATCTCGCCCGCGCGCTCGAGGCCGGCCACGCCGTGCTGCGCGACGGCGGCAGTGCGCTCGACGGCGTCGCCGCGGCCGTCGTCGTGCTCGAGGATTCGCCGCACTTCAACGCCGGCCATGGCGCCGTGTTCACGCACGAGGGCATCAACGAACTCGATGCCTCGATCATGGACGGCAGCGCGCGCCACGCCGGTGCGGTCGCCGGCGTGCGCCGCATCCGCAACCCGATCCTGCTCGCGCGTGCCGTCATGGAGCAGTCGCCGCACGTGATGCTGTTCGGCGAGGGCGCCGAGCGCTTCGCCGAATCGATCGGCACGCCGTTCGTCGATCCCGCGTGGTTCCACACCGACACGCGCTGGCAGCAGCTGCAGGACGCGATCGCGAAGGAGAGCGCCGGCCGCCAGGCCGAACTCGGCCGCGCGATCCACTACGGCACGGTCGGCGCGGTCGCGCTCGACACGCAGGGTCGCCTTGCCGCCGCGACCTCGACCGGCGGCATGACCAACAAGCGCTGGGGCCGCGTCGGCGACTCGCCGATCATCGGCGCCGGCACCTGGGCCGACGACCGCGTCGCCGTCTCGGCCACCGGTTGGGGCGAGTACTTCATCCGCGCCGGGGTCGCCCGCGACATCGCCGCGCGCATGGCCTACGGCGGCGCCACGCTCACCGAGGCCGCCCACGCCGTCATCGACGAGGTCATCCCCGCCCTCGGCGGCGACGGCGGCGTCATCGCGGTCGACCGCGACGGCAACATCGCGCTGCCGTACAACACCGACGGCATGTACCGCGGATGGATCGACCGCGACGGTCGCGCGCATACGGCGATCCTCGCGGCGAAGGGCTAGACCTCCCGAGGTCAGCGCGGCCCAATCGCTTTCCCTTCTCCCTCCGGGAGAAGGTGGCCCGAAGGGCCGGATGAGGGTCCGGGATCGCGACATTGATCGGAGGTGGTCACGATCCCGCACCGCCTCCCCAACCCCTCTTCCGTAGGGAGAGGGACTCAAGCCCAACGCAATTCCCTAAGGGCGCGCCGAGTCCGTGACGTCGCGCGACGCCGAGCGCCGGGAGCCACCACGCGACAGCTCTGCTGAAAGCACGATGCGCTGCAAGGACCTCCCCGGAGTAGCACTGCGCACGCCACGCGATGTCGTTCGATGGCGAATGAACCTGACGCCAGTTTCTGACGGGCCCATCTTCTGCCTCTGACCATGGTGCTCGTCAGCCCGCGCACACAACACCACCCGCCACGACTTTTTGCGATGATCGATCGCGCCGCCGTCTCGTCGCACGATCATGCTGAGCCGCATCGAACTGCATCGTTACAACCAGGCCGTGCTGGCCGTGCACGCGACGCCGTCGCTGGCGCAGTTCCCGGGCAACCTGCTGCACGTGCTGCGTCTGGTCGTCAGCGGTGACATCGCGGTCGTGGACTGGAGCGGTGTCGACGGCATGGCCTCGTCGACGGCCTACGACCCGCGCGGGGCGATTCCGGCCGAGATCAACGTGGCCGTGCATCGCTACCTGCACCAGAACCCGCTGTATCGCCAGCGCCTCGGCACACCGCGCAGCATCTCCGACGTGCTGAGCCGTCGCGCCTGGCATCGCACCGAGCTGTACGCCGAAGCCTACGGCCGTCTCGGCCAGCAGGACGGCCTCGGGCTCGACATCCCGCTCGCGCGCAACGGCTTGCTCACGCTCAACATGACGCGCTCGCGGCGTGGTTTCCGCGATGCCGAGCGCCTCGGCCTGCGCCTGCTCGAGGCCCACGTGCAGGCGTCCTGGCAGCGGTTGCAGGCGCAGGAACGACTGCGCGCCGCCGTCTCCACGGACGACGATGCGGCGGCGCCGGCGCGCCTCACCGTACGCGAGCGCGAAGTGCTGCTGTGGGTCGCGAACGGCATGCGCAACCAGCAGATCGCGACGCAGCTCGGCATCCGGCCCGCGACCGTCAAGCGCCATCTCGAGAATCTCTACGCCAAGCTCGGCGTCGCCGGGCGTGCCGATGCGCGCCTGTTGCTCGAGCGCGCGAGCAGCGTCGGGCCCGAGGGCTGATCCCCGCTGATCGGCTTCCGCGCGAGACCGCGGAGCCGGCGCGCATGGGCCGTCGGCCCATTGTCGCCGCGCGGGCGGGTCGCTAGCGTCGAGCCGATCCGACGCATCGGTGGTTCCTGTGGCTGAAGCTGCTCGGGCTGCCGGCGCGTGCGCCGCTGCCGCGCCGACGACGCCCACCGGTACGACGCGCGGATGCGCCGCGTCGCGCCGATGCGTCATCAAGGGGACATCGCCATGACCGCATGCATCGCATCGGCTGCCTTGCGCGGCCGGTCCGTGCATCGGCATGCCGATGCGCGCCGTGACCCGCACGCCCCGTTCATCACCCCCGATGCCAGGAGCCCGAGATGAGCCGCCGATCCCTCCGCCTGCCGCGCCATACGCTCCTCGCAACGGCGCTCGCGATCGCCCTGCTCCCCGTGCAGGCGGCGGCGCAGACGGAGGCATTTCGCATATGGATCACCGACGGCGGCGATCCTCATCCCCTCAATCCCACGACGTGCAGCCTTCGGCAGGCGCTGAACACCGTGTCGCTCCTGGCGATCAGCGGCACCTGCCAGATCCCCACCAACCCTGGCTACGCCATGCTCGAGTTCGCGCCGTGGCTCGCCAACACGCGGATCCTGCTCGAGCACGGCGAGTTGAGCTTCAGAAGCGTGGGTTACCCCTTTCTCAGCAGGGTGATCGTGCGCGGCCATGGTGTGGTCGTCGACGCCCGGCAGGCCTCGCGCGTGCTGAGGGTCGAGGGCGAGCGCGGCACCGGCGCCCCGGAGGCTTCCATGCTGACCTTCCACGACATGACGTTCACCGGCGGCCGCGCCGCGCAGGGGCCGAACGGGGCGGGGGCCGGCGCCGGGATGTTCGTCCTGGGCCTGATCGAGCTGAGCCTGATCCGTTCCCGCGTGATCGGCAATGTGGCCGACGACAACGGTGGCGGCGTCTTCATGCTGGGCGCCACCACCTACACCTATCCGCCGACCCTGAATCTCATCGACAGTACGGTGGAGGGCAACCGCGGTTTCGGCGGCGGCGGGGTCTTCCTCTACAACGCCAGCGCCTATTTCCTGCGCTCGACGATCTCCCACAACACCTCCGAGCACAGCGGTGCCGGTGTCTCCGCGACCTTCGGACCGATGACCTGGCCCCAGAAGCCGCTCGTGTTCTGGAACAGCACGATCACCGGCAACGAGATCCTGTCCGAGGAGTACGGGTGGACGGGATCCGGTGTCTATCAGGTCGGCGAGAACCTCGAGCTGCGCAATACCACGATCGTCGGCAACCGGGGCGGCATGGGACAAGGCCTGCACAGCGAAGACCCTTCCCCCGGAGGGTCGCTGATCGCCAACAGCGTCATCACCGACAACGGCACCAATCCGTGGGAGGGTGCGTTCGGGGGCGATCACGTCCACACGCCCGGCGCGACTCTCGTCGCGGGAACGGTGAGCGGCTCGATGCTCGACAGCCGCGCACGCGGCCACGTCGAGGGCACCGGCAACCTGTTCGGTGATGATCCCCGGCTCGGTCCGCTCGCCGACAACGGCGGCTATGTCAAGACGATGCGTCCGCTCGACGGAAGCCCGCTGATCGATGCGGGCGACGACGCGACATGCATGGCGCCCGCGGGCAGCGTTCATACCAGCATCTGGCCGCATGTGCCGCTGACCATCCTGCAGAGCCTCGATACCGTGACCTACGACGCCCGCCTCGGCGAGCGCCCGCAAGGCGCACATTGCGATATCGGTGCGTTCGAGGTGCGCCAGGGCAGCTTCACGATCGCGGCGTCCGTCACCGGGCAGGGGCGTGTCGACGCCTTGCCGCTGCCGACCGGCACCGGCAGCAGCGGCGGCATCGTGCAGTGCACGTCAGCCGGAGGTGCCGACTGCAACGCGACCTTCGTCGGCGAGCACGATGCGTCGATCCTCTGGCTCACCGCGACGCCCGCCCCGGGCTGGCGCCTCGCGGACTGGAGCGGCGACTGTACGGCCACGCTGATCGACCCGGAAAGCGCGCGGCTGTCGATCGACGGCACGAGGAGCTGCAACGCCGCGTTCGCGATCGACACGCACGCAATCGCCGGCTTCGTGCAAGGCCTCGCCGGCAGCGGCCTCGCGCTGCGCTTGAACGGTGGCGACGCGCTGCCGATTACGGCCGACGGCCGCTTCGTGTTCGAGGCGCCGCTCGATCACGGCACGCCCTACAGCGTCACCGTCGCGACCCAGCCTTCGGGCCAGACCTGCACCGTCACGCAGGGTAGCGGTGTCGCCGACGGCACCATGCAGGACACCGCCGTGATGTGCTCCGCCGCCACGATGCCCGCCACGGTCTCGATCACGATCGACGACGGCACCACGCTCATCGGCCACGGCCCGACCCCGGGCTACACGATCACCGTACGCAACGACGGCGACCAGCACGCCTTCGGCGTGATCGTGACGACCGCCGCCACACCCGCCGTCGCCCTCGACGGCCTGACGTGGTCATGCGACCGCGCCTGCTCACCCACCGGCGGCGCCGGCCACGTCGCGACGCGCATCGACGTGGGCGCGCACGATCAACGCTACGTCTACCTGCGCGGCAGCATCGTCCCGTTCCCGGGCGGCACGCTGTCCGTCACGGCATAGGTGACCATCCCGCCGTGGTACGTCGATACGAGCGGCGTGCACAGTGCGGTGGACACGAACATCGTTGACGTGATCTTTCGTGGGGTGTTCGATTAGGACGAGTGCGGGGAATGACTGCAGGTCGCGTCCCGCTGCGGGGGCAGGGCGATCGATGTCAGGAGCCGAGGTTGGATTCCACATCCATCCCGGCGTGCAGGACACGCACGATCAGGATGTGATCCACGGCGGGCTTGTAGTAGATCACGTGGCGTCCATGCGGGAGCTTGCGATACCCCTCACGGATCTCGTCGCAGGCGCGGCCGATCAAGGGATTCGTCGCCAGTGAATGGAACGCCTGGTCGATCTGCTTCAGGTAGGTGTTGCGCTGCTCGACGCCCCATCGTTCCTGGGTGTGCCGTGCTATCGACGCGAGGTCCTGCCGGGCCGACCTCGTCAGCTCGAACCGCATCACGTCAACTCGGTATCCAGCTCGGCGACGAGCGACGCGTAGCTGTACGTCGCCGGCCCGCTCTGCTCGCCCGCGATCAGCGCGTTGCGCAGGACGTCGAGCTTGCTCTCGTTGGTCTCGAGAAGCCGCAGTCCTGCCCGGACCACCTCGCTCGCGGAGCTGTACCGCCCGCTGTCGATCTGCGCCGAGATGAACTGGTCGAAGTGATCACCAAGGCTGACGCTGGTATTCCGGGCCATGAGGCACCTCCGTGTACCAAATTTTGGTACTGACGGAACGGGCTGTCAATCGAAGGCCCCTCACATCCTCCCCATCCACCCCAGCTCCCGCTCGTCCTCCGTCAGCAGATCCACCCCGCACACGAGCGACTCCACCCAGTCGATGAACCGGCGGATGTTGGCCGCGCCCGCGATCGGCGGGCCGTGCTGAGGCACGATCATCGCGAGATCGAGCTGGCGGGCGCGGCGGGCCCACCAGCGGCAGGCGCGGTTGGAGGCCATGTAGCGGCGGTGGAAGCCGATCATGGTCTGCTGGTGCACGTCGAAGTCGTCGATCGGCTCGTAAGGCACTTCGGCCATCGAGGCGCCGAGGTCGCCCGAGAACAGGATGCGGCTGACCGGATCGTAGAACTGGAAGTTGCCGACGCTGTGCAGGAAGTGGCCCGGCACGGCGCGCAGATACGAGAAGCCGATCGGGATGTCGCCGCCTTCGTCGGGCAGCAGCATGTAACGGTCGGCGCCGGTGTCCTTCTGGTAGTGCGGCACGCTGTGCGGGATGAAGCGGCCCCACAGTTTCGAGCACACGATGCGCGCCTTCGTGTACATGAGCCAGCGGTCGACCGAGCCGATGATGTCGGGATCCTGGTGCGAGGCGACGATCCAGGTGAGGTCGCGCGGCTGCACGTACGGCGACATCGCGAGGCTGAGCGGCGTGTAGAGCAGCGCGCCGCCGGGATCGATCAACGCGGATTCGGCGCCGTCGATGACGAGGAACTGGTTGGCGTGGACGCCGTCGTCGCCGCGCACGAGGTCGTGGAAGGCGATGCAGGCGTGATCGCCCTTGCGGAACAGCTCGGTGGGCATGCGCGGTGCAGGCTGCGTGGAAACGGAGCCTGCATTCTGCGCACGCGCGCGAAACGCGCGTTGACGTCGATCAACCGGGCGGGACGTCGCGCCTTGCTTCGCGCACGGGGCGCTTGGCGAGCTTGCGCTGCAGCGTGCGGCGATGCAGGCCGAGGCGGCGCGCGGCCTCGGAGATGTTGCCGTCGCACTCGGCGAGCACGCGCTGGATGTGTTCCCACTCCAGGCGCTTGAGCGGCGGTGGTGCATCGGGCACGACCGCGGCGTTGACGTGGCTGGCCGATTCGCCGAGCAGCGCCGCGACCACCTGGTCGGCGTCGACGGGCTTGGCGAGGTAGTCGTGCGCACCGCGCTTGATCGCCTCGACCGCGGTGGCGATCGACGCGTAGCCCGTCAACAGCAGGATGCGCAGGTCCGGGCGCACCGCGAGCAGGCGCGGGATCAGCGCGAGGCCGCTCTCGCTGCCGAGTTTGAGATCGAGCACCACGTAGCGCGGGCGGTGTTCGGTGCAGGCCGCGAGCGCCTGGGTCGCGTCGCGCGCGCCGCTGACCTCGAAGCCGCGCGCGCCGAGCGCACGCGACAGCACGTGGACGAAGGTTTCGTCGTCGTCGACGACGAGGATGCGCTCTGCGGATTCAGTGGCCATGGGCGGGATTGTCCAGCGTAGCGAGTGGCAGAAGCAAACACTGCAGGGTACCGCCGCCCTGGGCGCGGGAGGCGACGAGGCTGCCGCCGAAGCGCTCGGCGGTGGCCTTGGCCAGCGCGAGGCCGAGGCCCAGGCCGTGGCCCTTGGTGGTCTGGAAGCGCATGCCGATGCTGCGCTGCACATTGGCCTGCATGCCGGCGCCGTAGTCGCGCACGCGGAACTTGAGCTGGTCGCCGAGGCGACCGGCACGCAGTTCGACGCGGTCGCTGCCCTGGGCGAGCGAGGCGTCGGCGGCGTTGTTGAGGAGGTTCACGAGGGCATGGCTGAGCGCCGGGATCACGTGGATCGTCAGCGCCTCGGCATCGTCCTCGCCCGTGTAGCCGACCTCGATCTCGGGCCGCAGCAGGTGGAACGACTCGCGCACGCGGCCGACGAACTCGCCGACCGTCATCGGCTCGGCGATGCCGGCGAGCTGGTTGCTGCCGACCGCGACGAGGTCGCGCAGGATGTTGCGGCAGCGCTCGGCCTGGCCGGCGAGCAGCGTGATGTCGGCGCTCAGGCGCGCGTCGGCGGCGTGCTCGCGCGCGAGCTCGCCGAGCAGCGTGCGCATCGTCGAGAGCGGCGTGTTGAGCTCGTGGGCGGTGCTCGCCGACTGCGTCGCGATCGCGAGGATGCCTTCGTCGCGCAGTGCGCGTTCGCGCTCGAGGTCGGCCTCGGCCTGCTGCGCGCGCAGCGCACGTGCGAGACGCGTGATGAAGAAGCCGAGCATCGCCGCAGTGATCGCGAAGCTGATCGCGGCGCCGATCAGGTGGAGCGTGTAGCCGCCCGGTTCGCCGATATCGGCCACGGCGGGCAGCGGCACGAACCAGCGCATGAGCACGAGGTAGGCGACCACGGCCAGCGTGGCCACGAATGCGACGGGCCGTACGGTCAGCGCGGTCGCGGCCAGCGTGATCGGCATGACCAGCAGCGACGCGAACGGGTTGGTCGCCCCGCCGGTCAGATAAAGCAGGTACGACAGCACGATCGTGTCGACCGTGATGTGCACGACCGGCTCGAGGCGCGTGACCGGCCAGTCCATGCCGAGGCGCCAGAACGCGAACAGCGCGAACAGGGTCAGCACGCCGATGCCCGCGAACAGCGCGCCGAGCGGGATCTCGAGGCCGAGCCCGTACGACACGAACGCGACCGTGAACACCTGGCCCGCGATCGCGCACAGGCGCAGCCAGGCCAGCGTCACGGCGAGCTGGCGCGGGCCGTGCGACCAGCTCGATCCGCGCATGAAGGCGCTCATCGGGACGTGTCGGGGCGCAACGCCGCGAACAAGGCGTCGCGGAAGCGTTCGGGGGCCTCGATGTGCGGCAGGTGACCGAGGCCGTCGAGTGCGACCAGCGTCGCCCCGGGAATGCGCTTGGCGACATCGCGGCCGAGTGCCGGGTAGTCGCCGAGGGCCTTGGCCACGTCGGCCGGCGCGCCGTCACGACCGATCGCGGTGCGGTCGCGCTCGCCGATGATGAGCGTGGTCGGCGCGGCGAGGCGGTGCACGTCGTGGATGACGGGCTGTGTGAACACCATCTCCGAGGTCAGCGCCGCGTTCCACGCGTAGGCCTTGCCCTTCGGGCCTTCGTAGACCGCCGCGAGTTCGCGTGCGAGTGCGTCGTAGGCCGGCGTCCACTCGCCGTCGTAGTAGTTCTGCTTCTGGTAGGTGGCGATGCGCGCATAGCCGTTGCCGAGCTCGCCCTTGTAGGCCGCGTCGACGCCACGCCAGACCGCGCCCTTGGCCTGCCAGTCCTCGAGGCCGATCGGATTGACCAGCACGAGCCGCGCGACGCGATCGGGATGCCGCAGCGTGAGCCGCGTCGCGAGCATGCCGCCCATCGAGTGGCCGATCAGGTCGACCTTGCCGGCCACCTTGGCGTGGTCGAGCAGGGCCACCGTGTTGTCGGCAAGCTGGTGCAGCGAGAACTGGTAGCGCTGCGGCATGTCCGATGCGCAGAAGCCGATCTGCTCGGGGACGATGACGCGGAAGCCTTTCGCCGCGAGCGCTTGGGCGGTATCGGCCCAGTAGCCCGCGCAGAAGTTCTTGCCGTGCAGCAACACCGCGGTTCGACCGTTGGCCTTGCCGCTCGGCGCGACATCGCGCCAGGCCATCTGCAGCGTCTGCTGCTGGCTCTCGAAGCTGAAATGCGAGGCTTCGGGAAGCGGTGCCGCGACAGAGGAACCCGCGAGGGCGAGCAAGGGCAGAAAGGCAAGGCGGGATGCGACAGTGCGGATCATGACAGGGCACAAGGCGGCGGCGTTTGGCCGCCCATCATACCGCCGTCCGTGGAATCGCTTGGACGAGGTTCGTTCTGTGCCGTAGTGCCGAGGCATATCGCTCTTGAGCCCCTCGCCCTCCGGGAGAGGGGTTGGGGAGAGGATGCGGGATCGTGACGACTTCCGATCATCGTCGCGATCCCGGACCCTCTTCCCGCCCTTCGGGCCACCTTCTCCCGCAGGGAGAAGGGACGCTCGCCGTACGTGGGAACGCCTCCGTCAGAACGCGAGGCTCACGCCGAGGAAGATGCCGAGCAGGGCCAGAACGAGCAGCAGCAGGAAGATGCCGAAGATGATCTTGGCGATGCCGGCCGAGGCACCGGCGATGCCCGTGAAGCCGAGACCGCCGGCGATCAGCGAGATGATGGCGAAGATGATGGCGAGCTTGAGCATGAAGGGCTTCCGGGTTCGGGACGCGAAGCGGGCGGGGAGATCATCCCCGCCCGCGAGAGGCGCTTACGAGTGCGCGGCTTCGATTTGCTTGAGCGCGCGCATGTCGTTGTGGTCGCGCGTCACGGCCGGCAGGTGGCGCTGCGCGATGGCCTGCGTGGCCGGATCGTCGGAGTTCTCGACCACCTTGCGGAACGAGGCGAGGATGCGGTCCTCGAACTCCTCGAGCTGGGCGACGTACTCGGCATCCTGGTCGCTCGCGAGGCTCGTGCGCACCTCGGCGTAGAGCTTGCGCATCGCGCCGACGAACGTGCCGCTCTCGGCCGGCTTCTCGCCGCTCGACGCGACCAGCGCGGCCAGGTCACCTGCGATCGCGGCCTTCGTGCGCGCCATGCGCTGGAACAGCACGGCGAGGTCCGGGCGCACCTTCGCGGCCGCTTCCTCGTAGAACGACTTGCCGTCGTTGAGCACCTCGATGAGGTCGTTGAGGCTCGCCGTATCGGTATGGTTGTGCTTGCTCATGTCGGTCTCCTTGCGTGTCCGGGGGAAGGCTTCGCACGGGGCGCGTGTCGAAGCGTGTGGACCGATACTGGCACGCGGGAAACGCGATTCGACGGCTCAGGTGGCAGTCATTCAGCGCACGTCCGCGGAGTGTTCAGCGCGCGTCGTGGTAGGCGGTACGCGAACCGCGGCGCGATGCGGATCAGGCCGTTGCGAGCGGCAGCGTGACGCGCATCGAAAGGCCACCGCCGTCGGCATTCGCGGCGACGATCATGCCGCCGTGGTTGACGATCGCGCGACGTGCGATCGCGAGGCCGAGGCCGGTGCCGCCACTCGAGCGCGCGCGTGCCGCATCGGTGCGGTAGAACGGTTCGAAGATGCGCACGAGATCGGCTTCGGCGACACCGGGGCCATGGTCGCGGATCTCCAGCGAGAGCGTGCGCGTCGTCGATTCGTCGACGGCGAGATGCACCTCGATCGGTGCGTCGCCGGTGGTGTAGGCGAGTGCATTCCGCAGCACGTTCTCGAGCGCGCTGTGCAGCGCCTCGCGCGAGCCCGCGACGAAGGCGTCGGCCTTGCCGTCGAGCACGATGCGGCGGCCGCTCGGCGCGCCTTCGTAATCGGCGTTGGCGATGACGTCCTCGAGCAGCTCGACGATCGCGATCCGCTCGACCTGGCGCTCGGGGCGCGTCGCGAGGCGCGACAGTTCGATCGCCTGCGCGAGCATCGCCTCGAGGCGGTCGGCCTCGCGCTCGATGCGCGCCATCGACTGCGCGACGGTGGCCTCGTCGCCGTCGCGTGCGAGCTCGAGCGCGACGCGCAGGCGCGCGAGCGGCGAGCGCAGTTCGTGCGAGACGTCGCGCACGAGGCGACGGTTGTTCTCGACGAGGTCGGTGATGCGCGCGGCCATGTTGTCGAACTCTTCGGCCAGCGCGGTGATCTCGGTGCTGCGTCCGAACGGCAGGCGGCCGACACGCGCATCGAGATCGCCTTCCGCGAAGCGCCGCGTGCTCGCGCGGATGCGCGCGAGCGGTGCGGCGACGAACCATGCGAGCAGCGCGCTGACCACCGCGCTGACCACCATCGCGACGATCAGGTGCGACCAGAAGCTCACGCCGCGCTTGTAGATGATGCGTCCGACCAGCGAGCCTTCCGCGGCCGCGACGAGCACGATCTCGCTGCGGTCCTCGCGCAGCGTCGCCGGCATCACGCGCACGCGGTCGGTCGGCATCGCGTTGCCGGCGCGGAACGCCGAGGCGGCCGCGAGCGCGTCGCGCGAGACGCGCTTGCCGAGCGTGTCCTCGTTGTTGGCATCGAGCGCGTAGAACTCGATCGGCCCCATGCTGTCGGCGATGCGCAGCGTCTGGTGCAGGCGCTCCGCACCACCGCGGCGTGCCTCGCGTGCGAGGCGGCCCAGCTGTTCGTCCATCGCGGCCTGCAGGCGCGTGATCTCGAGGCCCGGGATCTTCTGCGACTCGAAGCTGCTCGTGGTCAGCCACGCCAGCGTGATGATGATCGCGGCGTTGGCGAGCCAGAACGCCGCGAAGATGCGCCAGAACAGGCGACGCACGTCAGCTGCCTTCGGACTGGCGGAGCAGGTAGCCGCTGCGATGGATCGTCGTGATCGGCGAGCTGCCGTCGCCGAGTTCGCCGATCTTGCGGCGCAGGTTGGACACGTGCACGTCGATCGAGCGGTCGTACGGGCCGAGCGGGCGGCCGAGCACGCTCTGCGAGATGCGCTCCTTGCTGACCACGCGCCCGCACTCGCGCATGAGCAGCGTGAGCAGGTCGAATTCGGTCGAGGTCAGCGGGATCGGCTTGCCGTCGACGGTCACGGCGCGGGCGGCCGCCTTGAGCGCGAGACGGCCGCACTGGATGTCGGTCAGTGCTTCGGCGGCCTCGCCGCGTGCGCGGCGCAGCACGGCACGCAGGCGTGCGGCGAGCTCGCGCGGGTTGCACGGCTTGGGCAGGTAGTCGTCGGCGCCGAGCTCGAGGCCGAGGATGCGATCGATGTCCTCGCCGAGCGCGGTGACCATGAGCACGGGCAGGTTCGACTCGCGACGCAGCTCGCGCAGGACGTCCAGGCCCGAGCGGCCCGGCAGCATCACGTCGAGCACGATCGCATCGAAGGTGCGTGCGCGGGCTGCGTTGATCGCCGATTCGGCGTCGTGCGCGAGCGTGACCTCGAAGCCCTCGCGGTGCAGGAAATCGCGCAGCAGGCCGGCGAGTTCGTGGTCGTCGTCGGCGAGGAGGATGTGCGGAGCGTTCATGTCACCCGCCACCATGCCGCAAGCGCGCCCGGCGCGCCACGGACTTTGCGCCGTATTGCCCGTCTTTGCAGGCGTTTACATCAGCGCGGGGCCAGCCAGCGGCGCAGGATCACCGACACCAGCAGGCCGGCCAGCGCGGCGACCAGCGCGGAACCCGCCACGTCGGACAGGAAATGCTTGGACATGTTGATGCGCGCGCAGACCACGAACACCGGGATCGCGAGCAGCACCACGCGCTGCCAGGTCCTGGGCGCCAGCGCCGCGAGCGGCAGGAACAGACCGAAGTAGAACGCCGAGTGGCCCGACGGAAACGATCCGCCGCCCATGAACCAGATCGCGTCCCAGTTGCCCGACGCGAGCACGTTCTCGGGGCGCATGCGGCCGAAGGTGGTCTTGCCGAGGATCATCATGCCGATCGTCGCGGCCTGCGTGAGCGCGACCGCGATCAGCGACGGCGGCAGGCGCGCCGGCAGTCCGAGCGGACGCTGCAGCAGCAGGCCGAGCACGCCGAGGCCACCGAGCACGCTGCAGGCGAGCCAGTACCAGATGTGAACGCCGAGCACGGTATCGAGCAGGTCGAGCGGCTCGCGGAAGAACGCCGCATTCTGGTACCCGCTGCCGGCGACCCAGCGCGTCAGCGGGTAGTCCACGCCGAGCAGGCCTGCGGTCATGATCACGAGGGCGACGAGACCGGTCCAGAGCAGCAGGCGACGATTCATGGCGGGGTCGGGAGGGAAGCGGAGGCGCATCCTAACCGATCGGCACGACGCTCAGCGGACGCGCGGATCGCCGACGAACACGCGCGTATCCAGGCGCATCGTGACACTCCCGTCGACGGCGTGGCGGTCGAACAGGTCGCGCAGGGCCGCGAGCATCGGCGCATGGGCCGGGTGGCCTTCGCGTGGCGCGTGCGAGGACGACAGCAGGCGTCCGCGCAAGGCTTCGAACGTGAGCCGCTGCGGATGGGCGAGGCGCGTCGCACCGCGCAGGCCGCCGCCGAACCAGGCGAGCATCGTGGCATCGTCGGGATGCGCGGTCGCGACCGCAGCGTGGTCGATGCCGTGGCGCGCGACGAGCACCGCGTAGGCGGCCTCGAACGCGCCGTGGTCCTCGACGAGCGTGTTCCAGTAGACCGCGACGAGACCGCGCGGCGTCAGCAGGCGCGACCACTCGCGCCGCACGGCGTCGCGGTCGAACCAGTGGAACGCCTGCGCGCAGGCGACCAGATCGATCGAGGCCTCGGCGAACCGCGTCGCCTCGGCCGTACCGTCGACCATCGAGAAGCGAGTCTCATGCGTCAGTGCGACGACCGCAGCCTCGCGCATCGCCGCATTCGGCTCGACGCCCGTCACGCGATGCCCGGCATCGAGGAAAGGCTGTGCCGACAAGCCCGTGCCCGCACCGATGTCGGCGACCTGCCATGTCGCGTCGATGCCGAACGTCGCATGCAGCCACGGCACGAGCGCCTCGGGATAACCCGGCCGCCAGCGCGCGTAGTCGCCGGCGCGATCGGAGAAGCGGCGCGTGGGGTCGAAGTCGGTCATGGAGCAGCAGGACGTGTGTTCGTCCTTCTCCCTCCGGGAGAAGGTGGCCCGAAGGGCCGGATGAGGGTGCGCGATCGCGACCGCATCAAGCCTCGACACGATCCCGCACCCTCTCTCCAACCCCTCTCCCGGAGGGAGAGGGGCTCACAGGTGTCACAGATCGAACTTGATGCCCTGCGCGAGCGGCAGCGAGTTCGAGTAGTTGATCGTGTTGGTCTGGCGGCGCATGTAGGCCTTCCACGCGTCGGAGCCCGACTCGCGGCCGCCGCCGGTTTCCTTCTCGCCGCCGAACGCGCCGCCGATCTCGGCGCCCGAGGTGCCGATGTTGACGTTGGCGATGCCGCAGTCCGAACCGGCCGCCGACAGGAACTGCTCGGCCGACTTGAGGTTCTGCGTGAAGATCGACGACGACAGGCCCTGCGGCACGCCGTTCTGCATGTCGATCGCTTCGTCGAGCGTCTCGTACTTCATGACGTAGAGGATCGGCGCGAACGTCTCGTGCTGGACCACCTCGTCGCTGTTCTTCAGGCCCGTGACGATCGCCGGCAGCACGAAGTTGCCGGCGCGCTCGATCGCGGTGCCGCCGGTCTCGACGGTGCCGCCGCTGGCCTTGGCCTTCTCGATCGAGGCGAGGAACTGCTGCACCGCGGCCTTGCTGTTGAGCGGGCCCATGAGGTTGGCGGCATCGGTGGGATCGCCGATCTTGCCTTCGACCTGCTGGTAGGCTTTCTTGAGCGAGGCGAGCACGGTGTCGTAGATCGACGCGTGCACGATCAGGCGGCGCGTCGTCGTGCAGCGCTGGCCGGCCGTGCCGACCGCGCCGAACACGATGCCCGGGATCGCGAGCTTCAGGTCGGCCGTCTCGTCGAGGATGATCGCGTTGTTGCCGCCGAGCTCGAGCAGGCTGCGGCCCATGCGGCGCGCGACGCGCTCGCCGACCGTGCGGCCGACCGCGGTCGAGCCCGTGAAGCTGATCAGCGGGATGCGCGTGTCGTCGACGAACTGCTGGGCGAGCTCGGTGCCGGCGTCGTTGATCAGGAAGAAGATGTCCGGGAAGCCGCCGGCCTTGAGCGCCTCGTTGCAGATCTTCATCGACGCGATCGCGGTCAGCGGCGTCTTGTTCGACGGCTTCCAGATGCAGATGTCGCCGCAGATCGCCGCGAGGAACGAGTTCCACGCCCATACCGCGACCGGGAAGTTGAACGCGCTGATGATGCCGACGAGGCCGAGCGGCTGGTACTGCTCGTACATGCGATGGCCCGGGCGCTCCGAATGCATCGTGTAGCCGTAGAGCATGCGGCTCTGGCCGACCGCGAAGTCGGCGATGTCGATCATTTCCTGCACTTCGCCGTCGCCTTCCGGCTTGGACTTGCCCATCTCGAGCGCGACCAGCGAGCCGAGCGCGTCCTTGTGCTTGCGCAGCGCTTCGCCGCACAGGCGCACCGCTTCGCCGCGGCGCGGCGCCGGCGTCGTGCGCCACACCTTGAACGCGGCCTGCGCACGCGCGATCACGGTCTCGTAGTCGGCCTGGCTGCTCGCGTGGACCTCGCCGATCACGGCGTTGGTGGTCGGATTCACCGACTGCAGCACGCCGGCGTCGGTCGTGGTCGACCACTCGCCATTGCCGAGGTACGTGCCGGAATTGCTGCTGCCAAGGTCGAGCGCCTTGAGGAGTGTGGACGACATGCGGGGACTCCAGGTTCGGTGGGAGGCGCCGGGCGGATGCGGATGGGGCATCGGGGCGGCGCGGAAACCGCCCATTCTAGCGCACGTGGCGAGGGCGGCATGCGGCATGGCGACCCCGGCCCGATTCGAACGGGCGACCTTTCCCTTAGGAGGGGAACGCTCTATCCAGCTGAGCTACGGGGCCATGCGAGCGTGGCGGGATTGTCCCACATCGCCCGTGCGAATCCGAGCCGATGCCCGTGTCAGCGGCCGCCGTGCAGGCGCCAGCCGAGCTGCAGCACGACGTCGGTCGTGCGCAGGCGCGGCACGTCCTCGGCGAGCGTCATGAAGAACGTGCCGTGGCGGTCGCTTTGGCGCGAGAGGCCGAAGCTGAGCAGGTTGGCGGCGCCGAACAGGCCGGGCAGGTCGCGGTAGAGCTCGGCGTGGGCGTCGGCCTGGACGATCGCGCGCCAGCGCTCGCCGAGGCGGTAGCCGATCGAAGCACCCGCGAACGGCACGACCTCGCGGGCACGGTCCTTGAGCAGCGTGTTGTCGGACTGGTAGAGCACGCCGGCGCGTGCGGCGACGGTCCAGCGTTCGCCGAGCGCGTGCTCGACGAAACCGCTGGCGGAGACGTCGTGGCTGCCGCTGTCGGCGAGTCCGGCGCGGCTGCCGCTGGCGAGCTTGGTGCCGAGCGTAATGCCGACCGTCGTCTCGCCGAGATCCCAGCGTCGCGTCAGGTCGACGAGGGTCGGGCCGGCGCCCGAGCGGCCGCGCGTGAGCGTGCGCAGCACACGGTCGCCATCGCGTACCTCGACGAACGGCGCCTGCGTGCCGAGGCGGTCGCGATCACCGTTGTCGAAGCCGAACGCGCGGTGGAAATCCGAGATTGCGCCATCGAACACGCCGTCGCCGATCGCGACGTGCCCGAGCGACACGCGCAGGCTCCAGCGCTCGTCGAACGCGCGCGTGAACGCGACGCGCGTCTCGCGGGCTTCCGCATCGAACACGAGCGCGCTGTCGCCGCGTTGCTGCGCGAGCTCGGTGTTGGCGACGTGGAACGTCGCATCGAGCTGCCAGCCTGCCGAAGGCGCGGCCGGCGGCAGCGGCAGGCCGGTCGCGAGCGCGAACGGATTCTGGTCGCGCGCCTGCAGCCATTGCGCGTGCGCGGTGGGTGCGAGCACGGCGCAGGCGAGGGCGCATGCCGCAAGAGGTGTACGCATGCGCGGTGACGTGATCGGGCGGCGGGTGGAGGTCATCGGGTCGTCATCGGGCGGCGGGGAAGGCGGAGGCGAGCGGAGATCTCGATGCGGTGGCGCGGCAGCTGCGGCGCAGTTTGTGCGCGAGCATCGTGGCCGCGGTGCTCGCGCGACGCCAGACGCCTCACATGCGGAACACGCCGAAGCGTCCGCGCTCGATCGGCGCGTTGAGCGCGGCCGAGATGCCGAGGCCGAGCACGCGGCGCGTGTCGGCGGGATCGATGACGCCGTCGTCCCACAGGCGTGCGCTCGCGTAGTACGGATGGCCTTGCGCCTCGTACTGGTCGCGGATCGGCGCCTTGAACGCGTTCTCCTCATCGGTGCTCCAGGTCTTTCCCGAGGTCTCAAGGCCGTCGCGGCGCACGGTCGCGAGCACGCTCGCGGCCTGCTCTCCGCCCATCACGCTGATGCGCGCGTTCGGCCACATCCACAGGAAGCGCGCGCCGTAGGCGCGGCCGCACATCGCGTAGTTGCCGGCGCCGAAGCTGCCGCCCGTGACCACGGTGAACTTGGGCACGTGCGAGCACGCGACCGCGGTGACCATCTTGGCGCCGTCCTTGGCGATGCCGGCGTTCTCGTACTTGCGGCCGACCATGAAGCCCGTGATGTTCTGCAGGAACACGAGCGGGATGTCGCGCTGGTTGCACAGCTCGATGAAGTGCGCGCCCTTGAGCGCGGATTCGGCGAACAGGATGCCGTTGTTGGCGACGATGCCGACCGGGTAGCCGTGGATGTGCGCGAAGCCGGTCACGAGCGTCTTCGCGTAGCGCGCCTTGAACTCGTCGAAATCCGAGCCGTCGACGATGCGCGCGATGATCTCGCGGATGTCGAACGGCATGCGCGTGTCGCGCGGCACGATGCCGTAGAGGTCGCTGGCCGGGTACAGCGGCTCGCGCGGCGTGGCCAGTGCGAGCGGCATGCGCTTGACGCGGTTGAGGTTGCTCACGACGTCGCGTGCGATCGCGAGCGCGTGGGCATCGTCCTCGGCGAAGTGGTCGGCCACGCCCGACACCGAGGTGTGCACGTCGGCACCGCCGAGCGATTCGGCATCGACGACTTCGCCGGTCGCGGCCTTCACCAGTGGCGGCCCGCCGAGGAAGATCGTGCCCTGTTCGCGCACGATGATGGTCTCGTCGCTCATCGCGGGCACGTAGGCGCCACCGGCCGTACACGAGCCCATCACGACGGCGATCTGCGCGATGCCGAGCGAGCTCATGCGCGCCTGGTTGTAGAAGATGCGGCCGAAGTGCTCCTTGTCCGGGAACACTTCGTCCTGCAGCGGCAGGAACGCGCCGCCCGAATCGACGAGGTAGACGCAGGGCAGGCGGTTCTCGAGCGCGATCTCCTGCGCGCGCAGGTGCTTCTTGACCGTCATCGGGAAGTAGGTGCCGCCCTTGACGGTCGCGTCGTTGGCGACGACGAGCACTTCCTGGCCGTGCACGCGACCGATGCCGGTGACGAGACCCGCGCACGGCGCGGCGTCGTCGTAGAGGCCGTGCGCGGCGAGCGGGGAGAGTTCGAGGAACGGCGAGCCCGGATCGAGCAGCGCACGGATGCGTTCGCGCGGCAGCAGCTTGCCGCGCTCGGTGTGTTTCGCGCGGGCCTTCTCGCCGCCGCCGAGGGCGACACGGGCCATCTGTGCATCGAGATCCTCGACCGCCGTGCGCAGCTGCGCGGCGTTGGCCTGGAAAGCCGGATCGCGCGGGTCGATGTTGCTGGTGATCGCCGTCATCGTCGCACCCTGGACCGTGGAGCCGTGCATCTGAGCACAGCGTCCGATGGCTGGCCAGACTTGCGTGGCTGCGGCGTGCGTGGTGCGCGGAATCGCTGCGCTGCAGCGTGTTCGCGAGCGTGGAACGAGGCGAGCCGGCCGCGCGAGGCGGCCGGCTCGCGGACGATCAATCCTTCTTGAGTTCCTTGTCGGCCGCTTCCTTGGCGTCCTTCGCGGTTTCCTTGATCTCGTGGCCGACCTCCTTGGCACCTTCCTTCACTTCGCGGCCGGCGGCCTTGCTCGCTTCCCATGCTTCCTTGGCGCCTTCCTTGATCGCTTCGCCGGTCGCCTGCGCGGCTTCCTTGGTGGCGTCGACGGCTTCGCCGGCCTTCACCTTGGCGGTCTCGGCAGCATCGACGGCGGCGGTGCTGGCGTGGTCGGCGGCCTTGCGCGTCTCGTCGGCCGCGTCACCGACCGCTTCCTTGGTCGCTTCGGCCGCGACCTTGGCGGCATCGGCGGCCTCCTGCGCAGCCTTCTGGGTCGCTGCGGCGGCGTCCTGGGCGGTCTTCTGCGCGGATTCGGCGGCCTCGCGGGCCTGCTTGTTGGCGTCGTCGCCGCAGGCGGCGAGGGCGAGCGTGAGCGCAGCGGCGAGCGCGGTACGGATGAGCATGGTGGTCCCCTTCGATGGTCGGCGGCGCGCAGGGCGGGCAGGATGGCCGGCCGCCGTGGCCATCCCGTTCAGATTGCGATTCTGAACCGGCGGCGCGGGTGCGGGGAAGGGGGCGTGGAGCGACGCCGATGGTGGGCAATGCCAGGGGCGCAAAAAACATGGGGTCAGGTTCATTTGCCTTGAAGCGCCACGCGTATAAGGCGACGCGCTCGGCAAATGAACCTGACCCCATTTCACCAAGGGGCGGCATGGCGCCGCCCCGGAAGGTCGATCAGACCAGCTCGATCGCGATCGCGGTGGCTTCGCCGCCGCCGATGCACAGCGAGGCGACGCCGCGCTTGCCGCCGCGTGCCTTGAGCGCGTGCAGCAGCGTCACGACGAGGCGCGCGCCCGAGGCGCCGATCGGGTGGCCGAGCGCGGTCGCGCCGCCGTTGACGTTGATCTTCTCGTGCGGGATGCCGAGATCCTTGATCGGCGCCATCGCGACGACCGAGAACGCCTCGTTGACCTCGAACAGGTCGACGTCCTCGACCTTCCAGCCGGCCTTGTCGAGCACGTTGCGGATCGCGCTGACCGGTGCGGTCGTGAACCACTGCGGCTCCTGCGCGTGCGTGGCGTGCGCGACGATGCGCGCGATCGGCGTGACGCCGAGCTTCTTCGCATGGTCGGCGCTGGTGATGATCGCGGCGGCGGCGCCGTCGGAGATGCTCGACGAGCTCGCCGCGGTGACCGTGCCGTCCTTGCGGAACGCGCCCTTGAGGGTCGGGATCTTGGCGATGTCGGACTTGCCGGGCTGCTCGTCGGTCGCGAATTCGACCTCGCCCTTGCGCGTGGCGACCTTGACCGGAACGATCTCGTCGGCGAACGCGCCCGAGGCGATCGCGGCCTGCGCGCGGCGCACCGACTCGATCGTGTAGGCGTCCTGCTCCTCGCGCGTGAAACCGTACTTGTCGGCCGTGGCTTCGGCGAACACGCCCATCGACTGGCCGTCGTACGGGTTGGTCAGGCCGTCCCACGCCATGTGGTCGACGAGCTTGGCGTCGCCGTAGCGCAGGCCCGGGCGTGCCGAGACCATGTGCGGCGCGTTGGTCATCGACTCCATGCCGCCGGCGACGACGACATCGGCCGAGCCGGCCTTGATGAGGTCGTGGCCGAGCATGATCGCCTTCATGCCGGAGCCGCAGACCTTGTTGATCGTCGTGCAGCCGGTGCCGGTCGGCAGGCCCGCAGCGAGCGCGGCCTGGCGCGCGGGCGCCTGGCCGAGGTTGGCCGGCAGCACGCAGCCCATGATCACCTCGGACACGGCGTCGGCGGCGATGCCGGACTGGTCGAGCGCGGCCTTGATCGCGGCGGCGCCGAGCGTGGGCGTCGGCACGCCCGTGAACTGGCCGAGCATGGAACCGATCGCGGTGCGCTTGGCGCCGACGATGACGATATCGGACATGACGAAAACCTCCGTGGATGCAGTCGAGCACCGACGCCGAAGCGCCGGCGGGAACCGGACTATTATCGCACGGCGCCCGCGGTGCGACCGGCCGCGCGCGCTGGACCTTCGTGCACTTGACGTCGAGCCTCGGCGGCCCAAGCATGCGCTCGACGACGGGAGGGGTCGGCATGCGTGGCGTGATGTGGAAAGGCGTGGTGGCGGCCGTGCTGGCCGGGTCCGCGCAGGCGGCGACGATCACGGTCACGACGACCAACGACTCGGTCGCGGCCGATGCGCAGTGCAGCCTGCGCGAGGCGATCACGGCGGCCAATACCGACGCCGCGTTCAACGGCTGCCCGGCGGGCAGTGGCGCCGACATCATCGCGTTGCCGGCCGGCGAGTACCGCCTCACGCGCGCCGGTGCGGACGAGGACGGCAACCTCACGGGCGATCTCGACATCCGCAGCAGCCTGCAGCTGCAGGGCGCCGGTGCCGACGTCACGCGCATCCGCGGCGACCGCGCCGACCGCCTGTTCGACGTGCGCCAGGGTATTCCCGCCGTGCCGGTCGAGGTGCGCATCGCCGGCGTGACGCTGCGCAACGGCGAAGCCGCACTCGGTGGCGCGATCCTCGTCGGCAGCGGCGCGGGCCTGCGCGTCGAAGCCGTGTCGATCGTCAACAATGCCGCGACGCAAGGCGGCGCGATCGCGGTGCAGGGCGCGCTGTCGGTGTCCGCGGCGGCGTTCCACGCGAACAGCGCCACGCGCGGTGGCGCGCTGTGGTCGGCGGCGGGATCGTCGGTCGAGCTGCGCAACGTCACGTTCGACGGCAACACGAGCAGCCAGTCCGGATCGGCCGCGGCGCTCGACGGCGACGCCGTGCTCAACAACGTGACGATGAGCCAGAACATCGCCGACAGCGATTCGGACGACACCGGCGACGGCGCACTCGAGGCGAACGGCACGGTCACGCTGTCGAACACGCTGATCGCGCGCAACCTCGATCTCAGCCTCGGCGGCGCGTCGACGGTGAATCCCGATTGCGCAACCGGCGTCGCAGGCGCGCTCGCATCGGCAGGCTACAACCTCGTCGGCACGCTCGGCGAGGCGTGCACGCTGGCGCCGCAGGCGAGCGACCAGACCGGCACGCCGGCTGCGCCGATCAATCCGCGCCTGCAGCCGTTCGCGGTGTACGGCGGCACGGTCGAGGTGTTCCTGCCGCTGGTGACGAGTCCGGCCGTCGAACGTGGCAGTCCCGCCGCGATGGGCGAGCCCGGCGCCTGCGAGCCCGTCGACGCACGCGGCATCGCGCGTCCGCAGGCGAGCCGCTGCGACATCGGCGCGGCCGAACTCGACGACCTCGTGTTCCGCGACGGCTTCGATCCGCCGTTGCCGTGAACCGCAGGCGCTGCGCATGATGCGCGGATGACCTCGACCGACGCCGATCTCCCCGTGCTGCGTGCGACCCAGGCGCGGCGCCTGCACCTCGCTGCACAAGGCCTGCTCGCCAAGCCGCGTGCGAAGGCGCGCGAGGCCGACGTGATCGCCGCGATCGAGCGCATGCGCCTGCTGCAGATCGACACGATCCACGTCGTCGCACGCAGTCCCTACCTCGTGCTGTTCTCGCGCCTCGGCGATTACCGTCCAGAATGGCTCGACGGCCTGCTCGAGCGCGGCGCGATCTTCGAGGTGTGGGCGCACGAGGCCTGCTTCGCGTCGTCGCGCGACCACGCGCTGCATCGCGCCCATCTCGCGCGTGGCGGGCGCGAAGGCCATTGGTCGTACCGCAACGCGCTGCGGACGCAGGCCGCGCACGCCGACGCGCTCGCGGCGCTGCTGGTGCGCATTCGCGAGCACGGCGCGGTGCGTGCCGCGGACTTCGAATCGGCGCGCCCGCGCGGCGCCTCGGCGTGGTGGGGCTGGAAGGACGAGAAGCGCTGGCTCGAGGCGCTGTTCGCGCTCGGCGAGCTCATGGTCGCGCGGCGCGAGCGCTTCCAGCGCGTCTACGACATCAGCGAACGCGTGCTCGCGCGGCATCCGCCGGCGGTGGCTTTCGACGGTGACGTCGCGCGCACGCTCGTGCTCGATGCGGTGCGCGCGCTCGGCGTCACCCAGGCGCGCTGGATCGCCGACATGCACCGCACGACGCCGCGCGTGCGCGATGCCGACCTCGCGCCGCTGGTCGCTTCGGGCGAGCTCGTGCGCGTCGCGGTCGAGGGTTGGGAGGCGCCCGGCTACGTGCACCGCGACCACGCGACGCTGCTCGACGCCGCGCGCGCGGGACGCCTGCGTGCGACCCACACGACACTGTTGTCGCCGTTCGATCCGGTCGTGTGGGACCGCGAGCGTGCGCGCACGATGTTCGGCTTCGACTACACGCTCGAGTGCTACGTGCCCGAGCCGAAACGTCGCTTCGGCTACTTCGTGCTGCCGATCCTGCGCCGCGGCGAGCTGGTCGGTCGCCTCGACGCGAAGGCGCATCGCAGCGACGGCGTGTTCGAGGTCAAGCGGCTGTTTCTCGAGCCGGGCATCGAGCCCGACGCAGCGCTGGCGACCGATGTCGCCGCGGCGATCCAGGCCGCCGCGGATTGGCACGCGACCCCGCAGGTCACGCTGCGGCGCTGCGATCCGCGCGGCTTCGCACCGCTGCTGCGCACGGCGCTGCGCGGCAGGGCCTAGACTTCCGTCGCAGGCGCGCGCCCGCGGCGCCATCGTCTGCGATCATCGGGCGGGCCAACGCCGCACCGCGAGAGCCCGATGGATTACGCGCACGACATCACCGCGATCGACACCGATTTCTTCCGCGCCGACTTCGACGCGGCCTACCTCGTCGTCAGCGACGGGCGTGCGGCCTTCATCGACGTCGGCACGAACTTCTCGGTGCCTGCGCTGCTCGACGCGCTTTCGCGCAAGGGCCTCGGCGTCGACGCGGTCGACTGGGTGATCCCGACCCACGTGCACCTCGACCATGCCGGTGGCGCCGGTGAGCTCATGCGCCGGCTGCCGAACGCGATGATGCTGATCCACCCGCGCGGCGCACGCCACATGGCCGATCCGGCCAAGCTCGTCGCGGGTGCGTCGGCGGTCTACGGCGAGGACGTCGTGCGAGCGACCTATGGCGACATCGTGCCGGTGCCGGTCGAGCGCATCGTCGAGGCGCACGACGACCAGGTCGTACACGTCGGTTCGCGCGCGCTGCGCTGCCTCGACACGCCGGGCCATGCGCGCCACCACCTGTGCGTCTGGGACGAGCGCAGCCGTTCGTTCTTCACGGGCGACACGTTCGGCCTGTCGTACCGCGAGTTCGATACCGCGAACGGCGCGTTCATCCTGCCGACGACGAGCCCGGTGCAGTTCGATCCGGACGAGCTGCGCGCGTCGATCACGCGCATGCTCGCGTTCGCGCCCGCGGCGATGTTCCTGACCCATTACGGGCGCGTCACCGACGTCGCGCGGCTCGGCGCCGACCTGCTCGTGCAGATCGATGCGATGGTCGCGATCGCGCGCGACGCGGGGACGGCACCCGATCGTCACGCACGCATCGTGGAAGGCCTCGCCGCGCTCTACCTCGATCGCGCCGAGGCACACGGCTGCACGATGTCGCGCGAGGCGATGCGCGAGCTGCTCGCGATGGACATCGAACTCAATGCGCAAGGCCTCGCGATCTGGCTCGACCGCAAGGACTGATGTCGAGGGATGCGCGCCGGGCGGCGCGCAGGCGGGATCAGGACGCGAGCACGCCGGCCGGCAGCTGCATCGTCACGCAGTGCAGGCTGCCGTTCTGCCAGATCAGCGGGCGGCACGGGATCGGCACGATCTCGCGGCCCGGGTGGGCGCGGCCGATGATGCGTGCGGCGGCATCGTCCACGGCATCGCCGTAGGCCGGCACGAGCACGGCGCCGTCGACGATCAGGTAGTTCGCGTACGACGCGGCGAGGCGGCGGCCGTCGTCGAGGATGGGCTTGGCCCACGGCAGCGCGTGCAGCGTGTACGGGCGCCCGTCGGCCGTGCGCAGCGCGGCGAGTTCGCCGGCCATCGCGGCGAGTTCGGCGTGGTGCGAATCGGTCGGGTCGTCGCAGCCCTGGTAGACGATCGCGTCGTCCGGCGCGAGGCGCGCGAGCGTGTCGATGTGCGCGTCGGTGTCGTCGCCCTCGAGGTAGCCGTGGTCGAGCCACAGCACGCGTTCGGCGGCGAGCGTCGCGCGCAGCGTCGCGGTGATTTCCTCGCGCGACAGCGCGGGGTGGCGCAGGTGCAGGCAACGCCACGTGGTCAGGATCGTGCCGCGGCCGTCGGATTCGATCGCGCCGCCCTCGAGTGCGAAGTCGATCGCGCGGTGCGTCGCGTCGCCGAACAGGCCGCGCTCGACGAGGCCTTCGACGATGGCGTCGTCGCGGCTCGCCTCGAACTTGCCGCCCCAGCCCGTGAAGCGGAAATCGTTGAGGCGGAACGCGCCGTCACCGGTCAGCGTGATCGGACCCGAGTCGCGCAGCCAGGTGTCGTCGTAGGCGATCGCGACGAAGCGCACCCTGGCGAGGTCCGCGCCGTTCGCGTCGAGCAGGCGCGTCGCGCGGTCGCGCAAGGCCTCGTCGGCGACGCAGACGATCGCGGTCGAGAAGCGCGCGATCGCGGTCACGAGCGCGACATAGGTCGTCTCGACCGCGTCGAGGCGGTCGGCCCAGTCGGTGTCGGCGTGTGGCCAGGCGACGAGAACCGCTGCCTGCGGTTCCCATTCCGCGGGCAGGCGGAGCGTGGTGTCGGTCATCGGATTCCGGAGTGGATCGATCAGGCGCCGTCGCGCACGCTGTGGATCACGCGGTTGCGCTCGAAATAGACGGTGTAGCCGGCGTAACGCCAGCGGTTGATCTGCGGATGGCGCGGCTTGTTGCCGGCGACCGGCGCGAGCTTCTCGATCGGCGCGCCGAAGCGGCGCTCGACCTGGCTCATGTCGAGGCCGCGCTGCGGCACGTCGATCGAGCGCACGACGGTCTTCTCGAGCGTGAGCGTGTCGGCCTGGGCGGCCGGGGCGACACCGAGGATGGCCGCGATGGCGGCGGTACCGAGAACCGACTTGACGTTCATCGCCGAACCTCCTGATTCACATGGGGATGTCGCAGGACCGCCGTTGTATCAGAAGCCCGTGACGAGTTCCATGTCGGCCGTCGCAGGCGCGCACCGGGGCCCTGACGCAGGAAAGGCCGCTTGCGCGGCCTTTCCGACGTGCAACCCGGGCGGCTCAGCTCAGCGCTGGCGGGCCTTGAAACGCGGGTTGCTCTTGCAGATCACGAAGACCTTGCCGCGGCGGCGGACGATCTTGCAGTCGCGATGACGGCTCTTGGCGGACTTGAGCGAAGAAAGCACTTTCATGGGAATGACCTCGGGGCGTATCGGGGCTGCACGGAGCCCGCGAGTATATCCGGCCCATCGGGTTTTGGGAACTCCCCGGTCCTGGAGGCCCCGCCGGGCGCGGTCCGGCCGGCTTGCGTCGGCGTGGCGGGGCCCCGATCTTGTCCCGATCCCCGCTGCGGACCGCGAGTGTGCCATGCCGGCCCTGACCTTCGACAACGCCTTCGTGCGCGATCTCCCCGGCGACGCCGAGTCCGGCCCGCGCCGCCGCGAGGTCGTCGGTGCGCTGCATTCGGCGGTCGAGCCGACGCCGGTCGCGCAGCCGCGGCTCGTCGCGCACTCGCCCGAAGTCGCCGCGATGCTCGGCCTCGACGAGGCCTGGATCGCCTCGCCCGGGTTCGCCGAGGTATTCGCGGGCAATGCGCTGCTGCCCGGCATGCAGGCGAGCGCGGCGAACTACGGCGGCCACCAGTTCGGCCACTGGGCCGGCCAGCTCGGCGACGGCCGCGCGATCTCGCTCGGCGAGGCGATCGGCATCGACGGCCGCCGCCTCGAGCTGCAGCTCAAGGGGGCAGGGCCGACGCCGTACTCGCGTGGTGCGGACGGACGTGCGGTCATGCGCTCGTCGATCCGCGAATTCCTGTGCAGCGAGGCGATGCACCACCTCAGCGTGCCGACCACGCGCGCGCTGAGTCTCGTCGCGACCGGCGAGGACGTGGTGCGCGACATGTTCTACGACGGTCGCCCGCAGGCCGAGCCCGGTGCGATCGTCTGCCGCGTCGCGCCGTCGTTCGTGCGCTTCGGCAGCTTCGAGCTGCCCTCGTCGCGCGGCGACACGGCGCTGCTCGCGCGCCTCGTCGATTTCACGATCGCGCGCGATTTCCCGCATCTCGCGGATGTCGAGGCTGACCTGACGGCGCGGCGCGCGCGTTGGTTCGCCGAGGTCTGCGAACGCACGGCGGTGCTCGTCGCACACTGGATGCGCGTCGGCTTCGTGCACGGCGTGCTCAACACCGACAACCTGTCGATCCTCGGCCTCACGATCGACTACGGTCCGTACGGCTGGATCGACGCGTTCGATCCGGACTGGACCCCGAACACGACCGACCGCGAACGCCGCCGCTACCGTTTCGGCCAGCAGCCGCCGATCGCCTACTGGAACCTCTCGCGCCTCGCCCAGGCGCTCGCGCCGCTGTTCGACGACGTCGCGCCGTTGCAGGCCGGGCTCGCGCAGTTCGTCGCGACCTACGAGGCGCAGGACGCGCGCGACACCGCCGCCAAGCTCGGCCTCGCCGAATGCCGCGACGACGACCTCGAGCGCATGCAGGCGCTGCGCGCGCTGCTGCATGCGGGCGAGGTCGACATGACCTTGTTCTTCCGCGCGCTCGGCGAAGTCGAGCCGTCCGACGCCACGCCGGCGCATTTCGCCGACGCTTATTACGACGATGCGCGCCGCGCCTCGATCGAGGCGCCGCTCGCCGACTGGCTGCAGGCCTACGCTGCGCGCCGTGCGGAGGATTCGCTCGACGCTCCCGCACGCCGCACGCTCATGCGCGCGACCAACCCGCGCTACGTGTTGCGCAACTGGCTCGCCCAGGAAGCGATCGACCGCGCCGCGAAAGGCGACGAATCAGGCATCCACGACCTGCTCGACGTCATGCGCCACCCCTACGACGACCAGCCCGGCCGCGAACGCTTCGCCGCGCGCCGCCCCGAGTGGGCACGCAACCGCGCGGGGTGCTCGATGTTGTCGTGCAGTTCGTGAGGGCGCCGCTGTCGGGATTCCTGTTCGGTGTGTCATCCCCGCGTGCCCCGTCATTCGACTGTCGGCGGCTGCCGGAATGACGGTGGTGGGGTGTCTCGGGCTCTAGCCGGAATGGCGGCGGTAATGGCGTGGCGGCGAGGGGCTGTTCGCCGCAGTCCATTCGCGACGCAACGTCCTCGAGTTTTCGTCATCCCGGCGAAAGCCGGGATCCCCTTGAGCGTTGCAACAGGAGGCGTGCTTCGTCCGAAAGATCAACCTCACGAAAGAGCACGATTTCCGCTCTTCTTCTGTCGCGCTTGACTGGATTCCGGCTTGACCAGCCACTCGGCTGTTGAAAGCCGCCGGAATGACGGTGGTGGGAGTCTTTCCGCTCCACTCCACCGAACATCCCGTTCACGCGCCCTGCGGCAGACTCGCAGCCGTCCCGCATTGCTGACGGATCCGTCATGAAGACACCGCTCCTGCTCGCCCTTCTCGCGACCGCGACCCTGCCGACGCTCGCGCACGCCGATCCGGCCGCCGACGTGCGGGCCGCGCTCGGCAAGGTGCTCGACGCGGGCGGGTTCCGCGCGAAGGTGTCGGGGCATCTGTTCGGGCCCGACGTGCCGCCCGTGTCAGGGACGGTCGATGTGCTGTATCCGGACCGCGCGCACGTGCGCAGCGACGGGCTCGAGTTCATCGTCACGCCGGGCGGGGCCTGGATCGCGGCGCTCGGGTACTGGACGCCGACCGATCGTTCCCTGCTGCCGGTCAGCGATTTCGATCCGCCCGCGATGCGCCGCGCGATCGCGGGTATCCGCGACGTGCGCGAGGAAGGTCCGTCACCGACCGCGCAATGCGAGGCGCGTGTCTACGCGTTCCGCGCGAGCGGCCAGCTGCCCGGCGCCGAGGCCGACGGCGACGTGCGCCTGTGGGTCTGCGAAGGTCACGGTCGCCCCGCGCGGCTGCGCGCGAAGGACACCTCGGGCGGGCAGGTCGAGGTCGAGTTCGACTGGTCGCGCCGACCGGTGGTCGAGGAGCCCTGACGCCCCCTGCCGTCCTGCACATGCCGGGCGGCAACGGCTGCCCCAGCATCGGCGCTCCCGTCCCGATACGCGAGCGCGCCATGGACCGTCGTACCCTGCTCAAGATGGCCGGCCTCGGGGCCGGCGCGCTGCTGCTGCCGGCCTGGTCGCGGCCGATCCATGCCGAGGAGCTCGTCGCGAAGCTCGACGTCGCGCTCAAGAAGCGTCTCGCCGACACCGCGCTGGCCGCAGCGAAAGAGGGCGGAGCCACGTACTGCGACGTGCGCATCGGCCGCTACCTCAACCAGTACGTCGTCACGCGCGAGGACAAGGTCGAGAACGTCGTCAACACCGAATCGACCGGCGTCGGCATCCGCGTCATCGCGGGCGGTACCTGGGGCTTCGCGGCGACGAACGATCTTTCGGCCGACGCGGTCGCCAAGGCCGCACGCCAGGCGCTCGCGATCGCCAAGGCGAATGCGCGCCTGACCGTCGAGCCCGTACGCCTCGCGCCGGTCAAGGGCGTCGGCGAGGTGACGTGGTCGACGCCGATCACGCGCAACGCGATGGAGGTACCGGTCAAGGAGAAGGTCGAGCTGCTGCTCGGCGTCAACGCCGGCGCGGTCAACGCGGGCGCCGACTTCATCAACTCGATGCTGTTCCTCGTCAACGAGCAGAAGTACTTCGCCTCCTCGGACGGTTCCTACATCGACCAGGACGTGCACCGCGTGTGGGCGCCGATGAGCGTGACCGCGGTCGACAAGACGACCGGCAAGTTCCGCACGCGCGACGGCCTGTCGGCGCCGCTGGGCATGGGCTACGAATACTTCGACGCGAAGAAGGAGCACCGCCTCGAGCTGCCGGGCGGCGCGGTCGCCTACACCGATTCCTACGACATGGCCGCCGACGCGATCGCCGCGGCGAAGCAGGCGCGCGAGAAGCTCAAGGCGCCGGGCGTGAAGCCGGGCAAGTTCGACCTCGTGCTCGACCCGAGCCACCTCTGGCTGACGATCCACGAATCGGTCGGCCACCCGCTCGAGCTCGACCGCGTGCTCGGTTACGAGGCCAACTTCGCCGGCACCAGCTTCGCCACCCTCGACAAGTGGAAATCGAAGACTTTCAGGTACGGCAGCGACAAGGTCACGCTGTTCGCCGACAAGACCCAGAAGGGCTCGCTCGGTGCGGTCGGTTACGACGACGAAGGCGTGCGCACCAAGCGCTGGGACCTCGTCAAGGACGGCATCCTCGTCAATTACCAGGCGATCCGCGACCAGGCCCACATCATCGGCGAGACCGAATCGCAGGGCTGCTGCTACGCCGATTCGTGGTCGAACGTGCAGTTCCAGCGCATGGCCAACGTGTCCCTCGCGGCCGGCAAGGGCGACCTCACGCCGGCCGACATGGTCAAGGACGTCGAGAACGGCATCTACATCATCGGCGACGGCTCGTTCTCGATCGACCAGCAGCGCTACAACGCGCAGTTCGGCGGCCAGCTGTTCTACGAGATCAAGGACGGCAAGATCACGCACATGATCGAGGACGTGGCCTACCAGATCCGCACGCCGGAGTTCTGGAACGCGTGCTCGGCGATCTGCGGCGAGCGCGACTACCGCTTCGGTGGCTCGTTCTTCGACGGCAAGGGCCAGCCGCCGCAGTCCTCGGCGGTCTCGCACGGCTCGAGCACGGCGCGTTTCGACGGCATCAACGTGATCAACACCGCGCGCAGCCTCGGTTGAGCGTGCGCGACCATGCCGTCCGTCACATGGACGGCCCGGTCGCGCTGCCTCACGATGCGTTCACGATCCGTGTTGCGAGCAACCTTCGCGGCCCGTCGCGCATCTGATGCGGGCGGCCACGTGGGGTCGCGTTCCCTTGCCGAGTGGAGTCCGAGATGGAAAGACGTGATTTTCTGAAGATGACCGGCGTCGGCATGGGAGCACTGCTGCTGCCCGCCTACGGCCGTGTCGTCGCCGCCGAGGTGCTCACGACCAAGCTCGAGGTCGCCCTCAAGAAGCGCCTCGCCGACACCGCGCTCGCCGCGGCCAAGGACCTCGGCGCGACCTACTGCGACGTGCGCATCGGCCGCTACCTGCGCCAGTTCATCGTCACGCGTGAAGACAAGGTCCAGAACGTCGTCAACACCGAGTCGACCGGCATCGGCGTGCGCGTCATCGTCGACGGCACCTGGGGCTTCGCGGCGACCAATGACCTTTCCGACGACGCGGTCGCCAAGGCCGCGCGCCAGGCCGCGGCGATCGCCAAGGCGAACGCACGCCTGACCGTCGAACCCGTGCGCCTCGCGCCGGCCAAGGGTGTGGGCGAGGTGTCGTGGGCCACGCCGATCGTGCGCAACGCGATGGAAGTCCCGGTCAAGGACAAGGTCGAGCTGCTGCTGACCGCCAACGCGGCGGCGATCAAGGCCGGCGCGAGCTTCGTCAACTCGACGATGTTCCAGGTCAACGAGCAGAAGTACTTCGCCTCGTCCGACGGCTCCTACATCGACCAGGACGTGCACCGCCTGTGGGTGCCGCTCAACGTCACCGCGATCGACAAGGCCTCCGGCAAGTTCCGCAGCCGCTCGGGCCTGTCCTCGCCGGTCGGAATGGGTTACGAGTACCTGGACGGCAAGAAGGAACACAAGATCGAGATGATCGGCGGCACGATCGGTTACACCGATTCGTACGACCTCGTCGAGGACGCCGCGATCGCCGCGCGCCACGCGCAGGAGAAGCTCAAGGCGCCGGGCGTGAAGCCGGGCAAGTACGACCTCGTGCTCGATCCGGTCCACCTGTGGCTGACCATCCACGAGTCGGTCGGCCATCCGCTCGAGCTCGATCGCGTGCTCGGCTACGAGGCCAACTACGCCGGCACGAGCTTCGCGACGCTCGACAAGTGGAAGTCGAAGAACTTCAAGTACGGCAGCGACAAGGTCACCCTGTTCGCCGACAAGACCCAGAAGGGTTCGCTCGGTGCGGTCGGTTACGACGACGAAGGCATCAAGACCAAGCGCTGGGATCTGGTCAAGGACGGCATCCTCGTCAACTACCAGGCGATCCGCGACCAGGCCCACATCATCGGCGAGACCGAATCGCAGGGCTGCTGCTACGCCGATTCGTGGGACAGCGTGCAGTTCCAGCGCATGGCCAACGTGTCGCTCGCGCCGGGCAAGGCGAAGCTGACGCCGGCCGAGCTCGTCAAGGATGTCGAGAACGGCATCTACATCATCGGCAACGGTTCGTTCTCGATCGACCAGCAGCGCTACAACGCGCAGTTCGGCGGCCAGCTGTTCTTCGAGATCAAGGACGGCAAGGTCACGCAGATGCTCGAGGACGTCGCCTACCAGATCCGCACGCCGGAGTTCTGGAACGCGTGCTCGGCGATCTGCGACGAGCGCGACTACCGCATGGGCGGCTCGTTCTTCGACGGCAAGGGCCAGCCGAGCCAGGTCTCGGCGGTCTCGCACGGCTCGAGCACGGCGCGCTTCAACGGCATCAACGTCATCAATACGGCACGCAGCCTCGGCTGATCACGGGAGCAAGGTCATGAGCATCCATACCGAACAGGAAGCCAAGGCGATCCTGGACAAGGTCATCAAGCTGTCGAAGGCCGACGAGTGCACGGCCACGCTGAGCGGCTCGGTGGCGGGCAACATCCGCTATGCGCGCAACGCGGTGTCGACCAGCGGCATCGTCAGCAACGCCGAACTCGGCGTGCAGGTCGCGTTCGGCAAGCGCGTCGGCACGGCGACGATCAACGAGTTCGACGACGCCTCGCTCGAGAAGGTCGTGCGCCGCGCCGAGGAGCTCGCGAAGCTCGCGCCGGAAAACCCCGAGTTCCTGCCCGCGATCGGCAAGCAGGAATACACCGCGACCAAGACCTGGTTCGACAAGACCGCGGCGATCACGCCGGAGTACCGCGCCCAGGTCGCTGCCGATTCGATCGAGCCCTGCCGCAAGGACAAGCTCGTCGCCGCGGGCTTCCTTTCCGACAGCGCGCGCTACTCGGCGATCGCCAACAGCAACGGCAACTTCGGCTACCAGAAGAGCACCAACCTCGACTTCACGTGCACGGTGCGCACCGATGACGAGACCGGCTCCGGCTGGGTCGCGCGCAACGTCGCCGACGTCGCGCAGTTCGACGCCAAGAGCGAGATCCAGGTCGCGATGAAGAAGGCGCGCGAGTCGCGCGAGGCCAAGGCGCTCGAGCCGGGCAAGTACACGGTCATCATGGAGCCGGCCGCGACCGCGGGCCTGATCTCGTTCATGATGTTCGGCTTCGACGCGCGCCAGGCCGACGAAGGCCGCAGCTTCCTGTCCAAGAAGGGCGGTGGCAACAAGGTCGGCGAGCAGATGTTCGACCCGCGCGTGACGATCTATGCCGACCCGAACGACGCGAGCTCCGCCGTGCTGCCCTGGGACAACGAAGGTCTGCCGCGCAAGCGCACGCCGATCATCACCAAGGGCAAGGTCGAGTACATGCGCTACTCGCGCTTCTGGGCCAAGGAGAAGGGCAAGGCCGCCGATGGCCAGCCCGGCAACCTGATCATGGTCGGCGGCGACAAGTCGACGATGGACCTGGTCAAGTCGACCAAGAAGGGCATCCTCGTCACGCGCACCTGGTACATCCGCATGGTCGATCCGCAGACCGTGCTGCTGACCGGCCTCACGCGCGACGGCACGTTCTATGTCGAGAACGGCGAGATCAAGTACCCGATCAAGAACTTCCGCTTCAACGAGTCGCCCGTGATCATGCTCAACAACATCGAGGAGATCGGCAAGCCGGTGCGCGTCGGCGACGACGAGTCCCCGTTCGTCATGATGATCCCGCCGATGAAGCTGCGCGACTTCACGTTCACCTCGCTGTCGGACGCCGTGTGACCCCGGCGCGGGGGGGGGGGCGCCCCCCCCCCCCCCCCCCCCCCCCCCCCCCGTGGGTATTAAAAAAAAACACACCCCCCCC
>JASCPI010000034.1 GCA_029959555.1 Lysobacteraceae bacterium PS02065 | reverse complement strand
GGGCACGGCCGCGACGGCGGGTGCGGCCGGTGCCGCGGCCGGCGGCGGTGCGGCGCGCTGGGCGCGCAGTTCGCCGACGAGTTCCTGGACCTGGCGCTCGAGCTCGGCGACGCGCTGCTCGAGCTGTTCGCGGCTGGCGGACTGCGCGGCGGCGACGCCGGGCAGTGCGAGTGCGCACGCGGCGGCGATCGCCGCGAGCCTGAATCTGGTGGTGGTGTGGATCGTCATGGGCCCCTCCCGGTGAATAGGACCGCCGGAGCATCGCGCGTGGCATTCCGCCGCGCCTATTCACCATTGGTCGAGATGCGACCAAAGTCGTAACGGCCCCCTTTGCCGCAAAAGCGCATGGCATGATCTTCGGCGCTCGATGATCGATGGACTGTCGGAGATCCCCATGTCGCAGACGCTGCACCCCGTACCCGAACAGGTCGCCGCGCAGGCGCGCATCGACCGCGCGCGCTACGACGCGATGTACGCCGAGTCGATCGCCGACCCGGCTGCGTTCTGGGGACGCATCGGCGAGCGCATCGACTGGATCACGCCGTACACGCAGGTCAAGGACGTGTCCTTCGATGCCAAGGACCTGCACATCCGCTGGTACCACGACGGCACGCTCAACGTGTCCGCCAACTGCCTCGACCGCCACCTCGCCACGCGCGGCGACAAGACCGCGATCATCTGGGAAGGCGACGATCCGGCCGAGTCGCGCCGCATCAGCTACCGCGAACTGCACGCCGACGTGTGCAAGGCCGCGAACCTGCTGACCAGCCTCGGCGTGAAGAAGGGCGATCGCGTCGCGATCTACCTGCCGATGATTCCCGAAGCCGCCGTCGCGATGCTCGCCTGCACGCGCATCGGCGCCGTGCACACGATCGTGTTCGCGGGCTTCTCGCCCGACTCGCTCGCGAGCCGCATCGCCGACAGCCAGTGCAAGCTCGTCATCACCGCCGACGAAGGCCTGCGCGGCAAGAAGCGCGTGCCGCTCAAGGCCAACGTCGACGAGGCGCTCAAGCGCCCGAACACGACGAGTGTCGAGACCGTGCTGGTGGTGAAGCGCACCGGCGGCACGGTCGACATGCAGGTGCCGCGCGATCGCTGGTGGGACGCACTCGTCGCCGACCAGCCGGCCTCGCACGCGCCGGTCGCCTGCGAGGCCGAGCATCCGCTCTTCATTCTCTACACGTCGGGTTCGACCGGCACGCCGAAGGGCGTGCTGCACACGACCGGCGGCTACCTCGTCTACGCGAGCTTCACGCACGAAAGTGTGTTCGACCTGCGCGAGGACGACGTCTACTGGTGCACTGCCGACATCGGCTGGGTCACCGGCCACAGCTACCTCGTCTACGGCCCGCTCGCCAACGGCGCGACCACGGTCATGTTCGAGGGCGTGCCGAACTTCCCGGATTCCTCGCGCTTCTGGCAAGTCGTCGACAAGCACAAGGTCACGCTGTTCTACACCGCACCCACCGCGATCCGCGCACTCATGCGCGAGGGTGAGGAGCCCGTGCGCAAGACCTCGCGCGCGAGCCTGCGCCTGCTCGGCTCGGTCGGCGAACCGATCAATCCCGAAGCCTGGGAGTGGTACCACCGCGTCGTCGGCGACGGCCGCTGCCCGATCGTGGACACCTGGTGGCAGACCGAGACCGGCGGCATCCTGATCACGCCGCTCCCCGGCGCGACCGACCTCAAGCCCGGCTCGGCGACGCGGCCGTTCTTCGGCATCACGCCGCAGATCGTCGACGCCAACGGCGTCGTGCTCGAAGGCGCGACCGAGGGCAACCTCGTGCTCACCGATTCGTGGCCGGGCCAGATGCGCACGGTCTATGGCGATCATGCACGCTTCATCGACACGTATTTCCGCACGTATCCGGGCACGTACTTCACCGGCGACGGCGCGCGCCGCGACGAGGACGGCTACTACTGGATCACCGGCCGCGTCGACGACGTCATCAACGTGTCGGGCCACCGCATGGGCACGGCCGAGGTCGAGAGCGCGCTCGTCGCGCATCCGCACGTCGCCGAGGCCGCCGTGGTCGGCTGCCCGCACGACATCAAGGGCCAGGGCATCTACGCCTACGTGACGCTCAAGACCGGCATCGAGCCGACCGAGGAGCTGCGCAAGGAACTCGTCGCATGGGTGCGCAAGGAGATCGGACCGATCGCCACGCCGGACCACCTGCAGTGGGCGCCGGGCCTGCCGAAGACGCGCTCGGGCAAGATCATGCGCCGCATCCTGCGCAAGATCGCCGAGAACGCGCCCGACCAGCTCGGTGACACCTCGACACTGGCCGATCCGTCGGTCGTCACCAACCTCGTCAACGAGCGCCTCGTGCGCTAGGAGTGCTCGCCGGGAAGGGACGACCGACCCGGGAGCCAGGGAAGATGCGCGAAGTCCTCATCGCCGACGACCACCCGCTGTTCCGCGACGCCTTGCGGAGGGCCGTGCTGCGCGCCCTGCCCGACGCGACCCTGCACGAGGCCGACAGCGTCGCCTCGCTGCAGGTGCTCGCCGACCGCCATCCCGATGCCGAGCTGCTGCTGCTCGACCTGCACATGCCCGGCGCGCGCGGGTTCTCGACGCTCGCCCACGTGCGCGGCCAGCACCCGTCGCTGCCGATCATCGTGGTCTCCGCGCACGAGGAAAGCGCGGTCATGCGCCGCGCGATCGCGCACGGCGCGTCCGGCTACATCCCCAAGTCGGTGTCGGTCGACGTCATCGTCGGCGCCGTGCTGAGCGTGCTCGACGGCGACGTCTGGCTGCCGCCCGAGGCCGCCGGTGGCTCCGACACCGCGCTGCCGCCCGACGAGGTCGCGATCGCGGCGCGCATCGCCGAACTCACGCCGCAGCAGTTCCGCGTGCTGTCGATGATCGCCGAAGGCCTGCTCAACAAGCAGATCGCCTACGAGCTCAGCGTGTCCGAGGCCACCGTCAAGGCGCACATGACCGCGATCATGCGCAAGCTCGGCGTCAGCAACCGCACCCAGGTCGCCCTGCTCGCCAACCACCTCGCGGTCGAACAGGACGCACTGTCGAGCGCCAACGGCGGACTGCCCCCGTCCCACTGAGGTGGGGAACCATCCTCCCGGCGAGCGTTCCATGGCAGCCCGACCCGACGGCCGCCACCCGCGCATGACCCACCCGATCCTGCTCGCGGCGCGCATGGCCCGCGCGAACCGCATCGCGACGTGGCGATCGACCCCGATGCCGGCGCGCCTGGCCGTCCCAGGCATCGCCTTCCTCGCGCTCGCAGGCACAGCCTTCGCGCTCGCCTCGCTGGGCGACGCATCTGCGACGGTACTCGCCCGTCTGGCGAGCCAGCCCGCGCCGTTCGCATGCGCTGCAGCGCTGCTCGCGGGGGTCGCCGCGATGCGTCGACATCGTCGCCTGCGTGCCGCGCACGCCGTGTCGTGGCTCGGCGCGCTGCCGGTGCAGGCGTGGTCGCACCGCGTCGCGCTGGCGCGGCGCGGACTCGTGCCCATCCTGGGCATCGTCCTCGCGACGCCCGTGCTCGTCGCACTTCCGGCGGGCGGCGGACGACCTGTCGCGGCACTGGCCCTGATCATCGCGTCCGGATGCCTCGGCGCCGCCGCGGGCTGGTGGCAGGGTCGCCACGACGCGCCGCCACCACGTCTTCGTGACAGACGCCTGCCTCGGCATGGCACGACCATCGTCCCCGGCTTCGAAGCCCTCGTCCGCTGGCCGCTCGCGCAAGCCGTCGCCGACGGCGACCCGGGCGTGCACGCGCGCGCGCTCGGTGCGCTGCTGCTGTTGCTGCCGATGGGCACGACCGGGGCGCAGGGTCTCGGCGTGCTCGCCGTCGGCGCGAGCGCACTCGTCGTCGTCGAGACCTCGCGCGCCCTGCTCGCCACCGTGCCACGCGCCGCGCAATGGCTGCCCTCGGCTCCGCTGGCCCTGACGCAATGGGCGTGGCCGCTGTGCCGGCGCGTCGTGCTCGTGCAGCTCGTCGCGGGCATGCTCGGCGGTCTCGCCCTGGTCGCGCTCGGCGTCGCGCCCGGATCGGTCGTCGTACTCGTCGCAGCGGCATGGACGACCGTCGCGTGGCTCGTCGACACCGCGTTCGCATGGCGCGACGACATGCGGCGTGCGCGCGTGATCCAGTGCGCCGTGCTCGCGGCCGTCGCGTGCGCCGCGGCCGTTTCGCCGTGGGCCCTCCCCGCGTTGTTCGCGTCGTGGGCCGTACTGCGGGTTGCCCGCCGGAGGCGCTCATGAGCTGCCTGCTCGAGGTCGAGGGCCTCGTCGCGATGCGTGCCGGTCGCGTCGTGCTGCACGGCGTCGACCTGCACCTCGAGGCCGGCGAGTGGCTCGCGCTGCTCGGCCCGAACGGCAGCGGCAAGAGCACGCTGCTCGACGCGATCTGCGGTCGCCTGCCCGCGAGTGCGGGGACCATCCGGCTCGACGGCAGTCCGGTGTCGACGACGCACGGCGGCGATCGCGTCGCCCTCGGCCAGGCGGTCGCGGCCGATCGGCTGCCCGACGTGCTGACCGGCGCGCAATGCCTGGCCGTGCATGCGGCCGCGCGCGGTGTCGACACACGCGACACACGCCTCGACGCCCTCGCCGAGGCCCTTCGCATCGCACGCTGGCTCGAGGCTCCCGTGGCGACGTATTCCTACGGCACGCGCCAGAAGCTCGGCGTGCTGCTCGCACTGGTCGGCTCGCCGCGTATGGTCGTGCTCGACGAGAGCTTCAACGGCCTCGATCCGGCCAGTGCGCTCGTCCTCAAGCAGGTCCTGCGCGAGCGCCTGTCCACGGGCCGATGCGCGGTGATCCTCGCCACGCATGCGCTCGACATCGTCGAGCGCCATGCCGACCGCGCGATGCTGCTGCACGAAGGGCGCGTCGCCGGCGCATGGGACCGCGCATCGCTCGACGCGATGCGCGACCAACCCGATGGCCTGGAAGCCGCACTCGCCAGGGCGATCGGCTGAACGGCGCGCACGAGCGCGACCTGCGTCACGCGACGCGGTTCCGACATCACCAAGCGTTACGTTTCGTGTGACGGAGCGCGTTGCCGCTCCATGGCAATCCGGCTATCGTCGTTCGCGCAGGGGGTGATCCGGCACCGTCGGTACCGGACTACAGGGATGCACATGCGGATCAGATCTCGCCACGTCGTGCTCGCGCTGGTGGTCGCCACCGGCGCCGTCGCGGCGTGCCTGGAGATCGCCGCGCGAGCCGAGGCGGCGCGGCTGGCCGCAGCGCTCGCGCCGATCGCGACGCTCACCTACGCCTCCGCCGGCATCGCACTCGACGGCAGTGCGCGTCTGCGCGAACCCCGTCTCGTCTGGGCCGGTGGTTCGGCCACGGCTCGTGTCGCCCACGTGCGTCGTCCGGGGCTGTTCTGGCTGGTCGGCGGCTGGTTCAGCGACGACGCCGAGCGGTTCGCCTCGCTCGACATGGACGTGCGCGGGCTCTCGCTGGACGGCGCACCCGCCAGCGCCGCGACCGACTGGTGGGGAACGCCCGTGCTCGCGCCGTTCGAGTCGTTCGGGTGCGACGCGGATCGTTTCGACGCGTCCGACCGCCACCAGATGGGTGTCGACGTGGGCGAGCGACGCGACCGGCTCGCCTACCGCTACCACGCGGACGACAAACGCCTCGACCTGACCTTCGACCTCGAGGCACCCGGCGTGTCGACCCTTCGCGTGCGCGCCGAGATCGCCGCGTTCACGCCTGCGGCGATGGCGCCCGGGCCGGCCCGCGGTGAGGTCCGTCTTTCCCGCACCGAGGTCGCCTACCGCGACGAGGGTTACTTCGCGCGGCGCAACCACTACTGTGCGCAACGCCTTTCGATCACGCCCTCGCAGTTCGTGGATCGTCATCTCGCAGGAATCGACGCCTTCCTCGGCGCGCGTGGCATCGCGCCGGGAGCCGACATCCGCACGGCTTACCGCCAGCTCGTCGAACGCGGCGGCACGCTGGCCTTCGCGAGCGTGCCCGATGCAGGCTGGGCGCTGGAACGCTACGGCAGCGAGTCGCGTGCCGAACTGCTGCGTCTGCTCAGCATCACGATGCGCCACGACGACACACCTCCCGTCATGCTGCGGATCGCGTTCTCCGATCCGGTCGAGAGCGATCCGTCCCCCGCCGTGCCCGCCGGAGATGCCGCCGTCGTCCTGGCCGGGACCCCGGCGCCACCGGTGTCGGCGCCGCCCGCGCCCGAGCCTGCGGTGCCGGTTGTGGATCCACCTCCCGCGGCGGCGCCCGTCACGCCTGCCGCCGTCGTTCCTCCCCCCGTGGCGGTCGCGGCGGCTCCTTCTAGCGTTCCAGGCGAAGCACCGGCCGCGGCGCCCGAGGTGCGCGAGGCCCCCGCGCAGGTCGCGGACGTCGTCGCGGAGCGCCCGTCTGCGACCCCACCGGGTCGGACCATCGGCGACGAGCGCCTCGGCGCCAGCGCACCACGGCCGCCGGAAGGCTCCACGCTGGCGATGGTCTGGCGCGAAGGCGTCGTCGAACGGCTCGCCCCCCGTACCCAGCAGGGTCCGGACCACGATGTCGTGCCGGTCGGCAGCCTCGGCCAGCGCGTCGGTCAGCGCGTGCGTCTCGTGACACGCGGCGGCAAGGTCATCGAGGGCCGCGTGCGCGAAGTGGACGCGGTACGCGTCCTGCTGGCGGTGCGCGTCGACGGTGGCGAGGCCGCGATGGCCGTGCCGATGTCCAACGTGCGCGAGGCCCGCGTCCCGCGGCGCGCGGCCGCACCGTGATCCCGGCTGCGACGACGGTGCACCGTCGTTCGTCTTCCTGCATGTGGCTGCAGACGGAACACCCCAACGCGTGAGCTCGGGCTTCGGCCAGGAACTCGACGCCCTCACGCTCGAACGTGCGCGTCGTGGCGACGGGCGGGCCTACGCGGCGATCTATGCGCGTTATGCCAAGGCGTGCTACACGCTCGCGATGCGCATCCTGGGCGAGCCGGCCGCCGCCGAGGATGTCGTGCAGGACGTGTTCGTGCGCATGCTCGACACGATCAAGGGATTCCGCGGCGACGCGCCGTTCGGTGCGTGGCTCAAGCGCATGACCGCCAACGCGACGATCGACGTCGTCCGGCGCAACCGGCGCTTCGGCGACGAGGACGCGGAAGAGGTCTTCGCAGGGATGAGCGCGCTGGAGGTTTCCGGCGAGGATGCCGTCGACGCGTGGTCGCTGCTCAAGCGCCTGCCGCCGAGGGCGCGCGCGATCCTCGTGCTCCACCAGGTCGAGGGCTACACGCACAAGGAGCTCGCCGAGCTGTTCGGGCAGAGCGAAAGTTATTCGAAGTCGATCCTCGCGCGGACGCTCAAGCGTCTGGCTGCGGATGTCGACGGACACGCAGGCGAGGCCGAGGAGATTCCATGAGCACGTCGCACGGTTCCACCGCACGCGTACAGGCGATGCTGGACAAGCTGCCCGAGTTCGAACCCGATGCGTCGTTGTGGACGCGCATCGAGGACGCACACGCACGGCGTCGACGCTCCCGCTCGGCGGTGCGTACCGGTTGGATCGGCGCGGGCATCGCGGCGGCGCTCGCCGTCGTGGTGCTGCGTATCGGCGCACCCGAAGGCGGCACGAGTGGCGTCGAAGCCGACACCACGGCGTGGCAAATGCAATCCGAGGCTCTCGAGCGCGAGTGGCTCGCGAGCGCGAGGGCACCGGGACACGTTCCGGCGCGTGCGCGCCTGCTCGGCATCGACGATGCGCTGCAGGCCGCCTACGACCGTGGCGCAACGTCCGATGAACTCGCGCCGCTGTGGCAGCAACGCAATGCCGCGCTGCGCAGTCTCATCGATCATGACGCGGCGCGAACCGCCGCAGTGACACGCATCTGAACATGAACACGTGGGTCGGAGAACGAACATGAATCTGCAGCGCATCGCCATCGCCAGTGCGTTGACCGCCGCCTCGCTCGGCGCGTCGTCCGTAGCCGCGGCCGACCCGATCTCCACGGCACCCGCCGTCGCGGTCGCGGCCGGAACGAAGGCCGCTACGAGTGGTGCCGAACAGCGCCTGCGCGAGGATCTGCGCGTGCTGCTCCTCGACATGATCGAGAGCGGCGCCTTCGGCGACACGCCTCCCGACCAGATCGCGCTGACCATCGACGAGCCGCGCCAGCGCGTCGGCAACCTCGGCGTACTCGTCGACAGTTCGAGCGGTGAGCGTGCGCATGAAGGCCTGCGCGTGCTCGGCACGACGCCCGGCAGCAGCGCGGAACGGATCGGCCTGCGCAGCGGCGACGTGCTCGTCACGGTCAACGGCGACAGCCTCGCTGCGCTCGGCAGTGACGGTGCCGGTTCGGCGCGTGCCGCAGGTGTCCTGCGCGATCGTGTCGACACCCTCGAGGACGGCGCGCCCGTGCGCTTCGACGTGCGGCGCGGTGGCCAGATGATGGCGTTGAGCGGCGCGCTCGCCGCGACATGGATCCCGGCCGTGCGCGTGTCGATCGGCGGCGCGGGCGGCACGGCGGCCGTCGCGGGTTCGGGCTGCGGGCGCATCAGCACCTTCGACGTCGCGCCGCGCCAGGACAAGCTGCACGAAGCCATGCTCATCAGCATCGACGGCAGGCTCGCCGGTGTGCAGGGCCAGCAGTCGTTCCGCGTCGAGGCGGGCCAGCATGTCGTGGAGATCGCCGAGAAGATCGAGAACCGCTACCTCGGCATCAATGATCGCCAGCGCAGCGCCGGCAAGGTCTACAAGCGGCTCACGATCGAGGTCGCGCCCGGCACGACGTACCACGTCGCCGCTAAGCTCGACGAGGACAAGCGCACGCAGTGGAAGGACGGCGCGTACTGGGAGCCTGTCGTGTGGCGCGAGAGCAGCGAGGCCTGCCGCTGACGCAGGATCGCCTGACGCATCCGCTACGCTAGGCGTTCCCCGCAGCGGAGCCGGCGCCGTGACCGTCCTCAGCGTCAACGTCAACAAGATCGCCGTGCTGCGCAACTCGCGCGGCGGCGCGTTTCCCGATCCGGCCGTGTTCGCGCGCAAGGCGCTCGCCGCCGGCGCCCACGGCATCACCGTGCATCCGAGGCCGGACCAGCGGCACATCCGCAGCGACGACGTCATGCGGATCGCCGGCGTGCTCGACGGCGCCGAGTACAACCTCGAAGGCAACCCGTTCGCGCCGTCGCGCGAGGGGTATCCGGGCTTTCTCGAGCTCGTGCGGCGCGTGCGCCCTGCGCAGGCGACGCTGGTCCCCGACGGCGATGGCCAGATCACGTCCGACCACGGCTTCGACCTCGCACGCGACGCGGAGCGCCTGCGCCCGCTCGTCGCCGCGCTGCGCTCGGAAGGCTGCCGCGTGAGCCTGTTCATGGATGCGGGCGCGAAGGACATCGCGCGCGTCGCCGACATCGGTGCGCAGCGCATCGAGCTGTACACGGGGCCTTTCGCACACGCCCATGCGGGCGGCGACGCGGCACGCGAGCTCGCCGCGTGCGCGCAGACGGCACGCGAGGCGCGCGCGGCGGGTCTCGGCGTCAACGCCGGTCACGACCTCAGCCTCGACAACCTCGGTGCGCTGCTGGGCGCGGTCGAAGGCCTCGACGAGGTGTCGATCGGCCACGCACTGTTCGCCGAAGCGATCGACTTCGGGCTGGCGACGACGATCGGGCGCTACAACGCGTTGATCGCCGGCGCCACGCGGGCCTGACCGGCGGCCGCATCCACGCGTGTCGATTCGGCCTTGGAGCGCGGGCCACCACGCGCGTGGCATCCCCCACGATGCGATGCGACCCGCGACGGTGCACTTCCTCCGGTCCGTCGAATCGTGCTCAGCGCCCCGCAGGCACCTCGACGCCGACGTTGGACACGTTCGCATTGCTCGCGAGCACGAGCACCTGGGCGAGGTCGTCGTAGGCCGAGCCCGACTGCGGGCGGATCTCCAGACGCACCGGGCCGTTCGCCGCGGCGATGCGCAGCTCGGTGTCGAGTTCGCCACGCGTCGTGGGCCGTTCGCCGAGCACGAGACGTCCATCGTCGAGGATCGCGACACCGAGGACGCGCGGCTCGACCTGCGGCGTGTTCTCGCCGCCCTGCAGCGGCAACGGCACCTTCTTGAGCACGATCGGCGTCGTGACCATGAAGATGATGAGCACGGTGAGCATGACGTCGACGAGCGGCGTGATGTTGATCTGGCTCAGCGGCGCGGACGTGGTGGAACGATCGACGGCGAACGACATGGAGGCATCTCCTCGACGTGGCAGGATCGGACAACGGCCGTCGCGATGTCGAACCGGGCATGCCGGGATCGAGGACCGCGACGCGTCCAGCGTACACCCGCGTATGGAGCTGCCGGAAGTCCCCTGATCCCGCGCAAACGAAAACGGCGCCCCGAGGGACGCCGTTTCTTCGAAGCATGGAACGTGGAGCGTGTTACTGCTGGGCCGTGATGAAACCGATCTTCACCATGCCTGCGCTCTTGGCGTTGGCCATGACCGTCGCGATGAGCTGGTACTGCGTGGTCTTGTCGGCGCGGATCTGCAGCTCGGGCTGCGGATTCTTCTGCGCCGCGACGCGGAGCTGGGCCTGCAGCATCGCTTCGGTGATCGGCTCGTCGTTCCAGAACAGGTCGCCACCTTCGCGAACCGCGAGATCGATCGGTTCGGGCGGAGTGGTCTCCTGCGTGTTCGGATTGGCCTGCGGAAGGTCGATGCGGATCTTGTGGGTCATCAGCGGCGCCGTGATCATGAAGATGATCAAGAGCACCAGCATCACGTCCACGAGGGGCGTGACGTTGATTTCCGCCATCGGACCACTGCCCGAATTGGAACTGAAGGCCATGGCTTACTTCCTCGCGATGGCGGGTGCCGGAGCCGCAGCGGCGTCGATACGCGAACCGATCGCGAAGAAGTCGTGCAGGTCGTGCGCGAACTCGTCGAAGCGGGCGTAGATGAGGCGGTTGCTGCGCACGTAGAAGTTGTACGCGAGCACGGCCGGGATCGCGACGAAGAGACCGATCGCGGTCATGATCAGCGCCTCGCCGACGGGGCCGGCGACGGCTTCCATCGAGGCGTTGCCGGTCGCGCCGATCTTGATGAGCGCGTGGTAGATGCCCCACACCGTACCGAGAAGGCCGACGAACGGAGCCGTCGAACCGACCGTGGCGAGCACCGTCAGGCCGCCTTCGAGGCGCATGCTCTCGCGGGCGACGCCCTGGCGCAGCGCGCGGTCGATGAACTCGGAGCGGTTCAGCGCCTCGACGAGACGGCTGCCCTCATGGCGCGAGTGGTGCTGCGCGGCCTGCGCGGCGTCGAGCGCGATCTTCGAGAACGGCTCCGACTTCGGCTGCTCTTCGAGGAAGCGGATCGCGTCCTGCGCCGACGGCGTTTCCCAGAACGTGTGGATCACGCGGTCCATGCGCGAACGCACCATCGCGTTGCGGATGAGGTTGGCGATGATGAAGTACACCGACAGCAGCGACATGATGATCAGCGTGGCGAACACCACCCAACCGACCGCGTCGAAGTTGTGGATCAGATGGTCGAAGCCCATCTGCGACATCGCCTGGGCGTTGTTGCCACCACCCGGCACCGGAGGAGGAATGACACCTGACTGATCCGCAGGCGTGGTCGTAGGGGCTTCTTGCTGCATGGCGCTACCTTGAGATGAGGGCTACTGGTTGAGGTTGAACTCGATCGGGACCAAGGCATACCCGCGGGCGGGTGCGCCGTTCTTCATGCCTGCATTGAACACCCAGGTCTTGACGGCTGCAATCGCAGCCTGGTCCAGCAAACGCGAACCGCTGGACTTTTCCACCGTGATCTCCTCCGGCGTTCCGTCGAGGCCCACGAGCACCTTGAGCATGACCCTGCCCTGCTGGTGCTGGCGGATGGCCTGCGGCGGGTACTTCGGCGGGCGCATCTTACGGTAGCTGATGTTCTCGCTCGGCGCGATGTCGACCGGCGGCGCAGGCGGAGCCGGCGGCGCAGGCGGCGGCGCCGCGACGGACATCGGCGACGCTTCCTCGACGATCACCGGCGGCGGCGGCTCCGGCGGCGGAGTCGGCGGCGGCTTGATCTTCTCGATCACCTTCGGCGGCGGCTTCTTGGGCGGCTCCGGAGGCGGAGGCGGCGGCGGTGGCGGCGGCGGCGGCGGTTCGATGAACTCGACCGTCACCTTGTTGTCGACCTTCTTCTCTTTCGGCGGCGGCGGCGACGGAGGGGTCGCGAGCAGGGCCAGAGCGAAGACGTGCGTGAGGAACGCACCCGACAACGCGGTGACGCGGCGCCAGTTGAATGAATCGCTGTCGGGTTTGTAGATGTCAGCCATCGGTAAAGACCAAACGAGTGTTATTGAGACCGGCGGTCGGCCGGGTACCCAACGGGCGTGACCAGCGTGCGTCCGAAACAGCGGAGCCCGTCACGGTACAACACCCGGAACCTGTCCGACAAGAGCCGGCGGACAGGTTCGGACAGTGCGCGGACAGTCTGATGACAGGGTTCATCAGGTCTTTGATTTCACGGGGCGCTTGAGCTTCACACCGCCCGTGGCGGCCTTGATGCGCTGCTCGGCCATCGTCTTCGCGCTGGGGTACGTGGTCGCCTTGCGCCAGTCGGCGAGGGCAGCCGCATCGTTGCCGAGCTCGTTCTCGGTGTCGCCGCGCAGGACGTAGGTCTCGCCCTCCTGGCGCAGGCCGCCCTTGGTCAGCGCACGCGTGAAGGCTTCCTTGGCCTGTGCAGCCTTGTCGGCGTAGAACAGCAGGTAGCCGAGCTGGTAGTCGACGTTGCCGTCCTTCGCGAGCGGAGAGGCCTTCGTGTAGGCGTCGATCGCGCAGGCGTCGTCGTCGAACTGCGAACACAGGTCGCCCTGCAGGCGCAGCGAATCCAGCGAGGCCGGCACGATGCCCTTGGCGAGGCCTTCCTTGAGCACTTCGGATGCATCCTTGGGCTTGTCGGCGTTCGCGTAGAGCTTGGCCAGCTGCATGTAGTCGTCCGCCGAGGTGATGAGGCCCTGGCTGCGCGCCTTGCTGAGCACCTCGATCGCCTTCGGGTAGTTGTCACCCTGCACGTAGATCGTGGCGAGCTGCTTGATGAGCTTGATGTCGTTCGGCTTCTTGGCGAGTTCCGCCTCGGTGAGCTTGGCCGCCTCGTCGAACTGGTTCAGTTCGAAGTAGCTGGCCATGAGGATCTGGCTCCAGCTCTCGCTCGGCGTCTCGGAGGTGGAGATCGCCTGCTTCATCGTGTCGATCGCTTCCTGGAAGCGGTCGAGGCGGTAGAAGGCGTTGCCCTTGAGCGCGAGCGCATCCGGCGTGGTCTTGCCTGCTTCCTTCTCCCAGCGCTCGAGCGTCGCGAGCGCCTCGGTGTAGTTCTCGCCCTGCACGTACATCTGCGCGAGCTGGTACATGAGCGGGAAGTGCTGGTTGTTCGGCAGCGTGTTGAGATCGATCGCCTTCTTGGTCGCCTCGATCGCGCCGGCCTCGTCGTCGAGCTCCCACTTCGCGCGGCCCTGCAGCTGGTAGGCGTACGCTTCGGCGTACTTGCCGATCTTCGCGTTGCCGAGGGCCTTGTCGATCAGCGGCATGGCTTCGGTGCCCTTGCCGTCGTTGACGAGATCCGTCGCCTTGCTGAGGTCGCGCTGCTCGCGCTCCGACATCGTGCTCTTGGGATCCGTACGCGTCGCGTTCGGATACTCGTTGACTTCTTTCTTGTTGCGCTGCGCGTACGTCGCCGTCGACAGCAGCAGCACGAACGCGCACAGCGCGAATCGAGCGAGCCTCGGGAAGGTCATGGTGTTCACCTCGACTGGAAATCAGGGAAGGCTGTCCGCACGCGGACAGCGGATATCGGGTCGCCGGAGCGTACCGCCGGCGCGCCCGGCTGTACAAGCCGAGCGCCTGACCGTGGAACGACCCGTGGCGTCGCTTCCGTTCAACGCGCGGGGGTCGCCCGCGGGGTTCGATGACGGTCCCGCCCGACCGTCACCGCAATGCGCTGGATCCCTTCAGGCGATGCGGCACTCCGGCCGCACCCGACGTCAGACGTCGAGGTTGCTCACCCGCAGCGCGTTCTGCTCGATGAACTCGCGACGCGGCTCGACCACGTCGCCCATCAGCGTCGAGAAGATCTGGTCGGCCGCCACGGCGTCCTCGATCGTCACCTGCAGCAGGCGTCGCGTCTCGGGATTGACCGTGGTTTCCCAGAGCTGTTCGGGATTCATCTCGCCGAGGCCCTTGAAGCGCTGGATCATGCGGCCTCGCTTGGCTTCGTCCATGAGCCAGGCATGCGCCTGCGCGATACCGCCGGTGATCTCGGCACTGCGGTTGCCACGGGCGATGCGCGCACCGGGCTGGATGAGTCCGTCGAGCTGGCGCGCGGCCTCCGCGATGACGCGGAATTCGCCGCCGGCGAAGAAGTTCGCGGGCAGGACCTGCGTCGTCGTCGTGCCGTGCTGGCTGCGGTCGACGACGAGTGCGGCCGGATGCTCGGCGGTGGCAGCGCGAACCTGCAGGGCATAGCGCGGCTGGCCTGCCCCGGCTTTCGTCGCGAGGTGCGCGCGCAGGGCGCCGAGCCAGGCCTGCAGGCCCTGCTCGTCGGCCCAGCCCTCGGCGGACGGCGCGGGTGCGTGCAGGAGCGCGCGGAGCAGGCCTGCATCGTGACGCATGGCCATGCGGTCGATCTGGTCGACGGCCGCCTGGTAATCGCCGAGCAGCTTCTCGAGACCCGCGCCCGACAGCGGTGGCGCATCGGGACTGTAGGTGAGCTCGGCATTGTCCACGGCGTTCGCGATCAGGTACGCGTTGAGCGCGGTATCGTCCTTGAGGTAAAGCTCCTGCTTACCTTGCTTGAGCTTGTACAGCGGCGGCTGGCCGATGTAGATGTGTCCGCGCTCGATGAGCTCGGGCATCTGGCGGTAGAAGAAGGTCAGCAGCAAGGTGCGGATGTGCGAGCCGTCCACGTCCGCATCGGTCATGATGATGATGCGGTGGTAGCGCAGCTTGTCGATGTTGTACTCGTCCTTGCCGATGCCCGTGCCGAGCGCGGTGATCAGCGTGCCGACCTCGGCACTGGACAGCATGCGGTCGAAACGCGCGCGCTCGACATTGAGGATCTTGCCCTTCAGCGGCAGGATCGCCTGGGTCTTGCGGTTGCGGCCCTGCTTGGCCGAACCGCCCGCCGAGTCACCCTCGACGATGAACAGCTCGCTGAGGGCGGGATCCTTCTCCTGGCAGTCGGCGAGCTTGCCCGGCAGGCCGGCGATGTCGAGCGCCCCCTTGCGACGCGTCATCTCGCGTGCCTTGCGCGCAGCCTCGCGCGCACGCGCGGCGTCGACGACCTTGGCCGCGATCGCGCGGGCCTCGTGCGGGTTCTCGAGCAGGAATTCGTCGAGCTTCTCGTTGACCGACGACTCGACGATGCCCTTGATCTCGCTCGAGACGAGCTTGTCCTTGGTCTGCGACGAGAACTTCGGGTCCGGCATCTTCACCGACAGCACGGCGATGAGGCCTTCGCGCATGTCGTCGCCCGACAGGCCGACCTTCGCGGTCTTCTGGATGCCGGCGCGCTCGATGTAGTTGGACAGCGTGCGCGTCAGCGCCGCACGGAAGCCGGCCAGGTGCGTGCCGCCGTCCTTCTGCGGAATGTTGTTCGTGTAGCAGTAGGTCGATTCCTGGTAGGCATCGGTCCACTGCAGCGCGGCCTCGACCGTGATCGCACCATCCTGCGCCGAGAACGTCACGACATTCGGGTGCAGCGGCGTCTTGAGGTGCGCGAGGTGCTCGACGAACGAGCGGATGCCGCCCGCGTATTCGAACACGTCGTGACGATCGCTGCGCTCGTCGGTCAGCGCGATGCGCACGCCCGAATTGAGGAACGAGAGTTCGCGCAGGCGGCGCGCGAGGATGTCGTAGTGGAACTCGACGTCCGAGAACGTCGCCGTGCTCGGCAGGAAGCGCACCGTGGTGCCGGTACGCGTCGAAGGCCCGACCTGCTTGAGCGGATACTGCGGCTCGCCGTGGGCGTATTCCTGCTGGTGCTCGAAGCCTTCGCGATGGATCGTGAGCCACAGGTGCTGCGACAGCGCATTGACGACCGACACACCGACGCCGTGCAGGCCGCCCGAAACCTTGTAGCTGTTGTCGTCGAACTTGCCGCCGGCGTGAAGCACGGTCATGACGACTTCGGCCGACGAGCGTCCTTCCTCGTGCATGCCGACCGGAATGCCGCGGCCGTTGTCGACGACGCTGACCGAGCCGTCGGTATGGATCGTGACGAGGACTTCGTTCGCGTAGCCGGCGAGGGCTTCGTCGATCGAGTTGTCGACGACCTCGAACACCATGTGGTGAAGGCCGGTGCCGTCATCGGTGTCGCCGATGTACATGCCAGGGCGCTTGCGCACCGCCTCGAGGCCCTTGAGGACCTTGATCTTGCTTGAATCGTAAGACTCGCTCATGGGCCTCCACGGCACGCTATGGCGCGATGCAGCCCGTGCGGCGCATCGGCATGGAACAACGCCCGAAGTATAGCATTCAGGGGTTTACGACGCCTTGTTCCACGTGGAACACGCGCGGTGGCGGATCCATCCCCGCGATCTCGTCCGGCACCTCGGTGGCCGACACGAGCACCTGTGCCCCGCTCGCGCGCGCAGCCTCGAGCACGGTGCGCAAGTGATGACGGTCCAGCTCCGACGCGATGTCGTCGAAGCACAGCATCGGCCAGTCACCGGTGGTCGAGGCGTGCAGACGCGCCTGGGCGAGCATGAAGGCGAGCGCGCACAGCTTCTCCTGTCCGCGCGACAGGTGCTCGCGACGCGGCGCCCTCTCGAAGCCGATCGTCCAGTCGGCACGATGCGGACCGCGCATCGTGTGGCCACGTTCGCGATCCCGCCCCCTGCCCTCGGACAGCGCCTCGGACAGCGTGAGCTCGCTCGTCCATCCAGGCGAGAATCCGAGCGTCGGCGTGCCGAGCTCACCGAGCAGTTCCGCGAGCAGCGGATGGATCACCGCCGCAAGCGCGTCGAGGTAGCGTCGCCGACTGGCCGTCAGCGCCTCGCCTGACGCGGCCATCTCGATCTCCCACGGTTCGAACACGGTATCCGAAGCGCCTTCGCGCACGAGCACATTGCGTTGCTTGAGTGCCCGTTGGTATCGACGCCACTCACGCAGGAAGACATGTTCCACGTGGAACACACCCCAATCGAGATAGCGCCGCCGCTCCTCGGCCGCACCATGGATCAGCTCGTGCGAGCCCGGTTCGAAACAGACGACGGCGCAGGTCTGCACGAGCGTGCCGATGCCGACGGATTCACCGTCGACTCGCGCCTCGAGTCGTCCTCCGATGCGGGCAAGCCCGATGCGTCGTTCCTGGCCGTTGCCGAGCACGAGCCGTCCGAACGTCGCGTGGCCGGCGGTACCGAGCCGTGTCAGCGCATCGCGCGTCGCGCTGCGGAACGATCGACCATGCGACAGCTGGAACACGGCCTCGAGCACGCTCGTCTTGCCTGCGCCGTTCGCACCGACGAACACGTTCCAACCCGGCGACAGCGCCAGATCGACGTTCGCGAGGATCCTCAGGTTCTCGATGCGAAGCTCGCGGAGATGCACGATGGAACCATGGTCCTTGCGGGGCTCGAGGCGAACCCGTCAAACGAAAAGGCCCGCGGCTCCTGGGCGGGAGACGCGGGCCTCGAGGGCGATGCAGCGTAGCGCGTCAGAGGCGCAGCGGCATGATCACGTGACGCGTGTCGTCGGAATCGACCTTGCGCAGCAGGCAGCTCGACTGCGCATCGCGCAGGCTGAGAAGGATCTCTTCGCCACCGAGCGCGGCGAGCGCGTCCATGAGGTAGTTCACGTTGAAGCCGACGCTGAGCTCGGCCACGCCGGTACGCGCTTCGAGTTCCTCGACAGCCTCTTCCTGTTCCGGGTTGTGCGCGACGATGCGCAGCTTGTTGGGGCTGACCTCGAGCTTCACGCCGCGGTACTTCTCGTTCGACAGGATCGCCGCACGCTGCAGCGCCGAGCGCAATTCCTCGCGGCTCACACGCACGTCCTTGTCGGCGCCGATCGGGATCACGGCTTCGTAATCGGGGAAGCGGCCGTCGATCAGCTTGGACGTGAACGTCACGCCGCCGCGGCGCAGGCGCAGGTGGTTGCGACCGAACTCGAGGTCGACCGTGCCGTCGCCGGCTTCGAACAGGCCTTGCAGTTCGAGCACACCCTTGCGCGGGATGATGATCTGGCGGCGTGCACTGATCTCGGCTTCGAGCTTGGTCTCGGCGAGCGCGAGGCGGTGACCGTCCGTCGCGACGCAGCGCAGCGCCTGGTCACGCAGGTCGAGCAGCAGGCCGTTCAAGTAGTAGCGAACGTCCTGGTTCGCCATCGCGAACGCGGTGCGGCTCATCAGGTCCTTGAGCGTGGCCTCGGGCAGGGTCACGCGCTCGACGAGTTCGATGTTGTCGATCGTCGGGAACTCGCTGGCCGGCAGTGTCGCGAGCGTGAAGCGGCTGCGTCCGGCGTTCACCGCGACACGCTCGCCGTTCTGTTCGATCTTCACGCGCACGCCGTCGGGCAGGGCGCGGCAGATGTCGAACAGCTTGCGTGCCGGAATCGTCACCTCACCCTCCACGAGATCCTCGGCCGCGGTGCGCGCGACCATCTCGACTTCGAGATCGGTACCCGTGAACGACACGCCGTCCGGACCGACGTGAACGAGAAGGTTCGACAACACGGGAAGCGTCTGTCGACGTTCCACGACACCGACGACTTGTTGCAGCGGCTTGAGCAGAGCTTCTCGGTTCAGACTGAAGCGCATGGTCTTGGTCCCTTCTCGTCACTGTTTCTAAGGTTTTTTCTTTAAGAAGATATTGGTGGTAGCAGGGCCGGTGGACAACCCTGATCTGGCCAATAAATCCTCTTCAATCAATGCTTTGAAGATGGAACTCGCTGGGGAGAACGCGAGCGTTCACATGTGCGTCATCTGTGGATAATTCTAACCCGAAGACTTGCACACCGCTTATCCACAGGTCGCTCACCCGGTAAGCGTACGCAACAGCTTGTCCCAGTCCTGGTTGAGCTTGCCGTCGGTGTCACGCAGCGCCTTGATCGTGCGGCAGGCGTGCAGGACGGTCGTGTGGTCGCGGCCGCCGAACTGGTCGCCGATCTCGGGCAGGCTGTGCTCGGTGAGCTCCTTGGCCAGCGACATCGCGACCTGGCGCGGCCGTGCGACCGAACGGCTGCGGCGCTTGGACAGCAGGTCCTGCACGCGCAGCTGGTAGTAGTCGGCCACCGCCTTCTGGATGTTCGGGATCGTGATCGCCTGCGCGTGCACCGTCAGCAGGTCGCGCAGCGTCTCCTGGGCGAACGCGACGTCGATGCGGCGGCCGCCGAAGTTCGAGCGCGCGACCAGCGTGTTGAGCGCGCCTTCGAGGTCGCGCACGTTCGAGCGCATGCGCTTGGCGATCAGAAACGCGACGTCCTCGGGCAGCACGATGCCCTTGCTCGCGGCCTTGCTGAGCAGGATCGCCGCGCGCGTCTCGAAGTCCGGCGGCTCGATCGCGACCGACAGGCCCCAGCCGAGGCGCGACTTGAGACGCGGCTCGAGGTTCTCCACTTCCTTGGGGAAGCGGTCGCAGGTCAGGATGATCTGCTGCTTGCCGTCGAACAGCGCATTGAACGTGTGGAAGAACTCTTCCTGGGTGGTGTTCTTGCCGGCGAAGAACTGGATGTCGTCGATCAGCAGCGCATCCACGGAACGGAAGCGGCGCTTGAACTCGTCCATGTTCTTGGTACGCAGCGCGTCGATCATCGCGCCGACGAACTGCTCCGAGCGCAGGTACAGCACGTTCGTGCCGGGCTTGTTCTCGCGCATGAGATTGCCGGCGGCGTGCATGAGATGCGTCTTGCCGAGGCCGGTGCCGCCGTACAGCAGCAGCGGATTGAACGCGCGGCCGGGATTCGTCGCAACCTGGATCGCCGCGGCCTTGCCGAGCTCGTTGGTCTTGCCTTCGACGAAGGTCTCGAACGTGTAGTTCGGATCGAGGTTGTGCTCGGCGGCGGCCGGTGCGGCCTTGGCGCGCGTCGTGCGCGTGGCCGCGGCGGTCTTGCGCGGCGCCGTCAGCGAACCGACCTCGAGGTGGATCTCGACCGGCGCGCGGTTCTGGTACTCGATGATCGCGCGGATGCGCGCGGCGAAGCGCTCGCGCACCGTGTCGAGCGTGTAGGCGTTCGGCGCGAGGAGGCGCAGGCCCTGTTCGCTCTCGCTGGCCTGCAACGGCTTGAGGTAGGTGTGGACGTCCTCGGGACCGAACTCGGTCTCCAGACGCTCCAGGCAGCGCCGCCAAAGCTCGCTCATGACACCTCTATAGGACTTGCGGGTGGATGCCGACCGCAGGATGCGGTCGCGGGACACGGGGGGGACCGGTTAGTCTACCCGTGCCATGGCACAGCGGCCAGCGCGCGATGGTTGACGCCGTGGCGACCGTACGCCTATGATTCGCGCCCTTTTTCCCTCATCCGGCGCCGATCATGGCCACCAAGCGTACCTACCAGCCCAGCAACATCAAGCGCATCCGCACGCACGGCTTCCGCGCCCGCATGAAGACCCGCGGTGGCCGCGCCGTGATCAACGCGCGCCGCGCCAAGGGCCGCAAGCGCCTGGCCGTCTCGGTCCCGAACTGAGTCCGTCGCGCGCGGCGGCATGGGGCCCTTCAGCCTCCCTCGCGCCGCGCGCCTGCTCAAGCCCGGGGACTTCGCCGCGCTGCGCGGCCGTTCCCGGCGCCTCGGCTCGAGCCACTTCCTCGCCGAGTTCGCGCCCGCCGACCAGCCCACGTGCCGGCTCGGCCAGGCCGTCTCCCGCCGCGTCTCCAAGCGTGCGGTGGACCGCAACCGCATCAAGCGCCTCGTCCGTGACAGCTATCGCCACGTCCGCGAGGGACTGCCCTGCGTGGACATCCTGCTCATCGCGCGCCAGAGCGCGAAGCAACAGGACAACGCCGCGCTGCGCGCCGACCTCGCGCGCCTGTGGCAACGCCTCGCGGCATTGAAGGGCGACCCCGGCACCGGCACAATGCGCGGCTGACCGCGCGCGCGCGCGGACGGCCAGAGGAACCGGCACGCCGCCGGATCCCACGCGACCCACCGTATCCGTCCCGGCCGATCGCCGGGCTCCGCGAGAATCGATTCCGTCATGACCAATCCCCGCATGTTCCTGCTGGTCGCCTTGCTCGCGCTCGGCTACCTGTCCTGGGCCCAGTGGCAGACCGACTACGGTCCGAAGCGTCCCGCCGCCGCCGCCACGACCACCGATGCGGGTGCGACCTCCACCGCCGCGGCGCCGTCCGCCGACGTGCCGGCCCCGTCGGATGTTCCGAGCGCTTCCGCAACCGCCACGCCGACGGCACCGTCGCCCGAAGCCGCCGCGCCAGCGCCGTCGGCCGATCCGATCGTCGTCACGACCGACGTGTTGCGCCTCGAGATCGATCCACGCGGCGGCACCATCGTCGCGGCCGACCTGCTCGCCTACCCCGTGCAGCCCAAGCAGCCCGAACGCGTGCGCCTGCTCTCCACCGATGCGGCGAACTTCTTCGTCGCGCAGAGCGGACTCGTCAGCGCGAGCGGCTCGGCGCCGGATCATCAGGCGCTCTACGAGGTCGAGCAGCGCGAGTACACGCTCGCCGACGGCGCCGCGAGCATCGAGGTGCCGCTGACCTGGCGGGATGCCGCGTCCGGCATCACCGTGCGCAAGGTGTTCGTGCTCGAGCGCGGCAGCTACGCGATCACGCAGCGCCACGACATCCGCAACGAAGGCTCGCAGGCCTGGACCGGCAACGCCTACCGCCAGCTGCAGCGTGTGCCGCACCACGTCGACCGCTCCGGCCTCAAGGGCTACACGAACACCGAGGCTTACAGCTTCGCCGGCGCGGCCTGGTACAGCCCGAAGGACAAGTTCCAGAAGCTCGCGTTCGACAAGTTCGCCAAGGAACCGCTCAACAGCAAGGTCACCGGTGGCTGGGTCTCGCTGGTGCAGCATTATTTCTTCGCCGCGTGGATCCCGAACGCGGACGCCGATGAAACGTTCTCGACCGCCGAGGTCAAGAACGCGTCCGGTACGCGCTACCTGATCCGCGCGACCTCGCCGGCGGTCAGCGTCGCGCCGGACGGCGAGCAGGCCTTGAGCTCGCGCCTCTACGTCGGTCCCAAGCTGCAGAGCGAACTCGAGCAGGTCGCGCCGGGCCTGTCGCTGACGATCGACTACGGCATGTTCACGATCTTCTCCGAGCCGCTGCACTGGCTGCTCGCCAAGCTGCACGCGCTGACCGGCAACTGGGGCTTCGCGATCATCCTGCTCGTGCTGCTCATCAAGGCCGCGTTCTTCAAGCTCAGCGAGGCGCAGTACCGCTCGATGGCGAAGATGCGCAAGCTGCAGCCGCGCGTCGCCGCGCTCAAGGAGCGCTACGGCGACGACAAGCAGAAGATGAACCAGGCAATGCTCGAGCTGTACCAGAAGGAGAAGATCAATCCTCTGGGCGGCTGCCTGCCGATGCTCGTGCAGATCCCGGTGTTCTTCGCGCTGTACTGGGTGCTGCTCGAGAGCGTCGAGCTGCGCCAGGCGCCCTTCATCCTGTGGATCCAGAACCTGACCGCGCCGGATCCCTACTTCGTGCTGCCCGTGCTCAACGCGGCGGCGATGCTCGCGACGCAGTGGCTCACGCCGATGGCCGGCATGGACCCGCTGCAGGCGAAGATCATGAAGTTCATGCCGGTCGTGTTCTCGGTGCTGTTCGCGTTCTTCCCGGCGGGCCTCGTGCTGTACTGGACCGTCAACGGCGTCCTGAGCCTCGCCCAGCAGTGGATCATCACGCGCCGCATCGAAGGCGGCGAGAAGGCCGCCGCGGCGGCCAAGGCGAAGTAAGCACCCCGCCGCGATGAGCGCCGCCACCGGCACCATCGCGGCGATCGCCACGGCGGCCGGTGCCGGCGGCGTCGGCATCGTGCGCCTCTCGGGCCCGCTCGCGGGCCCCATCGCCGAAGCGCTCTGCGGGCGCCTGCCCGCACCGCGCGTCGCCACCATGGCCGTGTTCCGCGACGCCGACGGCGAGGCGATCGACCACGGCCTCGCCCTGCTGTTCCGCGCCCCGCGCTCGTTCACGGGCGAAGACGTCCTCGAACTCCATGCGCACGGCAGTCCCGTCGTGCTGCGACGTCTGCTCGCTCGTGCGGTCGCGCTCGGCGCACGCCATGCGCGTGCAGGCGAGTTCTCCGAGCGCGCGTTCCTCAACGGCAAGCTCGACCTCGCCCAGGCCGAGGCGATCGCCGACCTCATCGCGAGCGGCTCCGAAGCCGCCGCGCGCGCCGCCGTGCGCAGCCTCGACGGCGCGTTCTCGCAGCGTGTGCACGCACTCGTCGATGCGGTCGTGCGCGTACGCGTATGGATCGAGGCCGCGATCGATTTCCCCGAGGAGGAGATCGACTTCCTCGCCACGCCGCAGCTCGCGATCGACCTCGATGCGCTGCGCGCGCGCCATGCCGACCTGCTCGCCGCCGCGCGCCGCGGCGTGCGCCTCGCCGACGGCCTGCACGTCGTCATCGCCGGACGTCCGAACGCCGGCAAGTCGAGCCTGCTCAACGCGCTCGCCGCGAGCGACCGCGCGATCGTCACCGACGTCGCCGGCACCACGCGCGACGTGCTGCGCGAGACCGTCGACCTCGACGGCATCGCGCTCACGCTCGTCGACACGGCCGGCCTGCGCGACAGCGGCGACGCGATCGAGCGCGAAGGCATGCGCCGCGCGCGCGACGAACTCGCACGCGCCGACCTCGTCCTGCTCGTCAGCGACGACACCCACGCGGTCTCCGACCTCGCCCTGCTCGAAGGCCTGCCCGCGTCGGCCACGCGCGTCGTCGTGCACAACAAGATCGACCTGGACGGCCAGATGCCGCACGTGGAACACGCGGCCGGCATCGAGCACGTGTGGCTGTCCGCGCGTACCGGCACGGGCCTCGACCTGCTCGTCGACCGCCTCAAGCACCACGCCGGCCACGATGCCGTGCATGACGGCGCGTTCAGTGCGCGCGCCCGCCACGTCGCCGCGCTCGAGCGTGCCGGCGAACACCTCGCCCTCGCCCGCGATCACCTGCTCGGCGCCTCGGCAGGCGAACTCGCCGCCGAGGAACTGCGCGTCGTGCAGCAGCACCTTGGCGAAATCACCGGCGAGTTCACGAGCGACGACCTGCTCGGCCGCATCTTCGCGGACTTTTGCATCGGCAAATGACGCCCGGCGCCTGCGTTCGTGTGCGGCGCTAGAATCGCGCGACGCCAGCCCGGGGGACCACGCCATGCCCGTGACCGATCCGCGCATCGATGCCTACATCGACAAGGCGGCGCCGTTCGCGCAGCCGATCCTGCGTCACCTGCGCGCTCTCGTGCACGCGATCTGTCCCGATGTCGTCGAGACGATCAAGTGGGGCTTCCCGCACTTCATGCACGCCGGCGCGATCCTGTGCAGCATGGCCGCGTTCAAGCAGCACGTCGCGTTCGGATTCTGGAAGGGCGCGCTCATCGAGGGTGTCGGCGGACCCGGCTCGCGCCACGACGCGATGGGCCAGTTCGGTCGCATCGGATCGCTCGACGACCTGCCCGCGAAGCGCACGCTCGTGTCGATCCTCCGCAAGGCAATGACACTCAACGAACAAGGCGCGACCGTGCCTGCACGAGCGCGCAAGGCGCCGCGCGACGAAGCCGAGGTTCCCGAAGCGCTCGCTGCGGCCCTGAAGCGCAACGCGAAGGCACGCAAGACCTTCGAGGCGTTCGCACCGAGCCATCGCCGCGAGTACTGCGAATGGATCGCCGAGGCCAAGCGCGACGACACGCGCGAGCAGCGTGTCGCACAGGCGATCGAGTGGATCGCGGAAGGCAAGCAGAGGAACTGGAAGTACTGTTGAGATAAGTTAAAGAGCATACGGATCGATAATCCGCAAAGCAATCGAGTTCGAACTCATTAACTATACTGCAGAAAAATATTATGTATCTCATGTACTTAAACAAAGAGCTAGTACTCTAAGGCCCCACTAAACTAATCCTCGCTTGAGATCTCTGTGAAATTTGTACTTGAAATATAAGACTCAAGTTCCGCGAAAAGCTCTGGTGCACCAAGTGAGCTAATACCCCGGGCAAAGTCATCAACTGAGTCTGAGAAAAGTATTCCCATTCGAGGGTTAAAAAGCTCCACACTACGAATATCCATACGCCTCTTGCTGAAATGATTTAAGGTGCAGTAAATAAGTACTTGCCTAAAATCCACCAAACTAAAGGATCTTTCACCAGATTTTATTTCGATCAGTGTGTCTTTAATAAAAATATCGCCTTCTGCTCTATTGATAAAGCCACAGCCATCAAATGAAGGTGCGATTTCTGGATCTTGATCGTAACCATATCTGTCAACTAGAAGCCGTGCTATATCCACTGTCTGCTGCCACTCAAAATTGGAGAGCGGCAGTTCATGTTGAGCATGCTCATGAAAGCGCTGTAGGTACTGGTTGGACTTGATCGTTGCAGCCATCAGCTCATCAGAGTTCCTAAATCCAGGATCGAAAGTTACTATTGAATTCTGTTCGGCATTGGTGATCTGATGATAGAGATTGAAAGCTAGAATATTAACGAATGCCGTGTTCTGCTTTCTCTTTGGGGTAGGAAGAGGCTTGTGCGTTGAAATTCGCGCAACGGAGTTAGCTAATCGAACATAATTCTTGGCATTTGGAAGAAGCTCGTTCCAAAACGACGTAAAGCGCTTCGCGAAAGAAGCTTCGGAAATCATAATGCCACCTGAAGGGTTCCGCTCGACGCTCTCGACTCCGCCCAACGGTAGTAAACCTTTTCTATGAAATCGAACTTGTTCTTATTGTGACTAATCCAGTGCTTGCCCTCATCTCCGAGCAAGAGTGAGCACACAACAAACGCTCTTCTCTGCCATGGATTCATGGTTGGGAAGGTTCGCTTCAAATCCGACAACATGTAGTGGGCGCGCCAGCGTCCCATGGCTTGCGTAGCCAAGGTAGCGATAAGCATACTAGATGGATTATTCCGATAAATCTCGGCGACCATTACTTGCGCTTGCGATGTGTCCTGTTTGGCGAGTAACCTTACCGCGTAAGATAAGTTGATCTCGGTTTTTAATATAAAAGAATCGTCTCTTATTAGTCTGGCCAGTGATTCAGTAACTCCTGCTTGAGTTTCATAATCAAAGCGATCCCAGTTAACTATGGCAACCTGCGCGATGGTCGAGAATATTGGATAAAGGTCGGCGATATTGTCAAATATTATGCCGAAAGCACTCGACAAGACGCTTGGTTCGGTCATCGCAAAAGATCTAACTAACTGCCGACTAAATGTCTGATTAACTTTAGATTTCTGAAGTTCATCTCCAAGCATCCCAAGCAGATCAAAGTCTCCTAGTGAAGACTTTATATCTTCGTACTCTTCCGCAGCATTCGGAGAGTACGGATCGTATCTAACCGGTAGACTCAGAAACTTCGCCTTCATAGGCGATCCTTCGTCTTCATCAAAACCGCGAAGCCGCGCTGTAGTGAGAGCAATGAACTCTTCGCGAGACATCAGGTTCGTCTTCGCTTTTTGTAACGTAAGTCCCTCGTTCTCCATCAGCTTGCGGCTCAGGAAAGTTAGATGAGAATGAGCTTGCTCTTTGCTGTCAGCGAAAACAATAAAGTCATCGACGAAGCGCTTAAAGACAACCTGATTGAGCTCAAGCAGATGGTCTAAGCTATCCAGAGAAAGCTCTGCCAGAAGTCTAGCGGCCGGACCTCCTACTGGAAGACCGTAAGAGTTGGTGCCAGAAAATGTCTGAAGCAATTTCTTCAGGCGGAAGGAAATGTCCTTGCTAGGATCTACTCGATCAAGCGCATTTTCAAGGCGGTGATGATAAACTCTAGGGTAAAAATCTGCGATATCGCAAGTCACAACATACAAAAGTTCCGGTCTTGAGCTTGCTAAGTCCAAGCTATCTTGCTGAAACTTTCGCCAGTTTATACCTTTGTCAAAGATGCTTGAGTCTGAAGCGTCAGACTTGAACCGGTACGAGTAGACTTGACTACTCGAACATCGCGAAGTTTCTATCGCTTCGCCGATGCTTATAACGAGACCTAGAAAATATGCGTTCCAGTAAGGGTCTATCTGTGTAGCCCATCGGTAACCGGTATAGCCGACGGTAGAAGTGGTGCTTACATTTACAGGTGGAGCTTCGATCAAACATTCTTTGAATCTTCCATGGGTCTCTAAAAGAGACGCAATAATATCGTCAAATGAGTCCTCGAACATCCTAGTCTCGTACGGAAAAGGAAATATATCGGTATCACCATAGCGGATTATGTTCCTGACTGCTAGCTCGAAGTGATTTTTCATTGAGGTCGAACACCTGGGTTGATTTCAAATCAATTTGAAATGGCAGTGCGAATGAAATGCAATGCTAAGATGTTAAAATACAACTTGGTAGTCTATATCTTCAACGATCATCATTATGATCGGGCGTTTAAGGATTTATCCGATAGTTCAGGACGATGATCACAGTACACAAATTGAACTATAGCCATTGTTCATCGCGATCGAAAGTATCAGAGCTAGATGCTCCAACCAGCGTTGACGGGGAAGTCGACTTGGCGATCTGTTTTGCGAGCTGTGCGCTAATGGCGGGTAGCTGGCATCTCTTTGGCATTGATTCCCCGCCATCCCCGCCCATCTCGACCTGACCGTCCCGTCACAAGAGCGCGTCCCCATGATCGACCTCCACTTCTGGCCCACGCCGAACGGCCACAAGGTCACGATGTTCCTCGAGGAAGCGGGGCTGGACTACAGGTTCAAGCCGGTCAACATCGGCAAGGGCGAGCAGTTCGAGCCGGCGTTCCTCGCGATCGCGCCGAACAACCGCATTCCTGCGATCGTCGACCATGCGCCGGCCGACGGCGGCGAGGTGATCGAGGTGTTCGAGTCGGGGGCGATCCTGCGCTACCTCGCGGACAAGACCGGGCTGTTCCTGCCGGCCGACACGCGTGGTCGTGCGCTCGTCGATGCTTGGCTGTTCTGGCAGATGGGCGGGCTCGGGCCGATGACCGGGCAATACGGGCACTTCAACGTCTACGCGCCCGAGACGATTCCGTATGCGGTCGAGCGCTACACGAAGGAAGTGCTGCGCCTGCTCGGCGTGCTCGACCGGCGCCTCGAGGGCCGTGCCTTCATCGCGGGCGACGACTACACGATCGCCGACATGGCGAGCTATCCGTGGATCGATCCGTACCGCAAGGCGCCGATCGATCTCGCACCGTTCGCGAACGTACGGCGCTGGCGCGAGGCGATCGCGGCGCGGCCCGCGACGCAGCGGGCCTACGCCAAAGGCTACGAGGTCGCGCCGCCGGATCGCACGCTCGACGACGAGGCGCGTCGCGTGCTGTTCGGCCTGCCGCCGCGCTGAACGCGCTCAGCGCGGCGAAGCCGGGGTCCAGTCCTCGGGCTTGAACGGCAGCTCGAGGCGTTGCAGGCCGTCGGCCACGGGCGGCAGGGCGTCGGCCACGCAACCATGCTCGCGCAGTCGCCCGGTACTCGTGACCACGGCACGCACGAGCGCATCCTTTTCCGGCGGGAACGGCAGCACGATGTGGCGTCCGTCCGCGCTGACCGGATCGAGCATGCCGGGCTGGCCCGGCGGCAGTTCCTTGACCATCGTGATGCTCGGCTGGCCACAACGGCCGATGCTGGTGACGCGCGTGTCGCGCAGCAGCACGCGTGCGATCGCATCGCCGACGAGGTCGATGCGCGCCGCGTCGGTTTCGGGCGCGGACAGGCGCACCTTGAAGAAGTAGTTCTGGCGGTAGGTTACCCAGGCGCGCGACGCGAGCGGCGTGTCGCCCTTGCTCACGCTGATCAGCGTCTTGTGCGCGTCGCGCGTGACCGGCGTGGCCGGGTCGAGTTCGAAAGGCTGCTGCGCGTCGATCGCGAGTGCGGAGAACGTGTCGGCCTGGCGGGCCGCGTGCAGCGAGGCGATGAAATCCTCCTGCGCACGGCGCACGCCGACGTCGGGCGGCAGGTTGCCGGCCGGGAACACGAACAGGTCCAGCGAGGCGTCCCGCCAGTCGTCCACGCGGTAGATCGCGTCGACACCGAGGCCGACGTTCTCCTCGCGCACGACGTTGACGAGCGTCGCGCCGGGAACGCTGCGCGGCACGTCGATCGCGCTGCGCTCGATGAACGGACGCGCCTTCTGCGTGTCGGCGCGCTCGGTACGCGGCGGTGGCGACGATGCGCAGCCTGCCAGCAGCGCGAGCATGCCCACCACGGTCCATCCCCAACGCATGCGATCCCCTCCGTCGCCGATCGCGGCCGCCCGCACAACCCGGGAACCCTCGCGGTTCCCGCGCGTGGCCGCAGGGGCGATAATGCCCGAAGGTAGGGAGAATCGAATGCGTCTGTTCATGGTCGCCGTCGCGATGACGGTGTCGTTTCCGCTCATGGCCGAACCCCTCACGATCGACCGCATCTTCGACGGCGGCAACCTCGACGGTGCCGCGCCGCGCGGCCTCAAGCTGTCACCCGACGGCTCGCGGGTCACGCTGCTGCGCCCGCGCGCGGACAACCGCAACCGCTTCGACCTGTGGGAATACCACGTGGCCGACGGCGAGCTGCGCCGCCTCGTCGACGCGGACAAGCTGCAGCCCGGCGGCGAGAAGCTCTCGGCCGAGGAAGAGGCGCGCCGCGAACGCGCGCGCACGGCCGGCTACAGCGGCATCGTCGATTACCAGTGGTCGCCCGACGGCAAGCGCCTGCTGTTCCCGCTCGGCGAGAAGCTCTACCTCTACGAGCTCGGCGAGGCCCGGCCCGTGCGCACGCTCGACACGGGCGGCGCGGTGGTCGATCCGCGCATCTCGCCGAAGGGCGGCTTCGTCTCGTACGTGCGTGACCAGGACCTCTGGGTCATCGACCTCGCAGGCGGCGCGCCACGCCGGCTCACCCACGACGGCGGCGGCACCGTGCACAACGGCGAAGCCGAATTCGTCGCGCAGGAAGAGATGGGCCGCACGAGCGGCTACTGGTGGGCGCCCGACGATTCGGCGATCGCGTTCCAGCGCTACGACGAGGCCGACGTGCCCGTCGTCAAGCGCTTCGAGGTCTATGCGGACCGCACCGACGTGATCGAGCAGCGCTATCCCGCCGCGGGTGATCCGAACGTGACGGTGAGGCTCGGCCTCGTCGTGCCGCAGGGCGGCGACACGCGCTGGATCGACCTCGGCCAGAACCCCGACATCTACCTCGCCCGCGTCGACTGGCTGCCGGACGCGCGCCACCTGACCTACCAGCTGCAGCAGCGCGACCAGCGCCGCCTCGACCTCGAGCTCGTCGACGTCGCTTCGCTCGAGGTGAAGCGCCTGCTCACCGAGACGCGCGACACCTGGGTCGAACTCAACGACGACCTGCACTTCCTCGCCGACGGCAAGCGCTTCATCTGGGGCAGCGACCGCAGCGGCTTCCACCATCTCTACCTGTACGGACTCGACGGCAAGCTGCGCCACGCGCTCACGGGCGGTGAGTGGAATGTCGACCGTCTCGCCGGCGTCGACGAGAAGACCGGCAGCGTGTTCCTCGAATCCAACCGCGATTTCGTGCCCGACCGCCAGCTCTACGCGGTCTCGCTCGACGGCAGCACGTTCAACACGCCGCGCCGCATCACGCGTGGCGACGGCTGGCACGCGACCGAGTTTTCCGCCAACGGCCAGCTCTACATCGACACGTTCTCGAACCCGTCGACGCCACCGCAGGTGAGCCTGCGCGATGCCGATGGCGACCGCCTCGCGTGGATCGAGGAGAACCCGTACGACCAGACCCATCCGTCGTGGCGTTTCCGCGGGTCGCGCATCGTGCCCGAGTTCGGCACGCTCGAGGCCAGCGACGGCCAGACCCTGCACTACCGCCTGTTCAAGCCGAAGAACTTCGATCCGGCGAAGCGCTATCCGGTCTTCAGCTTCTACTACGGCGGTCCCGGCGTGCAGAAAGTCGTGCGCGCCTGGGGCGATCCGGCCTCGGCGCACGGTGCCCAGCAGGTGCGCTTCTGCGAATACCTCGCGCAGCAGGGCTACGTCGTCTTCACGCTCGACAACCGCGGCATGTCGCGCCGTGGCCGGCGCTTCTCCGATGCGATCCACAACGAACTCGGCGCGGTCGAGGTCGAGGACCAGCTCGCCGGCATCCGCTGGCTCGGCCAGCAGCCGTGGGTCGATGCGCAGCGCGTCGGCGTGTTCGGCTGGAGCTACGGCGGCTACCTCACGACGATGCTGCTCGCACGCTCGGGTGGCGCGATCGCGGCCGGCGTGTCGGTCGCGCCGGTCACCGACTGGGCGCTCTACGACACGCACTACACCGAGCGCTACCTCGGCAAGCCCGATGCGAACCGCGCCGGCTACATCCGCAGTGCACCGTTCGCGTGGCTCGACGGCTTCAACGCGCCCATGCTGCTCGTGCACGGCATGGCCGACGACAACGTGCTGTTCACGAACTCGACCAAGCTCATGGCCGCGCTGCAGGAGCGTGGCGTCGCGTTCGACCTCATGACGTATCCGGGTGGCAAGCACGGCTTGTCGACGCCGGCGATGCGCAAGCACGTCTACCATGCGATCGAGGCCTTCCTCGACCGCCACCTCAAGGCGCCGCGCGCGCCGGAGACGCCGACGCCGTAGGGACTTCCATGCTGCTGATGCTCGCGATCGTGGTGTTCGTCGCGCCGTTCGTGGTCGGCGTGCTGCTGTTCAACCGCCTCGTCGCCGACCACAACCAGGTGCGCGCAGCCTGGGCCGACATCGACGTGCAGCTCACGCGCCGGCACGACCTCACGCCGCAGCTCGTGAGCACCGTGAAGGCCTACGCCGACCACGAGCGCACGACGCTGACCCTGGTCGCCGAGCTGCGCACGCGCATCGACGCGGCGGCGGCACTGCCCGAGCGTGCGCGTCTCGAGGACGAGCTCGCCAGCCAGATCGACCGCCTGCTCGCGCTGCAGGAGCGCTACCCCGAGCTCAAGGCCAGCGACAACTTCCTGCAGCTGCAGCGCGACCTCGTCGCGATCGAGGACCATCTGCAGTACGCACGGCGCTTCTACAACGGCGCCGTGCGCCAGCTCAACACGCGCATCGAGCAGTTCCCCGACATCGTCGTCGCGCGACTCGCGGGTTTCCAGCCCGCCGAGTTCTTCGAGGCCGGCGCGCAGCAGGAGGCGCCGCGATGATGCGCGTGCTCGCCGCCCTCGCCTGCCTCGTGCTGCTCGCGGCCGCGCCGCGTGCGCAGGCCGACGAGCGCATCCTCGATTTCTGGAGCGACATCGTCGTCGCGGCCGACACCTCGATGACGGTCACCGAGACGATCCACGTGCGTGCCGAAGGGCACGACATCCGGCGCGGCATCTTCCGCGACTTCCCGACCGACTATCGCGATCGCAACGGTCGCCGCGTGCGCGTCGGCTTCGAGTTCCTCGAAGCCTCGCGCGACGGCGAGCCCGAGAGCTGGCACCAGGAGCGCCTGTTCAACGGCGTGCGCGTCTACCTCGGCAACACCTACACCGAGCTCGAGCCGGGCGAGTACCGCTACACGCTGCGCTACCGCACGACGCGCCAGCTCGGCTACTTCGACGACCACGACGAGCTGTACTGGAACGTCACCGGCAACGGCTGGGCGTTCGCGATCGATCACGCGCAGGCCAGTGTCACGCTGCCCGACGGCATCGCCGCCGCGGACGTCGCGATCGAAGGCTACACGGGCCCGCAGGGCTCGACCGCACGCCACGTCGCGGCCCACGTCGACGGCAAGGCCGTCGCGCGCATCGCCGCGACCGTGCCGCTCGCGCCGCAGGAAGGCCTCACGCTGGTCGTGACGTTCCCGAAGGGTGTCGTCGCCGCACCCGATGCGCGCCAGCGCCTCGCGTGGTTCGTCGAGGACAACCGCCGCGAAGGCATCGCCGCGATCGGACTGTTCGTACTCGCGGCCTTCCTCGTGCTGCAGTGGTGGCGCGTGGGGCGTGATCCCGCGGCCGGCGTGATCATCCCGCAGTACGACCCGCCGCCGGGCCTGTCGCCGGCCGCGGTGCGCTTCATCTGGCGTCGTCATCACGATCACCGCGGCTTCGCCGCCGATCTCGTCGAGCTCGGCGTACGCAACGCGCTGCGCATCCACGAGAAGAACAGGACCTACACGATCGAACGTACGGTCGGCGGTGCCACGGGCGTGCCCGACGCGGCGCGCGTGCTCTACGACGCGCTGCTCGGCGTGCGTCCGAAGCTGCGCTTCGACGACGTGAACCACGAGGTCATCGGCGCCGCGCACAAGGCGCACGCGAAGCATCTCGAGGACACGTACGCGAAAGCGAACTTCCGCCGCAACACCGCGATCGGCTGCTTCGGCGCGGTCTTCTCCGTTGTCGTCGGCGCGGTTGCGCTAGTCGCCGACCGCGAGCCTCCGACCGCGCCGGCCGTGTTCGCATCGATCGGCGTGTTCTTCTTCGCGATGTTCGCAGGCGGCCTATTCGGCAGCGCGATGCAGGCGCGTCGCGAGGGCACGCCTGCCGGAGGCCGCTTCTTCAGCGCCATGCTCGTGTTCCTGCTCGTGATCGGCATCGGTGCCGTGCTCGCGCACGCGGCCAGCCTCGTGTTCGCGCTGCTGGTCGCCGCACTCGCGCTCGTGCAGGTGCCGTTCTCGTTCTGGATGCCGGCCGCGACCGTGCCGGGTCGTGCGCTGCTCGACCGCATCGAGGGCCTGCGGCTCTACCTCGGCGTCGCCGAGCGTGACGACCTCGCACGCGTGCAGGGACCGCCGATGGACGTCGCCGAGTACCAGCGCCTGTTCGCCTACGCGATGGCGCTCGAGGTCGAGAAGACCTGGGGCGATCGCCTCGTCGATGCGGTCGGACCCGCCGCGGCGGCAGCGGCCGCGACGAGCCTGGCTTGGTACCACGGCCGCCCGGGCGACGAAGGCTTCTCGCCGTCGGACTTCGGAAGTTCGCTCGGACAGTCGCTCAGCACCGCGATCAGCTCGTCGTCGATGCCGCCGGGCTCGTCGTCAGGCAGCAGCGGCGGCGGCTCGTCGTCCGGCAGTTCCGGCGGTGGTTCATCGGGCGGCGGCGGCGGTGGAGGCGGTGGCGGAGGGTGGTGAGGCGCGTCGGTTGCGAGGTGCGCGGTGGCGGTTCGTTTCGCTGCGACGTGACCGGTGTCTTCGCATCGCTGAGGCCTGTCACCTTTCGCGATTACATATCACACCCTTGCACCGTCATTCCGGCGAAAGCCCACTGCTGTCCGGGGAAAGTTGGAAGCGAAGGCTGGGGCGCATTGCCGCGTCAGCCATCCGGCGATGAATGCCGGGATGCCGACTCTTTCTGCGGCAACACGGCATCGCGCGCGTTCTTTCCCCTCTCCCTCCGGGAGAAGGTGGCCCGCAGGGCCGGATGAGGGTCCGGGATCGCGACGATGATCGGACGTGGTCTCGATCCCGCACCCTCTCCCCAACCCCTCTCCCGGAGGGCGAGGGGCTCAAGCGCGACGCCACGGCGGGAGGACGCGTCGAGCCTGTTCGGCCGCGCGACACCGAACGGCGGGAAACACCCAGCGACAGTCCGGCTGACGGCGCGACGTAGTGTGCGGATTTTCCCCGGTCAGCAGTGGGCTTTCGCCGGAATGACGGTAGGAGAGGTCAGCGAGTGCAGTGTGCTACCGGCGAGATGCACGGTGTCATCGCAACTTGCCTCACCTCTCCCGCGACCGCCCCGCCGCCTCGAGCGCGGCGACGTAGGCATCCCAGTTGCGCGCGTGGTTGCGGCCGAGTTCGTGCAGGACCTCCCACGAGAAGATGCCGGTCGCGTGGCCGTCGCTGAAACGCAGCAGCACCGCGTAGTTGCCGACCGGCGAGATCGCGTCGATCGCGACCTCGCGCTTGCCCGACACGAGCACCTTCTGGCCCGGGCCGTGGCCTTGCACCTCGGCACTCGGCGAGTGCACGCGCAGGTATTCGGCCGGCAGGCGGAAGCGCAGGCCGTCGTCGAACGCGACCTCGAGCACGTGCGAGGCGCGGTGCAGGGTGATCTCGGTGGGGGTGGCCATGCGGACTCCGGACGCGCCGTGCACGGCGCTCGGAAGGGGCGCGCCGGAGGCTCCGGCGCGAGGCCTCAGTGCAGCGAGTCGGAAACCGGCGCGCGCGGCTTGAGCGGATCGGCCGGCGTGCCGGCGACCTGCCACAGCGCGTCGAGGTAGCCCGTGCCGAAGCCGATCGAGGCGATCTCGTCGAAGCCGTAGTCGCCGGTGTCGGCGTACCAGTGCGCGTTCGGATCGACCTCGCGCAGGATCAGGCCGTCCGACTCGAGCTCGGTGAGCTGGCCGATGTAGCTGATCTCGCCCGCGTCGTCCTCGACCACGTTGACCGAGATGATCGGCGCGAGGCGCATCGCCGACTGCGCGATCGTGCCCCAGTCGTCGAGACGGAAGTCCGGCGGCACGACGAGCGGTTCGCCGCGCAGCGCGAGCGCCTTCTCGACGAATTCGCGCGACGGGTCTTCCTCGATCTGGCTGAGGTCGGAGATCGCGAGCACGACGAAGCCGTCGTAGCGCATCGCGTCGCCGACTTCGGCGATCAGGCAGTATTCGCGCGACAGCCCCACGACGAAGCCGTGGATCCAGCCGGGCTGGATGCGCTCGCGCGCGAAACGCATCGGGATGTGCTGCTCGTGCGCTTCACGCAGGACGGCGCGTACGCCACGGGATTTGAACGGAACGACGGTACTCATGGCGCTATGGTCGGACGATTGGGGGGTTCATGCAACTTCGGGCCTCCGGCGCGTCGCCGCGCCGGGCGGCGATCAGAGGATGTAGCGCGACAGGTCTTCGTCCTTGACGAGGGTGCCGAGGTGGGCGTCGACGTACGCCGCATCGACCGTCACGGCGCTGCCGGCGTGGTCGGAGGCCTCGAACGAGATCTCGTCGAGCAGGCGCTCGAGCACCGTGTGCAGGCGCCGCGCCCCGATGTTCTCGGTGCGCTCGTTGACCTGGAACGCAATCTCGGCGAGGCGGTGGATGCCGTCGTCGGTGAACGTCAGCGAGACGCCTTCGGTGCCGAGCAGCGCCGCGTACTGCTTGGTCAGCGCGTGCCGCGGCTCGCCGAGGATGCGGCGGAAGTCCTCGGCCGACAGCGCCGACAGCTCGACGCGGATCGGGAAGCGGCCCTGCAGCTCGGGAATCAGGTCCGAAGGCTTGGCCAGCGAGAACGCGCCCGAGGCGATGAACAGGATGTGGTCGGTGCGCACGACGCCGTGCTTGGTCGACACGGCCGAGCCCTCGACGAGCGGCAGCAGGTCGCGCTGCACGCCCTCGCGGCTCACGCCGGCGCCGTTGAACTCGCCGCGCTGCGCGACCTTGTCGATCTCGTCGATGAAGACGATGCCGTTCTGCTCGCAGTTGTCGATCGCCTGCTGCTTGATCTCCTCGTCGTTGACGAGCTTGCCGGCCTCTTCCTCGACGAGCAGCGGACGCGCCTGCGCGATCGTGAGCTTGCGCTTCTGCGTGCGCTGACCCGACAGCGACTGGAACATGCCGCGCAGCTGGCTCGTCATCTCCTCCATGCCGGGCGGCGCCATGATCTCGACGCCGCCCAGGTTCATCGAGAGGTCGACCTCGATCTCGCGCTCGTCGAGCTTGCCCTCGCGGTACTGGCGCGCGAGCTTCTGGCGCGTGTCGGTGTCGCGCGCATCGGGCGTGGCCGGCTCGTTGGCGAAACCGACGGTCTGGCGGCGCGGCAGCAGCGCGTCGAGGATGCGGTCCTCGGCGCGATCCTCGGCTTGCGTGCGGACGCGCGCCTTGGCCTGCTCGCGCGCCATCTTGAACGCGGCTTCGGCCAGGTCGCGCACGATCTGCTCGACGTCCTTGCCGACGTAGCCGACCTCGGTGAACTTGGTCGCCTCGACCTTGATGAACGGCGCGTTCGCGAGTGCGGCCAGGCGGCGCGCGATCTCGGTCTTGCCGACGCCGGTCGGGCCGATCATGAGGATGTTCTTCGGCGTGACTTCGTGGCGCAGCGACGGCTCGAGCTGCATGCGCCGCCAGCGGTTGCGCAGCGCGATCGCGACCGCGCGCTTGGCGGCGTGCTGGCCGATGATGTAGCGGTCGAGTTCGTGGACGATCTCGCGGGGGGTCATGTCGGACATGCGGGTGTGCCGTATCCAGGAAGGGGGAGCGCGGTGGACGGACCGCGCGGAACGGGAACGGCGCGGCGTCCGCGCCGCGCGCCGCCTCAGGCGGCGAGTTCCTCGATCGTGACGTTGTGGTTGGTGTAGATGCAGACGTCGCCGGCGATCTTGAGGGAGCGCTCGACGATCATGCGCGCATCGAGGTCGGTGTTCTCGAGCAGCGCACGCGCCGCGGACTGCGCGTAGGGACCGCCCGAGCCGATCGCGATGAGGCCGTTCTCGGGCTCGACGACGTCGCCGTTGCCCGAGATCAGCAACGACACGTCCTTGTCGGCGACGGCGAGCATCGCCTCGAGGCGGCCGAGGCGGCGATCGGTGCGCCAGTCCTTGGCCATCTCGACCGCGGCGCGCGTGAGGTTGCCGCTGAAGCGCTCGAGCTTCTGCTCGAACAGCTCGAACAGCGTGAACGCGTCGGCCGTGGCGCCCGCGAAGCCCGCGAGCACGTCGCCCTTGGCGCCGAGGCGGCGCAGCTTGCGCGCGTTCGCCTTCATGATCGTGTGGCCGAGCGTGACCTGGCCGTCGCCGCCGATGACGACGCGGCCTTCGCGGCGCACCGAGACGATGGTCGTGGCGTGGAACGATTCCATGCGGGATTCCGGCAAAACGGGAACGTTGGACGTGGGGGCCGGGCCGGCGTTTCCAAGCGGCGCCCGCAGCGCCTCCGGTCGCCAGCGCTTCAGGCCGCGGGCGCTACCGTGCGCCGGCATCCAGCACGGGAGCCCGCCATGCACCGCCTCGTCCGAATCGCCCCGGTCCTCGCCGTCGTCGCGTCGCTCGCGGCCTGCACGCGCGACGAGGCACCCGCTGCCGCGCCTGCATCCCCCGAAGCGGCCGCGACGCCGCCGCCCGAGACGCGTGGTGCGCCGAAGACCGATGCCTGGGTCGGACGCTGGACCGGTCCCGAAGGCACGTTCCTGCTCGTCGAGGGCTCGGCCGCCGCCGGCTATCGCGTGACCGTGCAGGATCTCGACGGCCCGAAGACGTACGACGGCCGTACCGCCGGCGACCACCTGCGCTTCGAGCGCGACGGCGCCGAGCAGGCGATCCGCGCCACCGACGGGGCCGGCACCGGCATGAAATGGCTGGCCGAGAAGCGCGACTGCCTCGTGATCACGCCGGGTGCCGAGGGATTCTGCCGCGACTGACGGCGTGCCGCGAGGATCTCAGGAAGCGTCGCCGCGCCGCTTCGCCCGCGGGTGGGCCGCGTCGTAGACGCGCGCGAGGTGCTGGAAGTCGAGGTGGGTGTAGATCTGCGTCGTGCCGATGTCGGCGTGGCCGAGCAGTTCCTGCACGGCGCGCAGGTCGCCCGAGGATTCGAGCAGGTGACTCGCGCAGGAATGGCGCATGAGGTGCGGGTAGACGCGCTTCCACACGCCTTGCTCGCGCGCGCGCTGCTTGAGCCGCGTGCGCACGCCGTTGGTGCTGAGCGGGCGACCGCCGCGGCCGCGCAGGATCAGTGCGTCGTCGTGCGGGTGCTCCTGCTCGCGCAGCGCCGCGAGTGCGGTCAGCGCCTGGCCGCCGACCGGCACGATGCGGGTCTTGGAGCCCTTGCCGGTCACGCGCAGCATGCCTTCGCCGGCGTCGAGATCACGCCAGCGCACGCTGACGATCTCGGCGACGCGCAGGCCGCTCGAGTACAGCAGCTCGAGCATCGCGCGATCGTGCACGGCTTCGGGATCGTCGGTCGGGAACTCGAGCAGCGCACCCATCTCGTCGGCATCGAGCACCTGCGGCAGCTTGCGGCGCACCTTGGGTGTGCGCACGCCGGTCGCGGGATTGAGCTTGAGATCGCCGTCGCGCGCGAGGAAGCGGAAGAAGCTCCGGCACGTCGACAGGTACAGCGCGAGGCTCGCCGGCGACAGGCCGCCGCGATGCAGTTGTGCGGCATGGCTCTGCAGCTGCGCGGTGCGCACGTCGATCCAGCGCGTGAGGCCGAGCGACTCGGCGAGCGCCGACAGGCGCGCGAGGCCGCGCGCGTAGTTGTCGACCGTCGACGGCGCGTAGCGACGTTCGACGCGCAGCCAGCCGAGGAAACGGTCGACGTCGGCCTGCATCGCCGTCATGCCGGCGTCGCGCTCAGCCGCGTGCGTAACGGTCGACGGCCGTCGACACGGCCTCGGCGATGAGGCGCAGGAACACCGTGCCCATGCCGGGATGGAAACGGTTCGCGTCGAGGCTGCCGATCGCGAGCATGCCGATGTCGCCGATCGACAGCAGCACGGCCGAACGCACCTCGTCCGCGCGCGAGCCGAACAGCGCGTCGAGCTTGTCCTGCTGCAGGCGTCCGCACAGCGGCTCGCCACGCTTGAGGAACTCGGCGAACGCGGGCAACGAGGCCGCACCGCCGGTCTCGAGCAGCAGCCACTCCGCCGCAGGCAAGGCCGGATCGCTGCGGAACAGCACGATGCGCACGAGGTCGGTCGCGAAGTCCTCGGTCAGGCTCGCGACGACACGCGTGACCGTGTCGGGGAGGCTGGTCGCGCGCATGAGCGCGAGGGTCAGCGTGTGCACGCGCACCATGAGCTGCTCGTTCTCGTGCGCGATGTCGATGAGCTCGCGCAGGCGCCGCGACAGCTCGGTGTTCTTGTCGCGCAGCACCTCGAGCTGATAGCTCGCCAGCGACGCCGCCGGACCCTGCTCGCGTGGCACGTGCAGGTTGATCGCGAGGTCCGGGAACTCCTTGAGGAAATCCGGGTGGCGGCGCAGGTAGCTCGCCACGTCCATCGCGTTGAGGCCTTCCTTCACGCTCAGCTCACTCATGCCAGGTTCCTTCGAAGACGAAAGCGGCCGGACCGGTCATCCAAAGCGGATGGCCGGCGCCGGGCCAGCGGATGTCGAGGCTGCCACCGGGCAGCGTGACGCGCACCTCGTCGTCGACGAGGCCGCGACGGTGCAGCACCGCGACCGCGGCGCAGGCGCCGCTGCCGCAGGCCAGGGTCTCGCCGACTCCGCGCTCCCACACGCGCAACGCGATCGCATCGCGCGCGACGCGCTGGGCGAAGCCGACGTTGCAGCCGCGCGGGAACGCCGCGGCATGTTCGACCTGCGGGCCGAGCACGCCCACCGGCGCGGTCGCGATCTCGTCGATCTCGATCACCGCGTGCGGGTTGCCCATCGACACGGCGCCGATCTCGAGCGGACGACCGACCACGTCGATCGTGTAACGGTCCTGTTCCTGCGCGACGTCGAGCGGCAGCGCGGGCGGTGCGAAGCGCGGCTCGCCCATGTCGACGCGCACGTGACCGTCGGCGAGGATCTCGACACCGACCGGGCCCGAGGGACTCTCCAGGCGCACGAGGCCCTCGCCGAGCAGGCCCGCGCGCGCGAGCCATGCGGCGACACAGCGTGCGCCGTTGCCGCACTGGCCGGAGCGCGTGCCGTCGGTGTTCCAGATGCCGTAGGCGTAGGCGCAGTCCGGATCGCGCGCGGGTTCGATCGTGAGCAGCTGGTCGAAGCCGACGCCGAGATGGCGGTCGCCGAGGCGACGGATCGCTTCGGTGCCGAGCGCGAGCGGGGCCTCTCGGCAGTCGACGACGACGAAATCGTTGCCGATCCCGTGCATCTTGGTGAACGCGAGCGTCATCGTGCGTGCTCAGGAACCCGCGGGGGCCGGCGCAGGTACGGGCCCCGTATTCGGCTTCACGAGGTCGCCCTTGTTGCCGCAGGCGGCGATCGCCGCGCACAGCGCGATCAGGCAGGTCAGGCGGGCGAGACGGGGCATGCGTCGGTCCGAGAATGAGCGGGTGCTGACCTTAGTATAGCCAGCGCGTCCGCACGCGCGCCGCGCGGCGGTATGCTCGACGCATGCCGTTGACGCCGTTCCTCATCGCCTTCTACGTGTTCGCGGGGTTCTGCGCGCTGTTCGCGCTGGCCAATGCGTTCGGCGCTCGGCGTCGCTGGCGCGGGCGCAGGCGCTTCGCGGCCTGCCACAGTGGCCTGTGGAGCCTCGTGTTCGTGCTGCTCGCGCTGCTCGGTGCGTTCGCGGGCAGTGCCCTGCTCGGCTACCGTCGCCTGACCACCGAGACGCCGATCGCGACGCTCGATGCGCGCCAGCTCGGCGAGCGCCATTTCGCCGTACGCATCGATTACCCCGACGGCACGCGCCGCACCACCGACCTGCACGGCGACCAGTGGCAGCTCGACGCGCGCGTCGTGAAGTGGACGCCGCAGGCCGTCGTGCTCGGCGCGCCGACCGTCTACCGCCTCGATCGCCTCAACGGCCGCTATGCCGACACGGCGATGGAAACCTCGCAGCCGCGCAGTGCGGTCGCGCTCGCCGACGACAACCCGGTCGACGTGCTCGACCTGCGCCGCCGTTTCCCCGAGTGGCTGGGCTGGATCGACGCCGACTACGGCAGCGCGGCCTACCTGCCGCTCGTCGACGGCGGCCGTTACACGGTCACGCTCGCGCCGACCGGTGGTCTCGTCGCGCGCCCGGCGGACGCGGCCACCGAAGAACGCCTGCGCCAGGCCGGCTGGTGACCGCGCAACCGTGACGCGCTGCCGCCCCGCGGAGGCGTGGCCGGATTAGCATGCGCAGGTCACCCCGGCATCGCGCCGCGGTGGAACGGGGTGCAGGGGGATTCCATGGCAGGACAAGCGGTGAAGCCCGCCAAGGGCGGCGCGTCGTTCAAGCGCATCGCCTACGTGGTCGGACTGGTCGTGCTGGTCACGGTGTACCTGTTCTTCAACGCCAACCAGATCGTCAAGCGCTCGCTCGAGAACGCCTACCCGGGCTGGGACATCAGCTATCGCGCCGCGTGGCCGCGCCTCGCCGGCGGTGCGACCGCGAGCGACGTGACGCTGGTGCCCGTCGCCGGGATGACCGAACACGCCTACCGCTTCGACAGCGTGCGCGTCGAGATCCCGTTCGTCGAATACACCACGGCACTGGTCAAGCGCTCGAACTGGCTCAAGCGCATCCACAACGTGACCATGGTCTTCGAGGGCGGCCGCGGCAATCTCGAACTCCCGCTGTCGCCCGACCTCGACCTGTTCGGTGCGGCCACGTTCGCGCCGTTCGAGGCCTCGGGCTGCGTCGAGCACGACCTGTGGCTCGAGGAGGAGTTCGCCGCGCTCGGTCTGCCGCTCGAGCCGCTCACGATGACGCGCACGTGGTCGCGCGCCAGCGGACGCTTCGAGACCTCCACGCGCGTCGAGCGCCGCGGCATCGGTGCGATCGAGCACAAGGGCGTCGCCAACGTGCACGACAACCTGCCGCTGCTGAGCTACTACGAGACCGGCAAGGACGAACTCGTGTCCGACAGCTGGATCGTGCGCGACGACGGCTTCGCCAAGGCACGCAATGCCTACTGCGCACGCGAGGACGGCATCACGCCCGAGGTGTTCGCGAACCGTCACGTGCGCACCGTGCAGCGCCTGCTGCAGTCGGCCGGACTCGCCGCCGAGGCCGGTTTCGTGTCGGCGTATGCGACGTACGCGAACGGTGGCGGCTCGATCGAGTTCGCAGTCGAGTACCACGGCGATCCGCCGTTCGACGAGGACGACGAACCGACCTGGGGTGACGTCCTGCCCTATCTCGCCGGCCGGCTCACGATCAACGGCGTCGACCTGGGCATGCCGCTGCGCCAGACCACCGCACGCCCGTTCCCCGAGGACGACGAGCTGACCGCGTTCGCGCGCCTGCAGCGCGAAACGGGCGAAGCCCCGGCGTCGGTCGATGCCGCGGCTCCGGTTGCGGAGGTGTCCGCGCCGTCGTCTTCGACCGCCACAGCGAGCACGCCGCCGCCATCCGGGTCGGACGCCTTGCGTGCTTCGCTCGCGACGCTCGCGGCGAGCACGCGGGCACCTGATCCTGCTCCGCCACCCGCTCCGGTCCCCGAGGAACCGTTCCTCGCACCACCGCAACCCGACGAGGCGATGGCCGGCGCGATCCGCGACTACCGCGAACTCGGCAAGCAGGTCGGCCAGCGTTTCATCGTGCACTTCGCGACGAAGCCGGCGATGCGCGTCGAGATCGTCGGCATGGAGTCCGGCGTCGTCATGGTGCGGCGCCGCCTCGCCGGCGGCTGGACCGAACACCACCTCGAGCGCGCCGGCTTCCGCCATGCGGTGAGGTACTAGGCAGCCACGAGACCGGGACACATGCCTGCGTCAGGTTCATGTGTCCCGAGCTGTGCATGATCCCTGCGCCTGCCCACCAGACACATGAACCTGATCCCGGCTTGATCAGGTTCCGGGGTGATCTGCGTTCGCGTCGATTCCGCTACGCGGCCGGCCGCAGCATCACCGCGGCACGACCGCTCGCGATCTCGTCGCCGGCGTGCACGATGCGGAACGTGTACTGCCACGCGGCCTCGCCGCCGAGCAGGCGCTCGGCATGCACGTCGAGCGCGCCGTCGAGATCGTCGACGCGTGCCCGCGCGAGCGTGACGCCGCGCAGCGACACGAGCAGCCCCGGCGATGCGGCCTGACCGGCCGCGCGCGCGAGCAGCGCACCGTGCACGGCCATCGCCTGCGCACCGTACTCGCACAGGTGCACGGCGCGCAGCACGCCATCGCGGCGCAGCGGGTTGTCGGCACGTCGGTGCGACTCGCTGCGCGCGTGGATCGCCTCGTCGTGCCAGTCGACGACCGTGTCGAGCAGGCACATGAGGCCCTGGTGCGGGATCAGGTGGCCCCAGTCAGCCTTGGCGAGCATCGTGGCCTTTTCCGTCGAGTGGGCCCACCGCCCCTGCACGCGTCTCGCGTGCCATGAGGATCGACAGGCAGAAATGGAAGCCGACGCCGAGGCTCACGGTCAGGCCGATCGCGCGCAGCACCGGCAGCGACGACCACGCGAGCAGCGCGAACACGAGCAAGGCCGAGACCACGCACACGAGCGTCGCGTGCAGCGTACGCCGCGCCTCGGCCGCATCGGGTGCGATGCGCTCGAAGAACAGCGCGTAGTGCAGGCCGAGGCCGGCTGCGAGGGTCAGCGCGACGAGGTGGAACAGCGACATCGATACGCCGCAGGCGCGCAGCACGGCGAGCACGAGGATCGTCGCGAGCGTCATCGGGGCGAGCACGTGCCAGGCACGTCGCACGTCGCGGAAGGCCACCAGCACGGTCGCGACGAGCAGCACGACGGCGATGCCGAACGCGTGCAGGATGCGCTCGCGGTAGGCGGCGACGAGCGACTCGGAAGCACCCTTGAGGTCGAGCAGGCGCACCGCACCACCGTTCTTCTGCGCGATCGCGTCGAACGCGGCGGCATCGTGCACGCCGATCAGCGTGCCGAGTCCGATCCATTGCCCGTCGTGCGGCACGAGCATCGCCTGCAGGCGCGCGCCGAGCGGCGACGAGGCGAAGCGTTCGGGTGTGAGCAGCTCGAGCGTGCGTGCGCGTTCGACATCCTCTAGGAACGGTTCGAACAGCCCGGCACGGAACGGCACGCCTTCGAGCGCCTCGCCGAGCATCGCCGACAAGGCCTCGCGCGCGGGCAGCGCGGCCTGGCGTTCGCGCTGCGTCGCGAGGCTCGGCAGGTAGCGGCTCGGCAGCTCGGCACCGTCGATCGCACCGCGTTCGACGAGGGCCTCGACGTCGGGCGTGATGCGCTCGGACAGCGCGAGCACGCCGTCGGCGTCGGCCGCCTGCACGACGAGCAGGTAGCGCACGTCGGGCGCGCCGAGCGCGGCGCGCAGGCGACCTTCGCGCTGCAGCAGGTCGGCGGGCACCGGGGTCAGCGCGGCGAGGTTGTTCTGCCAGAACGGCGTCGACGCAGTCGCGAGCATCACGGCCGACAGCGCGAGCAGCAGCGGCGGCAGCCAGCGCGGACGCGGCAGGCCGTCGAGGAAGCGCCACGCACGTTCGAGACCCGGCGTGTCGGCGGCGTCGCGGAAGCGCTCGGGCAGCACGCGCGGCAGCAGGTGGCGTGTGCTCCATCCCGCGACGAGCAGGCCGACGATCGTGAACACCGCGAGCTGCTGCAGGCCTTCCACGCCCGAGGCGAAGAACGCGAGGTAGGCGATGCACGCCGAGGCGATCGCGGTCAGCAGCAGCGGCCACAGCGCGCGCACGCTTTCGAGCGCGCTCTCGCCTGCGCGGCGATGGCTCAGTACGCGGATCGGGTATTCCTGGGCGACGCCGAGCAGGGTGAAGCCGAACGCGAGCGTGATGCCGTGCACGGCGTCGAACGCGAGTGCGATCGCCGCGATGCCGGCGAGTCCGCCCGAGACGATCGGCAGCGCCGCGAGCCCGAGCACGGCGATGCTGCGGTAGGCCACGAGCAGCAGGATCACGAAGCCGATCGTGCTGAGGTGGCCGAGCCACTGTGCCTCGCCCTTCGTGGTGCGGCTCACGACGACACCGAAATAGCCGGGCCCGCTGATGACGAGTTCGGCACCGGCCATCGCGGGAAGATCCCTGCCGTAGGCTTGCAGGGCTTCGATCGCGGCACCCTGCGCGTCGGGATCGAAGCCGGCTGCGCGCGTCTGCACGAGCAGCAGCGCCTCGCCGTCGGGCGAGAACCACACGCCTTCGCGCACGAGCGGCGGCTTCGGTGGCGACCAGTGCTCGGCGAGCTTCATGATCTCGAGGGTCGGATCACGCGGCAGCAGCGGCTTGAGCAACGTGGCTGCAGGCGAGCCGAGGTCTTCGAGGCGCTGCGCGAGTTCGTCGGCGAGCACGTCGCGGTCGAGCGGCGCGCCGTCGAACGACGGCGTCAGCAGGAAGCGGTACGGCAGCAGTGCGTCATCGAGAAGGCCGCTTTCGAACGCACCGTTGGCGACCTGGGTGAAACGCTCGTCGCCGCGCAAGGCATCGGCCATCGCGCGGCTCGCCGTGGCGAGGTCGGTAGCGGGCTTGCCCGACAGCGCGAGCAGCAGCAGGCGCGAGCCCGGGCCTTCGCCGATCTGCTCCATGAGCAGCTTCTGGTCAGGCGTCTGCGCCGGCGGCATGAAGCTGCGCAGGTCCGAGCCGACGTGCAGGTTGCGCTGCACGACCACGCCGAGCACCGCGAGCGCCGCGATCCACGCGACCAGCAGCGCGAGCGTGCCGCGCCTCACTTCGCCGCGGTCCCGGCGCAGGTGATCTCGAGGTTGCGGCGCGTGAGCGGCTTGGGCAGCTCGGCCGAGGCGAGCGCCTCGACGAGCAGGATGTTGGCGTCGCCGTCGGCGTCGACGATGCCGAAGCAGCGCGCGCCGGCGTCGTCGCCATCGACTTCGATCGAGGCGACGCGTCGCTTCAGGCGTGCGTCCTTGGGCACGAGGCTCAGATGCCAGCGCTGTGCGGTGCCGCGCGTGGTCAGCGTGAAATCCTGTGCGAGGACTGCCGCGTCACCGCCCAGCAGCGCGCTGAAGCCGCGCAGGAAGCCTTCGAGTTCCGGCACCTGCCCGAGTCCGATCTCGCGCGGCTTGCGCGTGCCGCGCTGCACGCTGACCTGGCCATCGGCGATCGTCGTCTGTTCCTTGTACGGCGTGTCGACGCGCTTGCCGAGCTTGCCGGGACCCAGGTACTCGAGTTCGCCGCGCACGACCAGCGGGCGGTCGAGCATCTGCGCGAAGCGCACTTCGGTATACGCGGTGCGCGCCGGTACCGGCCGCGCGAGTCCGGCGACGAGTGCCTGCGGATCGGGATCAGCCGCTGCGGCCAGGCACGGCAGCAGCATCCACGGCAGGCTCGTCAGCGCGAGGCGCGTCCAGGTTCCAGAAGTCATAGAAGTTGAACCAGTTGTAGGGATGGAGGCGCACATGCTGCTCGAGGCGCGTGGCGTAGCGCTGCACGATCGCGCGCAGCTCGGCTTCGCGGCCGCGGCGCGGCAGGTCGAGGCGTTCGGCGAGCACTTCGAAGTGCAGGTCGTAGCGGCGGCCGCCGCCGTAGATGCCCAGGCACAGCACGATCGGCACCTTGAGCATGCTCGCGATCAGGAACGGCGACACCGGAAAGCGCGCGGGTGAGCCGAGGAAATCGACGATGACCGTGTTCTCGTGCGGTCGCGCGCGGTCGCCGAGCAGCGTCGCGAGCGCGCCTTCCTGCATCGCGTCGTGCAGCGCGAGCACGATCTCGTGGCCGGGTTGCGAGGCGTCGATGACGTTGCGCGCGATCGCCGGGTTGAGCTCGTGCAGCAGCTCGGTCATCGCCGGCGTCTGCTGCGTGTCGAGCACGACGCGCACCTTCACGTCGGGGCGCCGCAGCGACAGCACGCGCAAGGCCTCGAAGCTGCCGACGTGCGCGCCGAGCAGCAGCACACCGCGGTCCGGACGCATCTGGTCGTGCAGGTCGTCGATGCCGTGCACGCCGATGTCGAAGCGGTCCAGATGCCCGGTCAGCAGGAAGATGCGGTCGAGGATCGTCGCGGCGAAGCCGTGAATGTGGCGCATGACCTGCCACGCGCTCGCGGGACGTCCCGTGATGCGCTCGAGATAGGCGCGCGAGGCGCGCCGCTCGGCGCCGCGGCGCAGGAAGAAGTACAGCGTGATCGGGTACAGCAGCAGGCGCGCGGGCCCACGGCCCAGGCGCAGGCCGATCGTGCGGATCAGCCACAGCGCGAACCGGCCGCCGCCCTCCGACTGCTGCGTCCAGTGTCCATTCCTACTCATGCCAGCTCCCCTTCGCCGCCGAGTATGCCGATGCCGTCGCGCGTGATGCGGAACTTCACGCGCGCCCCTTCGACCGTCGCCTGCAGCGCGGCGCGTTCACCGGGCAGCAGCGGGGTCATGAACTTCACCGACGCGATGCGCGCGAGGCGGCCGAAGCCGGCCTCCTCGAGCCGCGCCGCGACATGATCGAGCAGCACGACGCCCGGCACGACCGGCTGGCTCGGGAAATGCCCGGGCAGGCTCGGATGCGTCGCGTCGATGCAGACCTCGCCGTCGAGTTCGTGCGTCGTATTCATCGCGACAGCCCGCCGAGTTCGCTGAGCACGCGCGGCCAGTGCGCGACGAGCTGGCGCACGAAGCGCTGCGGCGACATGTGCGGGATGTGGCGCAGGTGCCAGCGCCGGAACGCGTACTCGACGATCATGAACACGGCCGGCACGAGATAGCCGCCCACGTGCAGGTAGCCGATCGACGGCGTCTGCGTGCTCGCATCGGCCGCGCCGCGCCACAGGAGCACGCCCATGAGCGCGGCCTGGCCGAGGAACAGCAACGTCCACGCGAGCGTGAGGTGGCGCGCGTAGTCGGCGACACGCGGCAGCGCGAGGCGTTCGGCGCCTTCGACCGCCGTGATCACGCGCGCGATCAGCGGCACGCGCGGTGCGAACAGCGTGTGCCCGAACAGCGCGGCCATGCCGAGGTTGATCGCCACGGGCAGCGCATCGAGCGTGCTGCGCCCATGACCGGAGCGCGCGAGCAGCACGAGGCCCGCGGCGAACGCGATCCAGCCGATCCACGCGACGCGGTCACCGCGCAGCAGGCGGCCGGCCAGCACGAGTCCCGCGAGGTAGATCAGGCAGCTCACCGACAGCCATGGATTGCCGGTCGCGAGCGAGGTCGCGAACAGCACCACCCAGATCGCCAGCGCGCCGAAGACGACGCCGCGGGCCGGGCCCGGGCGGGGCGCCTCGGAGCGGGCGGGAAGGCGCTGGTCCATGCAGGCGGTGACGCGCAGTGCGCAGGCAAAAACGGCCCGAGAATGTACCATGGCGGCCCGCACGCGAGGGTCGCCCGCATGCGCCGAATCTGAACGTTTTCGAGGAGTGGAGCGATGTCGACTGCGCCGTCCCCGGTCACCTGCGACGTGCTCGTCGTCGGTGGCGGTCCTGCCGGATCGACCGTGTCGACGCTGCTCGCGCGCAAGGGCTGGCAGGTGCTGCAGCTCGAGAAGGACGCCCACCCGCGCTTCCACATCGGCGAGTCGCTGCTTCCGTGCAACATGCCGATCCTCGAAGAGCTCGGTGCGCTCGAGAAGGTGCGCGCGATCGGCGTGCTCAAGCTCGGCGCGGATTTCCCGACCGGCGTCGACAGCTACCAGACCTTCCACTTCCGCCGCGCGCTGTGCGACTCGCCGGGATACGCGTTCCAGGTGCGCCGCGAGGAGTTCGACCAGCTGCTGTTCGAGCACGCGCGCGAGAACGGCGTCGACGCGCGTGACCGCACGAAGGTGGAGTCGGTCGAGACCGACGGCATCGGCCGCGTGCGCGCCCAGGCACGCGACGCCGACGACAACGCCTACGAGGTGCAGGCGCGCTACCTCGTCGACGCGAGCGGCCGCGACACGCTGCTCGGCAGCAAGCTCAAGCTCAAGCGCAAGAACGCCGACCACCAGACCGCAGCGATCTTCGCGCACTTCGAGGGCGTGCGGCACCGTGACGGCGAGGATGCCGGCAACATCAGCATCTACCGTTTCGAGCACGGCTGGGCCTGGTTCATTCCGCTGCGCGACGGCGTCATGAGCGTCGGCTGCGTGGCGCGCCCCGAGTACCTCAAGCAGCGCCGCGGTGCCAACGACGCGTTCCTCATGGACACGCTCAAGCTCATGCCCGAGGCGTGGAAGCGTATGGAAGGCGCGGTCATGCAGGGCGGCGTGCGCGTGACCGGCAACTATTCCTACGTGTGCTCGCGCATGGGTGGCCCGGGCTGGATCATGGCCGGCGATGCCTGGGCGTTCGTCGATCCCCTGTTCTCGTCGGGCGTGTTCCTCGCGATGGACAGCGGCACGCAGGTCGCCGGCGTCGTCGACCAGGTGCTGCGCGAACCCGCGCGCGAATCCGCGCTGCAGACCGCGCTGCACCGGCGCATGCAGCGCGGCGTCGGCGTATTCTCGTGGTTCATCTACCGCTTCAACTCGCCGGTCATGCGCCTGCTGTTCTCGCGGCCGAAGAACACCTGGCAGGTCGAGCAGGGCGTGATCTCGATGCTCGCCGGCGACGTCTTCGACAAGCCACCCGTCCACGCACGCCTGCGCGTGTTCAAAGTCATCTACGCGCTGCACGGCGTGGCCTTCCTGCGCGGCTGGTTCGCCGAATGGCGCGAACGCCGGCGCCAGGCGCGCCTCGGCTTCACGGGCGGCAACACGCCGGTCGATCCGGCCTGAGCCTTCGCGTTGAGGCGCGCGACGTGACAGCACGCGACCTTGCGCGTGCATGCATGCCGTTGCGCCGATCCTCCGCTTTTCCTGTCATTCCCGCGAAGGCGGGAATCCAGTGCCTTCGCTCTGCATGTCGTGATGTCCGCGGACTCATGGCTGAAATCGGGGTCGCCTGAAAATGGGGTCAGGTTCATTTGTCCGGAACGATCGCGTCATCGTCGAAACGGCGTGTTGGACACATGAACCTGACCCCATCGAGTCGGCCGTCGATCGACGTGGCCAGCAGGCTCCGCGACCTTCACGCCTGAACCGCGTCGCGGACGAACGTCCGCCCACGCCACCACCGCGCCAGTGGCCACACGGTGCCGATGACGCCGCATGCGACGAGCAACACCGTGCCCGGCGAAGGCCCCGCATGAACGACGAGCAGCGTGGGTGTATTGCCGAGCGCATGCACCGCGACCGCGACGAAGAGGTTGCGCGTCGCCGCGTAGACACCGGCCAGCACGACACCGCTCGCGAACAGCATGAGCATCGTGCCGCCCATGTCGTCGAGCGTGTAACCCGCGTAAAGCCGGATCGGCACGTGCATGAACGCGAACAGCGCCTGCGAGGCCACCAGTGCCGCGAGCGCCGCGCGCATCGGCGGCATCGCGTCGGCGAAGCGCAGCTGCAGCTGGCGCCACACGAACGCGCGATACAGCGTCTCTTCCATGAGCGCGGTGCCGACGAGCTGCGCGAACACCGGGCCGAACACGCGTCCCCACGCACCCCTGGCGAACGCATCGGTGACACGCGGCGCATCGTGCGCGAGCCATGCGCACGCGTTGAGCACGAGCCACAGCACGACGAGCACGATCGCCGCCGGCACGAGATCGCGCGCGATCCAGCCCAGCGCACGCAGCGACTGGCCGCCGATCGTCGCGGCGAGCCACACGCCGATACCTCCGAAAACGCTCGAGGCGAGCAGCGTCACCGAGATCCAGCCACCCGTCGCACGCTCGAGTGCGATCAGCGTTTCGCGTGGGAACCACGACGAGACGAAGAACGCCGACAGCGCGATTTCACAGACGAGGATCGTGACGATGGCGCGCGTCGAGGCGCGTCGTTCGGCGAGAGGCAGCATGGTCGATCTCCAGGCGGCGTCGTGCCGCATGGATCAGGACGGAATGCGGTCCTGGAAGCCGTCATCGACGCTGCGATCCGGTCCTTCGATGCAGCGGAACCGACGGGCTCTCGGCGTCGCGCAAACCCTCAGGCGTCTTCCGATGCCTTGTCCGCCTCCGCATGGGGCGCCGGCTTGCGCCCGAACTGCGCGATCAGCGCGCGCAACGCGGCCGGCTTGACCGGCTTGCGCAGCAACGCGTAGCCGAACTCGCGTGCCTTGGCGGTGAGTTCGGCGCTGTTGTCGGCGGTGACGAGTGCACATGGTGGCGGTGACGGCAAGGCCTTGCGCAGCGCGGCCAGTGCGGAGAGGCCGTCGTCGCCGGCATCGAGGTGGTAGTCGGCGAGGATCAGGTCGGGTCGGCGACGTGCGACCGCGTCGAGCGCTTCGGCAGTTGTCGCGGCGAGGTCGCAGGTCACGCCCCAACGCGCGAGCAGCGCGGCCATGCCGTCGAGGATCGAGGCGTCGTTGTCGAGGCACAGCGCATGCAGGCCGCGCGGCATGCCGACGACGGGCGCGGGCTCGCCTTCCTGTCGCGTGGCCACCGCGAGCGGCGCGACCCGCAGCAGGTCCACCGCGAACACGCAGCCGCGCCCGGGCTGCGAGCGCAGGCTCAGGCGATGACCGAGCAGGCGCGCCATGCGCTCGCAGATCGAAAGGCCGAGGCCGAGACCCTTCTCGCCCCACGGCGACACCTGAGAGCCGCGGCGGAACTCGTCGAAGATGCCGGCCTGTTGATCGGGGTCGATGCCGGGGCCCGAGTCGCGCACCTCGATGCGCACGTTGCCGTCGCGCAGCCGGCGCACGCCGAGCAGCACGCTGCCGTGGTGCGTATAGCGCAGCGCATTGGAGAGGAAGTTCTGCAGGATGCGGCGCAGCACCTGCGGGTCGGTGCGCACCCAGGCCTTGCTCTCGAAGAACGCGAGCTTGATGCCGCGCGAGGCGGCCTGCACGCCGAACGGATGGCGCAGCGGCGCGATCACCTCGGCGAGCGAGACCGTGCCGACGTCGGCGTGGTACTTGCCCGCATCGAGCTTCGACGCTTCGAGCAGTGCGTCGAGCAGGTCCTCGGCGGCCTTGAACGACGTGTCGATGCGCTCGACGATCTCGCCGGTCTCGGCATCGAGGTCGGGCTGGTGACGCAGCGCCGAGGTGAACAGGCGCGCGGCATTGAGCGGTTGCAGCAGGTCGTGGCTGGCCGCGGCGAGGAAGCGCGTCTTCGACTGGTTGGCGGCCTCGGCCTGGCGCTTGGCGCTTTCCTGCGCGGTCAGCGCCTCGCTGAGTTCGTGCGTGCGCTGCTCGACGCGCTGCTCGAGCGTCTCGTTGGCATCGATCAGCGCCTGCTCGGCGCGCTTGTAGGCCGTGATGTCGGTGAACGTCGTGAGGTAGCCGCCGCCGGGCAGCGGGTCGCCGCGCGTCTCGATGACGCGGCCGTCGGCACGCCGGCGCACGTAGACGTGCGGCAGGCCGCGGCGCAGGTGGGCCTGGCGCTTGCTCACGAACTGGTCCGGATCGCCGGGACCGAGCAGGCCTTGTGCGGCGTTGTAGAGGATCAGGTCGGCGACCGGGCGGCCGACGTAGACGAAGCCTTCCGGGTAATCGAACAGGTCGAGGTAGCGGCGGTTCCACGCGACGATGCGCAGGTCGGCATCGACCACGCTGATGCCCTGCATCATGTTCTCGAACGTCACCGCGAGCAGCTCGCGGTTGAAGCGCAGCTCCTGCGAGGTCTCGTCGAGCATCGCCACCGCTTCGGACAGATCCAGGCCGGTGCCGCGCAGCGCCGAGGTCAGCATGCGCCGCGCCGAGGCCGCGCCGACCGCCGCCGAGAGCAGGCGCTCGGTGTGCTGCAGCAGCGCGCGATCGGCCGCCGCATCGGGTGCCAGCGGCTTGCCGGTCGACTGCGTGAACTCGTCGAACGCACGCGAAGCGTTCTTCTCGCCGACGATGCGCTCGGCCACGCCGCGCAGGTCGCCGACGCTGACGCGCCCGCGCCATTCGCTGACGGGTGCGGGACGGATCGAGGCCGGATCGAGGAACGCGGTCGCGCGCAGGCGCTCGTCGACGCTCGGGCGGAAGCGCAGCGAGACGAAGATCAGGCAACCGACGTTGGCGAGCAGCGACCAGAACGTGCCGTGCGTGATCGGCTCCCAGCCGTGCAGGTAGAACAGCGCCTGCGGGCTCAGCCAGCTGATGCCGAACGGGCCCGCCTCGAGCCAGTTCGACGGCACCCAGCCGGCCTGCGCGAACGACGGCAGCAGCAAGGTGTAGCCCCACACGACGAAGCCCGCGACGAGCCCGGCCATGACGCCGGTTCGACTCGCGCCGCGCCAGTAGAGGCCGCCGACGATCGCCGGCGCGAACTGCGCGACCGCCGCGAACGACAGCAGGCCGATCGCGGCGAGGTTCTGGTGCTGGGTCGTGAAGCGGTAGTAGGCGAACGCGAGCAGCGCGAGCAGCACGATCGCGACGCGGCGCACGCCGAGCACGATGCCCGAGAGGTCGCCGCGTTTCTCGAGGTGCAGCGAGCGGATGCGCAGCAGCGCCGGCATCACGAGGTCGTTGCTGACCATCGTCGCGAGCGCGACCGAGGCGACGATGACCATGCCGGTCGCCGCCGAGAAGCCGCCGATGTAGGCGAACACGGCGAGCAGGTCGTTGCCGTGTGCCATCGGCAGCCACAGCACGTAGGCGTCGGCCGACACCGACGTGCCCGCGGCGGCGCGTGCGCCGGCGTGCACGATCGGCAGCACGAGCACGCAGATGATCGCGAGGTACAACGGGAACATCCAGCGCGCGCGGCGCAGGTCGGACGGGTTCTCGCACTCGACCACGCCGACCTGGAACTGGCGCGGCAGGCAGAAGATCGCCGCGAACGCGAGCACGGTCTGTGCGAAGAAGCCGCCCGGCAGTTCGTGCGTGGCGACCTGGCGCAGCGGCTCGCGGAAGGCCTCGCCGATGTCCGACTGCATGAGCGCGTAGAGGCCTACCGCGACGAACGCGAGCAGCTTGACCAGTGACTCGGCGGCGACCGCGAGCATCATGCCGTGGTGGTGCTCGGTCGCGTCGATGCCGCGCGTGCCGAACAGGATCGCGAACACCGCGAGCAGCAGCGCGACCCACAGCGCGCTGTCGGCGAGCAGCGGCGTCATGCCCGTGGCGGTGCCGGTGCGCGTGAGCACGTCGAAGCCCATCGACACGGCCTTCAGCTGCAGCGCCACGTACGGCACGATCGCGGTGACCGCGATGATGGTCACCAGCGCGCCGAGCATGTGCGACTTGCCGAAGCGCGCGCCGATGAAGTCGGCGATCGAGGTGACCTTGCGCTCCTTGGCGATCAGCACGAGGCGCCTGAACAGCCCGAAGCCGAGCACGAACAGCAGGATCGGGCCGAGGTAGATCGGCAGGAACGAAAGGCCCGAGCGCGCCGCCGTGCCGACCGCGCCGTAGAACGTCCACGACGAGCAGTACACGGCCAGCGCGAGGCTGTAGACGATCGGCCGCAGCCACTCGCGCGACGGGTACAACGGCTTGCGGTCGCCGTAGTAGGCCAGCGCGAACAGTCCGCCCACGTAGAGCACGGACACGAGCAGGAGGATCCAGGCGGGGATCACGCGGGGCGCGGTTCCTGGCGGCGAAGGAACGGCGATTGTAGGCTGCGCCGAGCGTCCGGCGCGCGGTGACTTCTGTCCGGGGAACGTTGGAGTCGAGATCCGAAGCGCATGGCGGTGCAGGGCTTCTGCGGATGCATGCCGGAATGGCGACGTATCTCGCGGCAGCGTGGCATCGCGCTTTCTTCCCTTCTCCCTCCGGGAGAAGGTGGCCCGAAGGGCCGGATGAGGGTTCGGAGTCGTGTCGAAGACCGGGTGTCGTCACGATCCCGCACCCTCTCCCCAACCCCTTGTAAGTTGTTCCCAGCCTGCACCAGACCGTTGACCCCTTGATCTCGAAGATCGCGGGAGAGCGTGGGTCGGTGCGGGTTACCTTCCTCACATCCCGAAC
>JASCPI010000033.1 GCA_029959555.1 Lysobacteraceae bacterium PS02065 | reverse complement strand
CGCGCACGCGCCACGCCTCGCCGACCAGGCGCGCGCGTGCCGCGGCGATGTCGAGGTCGCCCGCCTCGCGCGCGAGCCTGCGCCGGGTCGCACCGCCGAGCGGCCACTCGAGGCCGAGTCCGTACAGCCATGGCGAGCGTTCGCGCCGCGCGTGTTCGATATCGAGCGCGAGCGTGGCCGGATCGCGCAGACCGGCTTCGCCCCTCTCGGCGACCGCGGCGGCGACCTCCGCGCGTGCCGCGGCGAGTCCGGGATCGAGCAGCCACGCGGTCGCGACGAGGCGCGCGCGGTCCCAGCGTGGGGCCGACCTCGACAGCTGCGGGAACGCCGCGGCGAGGCGCGCCTCGAGCGCGCTGTCGTCGAGTGTGCGTGCGGCGAAGGCCTCGTGCATCGCGACGGGATCGAGCGGTCGCGGTGGCACCGTCATGCAGCCGCCGAGCGGCAACGCCAGCGCGAGCACGGCCGCGCGCCATCCGTGGACGGCATGACATTGCAGGCGCGCGATCGCGGGGCGGCCGCGGCGCGTGGCGGGATCCATCGCATTCCCCTCGGAGGCAGGCGAGCCGCACGTTGCGCGGCGGCACGAGGGGATTCTTGCGATCTATCGGGAATAATTCCCGCCGCAATGCAACATCATGTCAGACGACATCGCCTCATCACGTTCACCGCGTGGCCGCATCCTCCGCGCGCGCCGCATAGAGCTGCGCGTCGGCTTCGGCCATCGCGACCTCGAGCGGTACGCCTTCACGGCGGATCGCCGAGCCGAGCGTGAACCCGATCGGCGCCTGCTCCGCGTCGGCGCGGATGCGTTCGCAGACGCGCTGGGTCGCGCGTTCCTCGGCACCGCGCAGCAGCAGCAGGAACTCGTCGCCGCCGAGTCGGATGACGACGTCGTCGGGCCGCACGTGGCGGGTCAGGAAACCTCCCATCTCGACCAGCACCTCGTCACCGCGCTGATGGCCCTGGGTGTCGTTCACGGCCTTGAAGTGGCGCAGGTCGACCGCCACGCAGCCCCAGACGTCGCCTTCGGCCATCGTCGCGGCGATCTCGGCGAGGTGGCGGCGGTTGAACAGTCCGGTCAGCGCGTCGCGGATGCTCGCCTCGTGTAGCGAGCGCTCGTGCAGATGGCGCTCGGTGACGTCCTGCGCGTGGGCCAGGATGTAAGGATCCTCGTCCTCGGTGTCGACTCGGGCATGATGTCGGCGAGCGGGCAGCCGAGCAGTTCGGCGACGCTGTAGCCGAGCGACGCCGCGGCGGCCGGGTTGACCGACAGGATCGTACCCTCGAGATCGTGCGTGCAGATCAGGCCCAGGCTGAACTCGAACAGCTTGCGGAAGCGCCGCTCACTGACCTCGAGCGCCTGGGTCGCGCGTTTGCGCAGCGTGGTGTCCTGGAACGCGCCGACCAGCCAGCGCGGGCGGCCACCGTCGTATTCGACCGTACCGAGCGTGCGCACCGTGATCGAGCGTCCGTCGGCGGTGATGAAGGGCAGTTCGAGATCCCAGCCCGAGCCGTCGGCGATCGCCTTCTCGATCGCTTCGCTGACGCGCGGTCGCACTTCGGGTGGATAGTAGGAAAGTCCTTCGTCGAGTGTAGGCCGGAAGCCCGGCGGCAGGCCGTGGATGCGGCAGGTCTCGTCGGACCAGACGATCTCGCCGCTGGCGAGGTCGACTTCCCAGCCGCCGACGCCGGCGAGACGGCCCGTGCGGTCGAGCAGGGCCTCGCTCGCACGCAGGCGACGCTCGGCTTCCTTGGCCGTCGAGATGTCGAGCATCGTGCCGTACATGAGCTGCGGCTTGCCGTCGGGAAAGCGCTGCACGATGCGCCCTTGGCTGCCGACCCAGATCCAGCGCCCGTCCTTGTGGCGCATGCGCATCTGCGTCGCGTAGTAGTCCGCCTCGCCGCGGATGTGCGGCTCGAGCTCCTCGACCGCACGCGCCCAGTCTTCCGGGTCGGCGCGTCCGGCCCAGAACTCCACGTGCAGCTCGCCGAGTTCCTCGAGCGTGAAGCCGATGATCTCGGCCCAGCGCTCGTTGACGTGGAGGCGGCCGTCGCGCGCATCCCACTCCCAGGTGCCGGCCTGCATCGACTCGATGATCTGGTGCAGGCGGTCCTGGTCGAGCAGGCGCAGGCGCTCGGCCTCGGCCTGGCGCTTCATGGCGGCCTCGCGCTGTACCGCGAGCAGACGCTGGTCGAGCGCTTCGGCGACCGCGCGCGCGAGTTGTTCGAGCACGCGTCGCTGCATGTCGTTGAGCTGGCGCGGCTGGTTGTCGATCACGCACAACGAGCCCATGCGCAGGCCGTCGCGCAGCGTGATCGGCGCGCCTGCGTAGAAACGGATGTTGGCCTCGCCCGTGACGAACGGGTTGTCGGCGAAGCGCACGTCGTCGCGCGCGTCAGGGACTTCCATGAGCGCGTCGTCGAGGATCGCGTGCGTGCAGAATGCGAGGTCACGAGGCGTTTCGGTCGCGTCGGGCAGGCCGACGTTGGCCTTGAACCACTGTCGGTGCTCGTCGATGAGGCTGACCAGCGCCATCGGCGTGCCGACGAGCTCGGCGGCCGCCTGCGCGAGCGCATCGAACAGCGGTTCGGAAGGCGTGTCGAGCACGCGCAGGTCGCGCAGGCGACGCAGGCGAGCGGTTTCGTCCGGAGGGAGTGGGTAAGGCCGCGTCGGCGGATCGGAGGGCTTCACGATCATCCTTCGTGCAAGCGTCGTTCCAGTGGAGGGTCCGAGTGTACAAAGACCCGCGCCTCGTGTGGCGTGACGGCGTGGGCAGCTACGGGTAACACCGGATGGTGGTCGGATCCGCCCGGACACAGGCTCGACGTCCCCGATCGCACGCACCGCGCCGGTCGCCATCGGCGGTGTGCACACGGCTCACGGATGCCGGCCGGCGTCTCGTCATCGCCGGCATGACGACCGCCAATGCGACGGCGCAGGCCGGCGCCTCGCGGTGTCGGCTTCTTGACGTCGGCGCTCATGCGTTCCGCAAGTCATTGAACCGGAAGGTCGCCATGCCATGGCACAAACCTTGTAAGACCTCGCGCGAAGCCGGCATTGCACCGGCGCGGGGCACGCCACGCCATGAATCCGGTCGACGTTTCCGGTCTCCTCCAGCAGATGCGCGCGATGAGCGCGCAGGCGCAGTCCGTGCTGCGCACGCCGGCCGCCACACCAGCGCCGACGGGCACGACGAGCGATTTCGGCGCCGTGCTCAAGCAGTCGCTGCAGGGCGTCAACGAAACCCAGCAGCATGCGCGCGGCCTCGCGGCGCAGTTCGAGCGCGGCGATCCGAACACCGACATCGGCACCGTCATGGTCGCGCTGCAGAAGGCCGACCTGTCGTTCCGTGCGGTCAACGAGGTACGCAACAAGCTGGTCGAAGCGTACCGCGACGTCATGAACATGCAGGTCTGACCTAGATGAGCGTCCCTCCCGATTCCACCTCGCTTCCGGTCGCCAACCCGCCGCCGCAGCGCTTCGACATCGCCCGCATCCCCGGTGCGCGCCAGGCCCTGCTGCTGGTCGGCATCGCCGCAGCGGTCGCGATCGGCGTCGCGATCGTGCTGTGGTCGCGCGCACCGACCTACGCGCAGCTCTACGCCAACCTCGACGAGCGCGACGCCGCGCAGGTCGTGCAGGCCTTGCAGACCGCCAACACGAGGTACGAACTCGGCGCCGGCGGAACCTCGATCTTCGTGCCGGCCTCCGAGGTCAACGCCACGCGCCTGCGCCTCGCCGCGCAAGGCCTTCCGCGCGGTGGCGGCAGCGGATCATCGTCGTCGGGCCTCGGTGCTGCCGGCGACGCCGCGAGCCCGTTCGGCATGAGCGAGCTCGCCGAGCGCACGCGCTACCAGCAGCAGCTCGAGAACGACCTCTCGTCGACGATCTCGAGCCTGCAGTCGATCAAGTCGGCGCGCGTGCACCTCGCGCTGCCGAAGTCCTCGGCCTTCATCCGCGACCGTGGTCGTCCGAGTGCATCGGTCATGGTCGCGCTGTATCCGGGGCGCACGCTCGACAACACGCAGGTCGGCGCGATCGTGCATCTCGTCGCGGCGAGCGTGCCGGACCTCGACGCCTCGCAGGTCTCGGTGGTCGACCAGAAGGGCGCGCTGCTGACCGTGTCGGATCCCGGCAGCCTCGAAGCCGTCAACGACACGCGCTTCCGCCTGATCCGCCAGATCGAGACCGCCTACGCGGGACGTGTCGAGGAGCTGCTGACGCCGCTCGTCGGCGCCGGCCGCGTGCGCGCGCAGGTCGTCGCCCAGCTCGACTTCACCGAGACCGAGAAGACCAGCGAGAGTTACGATCCCGCCAAGACCTCGGTGCGCAGCGAGCAGACCGCGAGCGAGCGCCGCATCGACGGCAACCCGAACAACCAGGGCGGCGTGCCGGGAGCGCTGAGCAACCAGCCGCCGAACACGCCGGCGCAGGCCTCGGCCGCGGCGCCGAACGCGGGTGGTGCGTCGACCGCGCAGGACCAGACCACGACCGAAGTCAGCTCGAGCTCGACGCGCAACTTCGAGATCGACCGCACGATCAGCCATACGCGCGAACCGGTCGGCAACGTGCGCCGCCTCAGCGTCGCCGTCGCACTCGACAACAAGGCCGGCCTCGACGCCGAGGGCAAGCCGACCAGCACGGCGCTGACCGAGGACGAGGTCACGCGCATGACCGAGCTCGTCAAGAACGCGGTCGGCTTCGACGCCACGCGCGGCGACACGGTCAGCGTCGTCAACGCGCCGTTCCAGGTCGATGCGCCGATCGAGCCGATCGCCGTGCCACTGTGGGAGCAGCCGATGCTGCGCGAGGTGGTCAAGCAGGGCCTCGGCGTGCTGCTCGTGCTGCTGCTCGTGTTCGCGGTGGTGCGCCCGCTGTTCCGCAATCTCGTGCCGCCGCAGCCGAAGCGCTCGAACGAACTCGCGCCGATCGGCATGGACCCGCGCATGGCGGGCCTGCCCGGTGACGTCGCCCCGGACAACCTGATCCTGTCGAGCAAGGTGCAGGTCGCCAACGGCGGCGGCATGCCCGGCACACTCGCCGCGAACGGCAACGGCAACCCGCCGCTCGACATCGAGCAGAAGATCATGCTCGCCAAGCGTGTCGCCGGCCAGGATCCCAAGCAGGTCGCGCAGATCGTCAAGAGCTGGGTGAGCAACGATGGCTGATCCGGGCGCGCCCGATGCCAAGCTGACCGGTGCCCAGCGCGCCTCGGTGCTGTTGCTCTCGCTCGGCGAGAAGGAAGCGGCCGAGGTGCTCAAGCACATGAGCGCGCGCGACGTGCAGGCGATCGGCTCTGCGATGACCTCGCTCGGCAGCATCTCGCGCTCGCAGGCCGACAACGTGCTCGATACGTTCACGGCCGCGCTCGAGCGCGAAACCGCACTCGGCGTCGGCACCGAAGAGTACGTGCGGCGCATGCTCATCACCGCGCTCGGCGAGGACAAGGCCGCGCGCATCCTCGACCGCATCAAGCTCGGTCGCGATTCCAAGGGCCTCGAGGCGCTCAAGTGGATGGAAGGTCGCTCGATCGCCGAGATGATCGGCAGCGAGCATCCGCAGATCGTCGCGATCGTGATGGCCCACCTCGATACCGACCAGGCGGCGGAAGTACTGAACTTCCTGCCCGACGCGATCCGCCACGACGTGATCATGCGCATCGCCACGCTCGACGGCGTGCAGCCGAGTGCGCTGCACGAGCTCGACCAGATCATGGAACGCCGCTTCGCGGGCGGCCAGTCGTCGTTCTCGACCTCGTCGGTCGGCGGCATCAAGGCCGCCGCGCAGATCCTCAACCAGCTCGATTCGGGCAAGGACACCAAGATCCTCGAATCGATCGTCGCGCTCGACGGCGAGCTCGGCCAGCGCATCCAGGAGCTCATGTTCGTGTTCGACGACCTCATCGGCGTCGACGACCGAGGCATGCAGGCGCTGCTGCGCGAAGTGTCCACCGACCGCCTCGTCATCGCGCTCAAGGGCTGCGACCAGGGCGTGCGCGAGAAGGTGTTCTCGAACATGTCCAAGCGTGCTGCCGACATGCTGCGCGACGACCTCGAAGTGAAGGGGCCGGTGCGCCTGAGCGAAGTCGATGCGGCGCAGAAGGAAATCCTGACCGTCGCACGCCGACTCGCCGAGCAGGGCCAGATCAGCCTCGGTTCGGGTGGGGAAGAGTATGTCTGACCCCTCCAGGAATACCCCGGGAGCCAGGACGATGCCCGCCAGCGTCTCCGTGCTGCCACGCGAACAGGCCGGCGATGCGCAGGTCTGGTCGGTGCCCGACGTCGCCGAGGAGCCGCTTGCGGAAGGCGGCGCCTGGCATCCGCGCACGCTGCGCCAGCTCGAGGAAACCGAGCAGCGCGCGCGAGACGAAGGCTACGCGCGCGGCCTCGACGAGGGCCGTCGTGCCGCGACGGCCGAACTCGCCGAGCAGGTGCGCCGTATCGACGCGATCGTCGCCGCGCTGCAGGCACCGCTCGAGGCGCTCGATGCGACGGTCGAGCACGAACTCGTGCAGCTCGCCGCGATCGCCGCCGAGCGCATCGCGCGCCATGAACTGGCCACGTCGCCCGAACGCGTCCTCGATGCCGTGCGCAGCGCACTCACGGCATTGCCGGCCTACGCGCGCCAGGTGCGCATCCGCCTGCAGCCGGGCGATGCCGCGCTCGTGCGCGAGCACCTCGCGCCGGGCGAGGGCGGCCATGCGTGGGAAATCCTCGAGGATCCGAAACTCTCGCGTGGCGGCTGCTTCGTGCAGGCGGAGGCGACCCAGATCGACGCGAGCGTCGAGACGCGCATCGCCGCGGTGCTCGACGAGGTGCTCGGCCGCGATGCCGCGGCGGCACCGGAGCCGAAGTGAACACGCTGGCCGCCCGCAAGGCGCGCAGCCACACGCGCTGGTCCGAGGCGCTCGCGACGCAGCGCGCGCAGCTCGGCCCCGAGAAGCCGCTCGTCGCCGACGGCACGCTGCGCCGCGTGATCGGCCTGACCCTCGAGGCGGTCGGCTGCGAAGCGCCGCTCGGAGGCCGCTGCCTCGTGCTCAACGCCGATGGTTCGCGCATCGACACCGAAGTGGTCGGCTTCTCCGGAGAGAAGCTGTTCCTGATGCCGGCCGGCGAGATGCATGGCCTGTTGCCGAACGCACGCGTGCGTCCCTACGAAACCGTCTCCGAAGTACCCGTCGGCACGGCCATGCTCGGCCGCGTCATCGACGCCGCGGGGCGTCCGCTCGACGGCAAGGGTCCGCTGCAGTGCGACGGCCGCGCGCGCCTCACCGGGACACCGATCAACCCGATGCTGCGCCATCCGATCCACGAGCCGCTCGACGTCGGCGTGCGTTCGATCAACGCGCTGCTCACGGTCGGCCGAGGCCAGCGCATGGGCCTGTTCGCGGGCAGCGGCGTCGGCAAGAGCACCCTGCTCGGCATGATGACGCGCTTCACCGACGCCGATGTCATCGTGGTCGGCCTGATCGGCGAGCGCGGCCGTGAGGTCAAGGAATTCGTGCAGGAGATCCTCGGCCCAGAAGGCATGCAGCGCGCCGCCGTGGTCGCCGCACCGGCCGACGCGCCGCCACTCATGCGCCTGCGCGGTGCCTGGCTGGCCACGGCGATCGCCGAGCATTTCCGCGACCGCGGCCTCAAGGTGCTGCTGCTCATGGATTCGCTGACGCGCTTCGCCCAGGCGCAGCGCGAGATCTCGCTCGCGATCGGCGAGCCGCCCGCGACCAAGGGCTATCCACCGTCGGTGTTCGCGAAGCTGCCCGCGCTGGTCGAGCGCGCCGGCAACGACGCCAGCGGCCGCGGCTCGATTACCGCGTTCTACACCGTGCTCACCGAGGGCGACGATTACCGCCACGATCCGATCGCCGATGCCGCACGCGCGATCCTCGACGGCCACATCGTGCTGTCGCGCGAGCTCGCCGAAGGCGGCCAGTACCCCGCGATTGACGTCGACGCCTCGATCAGCCGCGTCATGCCGGCCGTCGTCACGCCCGAGCAGCTCGCGGCGTCGCGACGCTTCCGCCAGCTCTATTCGAGTTACCGCCAGAACCGTGACCTGATCAGTGTCGGTGCCTACCAGAAGGGCAGCGATCCGCGCGTCGACGAAGCGATCGCGCGCTGGCCCGAGGTCTCGGCGTTCATGCAGCAGGACGTGCGCACGCCCAACGCCTACGCCGATTCCGTGCGCGAGCTCGACTCGATGCTCGGCGCGAGGAGGGTCGCCGCGTGACGCGCGTCGGACGCATGACCCAGCTCGCCGATCTCGCCGGCGACCGCACTGACGAGGCCACGCGCAAGCTCGCCGAGCGCATGCGCGGCGTCGAGGGCGAGGAGGCCCAGCTCGCCGAACTCGAGCGCTTCCGCGCCGAATACCTCGATGCCGAACCCGCCGCGACCAATGTCGCCGCGCTCGTCAACCGGCGCCGCTTCCTCGACCGCATCAACGAGGCGATCACGTTCCAGCACGCGCAGATCGCGCGGCAGAAGCGCCTGCTCGAGGAAGAGCGCAAGCGCTTCCTGCAGGTGCAGGCCCAGTCCAAGGCGCTCGACAACGTCGTGCAGCGCCTGACCGACGAGCAGCGCCGCGTCGAGGACCGCCACGACCAGGGCGAAGCCGACGAGCGCGCGCTGCAACGCGCTGCGCGCGACGCCGCCCGCGACGAGCACGACCGATGACACGCACGAACGGCAAGCCGACCTGATGGACACGACCTCGATGGACGCGATCACGCGCAGCGCACCGGCCTCTCCTTCCAAGGCAGCGGCCGCCCCCGCACGCGATGCCGATTCGGCATTCGGCGGCGCGCTCGCCGGCCTGCTTGGCAGCCGTGCCATGCCCTCGGACGACGCAGACGTCGGCCCGATCGACATGCGCGACGACGAGTCGCACGACACGCCCGCGAGCGACACCGATGACGACATCAAGGTGTCCGCGGATCCGACCGCACCGGCGGTCCTGCTTCCGTGGCTCGCGCAGTCGCGTGCGATCGCCGTCGAACCCATGGCGGGCGGTGCACGTGGTGTGCGCGTGGCCGTCGACTTCCCCCCGCCGACGACAACCGATCCGGTCGAGCCGGATCCCGCGCGGGAGAGGCGCGCGACGCTCGAGCCGGTCGATGTCCGCGAGGACGCACGCGCGCGCCGCCGCGACGATGCGCCGACGCTGTCGCCCGCACTACGTCCGCCGCGTTTCTCGTTCGCGCCCGTCCCCGTACCGACCCCGCCGCCCGCGTCCGTCGATGCCGCGTCGCCGAGAATGACGGCGGTCGACCTCGCGGCGCTCGCCGACGCGATCGATGCAGCACCTCCCACACCGACCTTGTCCGTAGCGCGCCGTGGCGCGCACGCGACACGCGAGGCCGCGACGCCCGCTGCCGTGCGAACCCTCGACGACGCGCCAGTCGACACCCGCATCGCGCTCGGCAAGGCCGACGAGGGGTTCGGCATCGCCTTGCGCGGCGCTGCGTCACCGGAAGCGCCTGCCCCCTCCCAGGGCGGCTGGATCAGCATCGCGGGTCCCGCGATGCGTGGTGCGGCGCCCGCGCCTGCGGTCGTCGATCCCTCGCCCGTCGCCGATGCCGAGGCCTGGAGCCAGGCCCTGGCGAAGCACACGATGCTGCTCGCGACCGGCGACCTCAAGGAAGCGCGCCTGCAGATCGAAGGCCGCCAGCTCGGCCCGATCGAGGTCAGCGTGCGCCTCGACGGCGAACGCGTCGACGTGCGCTTCGCGATACAGCATCCGATCACCGCGATGCTCGTGCAGGACGCGTTGCCGCGCCTGGAGCGCATGCTCGAGCATCAGGGACTCTCGCTCGGCCAGTCCAGCGTCGACCAGGGCCAGGCCCAGGCGCAGGCCAACGCTCAGCAGCGCGACGGACGTCACGCCGCGGCCGAAGTGCGTTTCGGTGCCACGTCGCATGGCGCGACGGGCGTCGACAGCGAGGTGGTCTCCGCGCCGCGGACACGCGCCGCACCGCTCGGCCTGCTCGACGACTTCGCCTGAGACCGCTCGAAGGCCTGGCCGACCGACCCTGTGGCCATGGGGTCGTCGCATCGGCGGGCCGGCTCGCCACGATCACCTGACGCCGCCTCGCGACAGGTCGCGCCGACGGAAGGCCGGCGCCTCCGCGACGGCGTGGTGATACCGCCGCCAGGGCCAGTCAAGAAATTGGCACCATGCCGACTGCATTTCGCCATGCCATTGTTCGGCATGGCATTTCGAGGCGTTTCGCGAATGGCACGCGACTTGCTCTGACGAGGTCAGGCAAACCTCGCGAGGCGATCATGGCGGCAAAGAAGGAACCCAGGCAGGCCAAGAGCGGCGGCAAGATGCTCATCATCATCCTCGTCGTCCTGCTCGTTGGCGCGCTCGGTGCGATCGGCTGGCTCGTCATGCAGCAGCGCAAGCACGCCGCCGCCGAGGCCGAGCATCCCGAGGCTGCCGCCGCGCCGGCCGTGGTCAAGGCCAAGGATCCGCTCTACCTCGCCCTCGATCCCGCCTTCGTCGTCAACTTCAAGGATCAGGGCTCGATGCGCTTCCTGCAGATCGGCGTGCAGCTGATGTCGCACGAGCAGGCCGCGCTCGACGCCGCCAAGGCCAACGAGCCGGCCGTGCGCGATGCGCTGATCCTGCTGTTCAGCGGCCAGGACGCCAACGAACTCATCGCACGCGAAGGCAAGGACAAGCTCCGCACCGACGCGCTCGCCGAAGTGCAGCGCATCGTCTCGGGCCAGCTCGGCCGGCCCGGCATCGACGCCGTCTACTTCACCGCGTTCGTGATGCAGTGACATGAGCACCGACAAGATCCTCTCCAAGGACGAGGTCGACGCACTGCTCGACAGCGTCGAGGACGGCGACCTCGACGCCGCCGGCCCGGCCGCGCCGGGCGAGGTGCGCCAGTTCGACTTCTCGCGCCAGGACCGCGTCGTGCGCGGCCGCCTGCCGACCCTGGAAATGATCAACGAGCGCTTCGCGCGCGGCCTGCGCAGTGCCCTGTTCGGCCTGCTGCGCCGCAACTGCGAGGTCACCTCGAGCGGCGTCAAGCAGGAGCGCTATTCCGATTACGTGCACGGCCTCGGCGTGCCGACGAGCATGAACTTCGTCAACGTGCATCCGCTGCGCGGCACCGCGCTGGTCGCGCTCGAGTCGGCGCTGGTGTTCAACCTCGTCGAGAATTTCTTCGGCGGCAACCGCTTCCAGGCACGCATCGAGGGTCGGGACTTCACGCCGACCGAGACGCGCCTCATCCACATCATCCTGCGCGAGACGTTCGCGGCGATGACCGAGGCCTGGTCGTCGGTCATGGCGCTGACCTGGGAGTACGTCAACTCCGAGATCAACCCGCAGTTCGCCAACATCGTCAACCCGACCGAAACGGTGCTCGTGTCGCGTTTCCAGATCGGCCTCGACGGCGGTGCGGCCGACCTGCACGTGGCGTATCCGTATTCGATGATCGAGCCGATCCGCGACACGCTCGACGCCGGCATGCAGAGCGACCGCGTCGAGAAGGACGAGCGCTGGAGCCGCAGCCTGCGCGAGGACGTGCTGGATGCCGAGATCGAACTCGGCGCGACGCTGATCCAGACGCGCATCCGCATCGGCGATTTCCTGCGCCTGCGCCGCGGCGACGTGATCCCGATCGACCTTCCCGAGCGTGTGACCGTCACCGCCGAGGAGATCCCCATCTACCGCGGTCGTTTCGGCACCTCGTCCGGCAACAACGCCGTACGCCTCGCCGACCCGCTGCGCCGCCCCGAACGCGCCACCCCCGAATCCCCGAAGGACGCCGCACCATGAACGACACCCCCGATCCGGCCGCGCGCGCCCGCGACGACTACGCCAAGGCGCAGTTCGACGAACTCGGCGGCGACCAGAAGGGCGCCGAGGTCAACCTCGACGTCATCCTCGACGTGCCGGTCACGCTCGCGATGGAAGTCGGCCGCACGCGCATCAGCATCCGCAACCTGCTGCAGCTCAACCAGGGCTCGGTGGTCGAGCTCGATCGCGCCGCGGGCGAGCCGCTCGACGTGTTCGTCAACGGCACGCTCGTCGCACACGGCGAAGTCGTGGTCGTCAACGACAAGTTCGGCATCCGCCTGACCGACGTCATCAGCCCCGCCGAGCGCGTGCGCAAGCTGCGTTGAGCGCATCGATGAAGACCTTCCTCGCCAGCGCCGCACTGTTCGCGGCCCCGCTCGCCGCGCACGCGGCCGATACCGCCACCGCTCCGCCCGACGGCGCGACCGCGCTGCTGCGCGTGCTCGGCAGCCTCGCGATCGTGGTCGCCTCGATCTTCGCCGCGGGCTGGCTCGCGCGTCGCCTGCAGGGCGTGAGCGGCGCGCGCGGCAAGCGCCTGCGCTGCCTCGAGACGATCGCGGTCGGCACCAAGGAGCGCGTCGCGCTGATCGAGATCGGCGGCCAGCAGCTCGTCGTCGGCATCGCGCCGGGCAGCGTGCGCACGCTGCACGTGCTCGAGACGCCGCTGCCCGAACCGAAGCCCGTCGTCGCCGCCGGCGACGCACCGCGCGGCTTCGCGCAGCTGCTCGCGGGCCTGCGCCAGGGGCGCGTCTCGTGAGCGCGCGTCGCCTCGCCGCCGCTTTGGCCGGCCTCGTCGCACTCGTTCCCGCCATGGCGGCCGCCGCGGATCCGATCGCGCTGCCGGCATTGCCCGCTTTGACCGTCACCCAGGGGGCCGGCGGCACGCAGACCTGGAGCCTGAGCCTGCAGATCCTCGCTGCGATGACGGCGCTGACCCTGCTGCCGGCGATCCTGCTGCTGACCACCTCGTTCACGCGCATCATCATCGTGCTCGGCTTCATGCGCCAGGCGCTCGGCACCACGCAGAGTCCGCCGAACCAGGTGCTGCTAGGACTCGCGCTGTTCCTGACCGCGTTCATCATGGCGCCGGTGCTGACCAAGGCCTACGACGCCGGCGTCAAGCCGTACATGGCCGGCCAGATGAGCGCCGAGCAGGCCTTGCCCGCGGCGATCAAGCCGATGCGCGACTTCATGCTCGACCAGACACGCGAATCCGACCTCAAGCTGTTCGCGCAGATCGCGCGCGTGCCCGGTTACGGCGATCGCGACGCGGTGCCGTTCCCGGTGGTCGTGTCGGCGTTCGCCGTCAGCGAGCTCAAGACCGCGTTCCAGATGGGCTTCCTGATCTACATCCCGTTCGTGATCATCGACCTCATCGTGGCCAGCGTGCTCATGTCGATGGGCATGATGATGCTGTCGCCGATGATCGTGTCGCTGCCGTTCAAGGTCATGCTGTTCGTCCTCGTCGACGGCTGGGCGCTGCTGATCGGCACGCTCGCGAGCAGCTTCGTGCTCTAGGCGACGACGATGAACGCCTTCCTCGCCACCCCGTTCGCGTTCCGCTTCGCCGTGCCGGCCACCGCGCCGCGCGTCGTCGCGGATGTGCTGTGCCGGTCCATGCCGGCCCTCGCCCGGAGCCCGCGCCGATGACACCCGAAAGCGTCATCGCGGTCGGCCAGCACGCGCTCTACACGACGCTGATCGTGGCCGCACCGCTGCTGCTCGCCGTGCTCGTCGTCGGCCTCGTCGTCGGCATGCTGCAGGCCGCCACGCAGATCAACGAGATGACGCTGAGCTTCATCCCGAAGCTCATCGCGCTCGCGCTCGTGATCACCGCGGGCGGTCCGTGGATGCTGCGCACGATGATCGACTACACGCGCGCGCTGTTCGCCGACCTGCCCAACCTCGTCGGCTAGGCACCGTGGAGCTCGACCTGTCCCGCGTCGCCGAGTGGGTCGCCGCCGCGATGTGGCCGCTCGCGCGCGTCAGCGGGCTGTTCCTGGTCGCGCCGGTACTGAGCTCCAACACGATCCCGCGTCGCGTACGCGTCGGCCTCATCGTGCTGTTCAGCATCGTGATGATGCCGTCCGCGCCGGCGGTCACGGGCGTCGAACCGATGAGCCTCGCCGGCGCCGGCATCCTGGTCCAGCAGGTCGCGATCGGCGCGACGATCGGCTTCATCCTGCGCGTGCTGTTCGAGGCGGTCGCGTTCGGCGGCGAGCTCGTCGGCATCAGCATGGGCCTGAGCTTCGGCAGCGTGATCGATCCGTCCAACGGCACCTCGACGCCGGTCACGAGCCAGCTCTACATGATCCTCGCCACGCTCATGTTCCTCGGCATGGACGGGCACCTCGAGCTGATCCGCCTGCTCGCGCAGAGCTTCGATGCGCTGCCGATCGGGGTGTTCGTGCTCGGTCGCGAGACGTTCTGGGCGATCGCGGGGCTCGGTTCGGAACTGTTCGCGGGCGCCGTGCGCGTCGCCCTGCCGGTCATGATCGCGCTGCTCGTGGTCAACCTCGGCTTCGGCGCGATGAGCCGTGCCGCGCCGGCCCTGAACATGTTCGCGATCGGCTTCCCGGTCACGCTGATCGTCGGCCTGATCATGATCTGGCTCAGCCTCGGCGGCTTGCCGCCGACGTTCTCCTCGCTCGTGGACAGCGCCTTCGACGCGATCCGCGACCTGCTCGGGAGGTCGTGACCGATGTCCGACGAGACCGACAAGGAAAGCCAAACCGAAGAGGCCACCGAAAAACGGCGTCGCGACGCACGCGAGGAGGGCCAGGTCCCGCGATCACGCGATCTCGCCGCCGCGGCGGTCACGCTGTCGGCCGTCACGCTGATCCTCATGGCGGGCGGTCCGCTCGGCGAGGGTGTCACCGCGATCCTGCACGGCGGCCTCGCGCACAGCCGCGCCGAACTGCTCGCCGAGGACGCGATGACGACCGCGCTGGCCGACCTGTCGATGCAGGCGCTGGTCGTGCTCGCGCCGATCCTGCTGGTGACGGCGGCCGCCGCGATCGGCTCGTCGGTGCTGCTCGGCGGCTTCAACTTCAGCACCAAGGCCATGAGCTTCAAGGGCGAGCGCCTCGACCCGATCAAGGGTTTCGGGCGCGTCTTCTCGAGGAACGGGCTCGTCGAGCTGGCCAAGGCGATCGCCAAGGTGCTCGTGATCGGCGCGATCTGCATGGCCCTGGTCGCCTCCGAGCTGCCGGAGATCCTCGCCGGCGCCAACACGGTCGCCTCGAGCGGCATCGGCCTCGCCTTCAGCCTCGCCGGCAAGGCCGCGCTGTGGCTCGGCGGCGCCTTGCTGCTGATCGGCCTCGTCGACGCGCCGTGGCAGCTGTTCGAGCACGCCAGGAATCTGCGCATGACGCGCGAACAGGTGCGCCAGGAGCACAAGGAAGCCGAGGGCAGTCCCGAGACCAAGAGCCGCGTGCGCCAGGTCCAGCACCAGATGGCGCGCAGCCGCATGATGGCCGACGTTCCCAAGGCGGATGTGGTCGTCATGAATCCGACGCACTTCGCGGTGGCCCTGCGCTACGACGAGGACAAGATGCGCGCGCCGATCGTCGTGGCCAAGGGCATCGACCATATTGCCCTTCATATTCGCGAACTTGCGAAGACCCACAAGGTCGCGACGCTGACCGCCGCGCCGTTGGCACGAGCCTTGTATCACAACGCCGAGGTCGGCCAGGAAGTGCCTTCGTCGCTGTACGTGGCGGTCGCGCAGGTCCTGGCCTACGTCTACCAGCTCAAGCAGGCCGCGCTGGACGCGAACGTGCCGACGCCGGACGTGCCGACCCCCGAGGTGGACCCCGCCCTGTCGGATCCGCCGCCGCGCCACTGAACCAAGGATCCGCCACGTGTCGAGCGCCACCGCCGTATTCGATCAGATCAAGGATGCCGGCCGACGTGGCCTCGGCGCGCCGATCGTGGTGCTGCTCGCGCTGTCGATGCTCGTCGTGCCGCTGCCGACGTTCCTGCTCGACATGCTGTTCAGCTTCAACATCGCGCTGTCGCTGGTGATCCTGCTCGCGGTCGTCTACGTCGCACGCCCGCTCGAGTTCGGCGCGTTCCCGACCGTCATCCTCATGGCCACGCTGCTGCGCCTCGCGCTCAACGTGGCGTCGACGCGCGTCGTGCTCATGAACGGCCATCAGGGCCACGGCGCGGCGGGCAAGGTCATCGAGGCGTTCGGCGAGTTCGTGATCGGCGGCAACTTCGCGGTCGGCCTCGTCGTGTTCGCGATCCTCACGATCATCAACTTCGTCGTCGTGACCAAGGGCGCCACGCGCGTGTCCGAAGTCACCGCGCGCTTCACCCTCGACTCGCTGCCCGGCCGCCAGATGGCCATCGACGCCGACCTCAACGCCGGCCTCATCAATCCCGAGCAGGCGCGCGAGCGCCGCCAGGAAGTGCGCGAGGAAGCGGATTTCTACGGTTCGATGGACGGCGCCAGCAAGTTCGTGCGCGGTGACGCGATCGCCGGCATCCTGATCCTCGTCGTCACGATGGTCGGCGGCTTCGCGATCGGCATGCTGCAGCACGGCCTGTCGGCTTCGGTGGCGGCCAAGACCTACATCGTGCTCGCGATCGGCGACGGCCTTGTCGCGCAGATCCCGGCGATCCTGCTCTCGATCGCCACCGCGATCATCGTCACGCGCGTGTCGCGGCCCACCAACATGGGCAAGCAGGTCGTCGGCCAGATGTTCGCGCAGCCCAAGGCGCTCGCGGTCACCGGCGCCGTGCTGATCATGATCGGCCTCGTGCCGGGCATGCCGAACGCGGCGTTCCTGCTGTTCGGCGCGATCTGCCTCGGTGCGGCGTGGCTGCTCAACAAGCGCCGCGAGACCGCGGTCATCGAGGCCGCCTCGCCGAAGGCCGCGCTGGCGTCCGCACCGGGTGGCGAATCGGCCGAGATCGGCTGGGACGATGTCGCCGCAGTGGACGTCATCGGCCTCGAGGTCGGCTACCGCCTCATCACGCTCGTCGACCGCAACCAGGGCGGCGAGCTCATGGGCCGCATCAAGGCGGTGCGCCGCAAGCTTTCGCAGGACCTCGGCTTCCTCGTGCCACCGGTGCACATCCGCGACAACCTCGACCTCGGCCCCAGCGCCTACCGCATCACCTTGCTCGGCGTGCCGGTCGGCGAGGCCGAGCTGCATCCCGACCGCCTGCTCGCGATCAATCCCGGCCATGTGCACGGCTCGGTCATGGGCATCCCGACCCGCGATCCCGCATTCGGCCTCGAGGCGCTGTGGATCGAACCGGGCACGCGCGACCACGCGCAGACGCTCGGCTTCACGGTCGTCGATCCGGCCACGGTCGCGGCGACCCACCTGAGCCACCTGCTGCAGACCCATGCCCACGAGCTGATCGGCCACGAGGAGGTCCAGCACCTGCTCGATCGTCTCGCCCAGAGCGTGCCCAAGCTCGTCGAGGAACTCGTGCCGAAGCGCCTGTCGCTCGGCGTGGTCGTCAAGGTGCTGCAGAACCTGCTCGCCGAGCGCGTGCCGATCCGCAACATGCGCAGCATCGTCGAAACCTTGGCGGAGCGCGCGCCGCAGAGTCAGGATCCCGACACCCTCACGGCCGCCGTGCGCGTGGCGCTGGGCCGCCAGATCGTGCAGGACATCAGCGGTTTCGGCGCGGAATTGCCCGTGATCACGCTCGCGCCGGACTTGGAACAGATATTGCTCCAGTCGCTTCAGGGCGCGACGCCGGCCGGTGCCGCACTCGAGCCCGGACTGGCCGAACGCCTGCAGAAGAGCGCGGCGGACGCGACGCGACGGCAGGAGATGGCCGGCGAGCCGGCGGTGCTGCTGACCTCGCCGAGCCTGCGTTCGTGGCTGGCCAGGTTCGTGCAGCAGGCCGCACCAGGCCTGCGCGTGCTGGCGTACAACGAGGTGCCGGACAACCGCCAGGTGCGCCTGGCCGCGAGTCTGGGACGGTGACGACGATGACTGAGCAGAACACGCGACCGTTGGAGGTTGCATGAAGATCAAACGTTACGTGGCGGCCGACATGCGCCAGGCGATGCAGATGGTGCGTGACGATCAGGGCCCCGACGCGGTCATCCTGTCCTCGCGCCGCGTCGACGGCATGAACGAGATCGTCGCCGCGATCGACTACGACGAGGCGCTCGTGCGCGAAGCCGTCGGCCAGATGCGCGCCGGTGCCGTTGCCGAGCTGCCGTCCGCGCCGGCACCCGCGAAGGTCGTGCGCCGCCAGGCGCCGCAGCAGCACGCACAGCCGCCGCAGAAGGCGCCGAGCACGCTGGCACCGTCGCCCGCGTCGCTGCGCGCGAGCCCCGACGAGGCTGCTCGCCTGCTCATGCAGGGTGCGCTGCCGCGCAAGGCCGCCGCGCCGAACCGCGCGAGCTTCGATGTTCCGGCCGCCCCCGCTTTCGAATCCCCCGTGGCGCCGGCGGTGCCTGCCGCCGCCGTCCCGCAGCGTCCGGCGCCTGTCGCGCCGGCTCCGGTCGCACCGCCTGTCGAAGCCGTGGCGCCCACCCCCACGCCCGTGCCGGCGCCTGTGGCTGCTGCCCCGGCTCCCGCACCGGTCGTCGCGGCTGCGCCTGCCGCGCCGACCCCGGCCGCCGCACCTGCGACGCCTGCGAATCCGGCCAACGATCCCGCTTACCAGCGCATGCAGCGCGAGCTCAGCCAGCTGCGCCAGCTGCTCGAGGCCCAGCTGTCGAGCCTCGCCTGGAACGACATGGACCGCCGCCAGCCGCTGCGCACGCAGGTGCTGCGCGACATGACCCGTCTCGGCATCGAGCCCGACGTCGCGATCGACATCGTCGAGGACCTCCCCGCCGACATGACCCCGGACCAGTCGCGCTACTTGCCGCTGGGCCTGCTTTCGCGCCGCCTCACGATCGGCGGCAAGGATTTCGCGGACCAGGGCGGCGCGATCGCGCTGGTCGGTCCGACCGGCTCGGGCAAGACCACCACGATCGCCAAGCTCGCCGCGCGCCACGCGGAGAAGTACGGCCGTGACCAGGTCGCGCTGATCTGCACCGACGACTACCGCATCGGCGCGCAGGACCAGCTGCTGCAGTACGGTCGCCTGCTCGGCGTGCAGGCCTATACGGCGCGCAACGGCGCGGAGCTGTCCAAGCTGCTCGTGCACCTCGCCGACCGCCGCCTCGTGCTCATCGACACGCCGGGCATGAACCATCGCGACGAGCGCCTCGTCTCGGTGCTCGACACGCTGCGCGCCAACGTCACGCGCGTGCGCAGCCTGCTCGTGCTCGCCGCGAACACCCAGGCCGCCGCGCTCGAGGAGAGCCTGCGCACTTATTCCGACCTCGATCCGTCGGGCTGCGTGTTGACCAAGCTCGACGAAACGCCGACGCTGGGCCCCGCCGTGTCGATCCTGATCCGCCATGCACTGGCGCTGCACTACACGACCGATGGCCAGCGCGTGCCGCAGGACATCGCCGTCGCCGACGCGCGCCGCGTGGTCTGCCGCATCGCCAACCCGACCGTCGCCGCGGTCGCCGATGAACTCGCCATGGCCGACCGCTTCAGCCGCGGCAACGTGGCGTTCGCCTAAGCCTATGGACACCCCTGCCGCCATGAACCAGGCCAGCGCACTCGCACAACCCGTCCCCCGCCAGAAGCCGGTGAAAGTCATCGCCGTCGCGAGCGGCAAGGGTGGCGTCGGCAAGACCAGCGTGAGCGTGAACCTCGCCACCGCGATGGCGCTCGCCGGCAAGCGCACGATGCTGCTCGACGCCGACCTCGGCCTCGCCAACGTTGACGTCATGCTCGGCCTGCAGCCGGTCTACAACCTCGCCCACCTGCTCAACGGCGACTGCTCGATCAACGACCTGATCCTCGAGGGCCCGCACGGCCTCAAGATCGTGCCGGCGACCTCGGGCACGCGCCGCATGGCGCAGCTCAGCCAGGCCGAGAACGCGGGCCTGATCCGCGCGTTCTGCGACTACGGCGAGCCGCTCGACACGCTCATCGTCGACACCGCCGCCGGCATCGCCGACAGCGTGACGATGTTCTGCTCGGCCGCGCAGGAAGTCGCCGTCGTGATCTGCGACGACCCGGCCTCGATCACCGACGCCTACGCACTGATCAAGGTTCTCAGCCGCGAGTACGGCGTGCAGCGCTTCCGCATCATCGCCAACCGCGTGCCGACGCTGCAGCACGGCCGCGACCTGTTCACCAAGATCGTGCGCGTCGCCGACCGCTTCCTCGACGTGACGCTCGATTTCAGCGGCGCGATCCCCGACGACTACTACCTGCAGCGCGCCGTGCGCCGCCAGATGACCGTCGTCGACGCGTATCCGGCGAGCCGTTCCGCGCTCGCGTTCAAGAACCTCGCCCAGGCCACCGACAAGTGGATCGGCGGTACCGGCGTCAGCGGCCACCTCGAGTTCTTCGTCGAGCGTCGCACGCGCGCCGAGGCCTCCGAGGTCGAGCAGTGACTGCACCCAGTGCCGGTCTCTACCAGCAGGTCCAGCGCGGTGGCGCGGACGAGCTGGTGCACCGGCACGCCGCGCTGGTCAAGCGCATCGCCTGGCACCTGAAGGGAAAACTGCCGGGCAACGTGGACGTCGGCGACCTGATCCAGTCCGGCATGATCGGGCTGATCGAAGCCGTGCGGCAGTACGTGCCGGCGCGCAACACGAGTTTCGAGGCGTATGCGGGCATCCGCATCCGCGGCGCGATGCTCGACGAGTTGCGCCGCACGGACTGGACGCCGCGCTCGGTCTACCGGCGCCTGCGCGAGGTCATGGAGATGATCCGCGCGATCGAGACCGAGACCGGTCGCGAGGCCGACGAGGCCGAGGTCGTGAAACGCCTCGGCATCACGCGCGAAGAGTACGCGCAGGTGATGGACGATGCGAGCCGCTCGCGCGTGCTGAGCCTGAGCATGGAGGACGACGAGGGCGAGAGCCACGTCATCGACGTCGCCGACGACATCTCCGCGCAGCCGGCCGTGCGCGCGGAGCTCGAAGGGCGGCAGGGCGCGCTCGCCGAAGCGATCGACGGGCTGCCCGAACGCGAGAAGCTGCTCATGGCGCTGTACTACGACGAAGAACTCAACCTCAAGGAGATCGGCGAAGTGCTCGGCGTGAGCGAGTCGCGGGTCTGTCAACTGCACGGACAGGCGCTGGTGCGCCTGCGTGCGCGCCTGCGCGACTGGCGCAACGGAGACTAGGTCATGCAGAAGCTCACCGCCATCGGCATCGTCATGGCGTTCGTCGTCGTCATCACGGGCGCGTTGCTCAAGGGTGCCGGCATCCATGCGCTGTGGAGCGGTGCGGCGCTCGTCGTCGTGTTCGTCGGCACGGCCTCGGCGATCATGGTGCAGACACCGGGCCCGATCCTGTCGCGCGCGCTCAAGATGCTCAAGTGGCTGGTCAGCCCGCCGCACCAGGACATGGAGGAGCAGCTCAAGAAGATCGTCAACTGGTCCGAGACCGCGCGTCGCCAGGGCCTGCTCGGCCTCGAGCCGCAGGTCGAGGCCGAGCCCGACGCGATGGTCAAGAAGGGCCTGCAGCTGCTGGTCGACGGCACCGAGCCGGACAACATCCGCAACATCCTCGGCGTCGAGAACGACGCCAAGAAGCACAACGACCTGCTCTCGGCGAAGGTGTTCGAGGCCGCCGGCATCTATGCCCCGACCATGGGCATCATCGGCGCCGTGCTCGGCCTCATGGCGGTGATGCAGAACCTCGCCGACCCGAGCAAGCTCGGCCCCGGCATCGCGGGCGCGTTCGTGTCGACCGTATACGGCATCGGCCTCGCCAACCTGCTGCTGCTGCCGATGGCCAACAAGCTCAAGCTCGTCGTCAACGACCATTCACGCGAGCGCGAGATGATGGTCGAAGGGATCGCGGCGATCGCGGAGGGCGAGAACCCGCGCAACATCGAGTCGAAGCTGCGCGGATACGTTCACTGACATGGGTGCGCGCAAGAAAAAGGAAGAGCACGAGGATCACGTCAACCACGAGGCGTGGGCGATCCCGTACGGCGACCTCGTGACGCTGCTGCTCGCGTTCTTCGTGGTCATGTACGCGGTGTCCTCGCTCAACGAAGGCAAGTACCGCGTGCTCTCGAAATCCCTCGAGGCCGCGTTCAACGGCACGCCCAAGGTCATCGAGCCGATCCAGGTCGGCCAGCAGTCCGCGTCGAGTCCGTCGCCTTCCGCGCTCGATCTGAATGCCGTGCCGGCGCCGGCCGTGCAGCCGGTCTCGCTCACCGCACCGATCTCGCTGCGTGCCACGCCGCAGGGCAACCCGCAGAGTCCCGGCAAGAGCGAGCGTGGCCTCGAGGCGATCGCGAAGGAGGTCGAGCGCGCACTGCAGAACCTCATCGACGAGAACCTCGTCGTCGTGCGCCGGAAGCATTCGTGGCTCGAGGTCGAGATCCGCACCGACATCCTGTTCCCGAGCGGCGTCGCCACGCTGTCCGCGCCGTCGATCCCGATCCTCGAGCGTGTCGCGGGCATCCTGTCGGGCTTCCCGAACGAGATGCGCATCGAGGGTTACACCGACAACGTGCCGATCGCCACGGCCGTCTATCCGTCCAACTGGGAGCTCTCGGCCGCACGCGCGGCGAGCGTCGCGCGCCTGTTCGCCGACCGTAACGTCGATCCCACCAAGATGGCAATCATGGGCATGGGCGAGTTCCATCCCGACGGCGACAACGCCACGCTGGACGGCCGCAACCGCAACCGCCGCGTCAAGATCGTCGTGCTCGGCGACGAGAACACGCCGGCGCCCGAGGAACTCGCGGCGAACGAGGCGAAGCCGCCGGCCGCCGAACCGCCTGCACCGGCTCGCACGCCGACCGCTGCGGGTACCGGCGAGGACGCGCACGCGCCACAGGCGCGATCGCCCTGATCCATCGCACGGCATCGGCGCGGGGCCGATGTGCACGTGACGTCGCGTGACGCGCTCGCCGGCTATGCTCGGACCCTTGAGCCCCGCGTGGTCGCGATCGTCGTGATCCCGAGCCGAGGGTGACGACCTTCAGGGACGATGACATGCCGACCTGGCGACTCGAGGATGCCGCGCAGCGCGCGGCGGATTTCCCCTACACATTCCTCCGTCCGACCGCGGAACGCATCGCCGCGCTGTGCCCCGGCGAGCTCGTCAAGCTGTCGTTCGCGTTCGACAGCGAGGATCCCGATGCACCGCGTGCGGAGCGCATGTGGGTCGCGGTCGACACGGTCGACGGTGACGGCGGGTTTACCGGCACGTTGACGCATCCGCCGGGCTGGATCAGCGACATCGACCTCGGCGACGCGGTCGTGTTCCGCGATGTCCACGTCTGCTCTACGGCAGACGATGACGACGAGGCGGTCGACAGGTACGCACGGGGCTGCATCGTGTCCACGCGTGTGATCGCGGACCGCGCGCCCGTCGGGTACCTCGTCCGCGAGGAGCCTGAGCACGGACAGGACAGTGGCTGGCGCCTCCTCTCGGGAGAGGAGAGTCAGGACGAGCTCGACGATGTCGAGAACCTTCGCGTGGTCACGCTCGGCGAGGTGCTCAATCTCGACGATGCGTGGATCCATCTGCTCGACAGTCCGGTCGGCCGTGCGTTCGTGTACGACGCGGAGGCCGGAGCCTTCGTTCCGGTCGACGCCTGAGCCGAGGATCGGCGGCATCGCGCAGGACCTTCGACATCACGCGGCGATCCACTCCGGGAGCAACGCCATGTTCACGAACGCATTCCAGCTCAAGAGTCCGCTCGAGGACGGCACGTTCGATCGCGACCTCTCGGCCTTCGAGCGCCTGCAGTCGACGCGTGCGCTCGATGCCGCGGACTGCGCGCGCCTGGACGCCTACCTCGAGCGGCATCCCGAAACGCCGTACCGCCTCTACACCGAGGTGCCGGGCAAGCCGGTCGACTACGCGTTCCTCGCCCTGCTGCCTGCGTTGCGCCACCTCTGGATCGAAGCCGACGCGGGCGATCTTCTCGACCTGTCGCTGTTGCACGTCCTGCCCGAGGGGCTCGTCAGCCTGGGGCTGGACACCGTGCCAGTCGGCAGCGACCCCAAGCGCGACCGACCGAAGACCGGCACCGCGGCACTCGGTCGCCTGCGGCATCTCGAACAGCTGTCGGTGTGTGGCCGTCTGCGCGACCTCGCGTTCCTCGCCGACCTCGGTCGACTCGAGGCCTTGTCGCTGTGGCGCAACCGCCTCGCGACGTTCGCGGGGATCGAAGCCTGCGGCGCACTGCGCAGCCTCGATTTGCGCTCCGCGGGTCCACGCGACCTCGCACCGATCGCGGCGCTGACGTCACTGAGGATGCTGAGCATCGACCGCCATCCGGGCATCACGAGCATCGAGCCGTTGCTGGCCCTGCGCGATCTGCGCCAGCTGCGGCTGCTGTCGTGCTCGATCGCCACGGACCTGCCGTCGTTGCACGGCATGACGTCGCTGCGTGTCCTGCTGCTCGACAAGCTGGTGACGCCTTCCAACCTCGCGAACATCGCCGCCGCACCTGCGTTGCGCTGCCTGATCCTCGATCGAAGTCCTGCGCTTCACGATATCGAGGCCCTGCGGCCACTCGCCGGTCATCCGACGCTGCGCGAGCTGCGCCTCGACAGCGACAACGACGGGCTCCACAAGGCGATCCACGACACCTACGGCTGGAAGGTCGCGTACGCGAACTACCCCGCCGACGCGCATCTGGTCGACGATCCTCCCGCTGCCGGGCGTTGACGATCGACGCGCGGCACGCGCGTGAACCTTTCAGCGCCGATTCCCGACCATGATGCCCGAACGGATCATGGAGCCTCGGCGTGACCCCTGACGACGACACGCGTGCCGACACGCTGCTCGTGCTGCGCTGCCAGCTCGGCGAGCGTGGCGCATTCGACGCGCTCGTGACGCGCTGGGCCGCGCCATTGCTGGGCCACGCCACGCGGCTCGCCGTCGATGGCCATGCGGCACACGACCTCGCGCAGGAGACCTGGCTGCGCGTCGTGCGCGGCATCGCCGGACTGCGTGACGCCGCGGGTTTCCGCGGCTGGCTGTTCGGCATCGCGCACCGTGTCGCGATGGACCAGCTGCGCCTGCGCTATGCGACGCCCGAGGACACCGGACTCGTACTCGAGGACATCGCGCCGCCGGACGATGAAGGGCCCGATCCCGACGTCGCACGCCTCGTGGCGGCCGGGCTCGACGCACTCTCGTTCGTCGAGCGTGAGGTCGTCGTGCTGTTCCATCTCGAAGCCTTCACGCTGGCCGAGATCGCGGGAATGACCGGGGTGCCGGTCGGCACCGTGAAATCGCGCCTGTTCCGTGCCCGCACATTGCTGCGCCTGCATGTCGCCCCGCTCGCGCCCGAGGAGATGTCCCGATGAACGATCGTCCTGCCCATGATCTCGAAACGTCGCTGCACGCGCTCACGGCACGCGTGCTGTCGGCGCGCGCCCGGGCCGCGCATGTCGCCTTGCTGGTGGCCTCGGCGTGCATGAGCGCGCTGCTCGCCGCGTTGCTGCTGACCGAGCCTGCGCTGCCTTCGCGCACGGTCATCGCGTTCGGCGTGCTGCTCGCGATCGGCATGGGCTGGATCGCCTATGCGACCTGGGTGCTGCGCGCACGCCGCCCGCTCATGGCGCGCGATCGCGTCGTCGCAAGTGGCCTCGCGCTCGCCGCGACCGCGCTGTTCACGGCGGGCATGTTCTCGTGGTCGCTGGCCACGGGGCAGCGCATGGCGCACGCGGCGACGCTGCTCGGCGCGGCGCTCGTGCTGGTCGCGGCGGTGCTGCTGGTGCAGGCCCGGCGCACGCGCTCGCGCCTGCTCGCCAGGGTCCGTGCGCTCGGTGGAACCTGATCGGACCGCGATCCGGCCTGTCGGGACGCGCCTCGCCGCGTGATAATGCGCGTCCCGTTCGACCGGACGGGCCTGCGACCGATGGGATGCCGTGCCGTGCTGCTGATGATCGACAACTACGACAGCTTCACCTTCAACCTCGTGCAGTACTTCGGCGAGCTCGGGGAGGAGGTGCAGGTCGTGCGCAACGACGCGCTGACGGTCGCGCAGATCGCCGCGCTCGCGCCGTCGCACATCGTCATCTCGCCGGGTCCGTGCACGCCGAACGAGGCGGGTGTTTCGCTCGAGGTGCTCACCGCGCTGTCGTCGACCGTGCCCGTGTTCGGCGTCTGCCTCGGCCACCAGTCGATCGGCCAGGCCTTCGGCGGCAAGGTCGTGCGTGCGCGGCAGATCATGCACGGCAAGACCTCGATGATCCATCACACGGGCAAGGGTGTGTTCCGTGGCCTGCCGAACCCGTTCGAGGCGACGCGCTACCACTCGCTCGTGGTCGAGAAGGCCTCGCTGCCGGACTGCCTCGAGATCACCGCGTGGACGCAGGACGAAGACGGCGGCTTCGACGAGATCATGGGCCTGCGCCACCGCGAGCTCGACGTCGAGGGCGTGCAGTTCCACCCCGAATCGATCCTCACGCAGCACGGCCACGACCTGCTGCGCAATTTCCTGACCCGCGACGAGCCCGCGGCGCGCCGCGTGGCCTGACGCCGTTCTCGTCGTGCCGTCGCAGACCACGCTGCTCGGGGCGGCCGGCGAGCACCACGTCATGGCGCAGCTGCTGCGTCATGGTCTTATCGCGGCGCTCGCGCCGGTCGGCTCACCCGCCATCGACATCCTCGTGACCGACGAGGGCGGCGCCGGGATCTGCGGCCTGCAGGTCAAGACGCGGCGCGTGGGCGGGGCTGATGGCGGCTGGCACATGGGCGTCAAGCATGAACGCGTGCCCGAGGGACGGTTCTTCTACGCGTTCGTCGAATTCGCGGCCGATCCTGCCGCGCCGACGGCGTGCTTCGTGGTCCCGGCCGGGATCGTCGCCGATGCGCTCTTGCGGTCGCATCGCGAGTGGCTCGACACCCCGGGCCGCGACGGAAAACCGCGCCGAGGCGGTGCGATGCGTCGTTTCCTTCCCGATTACACGCGCGTCGGGCAGGGGTTCGGCTGCGGCCCGGGTTGGCTCGAACCCTATCGCGAGGCCTGGCATCAGCTTCCGCTGCCTGCACCTGAAGCCGACGGGCGCTGATGGCGGACTCTCACCCCCGCCGATCGAATCCGTCCCCGAGCAGCGACGTGTCGATCGCGAGGCAGCCGGCGAGGCCGTCCGGGATCGGGGCGCTCGCGATGCGCGTGGTCGTGTCGTCGAGGCGACCGCTGGCCGAGTAGTCGATGACGACGAGACGCCCGCCGGTCGGGTTCGCGCCCGAGCCACCCCAGCGCACGCCGAAAAGATGGCCTCGCCCGTCCGGGCGCAGGCACAGGTAGTTGTGGCCGGCGGCGGTGTCGTCACGCACCGCGAGCACGCTGCCCGGCGTGGCCGGGTCGACCTGCTCGGCGCGTCCGGCCGAGGCGAGGATCAGCGTGCGGCTGAAGGCGTCGTAGTGGACGGTCGTCGCCGGTGCGGCGCTGCGCAGGCGCGAGGTGGTGAACGTGGCCATGTCGATACGGCCGAACGCGCCGATCGGGCCTTCGCCGCCGTTGGCGTAGAACACGCCGTGCGACGGCGTGAACGCGAGCGAGGTGACCGTGGCGTCGTCGCCGGTCACGCTGTGGCCGATGCCGTTGCCGAAAGGCTGCAGAGGCACCTGCGACAGCGAACTGTCGGTCCAGCCGATCCACACGCTGCGGCCGGACGGGTCGAGCGAGACCGCATTGCCGTTGTTGCCGGTCAGGCGCGTCTCGAACACGCCGGTCGCGGGATCGAGGTGGTGGACGTTGGAGCCCTGGCCGGCGACGACGAGGGTGCCGCCCGGCACGACGAGCGCATCGGCCGCAGTCGGCAGCGTGGCCAGGATCGTCGATGTCGCCGTGAGCGAGGCGTCGCCGTCGTAGTCGAACACGACACGGTGGACGTGGTGGGCGCCGAAGGCGGCACCAACGTAGGCGACGCCGCGCGTCGGCGTGCCGGCCTGGGCGGCGAGCGGCACGAGAAGAGCGAGGGCGGCGAGCAGGGTGCAGCGGGGCATGGCGGGTCCGGAGGCGGCGTCGTCCGGACGTACGACGGAAAGCGGTGGCGCATGACATCACCGGCTCCCCGCTTCCGTCATGGCGCGCGGCGCCGCCGCGAGCCGCGGCCGACACGCGAATCCGACCGGCGTCTCGATTCCGTCCCCCTCGCCCCCGTCCCTTTTCCCGCAAGGGGAGCAATGACACACGACCGTGGGACATGCTCCGGTCCCATGTTTCTGCCGACGCACGTCCGTGCGGATGACGCCCGCCGCGTGCTGCGGCATCATCGCGGGTTCCCGAGGACCCCACGATGCCCATCACGCCCCAACAGGCCTTGCAGCGCGCGATCGAGCATCGCGAGATCTTCCACGACGAGATGATCGACCTCATGCGCCAGATCATGCGCGGCGAGGTCTCGCCGGTCATGGTCGCGGCGATCCTGACGGGCCTGCGCGTCAAGAAGGAGACCGTCGGCGAGATCGCGGCGGCCGCGCAGGTCATGCGCGAACTCGCGGCGCCGGTCCTCGTCGACGACGTGACGGGTTTCGTCGACATCGTCGGCACGGGTGGCGACGGCGGCCACAGCTTCAATGTCTCGACGACGGCGATGTTCGTCGTCGCCGCGGCCGGTGCCCGCGTGGCCAAGCACGGCAACCGCAGCGTGTCGTCGAAGTCGGGCAGTGCCGACGTGCTCGAGGCGCTCGGCGCGGCGATCGACCTGCAGCCGGCGCAGGTCGCCGAGTGCATCGCGCGCACGGGCGTCGGCTTCATGTTCGCACCGAACCACCATCCGGCCATGAAGGCCGTGGCGCCGGTGCGCCGCGAGATGGGCGTGCGCACGATCTTCAACATCCTCGGCCCGCTGACCAACCCGGCCGGTGCGCCGAACATCCTCATGGGCGTGTTCCATCCCGACCTCGTCGGCATCCAGGTGCGCGTGCTCGAACGCCTCGGCGCGCAGCACGCGCTCGTCGTCTGGGGCAAGGACGGCATGGACGAGATCTCGCTCGGCGGCGCGACGATGGTCGGCGAGCTCAGGGACGGCGTGGTCAGCGAGTACGAAGTGCATCCCGAGGAATTCGGCTTCGCGATGGCCTCCGGTCGCCAGCTGCGCGTCGAGAATGCGGCCGAATCACGCGAGCGCGTGCTCGAGGCGCTCGACAACCGCGAAGGCGTCGCGCGCGACATCGTCACGCTCAACGCGGGCGCGGCGCTGTATGCGTCCGGCGTCGCGGGCTCGATCGCCGACGGCATCGACAAGGCGCGCGAGGCGCTCGCGAGCGGTGCGGCGCGTGAACGCCTCGACACGTTCGTGCGCGCGACGCGCGAGCTCGCCGGCACGCGCTGACACCTTTCCCTTCATCTCCCACGTCGCGCCGATGCGCGACGGCCCGACGACGACCGACCCATGTCCGACATCCTGCAGCGCATCCTGGCCCGCAAGGTCGAAGAAATCGCCGAGCGCCGTGCGCGCGTGTCGATCGACGACCTGCACGCACGCGTCGCCGGCCTGCCTGATACACGCGGCTTCGCGGCCGCGCTCGAGGCGAAGATCGAGGCCGGCCACGCCGGCGTCATCGCCGAGGTCAAGAAGGCCAGCCCGAGCAAGGGCGTGATCCGCGCCGACTTCGATCCTGCCGCGATCGCGCGCCGCTACGAAGCCGGCGGCGCGGCCTGCCTGTCGGTGCTGACCGATGCGGACTTCTTCCAGGGCCACGAGGATTACCTGCATGCGGCCCGCGCGGCCTGCGCGCTACCCGTGCTGCGCAAGGACTTCACGATCGACCCTTACCAGGTCGTCGAGGCGCGCGCGATCGGCGCCGATGCGATCCTGCTGATCGCGGCGGCCCTGTCCGACGAGGCGATGCTCGAACTCGCACTGCTCGCGGCCGAGCTCGACCTCGACGTGCTCGTCGAGGTGCACGACGAGGAGGAGCTCGAGCGTGCGCTCGAGATCCCGGCGCCACTGATCGGCGTCAACAACCGCAACCTGCGCACGTTCGAGGTCTCGCTCGACACCACGCTGCGCCTGCATGCGCGCCTGCCCGACGAGCGCCTGCTCGTCACCGAGAGCGGCATCGCCACGCCGGACGACGTCGCGCGCCTGCGCGGCGCGGGCATCCACGCGTTCCTCGTCGGCGAGGCGTTCATGCGCGCCGATGATCCGGGCGCGGAACTCGCGCGGCTGTTCGGCACGCCGTGAGCACACCAGGCGATGGCGAAGCGGCCTCCGGCGAGGCCGTCGCGGCGCCGCGCGTCGTGCTGTTCGATTTCGACGGCGTGCTGATCCGCGGTGATTCGTTCGCGGCCTTCGTGCGCTCGCGTTACCGTAGTGCGCCGTGGCGCCTGCTGCTCGCGTTGCCGGTAGTGCTGCTCACGGCACCGCTCGCGATCGTGCCGCGCGGGCGCTGGTGGATCGTCGGCCTGCTCGTGCGCATCGCGCTGCTCGGCGTGTCGGAGCGTCGCTACGCCACGCTCGCGGAGGCCTTCGTGCGCGAGCACGCGAACATGCCACGCATCTTCTCGCGCGAGGCGATCGCGGTGCTGCGTGGCCACGTCGCCGCCGGCGATCGCGTACTCGTCGTGACGGGCTGCGAATCGCGCGTCGTGACTGGCCTGTTCGAGACGATCGGCCTGTCGGGCTTCGAGATCGTCGCCTCGCGCCTGCGGCCGGGCTGGCTCGGCATGCGCACGCAGGTGCACTGCTTCGGCGCGCGCAAGCCGCGCGAGCTCGCCGCGCTCGGCCTGACGGCTTGGGATGTCGCCTACACCGATTCGGCAGCCGATGCGCCGATGCTGCGTGGCGCGCGCGAAGCCGTGCTCGTCAACGGCGATCCGCGCACGTGCAAGGCGCTCGAGCGCGCGCTCGGGCGCAGCCTCGTGCGCGTCGACTGGCGCTGACGGTCCGTCAACGAAAAGGCCCGCGCGAACGCGGGCCTTCGAATGCAGCGGATGCCGGGACTCAGCGGCGGCCGAGCACCACGATCGTCTTGCCCGACACCGTGATCATGCCCTGCTCCTCGAGCTGCTTGAGCACGCGGCCGACCATCTCGCGCGAGCAGCCGACGATGCGGCTGATCTCCTGGCGCGAGATGCGGATTTGCATGCCCTGCGGGTGGCTCATCGCATCGGGTTCTTCGGTGAGGTCGATCAGCGTCTTGGCGACGCGGCCGGTCACGTCCATGAAGGCGAGGCGGCTGACCTTGCGGCTCGTGTGCAGCAGGCGGTTGGTCAGCTGCGAGCCGATCGCGAACAGGATCTTCGGGCACTCGTCGCGCAGCGGGCCTTCGAACAGGTTGAACATGCGCTCGTAGCCGATCTCGGCCAGCTCGCACGGCGTGCGCGTGCGCACCATGACCTCGCGGCGCGGGGTCTCGACGAAGATGCCCATCTCGCCGATGAACTCGCCGCGGTTGAGGTAGGCGAGGATGAGCTCGCGGCCTTCCTCGTCCTCGGACGAGACGGTCAGCGAACCGTCGATCACGTAGTACAGGATGTTCGCGGAATCACCCGGGCGGATGATCGCGGTCTTGCTCGGGTAGCGCCGGCGGTGGCACATGCCGAGGAAGCGCTCCATCGCGCCGCGATCGGGGATCAGCGAAGCCGGCGCCTGCACCGTCGAGACGTTGCGCTGCAGCGTGTAACGGAAGTCGGCCATCTTCACGCGGGTTCTCCCTCGGCTGTCCCTGGTGCGGCATATCTGCGCGGAAATTTCCATCGACTGCGCCCCTCTACGCCGCCGAGTCCCGATCTTATTGCAAAACCGACGAAAGATGTCGCTTTCTGACAATCGGCCTCCGGCGGGTGCGCGCCCCCGCCGGTTTCATCGCCCTGGCGATTGGCCCATAATGCGCGCCCTTTCCCGGGGTCCGGGTCGGAGACAGAAACAGTGGTCAAGCCCCTTCCCAGGTTGCGTCTGCAGGGTTTCAACAACCTGACCAAGGCCCTGAGCTTCAACATCTACGACATCTGCTACGCGGTGTCGGAAGACCAGCGCCGTCGCTACATCGAATACATCGACGAGGCCTACAACGCCGAGCGTCTCACCACGATCCTCACGGACGTGGCCGACATCATCGGTGCCAACATCCTCAATGTCGCACGCCAGGATTACGATCCGCAGGGTGCGAGCGTGACGATCCTCATTTCCGAGGAGCCGGTCGTCGAGAAGCTCGGCCGCGACACGATCTCCGATGCGGTCGTCGCGCACCTCGACAAGAGCCACATCACGGTGCACACGTATCCGGAAACGCATCCGCACAACGGCATCGCGACGTTCCGTGCGGACATCGACGTTGCCACCTGCGGCGTGATCTCGCCGCTCAAGGCGCTCAATTTCCTCATCGACAGCTTCGAGTCGGACATCGTGATCGCGGACTACCGCGTGCGCGGCTTCACGCGCGACGTGAAGGGCCGCAAGCACTACATGGACCACAAGATCAACTCGGTGCAGGAGTATCTCGCCAAGCACATCCGGCAGAAGTACGAGATGATCGACGTGAACGTGTACCAGGAAAACATGTTCCACACGAAGATGCACATCAAGGACTTCGACCTCGACACGTACCTGTTCGAGTCGCATGCCGACGACCTGTCGTTCAAGGAGCGCCAGCGCATCGAGGCGCTCGTGAAGCGCGAGATCGAGGAGCTGTTCCACGGCCGCAACCTCAGCTGAGGGCGGTGCCCGGGTCTGGCCCGGGGCGTGGCAGGATGTCGCAAGGGGCGCTTCGGCGCCCCTTGTGCTTTTCAGGGGCGCTCACCGGCGCATGGAACGGAGCCCCGTCCTGCGATCTCATGCGGCGCGAGGCACGCGCCGCCGCGTCAGACGCGGTACGCCACCGTGCGCATCACGTGCGCCGCCAGCTTCATGAGTCCCTTGACCGGTGCCGGCAGCGCGGCACCGCCTGCGGCGAGCGCCTCGTCGGCATGGCGGGCCTCGTCCTCCTTCATCTGGCGCACGATCGCGCGGCTGCGTTCGTCGCCGGCCGGCAGCGTGTCGAGGTGGCCTTCGAGGTGGGCCTCGACCTGGCGCTCGGTCTCGACGACGAAGCCGAGGCTGAGGCGGTCGCTGATGAGTCCGGCCGCGGCGCCGATCGCGTAGGCGCCACCGTACCAGAGCGGGTTGAGCAGGCTCGGACGGTCGCCGAGTTCACGCAGGCGCTGGCCGCACCAGGCGAGGTGGTCGGTTTCTTCGGCCGCCGCCTCGAGCAGGTGCGCGCGCGTCGACGCGTCACGCGCGACCGCGGCCTGGCCGAAGTACAGTGCCTGCGCGCAGACCTCGCCGACGTGGTTGATGCGCATGAGCGCGGCGGCGTGGCGGCGTTCCGGTTCGGTCCATTCGCAGTCGGCGAGCGCGCCGGCGGGCGAGGGGCGTTGCGCGGAGGGTTCGGGCTGGAAGGCCGTGAACAGCGCGCGGTCGAGCTCGACGAGCACGCGGTCGAGCGGCGAGAACGTCATCGTCTTCATGCCTCCGAGTGTCGGCGCGGTGATCGCCGTTCGCAAGCGCGGGTGACGCGGCATCGCGTCGCCACCTCGCCGCTGCCCGGCTCCTTCTGTATAGTGGGCATCCCGTGGCCGTCTGCACGGCCCCGCGGATCGCCGGCTTTTCTCGCGGCATGCCTCGTGCGCCCCATCATCCGGGCTTGCGCAGTCGGGAGGCTTCCGCTATTCTCCCGCGCCTTTCGCCGCATCCAGCCCGCCTGCGGGCATCCAAGGTTCCGATATGAAGACGATCAGTGCCAAGCCCGAGAGCGTGAAGCGCGACTGGTTCGTGGTGGACGCCACGAACAAGACGCTCGGCCGTCTGTCCACCGAGCTCGCGCGCCGCCTGCGTGGCAAGCACAAGCCGGTCTTCACCACCCACGTCGACACCGGCGATTTCATCGTCGTCGTCAACGCGGACAAGATCGCCGTCACGGGCAACAAGCTCGAAGACAAGAACTACCACCGCTTCACCGGTTACGTCGGCAACCTCAAGACGACCTCGCTCAAGGACATGCTCGCCAAGCACCCGGAGCGCGTCATCGAGATCGCCGTCAAGGGCATGCTGCCGAAGAACCCGCTGGGCCGCGCGATGTATCGCAAGCTCAAGGTCTACGCCGGCCCGAACCACCCGCATACCGCCCAGCAGCCGCAAGCGCTGGACATCTAATTCCGATCAGGCACTGAAGTCATGGCCACCATCCAGCAGAACTACGGCACCGGCCGTCGCAAGTCCTCCGCAGCGCGCGTGTTCCTGCGCAAGGGCAGCGGCGCGATCACGGTCAACGGCAAGACGCTCGACACCTTCTTCGGCCGCGAGACCGCGCGCATGATCGTGCGCCAGCCGCTGCAGCTGGTCGACGCGACGGACAAGTTCGACGTGCTCGTGACGGTCGCCGGTGGCGGCACGACGGGCCAGGCCGGCGCGATCCGCCTCGGCATTGCCCGCGCGCTGGTCGAGTACGACGAGAACCTCAAGTCGCCGCTGCGCAAGGCGGGCTTCATGACCCGTGACGCTCGCGAAGTCGAGCGCAAGAAGGTCGGTCTGCACAAGGCGCGTCGCGCCACGCAGTACTCGAAGCGTTAATCGGCGTCCCGACGCCCGCGGTGGCCATCTCGCGATGGCCGACCGCACGGTTCTTGGGAGATCGTCTAACGGTAGGACAACGGACTCTGACTCCGTTTATCTAGGTTCGAATCCTAGTCTCCCAGCCAACCAGAACAAGGGCTTAGCAGTGATGCTAAGCCCTTGTCCTTTGTGCAGGGACGATTGCGGGGACGATCATCGCCCGTCGTCGTCTCGTTGAGAATTTTGCTTGGAGCCCGCATTCTTTTCTGGTGGAAAGAAAAGCGGCGTGATATTTTTCGCCAACAACGCCAGTGGTTCCGTCTACTGGCCCCGGGGGCTCTGAGGGAAACTTCAGGGCCCCTCGCTTTTTCGGGCGCATGGATATGCGGACGATTGTCTACATCGACGGGTTCAACCTCTACTACCGTGCGCTGAAGGGAACTGCGTACAAGTGGTTGGATATTGAACAACTGTGTGTGGCGGCGCTGCCGCCCGGCCTAGTACTTGATCAAGTCAAGTACTTCACTGCGCCGGTGAATGGCCTTCCAAACGACCCCGCTCCCAACCGACAGCGCATCTACTTTGCTGCGCTTCGCGCGCACTGCCCCCGAGTGACTACCATCCTTGGTCGCTTCTCCGTGCATGCCGTGAAGGCGCAACTAGTGACGCCAGGGGGACAGCTAGATCTTCGAGAAGTGTCCGGACGGAACCAAAGGATCTGTCAGCTCAACGTCGATGTGAAGCAGAGAAACCAAGCTTGGACAGCCGATCCCGGGCCCTACGTGCACATCATCAAGACGGAAGAGAAGGCATCGGATGTGAATCTCGCTGTTCACTTGGTGCACGACGCTTGCGCGAAGCGGGCTGAGTGCTTTGTTGTCATTAGCAACGACAGCGACCTAAGCGAAGCAATGCGAATTGTCCGACACGATTGCGGGATGCAAGTGGGGCACCTGACCGCAGAGGGAACGAAGCCGTCAAGTTATCTGAAAAGGTACGCGACGTGGTCGCGCACTATCAGAACTTCAGATCTAAAGGCGAGCCAGCTCCCTGACAATTTGCCAGGGAACAGGATCGTTAAGCCTGCGGGCTGGTAGAGCGTTGAAGTGCGCAGAGGAGGGAAACCTATCCTCACACCCTCGCTGTCATCGCTACGACGAAGGTGACGATCAGAACGACCCCGACGATTAGGCCTGCGAATGTGCCTTGCAGTTTTGCGAGGAGCGCCGCTCGTCGCGCCGGCAGCGTGAGATCACCTCGCTTAGCAGCTTCGAACGATCGCCGCATCATTGACTTCGCCGGCCATCCGAACGAGGACTCGATCTCCGAAAATACGACGTTGAAGTCGACGTCGGCTACAGCCCCAATGTCTTTTCCGACCGCAGCGCCGGCGGCGAATGCTTGGACCACGACAGCAAGAAGCTTCTCGATGATCGCCAGCACGGTGAGTACGGCGAACCCGTACAAAATTGTCCTGATCGCGCTCGTAGGAAGCTGCGAAGACAGGGATTCAAGGCTCGCAATCGTCAGGCCAAATGCTGCAGCGTAGCCGCCCATGAGCCAACCGACATACGAATCGATCATCGGTGAACTCTTGGCGAGGGATGACGTGATGATTGTCGAAGCGAGGATCTTCTCCGACACGTTCTCTGTGGTCGTCATTCCTGCGCGCCTCCTAGATGGGGGCGCACACGATCTCACATCTGCCGTTTCAGCGAACTGAGTTGCACCCCCGTCGTCGCGACTGACAGCTTCCCGTTCCCCACGAGGGCGAGGCGTCACTGTAGGATGGCCCTGTCGCTATCGGAGGGGAGACCGATCATGTCGTTCACGCTCAAGTGCGTATTCCGGCTGAGTTGACCTTCGGTTCCGGTTAACGTTGCCCGGTATGCCGGTTTGCGCTCGTATTGCCCGCTGAACCGACAATGCCCTCTGCGCTGGCAATGCCCGCCGCGCGCCTGTCGAACGCGGTACTGGCTTGGCCTATGAGGCCGGTGGCGCGTACCTCGGCGTTGTCCGACGGTATAGATGCATCCGCAACACCACAGGTGTCTCAGTAGGAGTGTCGCCTCAGATGATCTGTCATTTGCGCGCCTGTGCATCGTTTGGACGACGACGGCTCAGCTTGGCCTGCTTTCGAGCCAGCAGTGGGCATGGGTGGGCTTCCGTCGACGCGCCATCATGAGCGCCAGGCACACCGCTACGGTAGCCGCACGTGCCGCGTCGATTTGTAGGAAATCTCTGATGCCAAGGCTTACGCCCGGGCAGTAGACCGAAGCTTCGAGCCACGCCCTCGGCCTCGCTCCAGCAAGAACTTTCCGAAGATCTCCTCAGGCGCCGCATCAAGAGCTTGGCACCACTCGACGAATTCGACGACGTCCAGGCGACGCTCGCCCCTCTCCACCTTGGACACAAAGGTCTGCGTGTTGCCCAACCTCTCGCCAAGGGCTGCTTGACTCATGCCAAGCCCCTCGCGTGCTTGTCTGAGCACTGCGAGCAGGGCGCGATAGTGTCTGTGGTGGGTGGACTGCGCCATAGGGTTGCCGGGCCTCGGCAACGCACGCTAGAGTCCACTTCGGAATAGTCCAAAATCGGCTTTCTACTCCCTTCCGGAGCTGGCGTGAAAGGCACCGTCGCGCGATCGTCCGACTTGGAGGTCATCCCTCCGTTCAGCGAACTCGAGGACCTCGGGACGTTTGGAGCGATGGCGCTGCTCGCCATGATCCAGTGCGGTGCTGATCCCGGGTATCGCTACGTCCGTAGACTTCCCGCTCGTGCCGAGCGTCTGGCACCCCATCGTGCTCTTCGGCATCAGATCTTGGTCGCACTTCTCGAGTGCGGGGTCCTGATCCCCGCGGCTGACCGACGCATGCGCCTAGATGCAGCCCTGTCGGAGCCGGGATGGGACGTCGCCGAACTCGAGGACGTGGACTGGGTGATCCACTGGCATGAGGCCACGCGCGGCGCTCTATCCAGCCGCCTGCGCGACTACCTTGACCAGCTTGAGCCGACTGAGCGTAATCGCGAGATCCTTATGGAGACGTGGGTAGCGCTTGCCACGGCGGAGTGCCTTGCCTTCGCCGAGCACGCACTGTCTTCGCATCGCATGGACCCGGCCATCGCTAACGGCATCGCTCCGCTCCTCCCACCACTCTTCGCACAGCACTCCATAGGCCAGAGCTGCGCTCTGATGTGGTGGTCCGCTAAGAATGTCGCGGCCTCGTTCCTTCGACATGGTGGAGCGCCAGGCCTCGCGGAGAGGGAAATGTCGCGTTCAGTACTCAATGCCTACGAGCGAGCGGATCAGATCGGCCGATCCGTACCTGTATTCACGCGACACCGTTCATTGCCCGCCAGCACGTTTGCAGGCGTCTTCCGCCTGACAAGTCGCTTGGGGGATGCGTACTGGACGAAGCCACTTCAAGAACAAGCGCTGACAGATGCAGGGAGGTGACTCATGAGCGAGCTCGAGCGACTTCTCGCGCTGGCTACAACGGAGCCTGCACAAGGACCAGCCTTCTTCCGCACCCTTCTCTCGAGCGACGTGTTCGTTCTCGTCCCCGCCGATTGCACCATCGGACCGGGCGCGGCCCTCCCTTACGTCATATGGACCGATTCCGACGGAGTTCGAGTGATTCCGTTCTTCGCCAGCCGTGGTGCAGTGAGACGTGCGCTGACGAGAAGAACTCGGGCCGTTCGTATCGACGGCCGGACATTCCTCGAGTCGTGCCGTGGCGCGACGGTCGTACTGAATCCCAATGAAAGTCATACCTTCAGGCTTGCGCCGGAGGAGCTTGACCGACTCGTGGCAACTGGACTTCCCAACACTTCCGAACGGTATGTGAGCCAAGGAGATCTCGTCATCGTGTTTCGGGCTCCTGACGTACCGGCGAACTTTCTCGACTCGCTGAGGGTGCTGCTTGAGCAGCATCCCGGGGTTCAGAGCGCTTATCTGGCAACCATGAATTCCCCTCTGGAGACATCACCCGTCTGGCTGATCGCCATCCGTTCGGATGCCGCAGGCGATGTCGATCACTTCGCGGCTGAGCTGAGTTCAGTCCTCGCGAGCTTTCCCCTTGGCAACACCGTGGACCTCATGCGCATTGAGCCTGGTAGCGAGACAGACGACAACTTTCATCGCGTGATGCAACCGTTTTATGAGAAGACGACGAGCGTGCGGACTTCGGGAACTCCCAGCTCCCGATTGCACTGAGCGCCCCACCTGGAGCGAGGCTATACGCCAAACGTTGCGTCGCGAACCGAATGGCGAGCGCCATGCTTCGCATAGTGCTGGGCCGTTACACTCCACTAGATCGCTGCCGGCTACCTTGACCATCAGCACAAGACTCCCTGAGGGCCGCTACAGCGGCGTCCTTAGAACGAACGTCGTAGTGGAGACTGTCTCGCAGCTCAGCACATGTCTTGGGTTTCGGTCTCTCCTTTCGGCCTTCCGTTCCGTGGCGGCCAATCTCATGCATAGCGGTCGCCGACCAGTACCCCAGCGTGGTCGCTGCAGCAGCGATGACCAGGAACAGCAGCAGATACCTCGCGCTCATCGTTCTCAGCCTCCATCCGATTCGTGGGTCACACTGAAGAAGATGCGGCCCCGGTATGGCGAGCCCACTCGCACTGCGGAGAAGCCGCCCTCCTTGGCCACACGTTCCACTTCGGTCCATCGGCCCTTCTTGGCCACATAGAGCACGTCGCGCTCTCGCTCGTGCAGTTCGGAGAGGAACGTCGAATCGAACTGCGGATTGATTGGACCGTCAGAGCTGTCTGCAAGCGAGACCTTCTCAACTTGGGCAGACAGATAGAGATTGAGTCCGTACCGCGCCATGTCCTCGACGAACACCACCTCGGATGGCGGGCTTGGTACGCGAGCTTCGATCGCTTTCGCCCATTCCGAAGCATCCTTGTGTGTGGACCACAGTGATGAGCTGAATTTCAGGCCGATGAGCACGACAACCCAGATGCTCAACATACGAAGGGACGGAATCGGCAAGTTGGATCTTGCTCGCCAGCGCGCAACGATGAGCGCAATTGGTACGAACAACGGGAGGACATAGAGAGGCATCCTCGATCTCGCTACACAGAAGATGACGAGGGGCAGAATCAGCCACGCAGCCAACAAAACGTCCGCCTCCGCCTCCTTGCGACGAGAGTGGTCGCGCCAAGACATGACTTCTCTAGGCAGTCCACAGATCCAACGCAAAGCGGAGCGCGTCCAAGGCATCGTGCCGAGCACGATCGCTGGCAGGTATACGACTATCCATCCGTACCACTGACCGTTGCGGTTGAAGTCATCGCTTGCAAAACGGTCCACGACCTCCTCCCCGAGGAAGTACCCCAGCAGATCAGGCTGGGCGTGGATGACCGCAACGAACCATGGAGCAGCGACGACGACGAACACGGCGATAGCGCCTAGTACATGAAGTGGCTTGGATTCTCGAGGCGGAACAAGTGTGCGATGAGCGAGAATCACCAAGACTGGCAGCAGCCCAGGGGGGCCTTTCGTTAGGAAGGCCATTCCGAAGGCAGCCCCCGCAAGTAGTAGCCATCGTCCGCTCTGACTACTCTGCGCCCTCGACTCGATGTAGGCCCACACGGCCAGCGCCTGAAGTGCCGCGAGAAGGAAGTCGGTGCTGATGAACTGGGACGCCCCGAACGGGAGCAGCATTGTTGCGAAGGCGAGCGCAGCCATCGGCTCCTCACCTGGCACCAAACGCCTGGCGATCAGCCACACGAGCCATACGCATGCCAAGTAGGAAAGCGCTGAAGGCAGCCTTGCTGCCCATTCGTTCCTTCCGAAGGTGCCGACGCTCGCGGCAATCGCCCAGTACGTCATCGGGGGCTTCGTCCAATGACCGGTCTCGTGATTGCGCATTGGATTGAGCCAATCACCTGAGTCGAGCATCACAAGGCCGACATTGGTGTAGCGCCCTTCGTCGGGGTCCCAGATGCCGCGCGCTCCCAAGAACGCGAACGCGAGCATCAGCGCAACGACTGCCACCAGTACGTGAGGCTGCAGTTTTCGAAGTGGTTGTTTCAGGGGGAAGGTTCGAGAGAAAGACATGTAGACGTCCCTTCTTTAGGGCAAGCGGACCCGACAAGCCTTCGAAGAAGGCCTGAGCAATCGATTCAGTGATCAACTCCGGACGTTGACGTTAGGAGGTATTGCTGGGCTGGAAGGCCAGCAAGCGCAGAGCGTTGGCGACGACGAGCAGCGTTGAGCCCTCATGAAACAGCACGGCGAAGCCCATCTGGAGACCGAAGATCGTTGCGGGGATCAAGAAGGCGACCATTCCAAGGCTCGCCCACAGATTCTGTCGGATGATCCTCCGTGACTTCCGGCTAAGTTCCACGGCGAACGGAAGTTGCTCCAAACGATCGGACATCAGGGCCACACCCGCTGTTTCGAGTGCTACGTCCGAACCGGCGGCGCCCATCGCAATGCCCACTGAAGCTGAGGCCATAGCGGGGGCGTCGTTCACACCGTCACCCACCATGGCAACCTCGCCTGACTCGCGAAGCCGCCTGACGGCCTCAACTTTGTCCTCGGGCATCAGGTCGCCGTGCGCACCGTCCAGACCAATCGTCGTTGCAACATTGTCGGCAACGCGCTGATTGTCTCCAGACAGCATGATGAGCCGTGTCATCCCGAGAGCTCTCAACTGACGAACCACCTTCGAAGCCGTCTCACGTGGGGTGTCCATCAGCCCGACCGCCCCCAGATAGCGGCTTCCCATTCTGACGATGAACACGGTTCGACCACTTCGCTCGAGTTCGCGCGTCTCCCAAACCAGCTGATCGGGCAGCGGGATGTCCGCACCTTCGCCGTCGGTAAAGAGTGCTCGTTTACCTAGCAGGACGGGCTCACCTTCGAACACAGCCTTGAGCCCTTTCCCGGTCAGACTCTCTAGATCCTTGGCCTCTGGCACATCGCTCTCATCCAGTATCGACGCTCCATCTCGCACGACCGCTGCGGCCAGCGGGTGGTCACTCAGACGCTCAACTGAGACGGCCACACGAAGTAATTGCTGCTGAGTGACACCTTGTGCTGGACGGATGTCGGTGAGGCGAGGCTTTCCTTCCGTGAGCGTGCCGGTCTTGTCAAACGCGATGGCATGCAGGACACCAAGGCGCTCTAGGGCTTCCCCTCCTTTGACAAGCACTCCTCCGCGTGCAGCTCGCGCTACACCGCTGAGAACGGCACTGGGCGTGGAGATCGCCAACGCACACGGACTTGCTGCCACCAGAACCGCCATCGCCCTGTAGAACGATGCGCTGAATGGTTCATCGACGACGACCCAGGCGAACAGCAGAAGCGTCGCGAGTACAAGAACAGAGGGTACGAAGATCCGCTGGAAGCGATCGGTGAAGAGTTGCGTCGGTGAACGCGAAGACTCAGCTGATCGTACGAGCTCAACGACGCGCGCCAACGTACTCTGGTCCGAGCGGCGAGTAACCTCGATCTCAATCGCCTTGCCGCGATTGATTGTGCCGGCATACACACGACTCTCCTCAGCTAACGTCGTAGCCGACGCACGTGCTTTCGTCTGATCCGGAACCGGGCGTTTGTCGACTGGTACGCTTTCACCAGTAATCGCTGCCTGATCGATACTGGTTTCGCCCACGATGACGAATCCGTCCGCTGCGAGGCGTTCATCCGGCTTCACCACGACGATGTCACCGGGGACAAGTGTCTCTACAGGCACTTCGGTCAGCGTGCCGTCCTTTCGGACCAACGCAGTCTCTGGACGCAGAGCAGCCAGAGCTTCTATAGCTCGGCGTGCCCGGCCCAGCGCGAAGTTCTCCAGGGCATGCCCGAGACTGAAGAGGAACAACAGCAATGCACCCTCTGCCCATTCGCCCAACGCTGCGGCACCAGCGGCCGCGACGAGCATGAGCATGTCGATCTGCAGCCTGCGCGCGCGCAGGTTCTCCCAAGCTTCTTTTGCAGTGAACCATCCGCCCGTGAGATAGGCGCCCACCAGTAGCCAGCGCCCGGTCGTGAAGGTTGCCGATGTCTCATCGTCCATCCACCATCCGAGAAGAAGCAGCGCTCCGCAGAGCAGCGATGCGCCGACTTCTACGTAACGACTGCCCGATGCGTGATGCTCATGCTTATCGTCGCCTTTATCTGCCAATCCCACGGACGTTCCCGGGGACGGCCCTGACTTGTGATCTTTCATCTCCAGTCTCCTAGCAGATGGAGTGCAAACCGTCCCGCACTTCGCGGATCGTCCGGAGCGTGGCGTGGGCCACGCTCCGGACGCGCGCGCAGTGGAGCGCCATCAAGGGGTCAGTTGCGGTTCCTTCATTGATGCACCATCCGTCGACGGCTTTCGCCTGGACGCGTCACGGCCATGCGCGATGCGAAAGAGCCCTGGCAACAGCAGCAATGTGAGCACGGTCGATGAGACGATGCCGCCTATGACGACCGTGGCGAGCGGTCGTTGGACTTCTGCACCGGTTCCCGTATTGAGGGCCATCGGAACGAAGCCGAGGCTTGCGACCAGCGCTGTCATCAGTACAGGACGCAAGCGTGTCAGCGCGCCTTCGAAAATCGCCTCGTTGAGCTCGAGCCCCTTGTCCAGAAGACTTCGGATGAAGCTCACCATGACAAGACCGTTGAGCACCGCGACGCCCGACAGTGCAATGAAGCCCACGCCTGCGGAGATCGATAGGGGAATGCCTCTGGCCCACAGGGCAAGCACACCACCGGTCAGAGCCAGCGGGACACCACTGAAGATCACTAGCGCATCACGCACCGAGCCGAAGGCAAGGACGAGCATCCCCAGGATTAGCGCTAACGTCACCGGCACTACGATCATCAAGCGCTTGCTTGCGGACTGGAGCTGCTCGAACGTACCGCCATATCCGAGCCAGACGCCGGTAGGGAGCTTGACGTTCTCGCGGATGACCGATTGCGCTTCGGCGACAAAGCCACCTAGATCACGCCCGCGAACGTTGGCAGTTACCACCAACCTGCGTTTGCCGTTCTCGCGACTGACTTGGTTGGGACCTGGGGCGATCACGAGATCCGCAACCTCGCCGAGTGGAATGTAGCCGCCACCCGGAATCGGTACTGGAAGCCGCTCAAGCACGCGCAGATCGATCCGGCTTTTTTCGGGGAGTCGCATCTGGATGTCGTAGCGTGCGTCGCCTTCGAACACTTGACCGACTTCCTGGCCACCAACCGCCGTGGCGACCACGGCTTGGATGTCCGCCAGCGCAATGCCTACACGAGCCAGCACGTCGCGCTTGGGCTCAACCGAGAGCACAGGAAGGCCGGAGACCTGTTCGACTCGCACATCTGTCGCGCCAGGAAGCCCCTGCATCGTTGCGGCAATCGCATTACCCACGCTGAGGAGTTGCTCGAGGCTATCGCCGTAGACCTTGACGGCGACGTCCGAACGAACGCCAGAGATCAGCTCGTTGAAGCGGAGCTGGATGGGCTGACTCATCTCGAGCGCGTTGCCCGGAAGTTGCTCCAAAGCCTCCTGCATTTCCGTCGCGAGTTGGGCTTTCGCCTTCTTCGGATCAGGCCACTCATCGTGAGGCTTGAGCATGACGTAGCCGTCAGAGATGTTCTGCGGCATAGGGTCCGTAGCGACTTCTGCAGTGCCTGTTCGCGCGAAGACCGTACGCACCTCGGGGAACTGCATCAGTCGTTGCTCTACTTGCTTCTGGAACTCGACCGATTGCGTCAATCCCGTTGCGGGAATCCGCAACACCTGCACCGCGATGTCGCCCTCATCGAGATTGGGAACAAATTCGGTTCCCATTCGGGACGCTAGAACACCGCACGCGATCACGAACAGCACGGCCACCGCCGTGAGCGCTAGCCGTGCCCGGATAGCGAAACGCAGCGCCGGTTCGTAGACGCGTCGGATCCCACGAAGAATGATGCTGTCGTGCTCTTTGACGGGCCCACGGAACAGGATCGCGATACCAGCTGGGATGAAAGTCAGTGACAGGAAGAGTGCAGCCACGAGCGCCATGACGACCGTCTGGGCCATGGGGTGGAACATCTTTCCTTCAACACCTTGCAGCGCGAAGATCGGAAGATAGACCGCGGTGATGATGCCGATGCCGAACAGGCTTGGTTTGATGACCTCGCCAGTCGCCTCGTAGACCAGTTGCAGACGCTCCTTGAGAGGTAGCGTGCGTCCCTCATGGCCACTAGCCTCGGACAAGCGCCTGAGACAGTTCTCGACAATGATCACGGCACCATCAACGATCAGTCCGAAGTCCAGCGCACCCAGACTCATCAGATTGGCGGAAACGCCAGTCTCGACCATTCCAGAGATCGTCATAAGCATCGCGATCGGGATGACCATAGCCGTAAGCAACGCGGCACGCAGGTTTCCGAGCAGAACGAACAGCACGACGATGACCAGAAGTGCACCTTCGATCAGGTTCTTCTGAACCGTCGCTATGGCCTTGTCTACGAGCAACGTACGGTCGTAGACGGGAACTGCCTCGACACCTTCGGGCAGACTGTCGTTGACGATCTCGAGCTGGCGAGCGACAGCGGCGGACACTGTTCGGCTGTTCGCACCAATAAGCATGATGGCCGTACCAAGAACTGTCTCGTGGCCGTCTCTCGTGGCGGCTCCCGTACGCAGCTCTTTGCCGATACCCACCTCTCCCAGCGCACCCACGGTGATCGGGACGCCGTCCCTAGTCGTCACGACAATGTTCGCGATGTCCTTGGCGTCTCGCACCTGGCCGGGAATGCGAACTAGCAGCTGCTCCTTGTTGCGCTCGATGTAGCCTGCGCCTTGGTTTGCGTTGTTGCGCTCGATCGCTTCCGCTACATCATTGAAGGTCAACCCAAACGCCAACAGGCGCGACGGATCTGGCATGACGTGATACTGCTTGGCCCATCCGCCGATGCTGTTGATTTCCGTCACGCCAGGTACCTGAAGCAACTGTGGCCGAATCACCCAGTCCTGCAGGCTGCGCAACGCGATCGGATCCCACGCGCTCCCATCAGGCTGACGTGCCTTTGGGTCGGCTTCCACGGTGTAAAGAAAGATCTCACCCAGCCCGGTTGCTATCGGACCCATGGCAGGCTCGATCCCCTCGGGAAGCCGACTTCGGGCTTGCTGCAGGCGCTCGTTGACTAGGTTCCGCGCGAAGTAGATGTCTGTGCCGTCAGCGAACACGACCGTGACTTGTGACAGGCCGTAACGAGACAAAGATCGGCGATAGCTGAGGTTCGGCAAGCCAGTAATCGCCGTCTCGATCGGCACGGTGATGCGTTGCTCGACCTCGAGCGGGGTGTAGCCCGCAGCTTGTGTGTTGATCTGGACCTGTACATTTGTGATGTCAGGAACTGCATCGATCGGCAGTCGGCCGTAGTGATAGATGCCCAGGCCGACCAGGCCGAGCATCAACACCATGATGAGCCCACGCCTAGCGATCGACATCCGCAGGATCGCGTTGATCATGTTCGCGACTCCTCGGGCAGATGAGCCGTAGTGCTGCCATTAGTGATCATGTTCGGCAGCTCCTTTGCCGAGCTCGGCCTTGAGCACGAAGCTACCTTCGCCAACGACCTTCTCGCCGACCTTGATGCCCTCGAGGATCTCGGCGTGGTCACCGTCGTTGCGTCCTACCTTCACCGAACGAGCCTCGAACCTTTCACCTTCCTCGACGAAGACCGACGTGCCGGTTTCCTCGAGCTCCTGCAAAGCAGACGCTGGAACCGCCAGCTCCACCGGTTCGCTCGCGATCGCGACGTCGGCTTGGACGTACAGGCCCGGAGGCCACTGTCCCTCGGGGTTATCGAGCAGAACCCGAGCGGTGACCGTTTGCGTTGGACCGCTACCTAGCGGAGAAACAAAGACGATCTTTCCTTGCCCTGAAGGACCGCCGTCTGATGTGGACACACGTGCGTCCTGGCCGACGCGTACCCGAGCGCGATCGCGAGGAAAGAGCGATACCTCCACCCACACCGTGCTGAGATCAGCGATCGTGAAGAGTGCAGCCTGCTCCGCCTGCTCTCCGGGATTCGTCATACGCTCGGTAACAACACCCTTGAGGGGACTGCTTACGCCGTAGGTCTGCAGGCTCTCGTTGCTCTCAACGCTTGCCAGCGACTGTCCCGCGGCTACGCTGTCGCCAACTTTCACCGAGACGCTCCGTACCACTCCGGGAAATCTCGCAGTGACACTTCGCATACGCTCGGCATTCGGTTTGATGGTGCCGTAGAGCGAGAGGCTCTCTTTCAGCACAGCAGGCCCTGCATCCACGATAGTCAAATCTGCTGCACGACGCGCTTCCGGCGAAAGCACGACGACGTCGCCGTGACTCTCTTCCTTCTCGCCAGAACTTCCGTTCTCATGGCGATCACCTTCGGAATGACCTTCTTTCTCGCTGTGCTTATCTTCAGCACTGTGGCCCTTTGCATCGTCGTGGGCATGTCCTTGCTCATCGCGATGGGCACCCGTCTGATCGGCGCTCGAGCACGCGGAGACGAGGAGCGCGAGCGACACAGCAAGCGTCGTTCGGATGATCAATTTCACGGTCGGTTCTCCGTCAGGTTTACGTTGGCGCCGGTCAAGCGCTCGATCTCGATAAGAGTCAAATGGAACTGGCTCGCGGCTTCGATACGCTCGCGCTTAACGGCAAGCAGCTCGCGCTGCGCATCGACGAGTTCGATGTAACCGTAGCGACCACGTTCGTACGCGTAGCCCGTGCTCTTCAGCGCAGACTCCGCACTTGGCAGCGTCCTGGCGGTGATCACTTCGACCTCACGGCGGCGATCGATGATTTCTTGGAAGTAACCGAACAAGGAGGTGCGCGCATCGATGAGCGCGACCTGCTTGTTTGCATCCACACCGTCGCGTCGCGCCTCAGCTTCCGCAATCGCACCTTGGTTGCGATTGAAGAGAGGCAATGGCACGCCAACCGAGAACATCAACGCGGTATCCCTTGATCCCTGCAGTCGCCGCAAACCTAGCCCCACTTCGATACCGGGATTCCGGTTCGCGATGGCGAGCGTGACCTCGGATTCGCGCAGTCGTGTCTCATTTACGTAGCGCGTGAAGTCGGGCGTCTGCTCGAGCTCACGAAGAAGAGCGTTGTAGTCGCCGACCGTGGGCAGTTCGAACAGATCAGCAGCGGCCTGCTCGAAGTCCGGCTCTGTAGAGCCCCACGATGACGCGAGCAAGAAGCGCGCAGCTTTCAAGGAGTGCTCGGCGTGCGCATCGTCGTTGCGAGCCCTCTCAAGCGCGACAGCTGCGCGCTCTTGTTCTGCGACAGGCGACTTCGCCGCTTTCACTCGCCGGTCGACGGCCTTGGACGTCTCTTCGGCCAGCGAGACGGCTTGATGAGTCAGCTTGTGCATCTCCTGCTGGCTGACAACGGAGACGAAACGCCTGGCTGTCTCGGCAACGACGTCCAATCGCTGGATGGCGCCCTCGCTCAGAAGGAGATCCCGCTCGCTGCGAGCGACCGTAACGCGCTTGTTACGGAGCCCGCCCAGCTCGATCAGTTGGCTCAGGGAGAGGCTGAACTCGGCCGATCGAAACCCCGAAACCTCACCGGTCCCCAAAACGTTCTCGAGAGCCCCGGACAAGACGGGGTTGGGTCTGAGACCACTCTGCAGAACTCGCCCATCCTGGGCTTTGATTACGTATTCGTACGCCGCGAGTTCTGGGCTTGATCGCAGGGTCCGTTGGAGAGCATCGCGAAGGGTCAGCGAAGACTCTTGCGCATACGCTGAGGAGGCGATCGCCAGGGTCAGCACAGACCCTGCGGCGATTCGTCCAAAGAAGGTGTATCCAAACATGGGAACTCCAGTGCATGTCTTTGCTGCGCGCTAAAGCACGCGGCCACGTGAGCGCGAGATGGGTTTCGAGAAGACATCGCAGGCGGATACCGCCTCGTGTCTCGGTGCACCAGCGTGTGTGCGGAGAGGTGACGCCCCGGTCTATCCAGTGTCACGCGCACGCCGCAGCGTGCGGACGTAGTTGCGCGAGCGCGCACGCGCCCGCACAAGCTCAAGCGAGCTCGCGTCAGAGAAGCAGAGACCGGAAGATCTTCGGGTTTCGAAGCGTCACGTACAGGCCACTAACACTGGCCGCACAGTTCGATCAGACGATCGGCGGACGCAAGTCGGGTTCAACACGAGCCATCACCGCGGCATCGCGGTATGGCACGTGGGCAGCACCAGGCAAGGACGCGGCAACTTGAGCCATGTCGGGCGCCAGCGCGGCGGCGTAGTGGCAACCACAATGCAGGCAGTGACCCTCGACGTGCTGTGGATCCGTGTCGCCAGACGTCCCACTGTCAACTTGGGCAGCAACTGAGCTCGATGCCTTGTCTGAGAGGTTCTCAGCGATGTCGTTGGGGGTACACGCCGCCACCATGCCAATCCTGAGCACGAACACGACCAGCAGGAACAGCCCGATCGCAGTGGACCGGCGCAGCCTGCTTAGCGTGAAGGTGGACTTCGAAGATGACATGCGAGCAGTGTAGGGGCGCTTGCCCACGGATACTATTACAGAGCTGCATGAAATATTGTAACAGATGCGGCACCCGCCACCGTCATATGGACGTCTATTTTCTAAGCTAGCCGTACTCGCAGCGCATCGCGTCCAATCGGAACGGCATCTGGATGAGTCACTCAGGAGAAGTTTGCTATGTGCGAAAGCGTCACCTCTCGTCGACTCCACATCAGTGACTTCCCAGAAGAGCTGCACGACGACATAGCCGAGCGGTTGGCTTCGCACTCCGTCAGCTTCACCTCAGTACGCAGGCGGCCTGAGGGCATCAAGAGCGAGATGTCCGGGTCTGGCACTGTAGTAAAAGTCGCAGGTCGCCTCGCCTTCCTCACAGCCGACCACGTGGCCGAGCAGCTCGAAGCTGGCGACAGTGTCGCGGTGTTGGTGGACTGGAGTGGAAAGCTGCGTCACTGCGTTTTCCGATGCGATCATCTGGTGTTCGCACGCTTGGCGCGGGGCTCTGACGACGGCAACGGCCCGGATCTAGCGCTGATCTTCCTGCCCAAAGCTGGCAGCGCAAGTGCGATGGTGCGTAACGAGAAGGTGCCGTACGACCTCGACCGTCGCATCGCTAAGCTCTCAGGGAACTACTTGGAGCTCGATCAGGGCTTCTGGTTTTCGTGCGGCGTGCCTGCTGAGGGCGCTGTGACGTTGGAGTCCGAACGGGGCTTCGAGCAAGTGCACGGAGTGCAGGGTCTTTGCGCTCTAGCCGCGAGGCCGCACGAGTTCGAGTACGAGGGCTTCGACTACATCGACGTTAATGTACCGACGGTAGCCCCTGATGTGCCCACCAAGCTCGCGGGAATGAGCGGATCCGGTCTGTGGCAGGTAAGCATCCGTCAAGCGGAAGACGGCACACTCCATGCTCAGGAGTACATTCTCTCGGGGGTGGCATTCTACGAGTGGTACAAGCCAACTCGACGCTTGCGTTGCCATGGCCGACGATCTTTGCACGAGCGCCTGCCTGCTTTGCTACGAGAGCACCCATGTTCTGCAGAGCCGACAGCTTAGTGCCGCAGTCCGGCGTCCTAGGGCCGTTTGTGCCGGCGCTCATGATCACCAAAGTGCCCGGCTACGATGCCGGACAGCTCGCTCACCTTAGCCGGATCCGCGGATGGAGTGAGATCGGTATCTTCGTTCACCTCTTGCCGATGTTCATGAGTACCAGATCGTCTGAGCGTATGCCTGGCAACTCACACGGCGAGCACGGTCAACCTCTGTGGCGAAGGCGGTCGACGTTGGTGGCGATAGACGGTCAATTCTCCGGCTAGGAGCAGCCAAGAAGACGAGGGCGAAGCTCAGGACTTGTCCGGCAGTTGTTCGTCTTGTTGGTTGGATTGCGTTTCCTCAGCGGCGTCATTGCTGCCCGCCTGAGTAGCGGTTCGCATGCTATTCCACCAAAACACGAACACCAAGCGAAGCATCATCCACCACACGTACGCGGACGGCAGGGAGTTAGCCTGGCCGTCGTCTACCAAGCCATGCGCAACATCGTTGCGTAGATTGGGGCCATGCGGGTTGCAGAACATGGCGCGGATCTCGAATGCCACATTGGCCGACAGCACCTCGTCGACGTCGGGCAGGTCCATGAGGCTACTCAACCCAATTTCATTCTCGATGCCCTCTTTGTCGACACGTGTCGTCAAGATGCCAGCTTGCTTCAAGTGATATCGGACGAGATTCTCGACCTGCGGCGACAGGAGATGGAGAGCGATGTCGAAGTCGCCGTTCAACCCGGCAAGAAGCGCCTTTCCAACCTGGTACTCACGCCCCGGCGGGATGAGTGGACAGGCAGCCGCGAGATTCACGAAGTCCAGCAAGGTGAAGTTGTGTTCGGCGCGCAGAACGTCGATGGCCGGTAGCATCTGGCCCTGAATCACCAAGCCTACCGTGATCTGATGATCGCGGATCATGGATGCAAGAAGCTGATCTTCACTGTCCTCACCACTCAGGTTGCCGGCACTCTGACGTGCTATGACACGCCCATCCGGGCTCAGGCTTGTGGTGCCGAAAAGCCTAGAAAGCACGAATTTCCGACGGTTTGCCTGCGTCTCCGCGCGCAGTTTGACGACATCTGGGCCTACGTAGAGCAAGGCAAACGCCTTCAACGCCTCGAGTGCATCCTTGCCACTGACCGCGGACCTCGATTGATTGATCAGGTCAGTGATGTCAATCGATGAAGAGGTGACAGTCCCCATCTCAGACACCGCTCGCGCGCCGGCCTCCCCGAGCTGCACCTGAACCTCACGAAGACGTGCCTCGGTGTTGAGACGGACTCTTTCGCTTCTCGGAACGGTCCGAAAGGCCTGAATCGCGTTCTCAAAGAACGATGCAGCAACGGTGTTGCCAGGCGCGTCCCCGGCAATCTTAGCCTTGGCATCTGCTACCCATGATTCGGCGATGGCTGCGCCCATGTCGGCTCTACGGATCTCGTTCCGTTGGCGCTTGAAGAAATGTCGCGCAAGAGAGAATGCATCTCTGGCCAGGAAGCCGTCTCCAGCCGCCCCGGCGCGCATGCCCATCTCCACAAGGTCCTCAGCGATAGAAAGCTGTCGCGTCTCCGCGAACCCGGTTTCGAGAACGAGTTGGGCGACACTAAGCTTGAAGCGGGGATCAGCGTCATCGTCGTCCAAGACCCTGAGCAATGCCGCCTCCATCTCCTGCGAAGCCGTGCTTGCGCCTTGGCCCGCCATGCGAGCGAGGCTCAGACCGCGGCGCCATGCATCCTCCGAACCGGCCAGCCACAGCTCACGCGTCAGTGGCATCAACCGGTACGCATCAACAGCAGTGAGGAGCATGTCGCCCTTGCGGGGGCGTTGCTGAAACCAAACCAGGTCTGCAAGGCGCGCACGGAGCCACGGCTCATCAACGTGAGCAACGAACTGACCGAGCACATCCAACTCCTCAGCAGAGAAGTCAGAGGGAATGGCGCTGCGACCCTCCGACGTCTGAAACGAGGCGCCAAATGGCGAGGCTTGTGACCTAGGTGACAACATCATCGAGACCGCATCCGCGAGAGCCCAGAGCGCGCGTGACTTGCCTTCGTTGCCGGCCTCGAATGCAGACTCGGCTCCCCTCGAAAGAGGTTGCCATGCAAAGGTGTAACCATCCTCGATGACGGGCACAACGATCTCACGCCAGCCGCTGTCAATGAGGTCTTTGAGGGTAAGCGGAATGTCCGGGCGCTTGACGATGGGCATGGAGAGTCCTAGCTTTGAGAGAGGCCTAGAGCAAGGTCTATAGCCCACCTTGAAACACACTTACAGAAGGCGAAAGTTGTTGGAAGAAGGGCCAGATAACTTTAGTCGTAATCTTGGTGCGTGAGATTGCAATCTGCGCGTGTCGAACGAGCGCGCCCCAGAGCTCGCTGCATTGCACCCGCACGTCAAGATGGTTCACTCCTCTACGATCCAACAGCCCGGACTTTGATAGTCGAACCAGTCGAAAGGACTCCGCACCTCGCAATGCTGGCGGATCAGAGCTTCCAGTCGACGTTGCTCGTGAGCAAGGCGCTCGTCGCGCGGGTTTACGCCAACTGCAAGGCTGTCGACGGGCTCGCCGAGCGCTTGCAGGATGTGAACATCCTGCTCCTGCACCCGCCAGCCGAGAAAGACGACGGTACGACGTGCGGCGGCCGCACCGTCTACGGCAGCATGCACTGGCAGGTCGGGCAGAATTTGCTTCTGGACGACGCTAAGGTACGTATTGCATGCGATTGTCGATAGCTTCATCGCGGTCGTGCCTTCCGACACGAATACGGGGCTCACACCCATCTCCCAGTTCTGGGCGATGGACTCAAGTAGCGGGGTTGCACCATCGCCGCGTAGCTTGCGACACACGGTGTGCTGATCGCGAATCATCGCCAGATGACCATGCGGATAGCACACCAGGGTTACATCTTCCCCATTCAAAGGCTCGCGAAATCGCTGCCAGTTAACGTCGAATCCGCCCGCGTGAAATGCGTCCTTGAATAGATGCCTAGCGCCAGAGGTGCTGTTTCCACGCAGCATGGCCCAGTAGACGAGGACGTCGTAGTTGAGCGATGCAACTGTCCGAAAGTTGCGCATGAAGGCCGCAGCTGCAGGAAGTTGATCGGCCACTTGCGCATGATTCGGATGAACGTGTCGTACCGTACTTATCAGTGCGTCACGAACAATCGCGTAGGCATCGTTGAGCCGAGTGGCTTCGCCGCCGAGGGCATTGATGACGCGCGCGCTTGTCCCTAGGTCGCGCAGGACCTGCTCGAAATCTTGAGTTTCGAGGGCTTCGAACACGGAGCGAACCTCTTCATCAAGGTGGCCCTGTTCTCGGGCTGCCTCGTACAGGCTTTCGTAGCTGAATCTGGCGTCGAAGGCGCGAGAGGTCCCGTTTCCGAGGATGAGGCCGCCGCCCCTGTAGTGCGCATATAGCTCGCGCCAAAGTCTGACCTGATACGTCATGGGAGCTCCCTTCCTCTGATGGCATTCACTACGACGAAATGGTTGCGGACATCCGTTGCAGCCAGTCCCTTGATGCTAGTTCCCTAATCTCGTCCACGCGACTTTTTACTGCACGTCCGCTTCCGGCCTGTAGCGGACCTTCAACAGTTGCAATGCCGAGCTAGTTCGACTGCCCCGCAAACCTCACTTGAAGCAGGGTGACGTCTGATTTTTTGCATTTCCATGCTGCGGACATAAACTTGCGGAGCACTCCCGCCGGTCGGGAGAACGTAGGGGATGTCGTTGGATCCCGTGGATGACCCAAGTCCGAACCGCGTGTCAAGCCCAGTTGCTACGGGCGGCGAGGGTGTGTTCTTCGAGCAACACGTAGGGGCTTACTGGTTGGCCCAGCTCCTCGTCCGTAGCATCCCGCCGATCTTGACCGATACCAGCGTCACCGAGGTCCATTTCCAGACCGAGCATCTCGGCTTCAATACAGATGACCTTCTCGTCGTCTGCGCGCGCTCAGGCCCGGCGACAGCGCGGCTCGTCGGGCAGGTGAAACGCACCTTCACCGTCAGTGCCGCCGACGATGAATGCAAGAAGGCTATTGGCGATTTCTGGAAGGACTTCAAGAAGGCCGAGCCTTTCAATTCCCAGCACGACCGCTTTGTGCTCGTGACGATGCGTGGCACGAACACGCTTCTCGAGAATTTCGTCGGGCTGCTCGACTGTGCCAGAGGGGCGGCTGACGACGAAGAGTTTCAACGACGGCTCTCCCTCAACGGGTTCATTTCGAAGAAGTCTGTTCACCAATGCAACGAGCTCTGCGAGATCGTCAGCGCACTGGAAAGAGCGCACGTCACTGCCAAAGACCTGTGGCCCTTCCTGCGCCTGCTTCACGTCCTGAGCCTCGACCTGCACACCTCCACCCGCCAGACCGAGGCGCACATCAAGACGTTGCTCGCCCTCAAGTCTATCGATCCAGATCCCGTCGCCAGCGCAACGTCTGCGTGGAACGCTCTCTTGGCCTTTGCCAGCGAGTCAGGACCAGCCGCGCGTAGCCTGAAACGCGTCGACCTTCCAGCCGATCTCGTCCAGGCGTACGGCGAGGTGGGCGCGAACGAGCAGCGAGTACTGACGGCACTGAAGAACCACACGGAGTTCGTTTTGCGGAAGATCCGCACGACGATCGGGCCGGCCTTTCACCTGCGTCGCGCCGGCATCGTCCAGAAGGTGCTTGCGGCCATCGAGGCGAAGCAGGTCGTCCTGATAGCAGGGCCAGCCGGCAGCGGCAAATCCGTCATCGGCAAGGAAGCGGTAGCCCTTCTCTCCCGTGAATTCTTCGCTTTCGGGTTCCGGGTCGAGGAATTCGCTGTCGCTCACATCGACGAAACACTCCACAACAGCCAGATTCCGGCGCGCGCCACAGAGCTTCAGGCAATGCTCGGCGCGCAGGGCCGCAAGGTGCTCGTTATCGAGAGCGTCGAGCGCCTGCTTGAGAAACCTACGCGCGACGCGTTCAGCGACCTCATGACGCTCGCCCAGGGCGACGATGGCCTCGGTATCCTCATGACCTGCCGCGACTATTCCGTGGAGCAGGTACAGGCCAGCTTTCTCCAGCCGGCAGGAATTGATTACGCGGTCATCGAAGTTCCACCGCTTGACGACGCCGAGTTGCAGGAGATCCAAGCCTCCTTTCCGTCGCTGGCAGTGCCACTTGCCAGCTCCGCCCTGCGCGAGGTCCTGCGCAACCCTTACTTCATCGACAAGGCACTGGAGATTCCGTGGGATGCGGGACGCCCGCTTCCGGAGAACGAACGCGATTTCCGCGCTGTCTTCTGGCGGCAGATCGTACGCGCGGACCAGAATCCTGCCGATGGCATGCCGCGCCAGCGCGAGGTGGCGTTGCAGGAGCTGGCGGTGCGCAGGGCTCGTGCCTTGTCGGACTACGTGTCAGCTTCGGGACTCAATCCCGCAGCCATATCCCTTCTCAAACAGGACTCCCTCGTTGTTTCGCCTGACGCCAATGCTTTGCTCGTGGCGACGACGCACGACGTCCTCGAGGACTGGGCCATCCTGCAATGGATCGAGGAACAGCACCTCACGGATGAGGCGGCGTTCAAGGCTTTGTCGTCAGCGATAGGGCCGCATCCTGCAGTGCGCCGCTCGTACCGAAAGTGGGTTGCAGAACTGGTCGACCGCGACGCACCCGCAGCGGACCGGCTGTTCAGCGCGGCCATCGCAGAGGCCGACGTGCCTGCCCAGTTCCGTGACGACACGTTGGTCTCGCTGCTCAAGGCACCCTCGGCTTCAGAGTTCCTGACGCGGCACGAGGCCGAGCTGCTCGCCAACGACCGGGCGATCTTCAAGCGGGTCATCCACCTCCTGCGCGTCGCCTGTGTGACGTCGCCAGAGTGGCTTGCCGACGTGCGCGGCCACAGCTCAATCCTGAGCGTGCCGGAAGGCGCGGTCTGGGCAACCGTCGTGAGTCTGGCGCGCCGCAACATAGGCAGTTTCGGAAAGGAGGACGCGCCGCTGCTTCTCGCATTGGTCGAGGATGCCGTGCGCGGCGTCAGCTGGTGGGCACCTGACATCGACGCGGCCGAACATGTTGCCGGCATTGCCCATTGGCTCCTCCCGTGCTTTGACCACTACAGGGGACGAGACACGCGCCAACGCATCTTGAAAGTGATTGCCAAGATCCCGAAGGCCGACCCCGCGCGCTTTGAAGCCGTCCTGCGCGGGCAGATCAAGGACGAGCGCCGCCGCGATCGCGTTGCCGATGAATTCCGCGACATTCTCCTTGCTGGCTTCGACGGTGCGCCCGCCGCGCGCGACCTGCCGGACCTCGTTATCTCCGTCGCACTGGATACCTTCCTCGCCACGGAGGAATCTCTACGCGCGGAACGCTATGGCCGCTCATCCATCGACGTTGATCTTTACTTCGGCATCAAGGAACACCTGCGCCATGATTTCTTCCCTGCCAGCGCCTTCCGTGGGCCTTGGATCAACCTGCTTACGCACCATCCGAGAAAGGGCCTCGACTTCCTGATCCAGGTCTTCAATCACAGTGCCGAGTGGTACGCGCATCCGCGTCTCCGTGACCCCCTCGAACCCGCCTGGGAAGTAGAACTCACGTTTGCCAATGGGAGCACTCGGAAGCAATGGGTGAACCCCCGTCTCTGGAGCCTCTATCGCGGGATGAGCGTTGGGCCCTACGCGCTCCAATCGCTGCTGATGGCCTTCGAGAGGTGGTTGCTCGACTACGCCAGATCTCATCCCGCGGACCTCGACGCGGTACTGCTCAAAGTCCTCCAGTGCAGCGATTCCGCCGCGCTCGCAGCCGTCGTCGCAAGCGTGGCAACTGCCCATCCTCACCGGTCAGGCGAGAGCCTTCTGGTGTTGCTGTCGGTGCAGGACTACATCGAGATCGATCGCAGCCGCATGGCCGGCGAGCACCGGAATTCGAGCCTCACAGGATTGCTCCCGAGCCTCCGTGTCGAAAACAAGTTCTATGATGATGAGCGGAGGAAGTCGAACGCGCTACCGCACCGCAAGCAAGACCTTGAAGCCGCCATCGCAACCCTGCAACTCGGCCCTCTGGCTCCGCGGGCTCACGCCATCATCGACCGCTACATCGCGGCACTCCCCGCGCCAGACAAACGCAACGGCCACGACCTCACATGGCAACTCGCCCTTCACCGGATGGACTTCCGCCAGTACGAAGTGGCCCCCGACCAGCCCGCAGCGGGCGAAACATCGCCAACGGACGGCGAGGACCCTCCGCAGAATTACATCCGCCTCGAACCCAAGCCTCCGGCTCCGGAAGTTCAGCAACTCATTGACGAGAGCGCGAAGAAGCTGGTCGAGATGAATGCCCGTCTGAGTGTTTACATGTGGGGCCTCCAGATCTTCCAGCGCGATGCCGGCTCTGCGGACCCTTCGCGGTGGGGGGAGAAGCTGGCAAGTGCTCGGGGCATGGACCGCACTGCGGAACATCCCGACAACAGCCGCAACGCTCCGGGATTTGTAGCTGCCATCTGCGTCCGCGATCACTGGGACGAGATGTTGCCGGAAGAGAAGGAGTGGTGCATCGACGTCATTTGCTCCGAAATCTCCAGACACGCCGACCAGTGGGGAACCATCGACCGCTTGCAGCAGTTTCCGATGCTGGCTGATCGCCCTTGTGCCTTCGTCGTGCCGCTGCTGCTCTCCAAGCTCCTGACGGAAGCCCAGACGCAGCGCGTGCGCCAAGCCTTTATTGCCGCGCTAACCCATCCGATCGACGAAGTCAGTTGGTACGCCATCTGGGGCATGAACGACAAGGTATGGACCGCGAACCCCGCTCTTGCCTTGCGCGCTGTCAATGCCATCGCAACCGAGGCCGCCCTTGCCGACCGCGATTGGAACGCCGAAGTGAAGAAGCGCTACGACAAGCGGCGCACGTCGGACACGGTCTCCGCCGCCGCGGCCGTAGACGTTCGCAGGCGATTCTGGACCGAAGGGGAAATCGCCGAAGATGCGCACGTCAGGTTCGACATCACCGAGGTATTCGGAGCCGAGGCGCACGCGAAGGTCCTCGCGATGCTAGGCCAGGTTCCCAACGAGCCTATGGCCGTGGCCGCACACCGACGCGCCAGCGAAGACCTCGTGGAGTGCTGGAACCTTGAGCACGATCGTTCTCCCAACGGGAGCGACCGGAATTTTCACAGGGAGCTGGCCATATCCGATCGCATTCAGCAATTTGTGATGCGCGCGTCAGATGCGGATGCCGAGCAAGTCCTCCAGCCGATTCTGGAGGCCATTGACCGGCATCCGAGCGAGGTCCACAGCGTCATCCAAGGGTTCACAACCAGCGAGGAAAGCAATCCCAATACGACACACTACTGGTTCCTATGGAACCTGAATCGCCCCGTCTTTCCCGGAGGCTCCATCACTTGAGAGGATGGAGCCATGAAGAAGTCAAAGTTCTCCCCCGAGGTACAGGAGCGGGCCGTTCGGATGGTGCTGGAGCACCAGAAGGACCACGG
>JASCPI010000032.1 GCA_029959555.1 Lysobacteraceae bacterium PS02065 | reverse complement strand
GGGTCGTGGGGGAGCCGCGGCCGCGGGCCTCGCGGACGCGCGTCTGGCGGACGGGCGCGGCGCGCGACGCGACCGGGTCGGGATCGAAGTCGTCTTCCTGGTGGGACAGGTTGCGCGTGAGCAGGTGGCCGAGGCCCGGGTACGAGGCGATCTCGCAGATGCCGCCCGCGGCGCTGACGGGTGCGCAGAACGCGGTCGCGCCGCGTGCCGGCGTCAGCGTGTCGGCGTCGCCCTGCACGATCAGCGTCGGCGGCACGTGCGCGCCGCTGTGCTCGACGGGCGAATAGGCCTCGGCCTTCGCGCGTCCGTCGAGCAGCTTGCCGAACCAGCCGTCGCGCGCCATGTCGAGCGCGGGCGAGAACAGGATCATCGCGACCGGCGCGATGCGTCTGCGCTGTCCGTCCGCATCGGCCGGGCAGCCGGCGCTCGCCGCGGTCGCGACGAGATGGCCGCCGGCCGAGACACCGTAGACGGCGATGCGGCGCGCGTCGATGCCGAGCGTCGCGGCGCCGCGCTGCGCCCACGCGAACGCGGCGCAGGTGTCGTCGAGCGCCTCGATCGGCGTCGATCCGCCGTTCGACAGGCGGTACTCGACCGCGATCGCGACGAGGCCGAGGTCGGCGAAGCGGCGCGCCGACGTGAACGTCCATTCGGGCGAGCCGATGCGCCAGCCGCCGCCGTGGAACAGCAGGATCGCCGGCGCGGGCTTCTTCGCGGCAGTCGCCGGCGCGAACACGAACGCCGACAGGCCCCGGTCGCCGACGTGCCGGTAGGTCAAGCGACGCGGCTCCGGCTTCGCCGGCTCGGCCGCTGTCGACGCCGGCGCGAAGCAGGCGAGCAGCAGCGCGGCGAGAACGCCGGCCGGACCTCGACGCATGGCTGCGCGTGGCGTCACTTCGGTGCGAGACGCACGGCGCCGTCGAGGCGGATCGTCTCGCCGTTGAGGTAGCGCGTGCGCACGATGGTCGCGACGAGGTCGGCGAACTCCTCGGCCTGGCCGAGGCGCGACGGGAACGGGATCGAGGCCGACAGCGACTCCTGCACGGCGGCCGGCATGCCGTCGACCATCGGCGTCCAGAAGATGCCGGGCGCGACCGTCATGACGCGGATGCCGAAGCGTGCGAGCTCGCGCGCCATCGGCAGCGTCATGCCGACGACGCCGCCCTTCGAGGCCGAGTATGCGGCCTGGCCGATCTGGCCTTCGTAGGCCGCGACCGAGGCCGTGTTGACGATGACGCCGCGCTCGCCGTCTTCGCCTGCAGGCTCGCCCTGCATCGCCGCGGCGGCGGCCTTGGCGACGTTGAACGAGCCGACCAGGTTGACCAGCACGGTGGTGCGGAACTGGTCGAGCGGCATCGGCGCGTCCTTGCCGAGCACGCGGCCCGCACCGAGGATGCCGGCGCAGTTGACCGCGACATTGAGGCCGCCGAGGAAGGTCTTGGCCGCCGCGATGTTCGCGCTGACGCCGGCCTCGTCGGTGACGTCGGTGCGCAGGTAGGTCGCGTTCGCGGCGCCGAGCGCCTCGACCGCGGCGGCGCCCTTGTCGTCGTTGACGTCGAACAGCGCGACCTTGCCGCCCGCGGCGACGACATGGTGCGCGACCGCGAGGCCGAGTCCCGAGACACCACCGGTGATGACCGCCTTGACCTGATCGAGCTGCATGGAATCCTCCGTCGTCGCGGGCCACCGAAGGCCGCGCAAAGACGCCCATTCTACAATGCGAGGCGGCTTTCGAAGCGGCGCGGGCGGCCGTCGAGCGGGTCGTCGAAGGCGAGCCCGCTCGCGAGCAGACGCAGCGGATGGCTGAAATCGCCGTCGGCGCGTGGCGCGAGATCGGGGTACAGCGTGTCGCCGAGGATCGGCGCGCCGAGCGCGGCCATGTGCACGCGCAGCTGATGCTTGCGGCCGGTCACGGGCTCGAGCGCGTAGTGCCAGTGCGTATCGCCGCGCGCGAGCACGTCGATGCGCGTCTCGCTGTTCGGTTCGCCGTCGACCTCACGCATGCGGAAGAACGGCTCGCCGGGTCCGATGCGACTGCGCAGCACATGCGGGAACGCGAGCCCGGGCAGGGCCGGCGCAAGCGCGTCGTAACGCTTGGCGATCGCGCGTTCGCGGAACAAGGCCTGGTAGCGCGAACGGCTTCGCGGGTCGGCCGAGAACAGCACGAGGCCCGAGGTCTCGCGGTCGATGCGGTGCAGCGGCACGAGATCGGGATTGCCGAGGGCCTCGACGAGCCGGCGCAGCAGGGTCTGGGTGACGAACCGGCCGGAAGGGACCACGGGCAGGAACGCGGGCTTGTCGGCGACGACGAGGTGGTCGTCGACGTGCAGGATCGTCGCCTCGAAAGGGATGACCGGCTCGTCCTCGACCTCGCGGACGTAGTGCACGCGCAGGCCTTCGCGATACGGATGATCGGGCGAGAGCGGCGTTCCATCGCGCCCGGTCACGCGGCCGCGCTCGAAGCGGTCGAGCCAGGTCTCGCGCGGGATCGCCGCGAAGTGCGCGCACAAGGCGTCGAGCACGGTCGCCCACGATCCTGGCGGCAGGTCCAGCGTGCTCGGCGCGCCGGCATCGGTCAGGCGTCGCGTGGTCATGGCGGGGCGGCGGCCATTCATCGAATCCGGCGGCAGAGTGGCTATGCTCGGCAGGCCTCCAGGCGCGCATCGCGCGGTCTGCCGGAGCCTGCGGAGCATACGTCGATGAGCGGCATCTGGCAGCAGGTCACGAGCACGGTCGCGTCCGAATTCTCCGATCTTCCCGATGTCGCCGAACTCACGCGTGTCACCGTGAGGCTGCTGCTCGCCGCGATCCTCGGCGGCCTGCTCGGCTTCGAGCGCGAGCAGAAGGGCAAGGCGGCTGGCGTCAAGACGCACATGCTCGTCGCGCTGGGCTCGGCGATCTTCATGATCATCCCGCTGCAGATCGGCGTGCAGCCGGCCGAGCTCACGCGCGTCATGCAGGGCATGGTCGCCGGCGTCGGCTTCCTCGGCGCCGGCACGATCCTCAAGGCCGAGAGCGAGCAGCGCGTCAAGGGACTCACAACGGCCGCCGGCATCTGGATGACGTCGGCGATCGGCATGACCGCCGGCCTCGGCCAGGAGAGTTCGGCCGTGCTGTGCACGCTGCTCGCGCTGATCGTGTTCTCGGTGATGCCGCGCATCATGCGGCTCGTCGACAAGGACGACGGCGACGAGCGCAAGCCGGACTGATCACGCCGGCGCGAAACGACGCCGGGTCGGCCGTGATCGCCCGCAGCGACTCATTCGAAGCCGTGCGCGAATACGCGGTCGGAAGGCACCGCCGGCGGCTGCAGTTCGTAGGCGCCGATGTCGCAGGTGCCACCCTGGTCGGGACGCGGATGGTCGATGCAGCGCGGCGCGAGCAGCGGGTCGAGGTACTCGACCGTGGTCGCCGTCGGCGCGCAGGCGTCCACGAGCGGTCCGTTCGTGCGTGGACGGTAGTCGCCGCTGGTCACGTCGACGAACGCGGTCGCGTCGAGTCCGGTGCGACTGCAGGCGCCCGTGCCGGAATTCAGGCCTGGGAACGGATCCATCGTCGCGATCGCGGCGGCTTCGAACTGCCACGCGCCGCCCGTGTAGAGGCCCGAGGTCGCATCGGCGGGGACGGTGCTGCCGTCGTCCTTGACCTGCACGTTGCGGGCGAAGGTCGAGAAGCGCGTGCGCGCGGTCGAGGCCGGTCCGCCGACGCGTGACGCATACGACACGGCATAGCGTCCCGTGTAGCTGATGCCGTCACGCCAGCGCAGCCGGTTGTCGGCGACGACGACGCCGTCGAGCTCGAGCAGCGGGCCCCACGACTGGATCGCGGGCGAACCCCACGAGCAGTTGGCGATGATCGACGTCTGCCGCACGTAGGCGCGCGCGCCGCCGTCGAGCGCGAGGCCTGCGCCTTCGCCGCGCGTGCCCGGGCAGCCGTTGCCGGCCTGGTTGCCTTCGACGCGGGAACACGCACTGCCCTGGCACTGCACCGCGAACGCGTTCGGATAGTCACGCTGCATCTGCAGCTGCGAACCGCCGATCGCGTAGAGGCCGCCGCCGATCGTCTCGGCGACGTTCCAGGACAGCTGCAGTTCGTGCACGTCGAACAACGAACCCGTGTCGAGATAGACGCCGCCGCCCTTGTCGGCGCGGTTGAGCACGATGCGCGAGCCGGTCGCGTCGCGCTGGATCTCCGGTTCGCCGATGCTGCCGATCGTGATCGACGAGGCGAACGCGGCGATGCCGCCGCCGAGCGTGGCGCGGTTCGAGGCGATCTCGGTGCGGTCGGCGCGGATGCGTGCCGTGGCGCGTTCGAGGAAGAGGCCGCCACCGCGGCCGGTCGCGGAGTTGTTGAGCACGCGTACGCCGGCATGCAGTTCGAGGATGCCGCCGAAGCCGTTCGCCGGACCGCGCATGACGATGCCGCCACCGTCGCCCTCGGCATGGTTGTCGAGCACGTCGACGTCCTCGAGTACGAGGCGCAGCGTGCCGCCGGCATCGATGCCGCCGCCGTGGCCGTCGGGACCGCCGGTGCCGTCGCGGAGCTCGAGGTGGCGCAGGCTGACGTTGCGCATTTCGCCCGAGGCCTGGATGCGCACGACCGCGTTGATACCCGCGGCGCCGGCTTCGAAGCCTCCCAGCAGCGCGCTCCTGCCCGTGCGCGTCGCGTTCTCCGCGCAGCCGGACCAGCCGCCCGCCACGATCAGGGACTGGTCGGCGATGGCGACGCGCTGCAGCGTGAACTCGTCCGCGACGAGGCGGATCTCGTCCTCGCCGGGGCCGTTCGCGGCGGCGGCGTCGATCGCGGCCTGCAGCGTGCGGTACGGGCAATCGGCCTGATGGCCGACGCGCAGGATGTCGGCGTGGGCGTTTTGCGGCACGGCGGCCGCGATCGCGAGGGCGAAGATCGAAAAGAGGGATCGGTTCATGGTCGTGCTGGTTTCCGCATGGACATGCCGCTCATGACGCAAACCGCCATCCGAACCTATCGCGGCGCGACGCGAGCGCACCGAGCCACTAGACTGCGCGGCATGCGCCATCTCCTCCTCAACCTGCGCGACGTGCCCGACGACGAAGCCGACGAGGTGCGCGCGCTGCTCGCCGAGCACGCCATCGCGTTCTACGAGACCGAGCCGAACCGCTGGGGCATCTCGGCGGGCGGCCTGTGGACGCGCGATGCCGACGATGCGGCCAGGGCCAAGCCGCTGCTCGCCGACTACCAGCGCGAGCGCGCCGACCGCATGCGCGAGGCCCACGACCAGGCGCGCCGCGACGGCACGGCGCCGACGTTCTGGCGTTCCTTGCGCGGACAGCCCGTGCAGGTGGCCGCGATCCTGTTCGCGATCGGCTGCGTGCTCGCGCTGAGCCTGTGGCCGTTCCTGCTCGGCGACTGAGTCAGCGCCGGCGGAACGCCGACGCGTGCTGGGCCACGATGCCCTCGGGGACCTCGGACGGATCGAGCAGGCCATAGGCCTCGGGCCAGCGACCGTCATGCGGCAGCCGGAACGTGCCCATGAGGCGATCGACCACGGGCAGATGGATCGCGTAGTGCGCGTCGACGAACGCGCGATCGCGCGCGTGGTGCCAGTGGTGGTAACGCGGCAGCACGAGCACGTGTTCGAGCCAGCCGAAGCGCGTGCCGAGGTTCGCGTGGGCGAGCACGGCCTGCACGCCGGCGAGCACGACGTAGGCGTTGACGACCGCCTGCTCGAAGCCGATCACGACCAGCGGCACGAGTACGAGGCTGCGCGTCAGCACGATCTCGACGAGGTGCATGCGCGAGCCGGCCAGCCAGTCGAGGTGGAGGCTCGAATGATGGATCGCATGGAAGCGCCACAGCAGCGGCACGCGATGGTAGGCACGATGCAGCAGGGCTTGGCCGAGGTCGGCGACGAACACGGCGAGCACGAACTGCAGCCACGCGGGCAGTGCGCGCATGCCCTGCTGCACGACGTGTGCGTGGTCGCCGAGCGCGGCGGCCCACGAGGTCGACGCCGTCACCGCGATCAGGATCGCCTGCACGAGCACGTGGCTCGCGAAGAAGTAGGCGAGGTCGGTGCGCCAGCCGGGCCGCAGCGTGCGCTGGGCTGCGCGAACGTGCGTTCGAGCGGCACGAACGCGATCGCCGAGAACAGCAGCGACAGCACGAACCAGTCCAGGCCGAGCGAGAACGGCGTCGGCTGCAGCGTGTCGAACTCGACCGTCGCGCCGCCGAGCAGCAGCGCCAGCGTCGCGGCGCCGACGCCGACCGCGGCGATGCGGCGGTCACGCCTGCGCAGCACGGCGAGCGTGCCGCTCACGAATGCGGCGACGATGCCGGCCAGCAACACGTCGCGCGCGAAACGTTCCGAGTAGAGCGCGCGTATGTCGCGGCTGGTCAGCCACTCCGGGAAGTGGAAGCAGGCCACGGCGAGCAGCGCGAGCACGCCGAGCATCGCCGCGGTGCACGCGAGCAGCGAGCGACGCCTGCCGGCCGTCGCGTCGTCGGTGCCGTCCACCGGCGCAGGCGTGTTCACGCCGCGGGCGGCTGCCAGGGATCGTAGCTGCCGATCCACCAGAGGTGGCCTTCGGGATCGCGGCAGCCGTAGCCGCGGCCGCCGTAGCCCTTGTCCTCGAGCGGATCGACGATGACGGCGCCGTGCGCGACCGCGTTCGCGTGGTGCGCATCGGGATCGTCGACGGCGAGGCAGCAGCACTGCGTCTCGCGGCCGCCGATCGCATCGGGTTGCGCGATGCGTGCGCCCCAGGCGTCGTCGGCGGTCGAGCTCAGCATGATCATGCCGTTGCCGAAACTCAGCTCGGCATGCGCGATGCCGCCGCGATCATCGGGGTAGACCGCGTGGCGCTCGAAGCCGAGCGCGTTGCACAGCCACTCGATCGCGGCCGGAGCGTCGCGGTAGCGCATGGTCGGGATCACGGTCGACACGGTCGCACGGGCGGGCGAGGGCATGCGGCGTCTCCTTGCGGGCGGCGCGTGCAGCATAGCGCGGTCGACGGGGCAGCCGCGGCCATGCCTCGAGCGGATCCCGGCCGCGCGGAACCTCGCGGCGCATCGGTGGTCCGAGAGGCCCGCGCGCTGGCCGCGCCCCGTCGCGTCTGCGACGATGCCCACCCCTGCAAGGAGCCGGCATGGCCTCGATCCTCGCCCCGACCACCTTCGCGCTCGCGTGCCTGTTCGCCGCGGGCTCCGCGACGGCCGCGTGTCCGCCGCAGGGCCGCACGCGCGCCGACCTGCTCGCGCTGCGCGACGCGGGCTTCGTCGTCGCCACGAAGCCCGATGCGAAGACGGCGTCGGGTCTCGCGGCATCCTCGCCCAGGGCCGGCATCGGTACCGATGCGAAAGAGGATGTGAAACCGGTCGATGCTGCGCCGAAGCCGCTCGATGCGCTCGCCCTCGGTCTCGTCGACTGCCTCGCGAACCCCGATCCCGTGCTGCGCGACGAGGTCGCCTACGGCGCGCTCAACCACTGGATCCTCGGCGAGCAGCTCGACAAGGCCACGCGCGAGCAGCTCGCGACGCAGCTCGTCGAGCGCCTCGAGTCGAATGCGGCCGACAGCGGCGGCTTCCGCAAGCCGTTCGCGGCGCTCGTGCTGGCCGACCTCGTCGCCGCCGACAACACGAAGCGCTACCTGTCCGATACACAGCTGCGCGGTATCGCCGACGCGGCCACGGCGTACATGGCCTCGATCCGCGACTACCGCGGCTTCGACGCCGCAGCGGGCTGGCGCCATGGCGTCGCTCACGCGGCCGACCTGCTCGGCCAGCTCGCCGCGAACCGCCGCGTCGACGACGAACGCCTCGGCCGCATGCTCGTCGCGATCTCGGCGCAGGCTGCGCCGGAGTCGGGACATTTCTATCTGTACGGCGAGCCGCAGCGCCTCGCAGTGCCGGTGTTCTACATCGCACAGCGCGGCCTGCTGCAGGCCTCGGAGTGGAGCGACTGGTTCGCCGACATCGCCGACGTGCCCGAGGACGGTTCGATGTTCACGTCGCAGGCCGTGCTCGCGCGCCGCCACAACCTGCAGGGGCTGCTGTTCGCGCTCTACGTGAACGCGAACGAGTCGAAGGACGAGGCCTTGCGCGCGAGCCTGCTCGAGCCCGTCACCGGTGCGCTGCGCGCGCTGCAGTAGCGCGGTTCAGATCACGCCGCCCGGCTCGTCGCTTCGGAAATCGCGCGCGCCGAGCTTGCGCGTCGTGCGCAGCACGCCTTCGCGCACGATGCGCTGCAGGTGGATGTCGACGAGGGTCGTCTCGTTCGGCGCGATCCACGGCAGCAGGTCCGTCATCGCGGCATCGAGCGCACAGGTCCAGTATTCGACGAAGCGATCCTGCTCGCGCGGTTCCACGCGCAGGCCGTAGGGCGGCCGCGGCACGAGCGCAGGGCGCGCGATCTCGCCGTCGCGACGGCCGGGAATAGCCTCGCTGCCGGCGAGCACGGCGTGATTGAGATGGAACGTCAGCGCGCCCGAGCGCCGGTTGGCCTGGCGGTCGACGAGGAAGCCGCTCGGCAACTGGTTCGGATCGGCCTGTGGTCCCGCGGTCAACAGCAGGTTGACGTCGGGCGAGCGCCCGAGTGGATCGAGCAGGCGGAAGATCACCATCGCGTGCGGATCGTGGATGTAGGTACGGTCCGGCAGCACCGGCACGCGCTCGACCTCGAGACGGTTTCCGACGGCCTGTTCGAGCGCGTTCTCGCGCTCGAACGCCGCGCACAGCGATGCATAACCCGTCGCATCCTCGACGGCGAGGCAGCGCAGGATCGCCTCGACCGTGACGTGCGGTGCGCCGTCGTCGCGCACGCTGCGCATGATTCCGCAGGTGTCGCCCGAGTGCGCCATGCCGGGCAGGATCTTGAACGCGCTGCGCACGGCGCGCGTGGTCGAGGCGACGCGCAGTTCGCGCAGGCGCTTGCGCGCGGTCGGCAGGGGCTCGGCCGGATCCGGCGCGGGCTGCTCGAGCACCACGTGCGTCGCGTTGAGGTTGGCCGCGGCGAGGCGCACGACGCCGTCTGAACCGTTCTCGCCCGTATACGCGTTGACGTGATCGTAGAGCTTGCGGTCGATCGTCTCGCCGCAGAGCACGAACAGCATCACCGGCGCCGCGCCGCCGGTCAGGCGCAGCTTCGGCGAGGTGTCGATCCATTCCGTGTTGAGCGCACAGGCTTCGGGACTGCCGAGTTCGAGCCAGTCGAGCACGCCCTGGCCCGGCTCGATACCGCTGAACCAGCTCTTGAGCGCGGCGAGGCGGCCCTTGCCGAGCTGCGCGAGGGCCGAGCCGAAGTTGGCCGGTGCGAGCATGACGAGGTGGCTCATCGGACAGGCGTCGGCGCGTCCGGTACGCAGATGCATGCGATGCAGCCATTCGCGCACCACCGGGCCACCGGTCGAATGCGTGATGCAGACGAAGCGTCGGCCGGGACCCGCCTCGGCGAGCACGCGCGTGATCGCCGCGTCGAACGCGCGCGCGAGGTCCTCGACGCGCACCTCGTCACGGAAACTCACGTACTGGGCGAGGTGCACGTGGCGCACTTCGAGGGCGGGACCTCCCGTGCGTCCGGCTTCGCTGATCAGCCGGGCCGGCAGCGCGCCGTAGGTGGCCGTGTCGGTGACGCCCCATCCGTGCACGAACACGACGAGTTTCGCGGCCATCGCTTGCCTCCGTTGCGAGGGCCGCACGCTACGCGGCATGCCGCGGGACGGTCAAGGCGTGGCGAAGCGCGCGGGCAGGTGCGGGCGCGAGCCGGTACCATCCGCCTCCCGTATCGTGACCCGAGGATCGACCGTCTTGTCGACCGTTTCCGTGGATCGCCTCGGCGAGGTGCGCGCGTTCGTCGCGTCCGGCCGGCGCGACCTTGCCGAGCAGGCCTGCGAGGTGCTCGTGCTCCATCATCCCGAGGAAGCCGCGCCGCGCGCCTTCCTCGCCGCGCTGCAGCTCGATCGCGGTGCGACGCCTGCGGCCATCGCGAACCTGCAGATTGCCGCCGCGCTCGCGCCCGACGACACCGGCATCCTGCTGCAGCTCGCCGTCGCGCGCTTCCGCAAGGGCGATCGCGACGCCGCACGCGCGACGCTCGAGGCCTTGCTCGCCGTGCAGCCGGGTCATGTATCCGGCGCCTTCCATCTCGCGCTGCTGTGCGAGGACTCGCGCGATGCGGTCGAGGCGGAGCGCCTGTACGCCGTCGCCCTTGCGGGCGAACCCGGTCATCGCGAGGCTCGCCTGCGCCTCGGTGGCCTGCTGCGCCGACAGGGGAGGAACGCCGAAGCGTTCGCCTGCCTGCAACCGTCGTGGCGTCCCGAGGCGCCCGATCCCGCACTCGCCGAGGCGCTCGCCTGCACTGCCCTCGATGCAGGCGATGCGCGTGTCGCGGCCGACATGGCCTCGGTGGCGACGCGCCTCGCGCCGCAGCGTGTCGACGCCTGGCTCGCGTTCGGGCTCGCGTTGCGGCGGCTCGGCAACGCGCCGCTCGCCTACGAGGCCATGCGCGAAGTCGTCGCGCGCCATCCCGGGCATGCACTGGCATGGTGCGAACTCGCGATCGACGCGCTCGACCTCGGCGACGGCGAGGCCGCGCGCGAGGCCTTCGCGCATGCGCAGGCGCTCGCGCCGGACTGGCTTGCGCGGCGCTGGATCGATTCGCTCGCCTCGCCGGCACTTCTCGATTCGGAACACGATTCCACGGCCTGGCTCGCTCGCTTCTCCAAAGGTCTGGACGCACTGCGCGCGACACTCGAGGCCGATGCGCGCGATTCCGCGGCGCTTGCCGACGCCGTCGCGCGCGTGGTTCCTTTCCGTCTGCACTACCACCCCGCCGACACGACGGCACTCACCCTGGGCTATGGCGACCTCGTCGCACGCGCCGTGCGTGCCGCCGCGCCTGCGGCGCTGTGTACGCCGCTCGACTGGAGGCCGCTCGCACACGGCGGGCGCGTGCGCGTCGGTTTCGTCAGCTGCGAGATGCGCGAGCACACTATCACGCGCTACTTCGAAGGCTGGCTGACCGGCCTCGACCGCGCGCGTTTCGAGGTGCACGCCTGGCACCTCGGCGAGGCCAGCGACGTGGTCACCGCGCGCATCGCCGCGCGCGCCGACACCTTCCACGCGGTCGGCGGCACCGGACTGCACGAGGTCGCCGCGCAGGTCCGCGACGCGCGTCTCGACGTGCTCGTGCACGTCGAAGTCGGCATGGACAGCCGCATGCAGCAGCTCGCCGCGCTGCGGCTCGCGCCGGTGCAGTGCGCGGGATACGGCCATCCCGTCACGACCGGCATCGACACGCTCGACGTGTTCCTGTCGGCCGACGCGATGGAGCCTGCGGATGCGCAGCAGCACTACCGCGAGCGTCTCGTGCGCCTGCCGGGCCTCGGTGTGGTGCCCTCGCCGACACCACCCGCAGGTGACGACGACTGGTTGCCACGTGCCGCGGGGCGTCCGTTGCTGATGTGCCTGCAGGCGCTGTTCAAGCTCGAGCCGGCCTTCGACGATGCGGTCGCGCGCATCGCGATGACCACCGATGCGGTCGTCGTGTTCTTCACGGCACCGCGCGCGCTCGTGGCGCGCTTCGAGGCCCGCCTCGCGCGTGCGTTCGAGCGGCACGGTGGCGACGCGCGCCGCCATGTCGTGATGGTCGATCGGCGCACGCATGCGGACTACCTCGCCGGTGTCGCCGCGGCGGATCTCGTGCTCGATTCGTTCGGCTTCTCGGGCGGTGCGACCAGCCTCGATACCCTCGCGGCGGGCACGCCCGTCGTCACGCTCGAAGGCCGCTTCGCGCGCGGACGCCAGACCGCCGCGATGCTGCGCCTGCTCGGCGAGGACACGGTGCTCGTCGCGCACGACGTCGAGGATTACGTGCGGCGCGCGATCGCGTTGTGCGCGGACGACGCCCTGCGCTCCGAGCTGCGTGGCCGCCTTCGCGTCGCCGCGCCGCGCCTGTTCGACGCGCCCGACGTGCTGCCGGCGCTCGAGGCTTTCCTCGAGCAGGCTGCGCGCGACGCCGCCACGCCTTCGTCCTGACACCCGAGGATCCCGCGATGACGCCCACGACACCCGATCTCTGCGACGCCTTCGAAGGCCACGTGCAGGTCCTCGAGCCGCGATTCCGCCCGTTCGGTGGCCGCGCGGCATTCGCGGGTCGCGTCACGACCGTGCGCTGCTTCGAGGACAACTCGAAGGTGCGCGACGTCGTCGCGACGCCGGGCAAGGGCAGGGTGCTCGTCGTCGACGGTGCCGGTTCGCTTCGGCGCGCGCTGCTCGGCGACCTGCTCGCGCAGAAGGCCGTCGACAACGGCTGGGAAGGCGTGCTCGTGCACGGCTGCGTGCGCGATGTCGAGGTGCTCGCGATGCTCGACCTCGGCGTGTTCGCGCTTGCCGCACATCCGCTCAAGACCGACAAGCGTGGCCTCGGCGAGATCGACGTCGATGTCGCGTTCGCAGGCGTCGCGTTCACACCCGGTGCGTGGCTGTACGCCGATGCCAACGGCGTGATCGTGGCCGCCGACGAGCTCGTCCTGCCTGCGGCCTGACGGGCCGAGCGCGCGCCGCCGCGGCGTTCGGCGCGCATTCCGCTTCGCCCTCGCATGATCCGGCGCGCCACGAAGGAGGGCGCGCCATCGACACGTTCGGGATCGAGGAAGAGTACTTCGTGGTCAGCCCGGCCACGCGCCAGGCGGTGACGCGCCTGCCCAAGGCGTTCGTCGCCGATTGCCAGAAGCGCGTCGGGCGGGCGCGGGTCAGCCACGAGATGCTGCAGTCGCAGGTCGAGGCCGTGTCACCGGTGTTCCGTCATGCCGATGCCGCACGAGAGGAGATGGCGCGCCTGCGACGCGGCATCGCCGAGGTCGCGGCCGAGCAAGGCCTGCGCATCCTTGCCGCGGGCACGCACCCGCTCGCGTCGTGGCATACGCAGTCGACGACCGAAAAGCCGCGCTACACACGTCTCATCGACGATTTCCAGATCGTCGGCCGACGCAACCTGTTGTGCGGCATGCACGTCCACGTGGCCGTGCCGGCCGGCGTCGACCGCGTGCACCTCATGAACCGTCTCATGCCGTGGCTGCCGCTGTTCCTCGCGCTGTCGACGTCGTCGCCGTTCTGGAGCCGCGAGCGCACCGGCCTGCTCGGTTACCGCCAGGCCGTCTACGCGGAGTGGCCGCGTACCGGCATTCCGGACTTCCTCGACGGCCAGGCCGGCTACGACGCGTTCGTCGACCTGCTCGTGCGCAGCGGCGCGATCGACGGCCCCGGCTCGCTGTGGTGGGCAATCCGGCCTGCGGCGCGTTATCCGACGCTCGAGCTGCGCATCGCCGACTGCTGCACGCATCTCGACGACGCGCTCGCGATCGCGGCGCTGTTCCGCTGCCTCGTGCGCGGCCACGTCCGCGATCCGCAATGGGGCATCGAACGCACGCCGATGACGCGCCGCGTGATCGAGGAGAACCGCTGGCGTGCGATGCGCGGCGGCATCGAGGCGACCTTCATCGACGAGGCACGCGACGACGTCGTGCCCGTCGCGGCGCTGCTCGCGACCCTGCGCGAACGCCTCGCCGACGATGCGCGCGCACTCGACTGCGAGCGCGAGATCGCCGCACTCGACGCGATCCTCGACCGTGGCTCGAGCGCGCACGGCCAGCTGCAGGTCTACCGCCGCGGCTGCGAGGCCGGCCACACGCGCCTCGAGTCGCTGCGCGAGGTGGTCGACTGGCTCGTCGACGCGACCGTGCCGGGCCTGCACGGCATGCCCGCGACCGAGGCGTTCCACGCTTCGCCGTGAGGGCGACGTGCGACGCCGACGCGGCTAGCATGGGCACCCCGTGCGGAGGACGACGATGAGCGACACCCGGAAACTGCTGATCGGCGTGTCGCCGCGCATCCTGCGCCAGGTGCCGGCCGAGCTCGGCTTCCGCGGCAAGACGCTGCAATACCTCGAACAGTCGGTCGCGCACTGGGTCATGTCGCTCGGCGCGATGGTGGTCATGGTGCCGACGGTCGAGCGCGACAGCCTCATCCGCCCCTCGCACATCGACATCCCGGACTTCGTCGATTCCCTCGACGGACTGATCCTGCAGGGCGGTGCGGACATGGACCCGCGCACCTACGGCGAAGAGCCGACCCATACGGTCGGTGCGGTCGATGCGTTGCGCGACCGCTTCGAACTCTCGCTCGTGCGCGGCTTCGCCGAGGCGGGCAAGCCCGTGTTCGGCATCTGCCGCGGCATGCAGCTCATCAACGTCGCGTTCGGCGGCACGCTCTACCAGGACCTGCGCGCCGACGGTGCCACGAAAGAGCACCACGTCATCCGCGAGGCCTACGACGAACACGTGCACGGCCTGCGCCTCGATCCGCAGGCCTGGTTCGCGACACTGCATCCGGGCCTCGAGGTCGCGCGCATCAATTCGATCCACCACCAGGGCGTCAAGGTGCTCGGCCGCGGGCTCGTCGCCGAAGCCTGGTCCGACGACGGCATCGTCGAGGTCATCCGGCACACCGGCGAGAGCTTCGTCGTCGGCGTGCAATGGCACCCCGAGTTCCACGACGGCCGCAACCCCGAGCTGCTCGCCGCCGACCCGCTCATGCGTGCGTTCCTCGACGCTGCGCAGGCAAGGCGGGATCGCACGTCCTGATCCGCCTCGCGATCGAATCCGGTGCGGCATGTCGTCCGCACGGCGTGCACGCGCGCGCGTTTCATGCGACGTTGTCGTTCAGCTTCGTAGACTCGCATGTCGTCCGTGCATGCGTTCCGCGCGCCTTCCTTCCCCAACGGAGAGATCCATGAAGAAGTTCCTCGTCATCGCCGTCGTCGCCGCGCTGGCCGCGTGTTCGAAGCCCGAGAGCGAGCCGACGCCTGCGGCGCTGCCGAAGCCCGAGACGACGACCGTGCCGAATCCGCCCGCCGCGACGCCGGTCGTCGCCGACGCCAAGGCCTCGGTCATGCTCACGTCGACCGAGGGCAACACGGCCACGGGCACGCTCGACCTCGTCGCCGAAGGCGACGGCGTGCACATCCGCGGCGAGATCCGCGGCCTGACGCCCGACAGCGAGCACGGCTTCCACATCCACGAGAAGGGAGACTGCACCGCGCCCGACGCGAGCAGCGCCGGCGGCCATTTCAATCCGGACGGCCACGGCCACGGCAAGCCCGACGGTGCCGCGCACCACGCCGGCGACATCTTCAACGTCAAGGCCGATGCGGCTGGCGTCGCGACGGTCGATGCAGTCGCGAAGGTGAGCCTGCGCAGCGGTACGCCCAACGACGCGCTCGGCAAGGCCATCGTCGTGCACGCCAAGGCCGACGACTACACCTCGCAGCCGGCCGGCGATTCGGGTCCGCGCATCGCCTGCGGCGTGATCCAGTAAGACAGCGACACGAGGCCTGCCGGCATCGCGCCGGCAGGTCGCCTCACAGCGACAGCGTGCGTCCGCCGTCGACCGGCACGTTGATGCCGTTGATGTAGCCAGCAGCCGGCGAGGCGAGGAACGCGATCGCGGCAGCGATTTCGGCCGGGTCGGCGAAACGCTGGGCCGGCACGGTCGCGAGCATGCGCGCGGCGACCGCTTCGGCGGTGTCGCCGGTCGCGGCGACGCGATCGGCGAGGATCTGTTCGAGGCGCTGCGTGCGCGTGTAGCCCGGCAGCACGTTGTTGACCGTGATGCCCGACGGGCCGAGTTCGGTGGCCAGCGTCTTCGACCAGCTCGCGACGGCCCCGCGTATGGTGTTGGACACGCCGAGGTTGCGGATCGGTTCCTTCACCGACGTCGAGATCACGTTGACGATGCGCCCGTAGCCGGCCGCGCGCATGCCCGGAAGGACGGCCTGCACGAGGATCTGGCCCGCGGCGAGATGCTGGTTGAACGCGATGCGGAACGCGTCGAGCGAGGCTTCGTGCGCGCTGCCGCCCGGCGGCCCGCCCGTGTTGTTGACGAGGATGTGCACGCCCTGTCCGGTGGCGAGTGCCTCGACCCGCGCACGCAGTTCGGCGTGCTCGTTCATGTCGGCGGCGACCCAGCCGTGGCGCTGCGCCGACGACACGCGCGGCAGCTCCGCGACGACCGCCTCGAGCGCGTCACGCGATCGCGCGAGCACGGTCACGTCGGCGCCGAGCGATGCGAGTTCGACCGCAGCCGCACGGCCGATGCCCTGCGAGGCGCCGCAGACCAGCGCGTGCTTGCCGGAAAGGTCGAGGTCCATGGTCGTGCCTACTGGATGCGCGCGAGCTTGAGGATCATGCCGGCGACGATTTCCTCGTCGCTGGCACCGTGCGGCGGTTCGATCGATTCGAGATCGAAGCCCATGTTCGCGGCGTCGTCCTCGTCGAGGCCGTCGAACGCACGGAACTCGGCGTCGAGCAGAGCCATGCGCGCCTGCGTCTCGTCGTCGAAGCGCAGGATCTCGCCGCTGCTGTCGAGTACTTCGGCAATGCCGGTCTCGAGCACGTCCAGGCGTGCCCATACCAGCGTGTCGCCGATGCCGGCGATCCACCATTCGGTCGAGGTCTCGCCGGGCTGCATCGTGATCGTGTCGTCACTCATGATTCGTTCCTCAGATCCAGCCGAGCGCCTGCGACAGCGCCGTGAACACCACACCGAACACCATGCCCCAGGCGCCGATGAAACCCATGCGCGCGACCGGATCGAGCATGCGGTCGCGCAGCGCAAGGTAGCGGCGCATCAGGTACCAGCCGAACGGACGCGGGCCGAGCATGAACCCGCTGACGCGGCGACGCTCCTCGGGATGGTGGTCGCGCAGGTGCACGGCCACGAGCACCCACGTCATCGCGTAGGTCGTGAGGCCCGCGACGATCAGGCCGAGACCGCCGAGCAGCAGGAATTCGCGTGCCAGCAGCATCAGAACTCGGCCTGGCCCGGCGCACGCGGGTAGGGGATCGCGTCACGGATGTTGGCGAGGCCGCAGGTGTAGACCACGAGGCGCTCGAAGCCGAGGCCGAAGCCTGCGTGCGGTACCGTGCCGTAGCGGCGGAAATCGCGGTACCAGCCGTAGTGGGCGGGATCGAGGCCGAACTGCTGCATGCGCGCGTCGAGCACGTCGAGGCGCTCCTCGCGCTGCGAGCCGCCGATGATCTCGCCGATGCCCGGCGCGAGCACGTCCATCGCCGCGACGGTGCGGCCGTCGTCGTTGAGGCGCATGTAGAACGCCTTGATCTTCTCGGGGTAGTTGGTCACCACGACCGGGCGGCCGACGTGCTCCTCGGTGAGGTAGCGCTCGTGCTCGGTCTGCAGGTCCGCGCCCCATTCGACCGGGAACTCGAACGACTTGCCCGACTTCTTGAGGATCTCGACCGCATCGGTGTAGTCGATGCGCTCGAACGGCGCGTTCACGAAACCTTCCAGCCGCGACATCGCGTTCTTGTCGACGCGCTCGGCGAAGAACGCCATGTCGTCGGAGCGCTCGTCGAGCACGGCCTTGAACACGTACTTGAGCAGCTGTTCGGCGACGCGTGCGTCCTCGGCGAGGTCGGCGAACGCGATCTCGGGCTCGATCATCCAGAACTCGGCGAGGTGGCGGGCCGTATGCGAGTTCTCGGCGCGGAACGTCGGGCCGAACGTGTACACCTTGCTGAGCGCGAGGCAGTAGGCCTCGACGTTGAGCTGGCCCGAGACGGTCAGGAAGGTTTCCTTGCCGAAGAAATCCTTGCGGAAGTCGATCGCGCCCTTCTCGGTGCGCGGCAGGTTGGCGAGATCGAGCGTCGAGATGCGGAACATCTGGCCGGCGCCTTCGGCGTCCGACGTCGTGATGATCGGCGTGTTGATCCAGTAGTAGCCGTTCTCGTGGAAGAAGCGGTGTACGGCCGCGGCGAGCGTGTGGCGCACGCGCGTGACCGCGCCGAACAGGTTCGTGCGCGGACGCAGGTGGGCGACCTCGCGCAGGAACTCGAGCGAATGCGGCTTGGGCTGGATCGGGTAGGTCTCGGGATCGTCGACGAGACCGATCACCTCGATGCGGCTGGCCTGCAGCTCGAAGCCCTGGCCCTTGCCCTGCGAGGGTACGAGCTCGCCTTCCGCGACGATCGAGCAGCCGCTGCCCAGGTGCAGGATCTCGTCGGCGTAATTGGCCAGCGTGTCCGGCGCGACCACCTGGATCGCGTCGAAGCACGAGCCGTCGCTGAGATTGACGAACGACAGGCCGGCTTTCGAATCGCGGCGCGTGCGTACCCAGCCACGGACGGTGATGGTGCTGCCTGCGGCGATCGAGCCACTGAGCGCTTGCTTGACACTGACGACGGACATGCGGGAACGACTCCGGGAACGCCGCACGCGGCGGCAGGGTGATCGGGACGACCGAACGCGACATGATAAGTCATCTCCTCCCGTGGATCGTGGCCATGCGACGCCTCGCCGTTCTCGCCCGGCGGGTGCTCCTCCTTCTCGTGATGGCGCCGGGGGCCGCTCCGGCAGCCGGCGCGGCTGCGGCGGAGTCCGCAGCCATCCCGCGTCTCGACGAGGCCATGGCCGGCCGTTTCGCGCGACTCGCGCTGTCGTGCATCGAGCGCGAGTACCCGAACAAGATCACCCACGAGCTGCGCGGCGACGGTGACGTCGGTGCACCGCGCGTGCTGTACCCCACGTTCTACGGCTGCTTCGACTGGCATTCGTCGGTGCACGGCCACTGGCTGCTCGTGCGTCTGGCCCGCACGTTCCCGGACGCCCCGTTCGTGGCCGAGGCGCGTGCCGCACTCGCACGCAACCTCACGCGCGAGCGCATCGCCGGCGAACTCGCCACGCTCGCGCGCGGCAGCGAGACGTTCGAGCGGCCTTACGGCCTCGCGTGGCTGCTGCGCCTCGGCGCCGACCTGCGCGCCTGGGACGATCCGGCCGCGCGCGACATGGCCGCTACGCTCGCGCCACTCGAGCGCGAGGCCGCGGCGCGCCTGCAGCGCTGGCTCCCGAAACTGACCGCGCCGATCCGCTCGGGCGAGCACGCGCAGACCGCGTTCGCGTTCTCGCTCGTACTCGAGGCCACCGCCGACGGCAGCGAACCCACGCTGCGTGTGGCCGTGCTCGCGCGCTCGCGGGATTTCCATCTCGTCGACCGCGATTGCCCGCTCGCCTACGAGCCGTCGGGCCAGGATTTCGTCTCGCCGTGCCTCGGCGAGGCCGACCTCATGCGGCGCGTGCTCGAACCGGGTACGTTCGCACGCTGGCTCGACGCTTTCCTGCCGCACATCCCGCGCCGCGCCGACGCGGCCTGGCTCGAGCCCGGCGTCGTGCGGGACGCGAGCGACGGCAAGCTCGCGCACCTGGACGGGCTCAACCTGAGCCGCGCCTGGGCGCTCGAAGGCATCGCCGACGGCCTGCCGCCTCGTGACCGGCGCATCCCGGCGCTGCGTGCCGCCGCGGCGCGGCATGCGCGGGCAGGGCTCGAGGCGGTCGGCGGCGAGCACTATGCCGGCGCCCACTGGCTCGGCAGTTTCGCGACCCTGTTGCTGACCCGCGGATCGCCTTGAGTTCATCACACAAGGGCTGCATATCGTTCCACGGCGCGGTGCTACCATCGCGCCGCTACGCTTCCCACGGACACCGGACATGTCGATCCAGCTCACCGATGCCGCGCTCCAGCGCATGCACGACTTCCTCGCGCGTGATCCGTCCGCCGTGGGCGTGCGTTTCGGCATCAAGCGCACGGGTTGCTCCGGCTACGCGTACACGGTGGACCTCGCGCGCGACGTCGCGGACGGCGACAGCGTGATCGACAAGGATGGCGTGCGCGTGCTGATCGACCGCAAGGCGCTGCCGTTCGTCGACGGCACCGAGATCGACTTCCAGCGCCAGGGCCTCAACGCCGCGTTCGTGTTCCGCAATCCGAACGCGACGGGCGAGTGCGGCTGCGGCGAGAGCTTCACGGTCGGCCCCGCGGACTGAAAAAGTTCGTCCGGAAGGGACTTCCGGGGCTATCGCATCGCCGAAAAAGTTGGTATAGACTCGGCCCCGCTGTGTTTGCACGGTCGCGTGTGCCCGTGGGCCGATGCCGGGATCTCCGCTTCGTCGACTGCTCTCCGAGCCCTGCATTCCCAGTGTAGTTGGGAGGCCCCCTTGTCGGGGCACTGGGCGTTCTACGTTATTGTTTTGGAGAGTTTCAATGTCGGATCGTCAGGTCGGCACCGTGAAGTGGTTCAACGAGAGCAAGGGTTTCGGTTTCATCAGCCGTGAGAACGGCCCGGACGTGTTCGTGCATTTCCGCGCGATCAACGGCTCGGGTTTCCGCACGCTGCAGGAAGGACAGCGCGTGAGTTTCAAGGTCGTGCAGGGCCAGAAGGGCCTGCAGGCCGAGGACGTCACGGCGGCCTGATTTTCTCCGCTCGCCAAGCTTTCGCGTCGGGGCCGCGGCGTTCACGCCGCGGCCCCGTTGTTTTTCGGGGATTCGTAGCCATCTCGGGTGGCTTGCCCACGACAGGATGCCCATGATCACTCTCAACGTGCGCGGTCTGCCGCGCGAGACCACCGAGCGTTCGCTCACCGAGCTGTTCGGCAAGTTCGGCAAGGTGCACAAGCTCAAGATGGCCATCGATCCGTTCAAGAACGAGTGCAAGGGCTTCGCCGAGCTCGCGATGGAAGGCCACGAGGCGCGCGCCGCGATCGCCGGACTCGACGGCAGCTTCCAGGAAGGCGGTGCGCTCCGCGTGAGTCTTGCCAGCGATCGCCCGCAGCGCGGGCGTCGCTGATCCACGACGGCGGCCGGGGAGGGCACGCATGATCGATCGTTCCAGGTCCCTGCACGCGACGGCGGCGCTCGCTGTCGCGATGCTCGCCGCGTGCTCCGGCAAGCCACAGGACGCTACCCCGCAGCCGCCTGCAGCTCAGGCCGCGCCTGCACCCGCCGCCAAGGTCGAGGCGATCGCTTCGGCGCCTCGCGTACGCGGTGTCGTCGAAGCGCGTGAAGGTTTCTTCACCGCATGCGGCGAGACCACGCGTCGGCGCATCACGCGCATCGGCGACGGCGTCGCCGATGCCGTGAAGACACTCGACGCGAAAGGCGAGGCGCCGCGCTTCGTGATCGCCGAAGGTCGTCTTTCGGGTCATGACGGTGTCGAGCTCGACGCGCTCGAACTCGCCGGTACCGATGCATGGACCTGCGAGTCGCGTCTCGACGGCATCGCCTATGCCGCGCGTGGTGCGCAAGGCGAATGGTCGGTCGAGGCGACCGCGTCCGCGACGACGCTCGTCGCTGCACCGGGTGCGGCACCGCTGGTCGTGCCGTACGTCGCGCCACGCATGGAACGCACTGCGCCGCCCTCCGAAGGGCCGGTCGCGATCACGATCGAGCGCGTGCCGTGCGAGGAGCCGCTGACCGGCAGCGTCTACGGCTGGAAGGCCACGGTCGTCCACGGCGGTCGAACGCTGGTCGGCTGCGCCTGGCACGGCGATCTGCGCCGGTGAGCGCGCGGTGACGCCGGTACCGATCTCGGCCCCCGAGGTTCGTGTCGAACCGGTCGTCGCCTCCGATGGTGCGCGCGCCGAGCTGATCCTCGTCGCGCCACCGGCACCGCGTGCCGCGCTGCTTTGGATTCCCGCGCTCGGCGTACCTGCGAAACATTACAAGCCGTTCGCCGAGGCACTCGCCTGTCATGGCATCGCCGTCGCGATCCACGAATGGCGTGGCGTCGGTTCGAGCGACCGGCGTGCGTCGCGGCGTGTCGACTGGGGTTACCGCGACCTGCTCGAAGCCGACCTGCCCGCGAGCGAAGCCGTCGCGCGTGCGGCGTGGCCCGGGTTGCCCTGGATCATCGGCGGGCACAGCCTCGGCTCGCAGTTCGCGAGCCTGCACGGTGCACGCCGTGGCGGCGACACGTTCGCGGGCCTGCTGCAGGTCGCCAGCGGTGCGCCCTACTGGCGCACGTTTCCGGGCAAGCGCGCGATGCTGTGGTGGCTGTTCCACGTGATGCCGCTGTTGACCGCCGTCGTCGGCCATTTCCCGGGGCGTCGCCTCGGCTTCGGCGGCAACGAGGCGAGCTCGGTGATGCGCGACTGGGCGCGCACGGGACGCCTCGGGCGCTACGTGGTGCCGTCGGTCGCCTTCGATTTCGAGGCTGCGATGGCGCACTTCGCGAGGCCCTTGCTCGCCGTGCGCATTCGCGACGACTGGCTCGGCCCGCAGGCCTCGTTCGACTGGCTGCTCGGCAAGTTCCCTGCTGCCGGCATCGAGCGCATGCTGCTGTCGCCCGAGGATTTCGCCAACGGCGAAGCCACGCATTTCTCGTGGATGAAGGCCTCCGAGCCCGTCGCCGCTGCGGTCGACGTCTGGCTCACGCGCGACGTACTCGGCTGACGCTTGCGGCCGCGCATGCGCGGCCCCAGATCGGCCGACTCCTGCCGTCCGGAAACTCCCCATGCTGTTCGAACCGCTCGCGTTGCGTGACGTGCGCCTGCGCAACCGCATCGGCGTCTCGCCGATGTGCCAGTACTCGGCCGTCGACGGCCTGCCGCAGGACTGGCACTTCGCGCATCTCGGCGCGCGCGCGACCGGCGGCGCCGGCCTCGTCATCGCCGAGGCGAGCGCGGTCGAGCCGATCGGACGCATCTCGCCGTTCGACACGGGGCTCTGGAACGACGCGCAGGTCGAGGCGTGGTCGCGCATCACGCGCTTCATCGCGTCGCAAGGTGCGGTCGCCGGCGTGCAGCTCGCGCACGCCGGGCGCAAGGCCAGCGTCGACGCACCGTGGCGTGGTGGCAAGCCGGTGCCGGCGGAGCAGGGCGGCTGGACACCGGTCGCGGTCTCGGCGCTCGCGTACTCGGCCTCGAGCCCGGTGCCGGACGCGCTCGACGCCGACGGCATCGCCGGCATCGTGCAGGCGTTCTCCGCATCGGCCGATCGTGCGCTCGCGGCCGGCTTCGAACTCGTCGAGATCCACGCCGCGCACGGTTATCTGCTGCACGGTTTCCTGTCGCCGCTGGCCAACACGCGCGACGACGCCTGGGGTGGCAGCTTCGCGAACCGCGTGCGCATCGTGCTCGACGTCGTCCGTGCGGTGCGTGCGCGCTGGCCCGAGCGCCTGCCGTTGTCGGTGCGCCTGTCGGCGACCGACTGGGCCGACGGCGGCTGGGATGTCGAGCAGAGCATCGAGCTCGCGCGCCTGCTGCGTGGCGAAGGCGTCGACATCGTCGACGTGTCGAGCGGCGGCCTCGTACCGACGCAGAAGATCGTCACCGGCCCCGGATACCAGGTTCCGTTCGCGGCACGCATCCGCAACGAAGCCGGCATCGCGACCGCGGCGGTCGGCCTCGTCACCGAGCCTGCGCAGGCGCAGGCGATCCTCGACGCCGGCCAGGCCGACCTCGTCCTGCTCGGTCGCGAGCTGTTGCGCGATCCGTCGTGGCCGCGCCGCGCCGCGCACGCGCTCGGTGCGCCGCTCGACGCGCCACCGCAGTACGCGCGCGCGTGGTGAGCGGCGCGCTAAGCTCGCGCCTTCCTTCGCCCCCGCCGGAGCCGTGATGGATAACGCCAACGTCAAGCTGATCCCGCCGCGCGAGCACGACCTCGGCGACGGCTTCGTCGTGCGCCGCATGGTGCCGTCGATGCAGGCGCGCACGATCGGCCCGTTCGTGTTCTTCGACCACATCGGTCCCGTCGAGATGGCGCCCGGGCGTGGCGTCGACGTGCGTCCGCATCCGCACATCGGCCTGTCGACGATGACCTACCTGCTCGAGGGCGTGTTCACGCACCGCGACAGCACCGGCGTCGTGCAGGACATCCGCCCCGGCGAGGTCAACTGGATGACCGCCGGCCGCGGCGTTGCGCACTCCGAGCGCACGCCCGCGATCGAGCGTGCGCAAGGCCATCGCATGCACGGCGCGCAGTTCTGGGTCGGCCTGCCGCAGGCCGATGCCGAGGTCGCGCCGTCGTTCTCGCACCACGACGTCGATGACCTGCCCGAATGGGCGACCGACGACGGTGGCGTGCGCTTGCGCCTTGTCGCGGGCGAGGCCTTCGGCCACCGCTCGCCGGTACCCGTGTACTCGCGCCTGTTCTGCCTCGACATGCGCCTCGACGACGGCGCCGTGTTCGAGCTTCCGGCCGAACATGCCGAGCGTGCGATCCAGGTCATGGAAGGCACGCTCGAGGTCGACGGCCTCGAGATCCCGATGCATCGGCTCGCCGTGATCGCACCCGGCGCCGAGGTGCGCATCGTCGCGCGCGACGCCGCGCGGGCGATCGTGTTCGGCGGCGATCCGCTCGACGGCGAACGCTTCGTCTGGTGGAACTTCGTCGCGGCCTCGCGCGAGCGCATCGCGCAGGCGAAGGACGACTGGGCCAACGGCCGCTTCGACGCCGTGCCTGGCGAGACCGAGTTCATCCCGCTGCCGGAGCGCTGAACCATGCCGCGGCGCACGAGGCGTCCGCGCGCGGTCGGCGCTATGCTGCACGCCTGATCCTCCGCGGAGACGAGCCATGAGCCAGTCCACCACGTCGACGCCCGCCGCGCCCGCGCGACGCTACGACACGTTCCGGGCGTTCTACCCGTTCTACCTGTCCGAGCACGCCAACACGACCTGCCGCCGCCTGCACTTCGTCGGCAGCTCGCTCGTGCTCGGCATCGTGCTGCTCGCGATCGCGAGTGGTAACGCGTGGTGGCTGCTGCTCGCGCCGGTCGCCGGCTACGGCTTCGCGTGGGTCGGCCACTTCGGCTACGAGAAGAACAAGCCCGCCTCGTTCAAGCAGCCGCTCTACAGCTTCATGGGCGACTGGGTCATGTACTGGGACATTCTGCGCGGGAAGATCCCGTTCTGAGCACGAAGGCCGCGACACCGGGCGCCGCCGCGAACGGCGTGCGTCTCGACATCTGGCTGTGGGCCGCGCGCTTCTTCAAGACGCGCAGCCTCGCCAAGCAGGCGATCGAAGGCGGCAAGATCGACGTCGAAGGTGAACCCGCAAAGCCCGCCAAGACCGTGCACGAAGGCCATCGCCTGCGCATCCGCCGCGGCGACGAACGCCTCGAGGTCGTCGTCGTCGCGCTGTCGTCGATGCGCGGCCCCGCGCCCGCCGCGCAGGCGCTCTACGAGGAAACACCCGAGAGCCGCGCCACGCGCGAGCGCGAGCGCGAGATGCGCCGCCTCACCGGCGCCGGCCTCGCGCACCCGCAAGGCCGCCCCGACAAGCACGCAAGGCGGCAGATCAGGGAGTTGAAGGAAGGCCTCGAGTAGGTCGGGGTCCGTGCGCGGACGTTGTCCGCGTCACCGGAGGCTGCGTCGCGTCGAAGCAGTTCACGGTGGAATCCGCTGCGCGGGTTCCACCCTACGCTCAGGTCGGTAGGGTGGAACCGCCGCAGGCGATTCCGCCGTGAACCACGATCACGCGGCCTTGCCGCTCACAGGTTTCAACGCTCATCCCGTCCCCGTGATCTCGGCCTCGCGCTGCTTCTGCGCACGCCCGAGCCAGCCGCCCGTCACGGCCCACACGAGCGCGAGCACCGAACCGATGACCATTGCGAGTGCGGGATGGTCGGCGAGCAGGTCGAGGCCGCGCTTGGCCCAGCCGCTGACCGCGTCGCCGCCGCGGTAGACCACCGTGTCGATGAAGTTCTTCGCCTTGTACTTCTGCTCGGCGGAGACGACGGTATAGAGCATCTCGCGGCCCGGGCGCACGAGCGCGTACTCGCCTGCGCGGCGTACGACCATGACGACGACGAACACCGCGAACACGGGCGCGAACGCGAGCCACAGGAAGCCCGCCGCGATGACCAGCGGTACCGCGACGAGCAGCACGCCGACGCCGAGGCGTTGCGCGATGCGTCCCGTGAAGAACACCTGGGTCAGGATCGCGAGCGTCTGCACCACGGTGTCGATGAGGCCGAACACCTGGGTCTGCTTCGTCTTGTCGGGGAAGTTCTCGGCGACGAGGCGCGCCTGTTCGAAGTACAGGAACGTGTTCGCGGTCGCGAGCAGCAGCACGAACGCGCCGATGCCGAGCAGGTAGGGCGACTTGAGCACGGCCGTCGCACCGGCGAACGGATTGCCGCCGAGCGGACGCGCGCGGTCGGCATCGTGTGCCGAGATGGCACCCTGGCGATCGCGCCAGCGGTGCATGTAGGCCGCTGCACCGATCGCACCGACCAGCGTCGCCGCCGACAGCACCATGAGGCCGGCGTGCCCGAGCGGCGCGACGAGCGCCGTGCCGAGGATCGGTCCGACCAGGCCGCCTGCGCTCGCGCCACCGGCCATGAGCGCGAACAGGCGCTTGGCCTGACCCGGCGCGAACACGTCGGCGAGCGTGCTCCATGCCAGCGAGATCGTCAGCATGTTGAACACGGAGATCCAGATGTAGAACGTGCGCGCGACCGCGAGGTCGTCCGGCTTGATCGCGAAGCACGCCGCGAACACGAGCATGTTCATCGCGAAGAAGCCGAACGTCCACGCGAGGATCGTGCGCCGCGCGACCTTCGAGGCGAGCCAGCCGAACAGCGGCAGCGTCGCGAGGGTCGCCACGAACGTGCCCGTGAACAGCCAGTGCAGATTGTCGATGCCTCCCGCGACGCCCATCGTCTCGCGCACGGGCCGCAGCATGAAATAGCCCGTGAAGACGAGGAAGAACAGCAGCAGGCCCGCGCCGACGGCGGGGGCCTCGTTCGTGTCCGTGCCGAACAGGCGCGTGACGAGGCGGGCGAACGGGGACGTCGTGGTCATTGCGGGATCAGCCCAGCAGCGTGGTCAGTTCCTTCTGCTGCTTGTCGTCGAGCAGCGGTCCCGTGCCGGCCTTGAGCTGGTCGGCCTGGCGGTCGGGTCGGCTGGTCGCCGGGATCACCGCGGTGACGGCCGGGTGGCTGATCGCGAACTTGAGGAACATCTGCGACCACGAGGTCACGCCGACCTCGCCGGCCCATGCGGGCAGCGGCACGTCCTTGACCTTCGCGAACAGCTTGCCGTCGTCGAACACGCGGTTGACCAGCACCGCGACGCCGGTGTCGCGCGCCAGCGGCAGGATGGTCTTGGCCGCGTTCGGCGAGTTGGCCGAATAGTGGATCTGGATGAAGTCGAGCTTCTCGGCGCGCATGATCGCCTCGAGCTCGGGCAGGCCGCTGTCGATGTAGTGGGTGACGCCGATGTAGCGCGTCTTGCCCTGCGCCTTGAGTTCGCGCGCGTACGGCAGCTGGATCTTCCACTGGCGCAGGTTGTGGACCTGCAGCAGCTCGACCTTGTCGGTGTGCAGGCGCTCGAGCGAGGTCGCCCACTGCGCCTCGGCGTCGGCGCGCGAGTCGGCCGCGATCTTGGTCGCGAGGAAGGTCTTGTCGCGCCAGCCGCCTTCCTTGAGCAGGTCGCCGAGCACGGTGTCGGCGCCCGAGTAGTTCGGCGAGGTGTCGAACACGCTGCCGCCGCCGTCGAAGAACACCTTGAGGACCTTCTTGAGCTCCTCGTACTTCTCGCTGCCCTTGGTCGCCTCGAAGCTGCCCGAGGTGCCGGCGCCGATGACCGGGATCTGCTCGCCCGTCGACGGGATCGGCCGCGTCAGCAGCTTGCCCGGCGAGGCAGCGGCCCAGGCGTCGTCGAACAGCGAGCGGCCGACGGTGAGGCCGAGGGCGGACGCGGTGAGGCTCGTGGCGAGGAACTGGCGACGGGTCGTCATGGGCGGACTCCTTGAGGCGGATCGCGCGCGGCGTGGCGCCGCACGCAGGGGGAAACCCGAGACTCGACGATTGCGGCGGGTCCGGAAACCCTTCATAAAGCGAATCAGTTTCAAAAGGATTGCGAAGATGAAGGCGTTCGCCGACCTGCTCGTGTTCGTGCGCGCGGTCGAACTCGGCAGCCTCTCGGCTGCGGCGCGCGCACTCGAGATCACGCCGGCGTCGGCCAGCGTCGCGCTCAAGCGCCTCGAGGCCGAACTCGGCGTGCAGCTCGTCGCGCGCTCGACGCGCAACCTGCGCGCGACCTCGGAAGGTGAGCGTTTCCTGCGCGCCTGCCGCGAGGCCTTGCGCGTCATGGACGAGGCCGAGGACGTGCTGCGCGGCGACGGCGCCGAACTGCGCGGACGCCTCACGCTGTCGGCACCATCGGATCTCGGCCGCAACCTGCTCGCCGGCTGGCTCGACGCGTTCCTCGCCGAGCACCCGCGCCTGCAGCTGCGCATGGACGTCTCCGACCGCATGGCCGACGTCTACCGCCAGCCGTTCGATCTCGCGATCCGCTACGGCACGCCGCCCGATTCGCAGCTCGTCGCGGTGCCGCTGCTCGCGAACTGCCGGCGCGTGCTGTGCGCCTCGCCGGCCTACCTCGCACGCCGTGGCTCACCCGCCACGCCCGAAGCGCTCGCGAACCACGACTGCCTGCGCTTCGTCGTGCGCGACGGCATCCATCAGCGCTGGACGTTCCAGTCGCCGGCCGGCGACGCCGTCGCGATGCAGGTCCGCGGCGACCGCGTCAGCGAGGATGGCGACCTCGTGCGCCGCTGGGCGCTCGCCGGCCACGGCATCGCCTACAAGTCCTGGCCCGACGTCGCCCACGATGTCGCCGAAGGCCGTCTCGTCGTGGTGTGCCCCGACTGGATCGGCGAACACGCACCGCTCAACCTCGTCTGCGCCGACCGCCGCCTCGTCAACCCGCGCGTACGACGCCTGCGCGATTTCCTGCGCGCGCGCTGCGCGGAGCTGCCGGTGATGCCGGGGGGGTGAGGGTCGTTCGTGGGAAGTTCGCGATCCGCTTCGGCACGCCGTCGTCTCGAACGGACTCACACCGATACTTCATTCCGGCGGCTCTCAACAGCCGAATGGCTGGTCAAGTCGGAGGCGCTTCACGACAGCGCGAAGCGCTGGTCATCCACTCAAGCGTTGCAGAGGGACACGGGCGTCGCGCTTCTCCGTGAACCGCGAGCTCATCCGGAGCGCGCGTTCGACATGCCCGCAGCCTTCACCCACCTCCGGCGCAACCACACGTTCATCGGGTCCGACCACGCCCGTGCGAGCAGCGCACCGAGTCCCCATGCCGCGAGCACGGTCGGGACATGCCACAGGAAACCGAGATGCTTGTCGGCGCCGAGGGCCTGCCACAGCGTGACCACCGCGAACACGACGAACATGTGGGTCAGGTAGATCTCGTAACTGCGGCGTCCCATCGCGGACAGCCAGCGCAGGCCGCGCGGCATCGCGGGCGGCGCGACGCGCGCTTCCCATTGCAGCGCGATCACGAGCAGCGCGGTCGACAGCGTCAGCACGAGCACGTAGCCGTTGCCGACCCATGGCCACAGCACGTAACCGAACAGCATCACCGCGGCGATGCCGGCGCTGCCGAGCGCGCCGAACAGCGTGACGAGTGCGTGTGGCACGGTCTTCCATCGGTCGCAGGTGATCGCTGCGAGCACGCCGGCGGCGATCGCGGCCATGCCGGGCAGGTAGGCCTTCTCCTGCCAGATGTCGTTTCCGGCGAGCGCGGCGCGCGTGGCCGGCAGCGACAGCGCGAGCACGCCCAGCGCGACGACGAGCGCGGCACGGCTGCGCAGCAACAGGCAGGCGAGCGGGAAGCCGAGGTAGAACGCCTCCTCGATCGACAGCGACCACAGCACGTCCCAGCCACCCGGCAGGTAGCCGGTCACGCCCTCGTACCAGTTGAGGTGCAGACCGGCGACCGCGAGCACGGCGCGCGCGAGCGACTGGCGCTCCGTGTCGATGACGTGGTGCGGCACGCCGAGCACGTGCAGCAGGGCGAGCACGCCGACGACGAGCACGAGCGAGGGCAGGATGCGCGCGGCACGCATCGCGTAGAACGCGCGCAGGTCGATGCGGTCGAGTGCGCCCCAGCGTGCGAGCGCGTGGCTCGTGATCAGGAAGCCCGAGACCACGAAGAACACGAACACGCCTTCGTAGCCGTTGTACATGAGCGAGCCCAGGAAACGCCGCGGCAGCCAGGTTTCGAGCCAGCCGTCGCGGAGCGGGATGCGCAGCGCGAGGTGGTGCACGACGACGAGCAGGATCGACAGCCCACGCAGCAGGTCGATGCCGTCGAGGCGTGCGAGCGCCGTGCGCGCACCGTCGCGCTCATCGCCGGCGTGCAGCGCGGTGGCGAGGTCGGTCATCGCCACGCTGCGCTCAGAGCATCTTCTTGAGGCGGTAGACGAGGTCGAGCGCGGCGCGTGGGCTCAGCTCGTCGCCGTCGACGGCGCGCAGCGCTTCCTCGACCGGCGACGGCATCGGCGGCGCGAACAGGCCGAGCTGCGGTGTCGCCGCGACCGCCTGGATCGCCGCCGCGGGCGCGGCTGGAACATCGTGCGCACCCGACTCGAGCGCGAGCAGCACGCGGCGTGCCTCGGCGATCACGGGTTTGGGCAGGCCGGCGAGCGCGGCGACCTGCAGGCCGAAGCTGCGATTGGCCGGGCCGTCCTTGACCGCGTGCATGAAGACGAGCTGGTCGCCGTACTCGACCGCGTCGAGGTGCACGTTGGCGATCGCATCGTACTGCTCGGGCAGGCGCGTGAGCTCGAAGTAGTGTGTCGCGAACAGCGTGAACGCGCGGTTCGTCGCGGCGAGGTGGGTCGCGCAGGCCTGGGCGAGGGCGAGGCCGTCGTACGTGCTCGTGCCGCGGCCGATCTCGTCCATGAGCACGAGGCTGTGCGCGGTCGCGTTGTGCAGGATGTTGGCCGTCTCGCTCATCTCGACCATGAAGGTCGACTGCCCGCGCGACAGGTCGTCGCCGGCGCCGATGCGCGTGAAGATGCGGTCGATCGTGCCGATCGTCGCGCGCGACGCCGGCACGTAGCTGCCGATGTGCGCGAGCAGCACGATGAGCGCGTTCTGGCGCATGTACGTCGACTTACCGCCCATGTTCGGGCCGGTCACGACGAGCATGCGGCGCGCGTCGGAGAGGTCGAGGTCGTTCGGCTCGAACGGATCGTCGCGGACCTGCTCGACGACCGGGTGGCGGCCACGCTCGATGCGGATGCAGGCCGCGTCGACGAGTTCGGGCTCGGACCAGTCCAGCGCATGCGCGCGGTCGGCCAGCGCGGCGAGCACGTCGAGCTCGGCGATCGCCGCGGCGGCCGACTTGAGCGCGCCGAGGCGTGCGCCGAGCAGGTCGAGCAGTTCCTCGTACAGCGCCCGCTCGCGCATCAGCGAACGTTCGCGTGCCGACAGCACCTTGTCCTCGAAGCCCTTGAGCTCCTCGGTGATGTAGCGCTCGGCGCCCTTGATCGTCTGGCGGCGCGTGTAGTGCGTCGGCGCCTTGTCGGCCTGGCCCTTGCTGATCTCGATGTAGTAGCCGTGCACGCGGTTGTAGCCGACCTTGAGCGTGGCGATGCCGGTTGCGGCCTTCTCGCGCTCCTCGAGGTCGATCAGGAACCGGTCCGCGTTCGTCGACAGCTGGCGCAGCTCGTCGAGTTCGGCGTCGAAACCTTCGCGGATCACGCCGCCGTCGCGCTGCAGCGCCGGCGGCAGGTCGACGATCGCGCGCATGAGATGCGCGGCCGTGTCGGCGTGCTCGCCGAGGTGGTCGAGCAGCGCGTCGACGAGCGGGCTGTCCGCACCGGCGAGGCGCTCGCGCAGCACCGGCGTACGCGCAAGGCCGTCGCGCAGCGTCGACAGGTCGCGCGGACGTGCCGAGCGCAGCGCGACGCGCGCGAGGATGCGCTCGAGGTCGCCGATGCCGCGCAGTTCGTCGCGCAGGCGTTCGCCGGCATCGCCGAGCAGCGCGCCGATCGCGTGGTAGCGGCGCTTGAGCACCGTGCGGTCGCGCAGCGGGCGGTTGAGCCAGCGGTGCAGCAGGCGCGCGCCCATCGGCGTCACGCTCGCATCGAGCACGCCGAGCAGGGTCACGTCGCGGTTGCCCGAGGCGTGCCAGTCGAGTTCGAGGTTGCGGCGCGTCGCGGCGTCGAGCGCGATCGTCTCGGCGGCGCTCTCGGCGGCGAGGCCGGTCAGGTGGGGCAGGGCCGCCTTCTGCGTGTCCTCGACGTAGCCGAGCAGCGCACCGGCCGCACCGATCGCGAGCGCGAGATCCTCGGCGCCGAAGCCGGACAGGTCACGCGTGCCGAAGAACCGGCACAGCTCGCGACGCCCGGTCTCGCCGTCGAAATGCCAGGGCGCGCGCTTGCGCAGGCCCGGCAGCGAAGTGACGAAGTTCGGCCACGCGACGTCCTCGCCGACCAGCGTCTCGACCGGCTGCAGGCGTGCGAGCTCGGCGGCGAGCGCCTCGGCCGTCGCGACCTCGCACAACAGAAAGCGTCCCGCCGTGAGGTCGACCCAGGCCAGGCCGTAGCCGGTGCGGCCCGCGCTGATCGCGAGCAGCAGGTTGTCGCGGCGTTCCTCGAGCAGCGCCTCGTCGGTGACCGTGCCGGGCGTGACGATGCGCACGACCTTGCGCTCGACCAGGCCTTTCGCGAGCGCCGGATCGCCGATCTGCTCGCAGATCGCGACCGACTCGCCGAGCTTCACGAGGCGCGCGAGGTAGCCTTCGGCCGCGTGGTAGGGCACGCCGGCCATCGGGATCGGCGCGCCGGCCGAGTTGCCGCGCTGGGTCAGCGTGATGTCGAGCAGTCGCGCCGCCTTGCGCGCGTCGTCGTAGAACAGCTCGTAGAAATCGCCCATGCGGAAGAACAGCAGCACGTCCGGATGCTCCGCCTTCGCGGCGAAGAACTGGCGCATGAGCGGGGTGTGCTGGTCGAGCGCCGGTGTGGCGCTGCGGCTGGACGTGTTCAATGCGGGCACCTCGGCGGGGCGCGCAGTTTAACGCGAGGCTGCCGGGACGAGTTGGCGCGTCGTTCGCCACGGTGGCAGGCCTGCGCGATGAGGCCTGTCCAGGATGCAGCCGACCCGATCAGGCCGGGCCGTCGTCCGCGTCGGCCACCGGTCGTCGACTCGAACCCCCACGCAGTCTCGCGGCCAGACGGTCGCGCAGGCTCGCGTACAGCGGCGGGCTGTACTTCGCGATGCAAAGGATCGCGCGCACGCCGTCCTTCCAGCCGATCTTCTTGCCCTCGGCGTAGCTGCGGCCGCGGTAGGAGATCGGCACTTCGTGGACGCGGCATCCCGTGCGCGCGATCTTGGCCGTGATCTCGGGCTCGAAGCCGAAGCGGTCTTCCTCGATGCGGATGGCCTGCACGATCTCGCGGCGGAACACCTTGTAGCAGGTCTCCATGTCCGTGAGCCGCAGGCCGGTGAACAGGTTCGACAGGCGCGTGAGCACGCGGTTGGCGACGCGCTGGCGCAGGAACATGCTTGGCGATCGTCCGGCGCCGAAGCGTGTGCCGTAGACGACGTCGGCACGTCCCGCGCGGATCGGTTCGACGAGCACGGGATACTCGTTCGGGTCGTACTCGAGGTCGGCGTCCTGGATGATCACGATGTCGCCGGTCGCGGCGCCGATGCCGGTGCGCAGCGCGGCGCCCTTGCCCTGATTGGCTTCGTGGAGGATGACGCGTTGCACGAGTGGCGCGATCTCCGTGTCGAGGATCGCGCGCGTGCCGTCGGTCGAGCCGTCGTCGACGACGATGATCTCGTCCGGCGTGCAAGGCGATACGCGCACGGCCTCGACGAGGGTACGCAAGGTGTCCCTCTCGTTGTAGCAAGGAATCACCACCGACAGCTTCATGCTCGCTCCTTGGATGCACTGCGCATGGTCATCGCCGGCATGGTGCCCGGTCATCCTGCCAGCATCGCGAGGGCGACGAGCGCGAACAGGCCGCGGTAGCGTCGCTGCATCCATTGCGCGGTCTCGAAGCCGGGTCCGCGCCGCAGCACCTGCATGGACCACGCGAGGTGCACGAGCCATGCGGCCGGACTCCACAGCAGCAGCCTCGGCAGGCTGCCGAGTGCGGCCAGCACGGTGAGCATCGCGTAGGCGGCCGTGAAGGTGGCGAGGCTGGCGAGGAAGGTGCGGCGGCTGCCGAACACGACGGCGTTCGTGCGGATGCCGTTGAGCCGATCGCCGTCGTGGTCGCGGACTTCCTGGTTGAGATGGCCGGCCGTGAACACGAGGCCGAAGAACAGGCCGATCCAGAATCCGCGCGCGTCGAGTGGATGGACCAGCGTGTAGCCGAGCAGGAAGTGCAGCGTGCCTCCGGCCAGGTGATTGAGCGACGAGGCGATCGGCGTGCGCTTGCCGAGCCGCGGCGAACCCGAGTAGAGGAAGCCGAGCGCGGCGATCAGCGCGCCGATGAGCAGAGTCGCCATGCCGACCGCCGCGAACGCGGCGAGGGCCACGGCGAGCAGGATCGCCGACGTCCAGGCGACCTCGCGCCGGAGGATGCCGTGGCGACTGAACACGTGCGGCGCGCGCAGCGGATCGCGGAGGTCGCTCTCGTAGCCGGCCCAGTCGTTGAACACGAAGATGTGCGCCGTGAGCGCGGCGCTGCCGAGCATGAGCAGGCCAGGTGCGACGATGCCGTCGCGCTCGGGGACGACTCCGCCGAGCACGATGCCGAGGAACGGCGAGGCCTGCAGCGCGGCCACCTCGAGCGCCCGCGTGGACGCGAAGTGGCCGGCGATGCGTGCGACCTGCCGCAGCGACGTCGCCATCACGGTGCGGGTTGCGAAGGCGGTGTCGCGACGACGCCCGCAGCCGCGCGGAGCCGCAACCAGAGCGCGTAGCCGACATCCTCCGACCAGTAGTAGCGCCGCACCGTCGCGCTGAGGTCGTTGTGGTACAGCAGTGGCGGCGACTGGCGCAGCAGCGCGAAATCGTCGGCACCGAGCCGCGCCAGGACGCGTTGCGCGATGAGCTGCACCTCGTCGTTGCCGCGAGACGCCTCGAGTTCGACGAGCGCGTGCACGGCTTCGCTCCAGATGCCCTGGCCCGCGGCCGGAAGCGCGAGCCGCTCGGCAGGCAGCGGCAGCGGGCAGTCGCGGTGCTGCAGTTCGGCGATGCGCAGGTAGGGCAGCAGCGCCGACTTCGCGTAGTAGACCCAGATGTCCTCGTCGCGGATCGCGCGCTGCAAGGCGCGGCACAAGGCTTGTCCCGCCGGCGGATCGAGCTCGCGCAGCATCAGGTAGACGTGAAGCTGGATCGCGAGGTCGGTCGGGTTCGGATCGCTGCCGGGATCGAGGCAACGGTAATCCTTGCGCTGCGCCAGCCAGGTGCGATGCAGGCCGCGTGCGTCGCGGTAGCGCGCGAGCATGTCCAGCATCGGCTGCCGCCGCGGATCGTCGGCCGTGGGCCGGGCGATGCGCCACGCGAGCGCCGTGTCGTCGCTGTCCGGCGTGATCGCGCAGCCCAGCGTGCCGATCCCTGGGGCATCCGGCAGCCCGTGGTAACGCACGAGTCCGTCGCCCTCGATCTGCGCGGCGAGGTGAGCGCGTGCGCGATCGAGCATCGCGTCGAGGTCATGTGCGTGAGCGACGGGGTCGAGCAGGTCGACCAGCGTCGAGGTCAGGAACGTGTTGAGCTCCGGCTGCTGCGCCTCGTGGCGGGTGCTGGTCGTGTGCGCGGTGAGCCAGGCACCGTCGTCGGTCTGGTGTTCGCGCAGCCGTTCGACCGCGCGTGCCGCCATCGACTCGAGCGTCGCGGCGGATGCCGGCGGCGTCGAGGCCGCATCGGTGTCCGCGGGCGGCTGTGCGCGCACGATCACACGCTGCTCGCGCACGATGCGGAAATCGCTGCGCGGTTCGACGCGCAGCGCGAGCTGCAGGACCTGCTCGCCCGGCGCGACACCCCACAGGCTCGCCGTGATGCGCCATCCGGTCGGCGTGCGCGTGCCCATGGCCTCGTCGACATCGGGACGCGGCAGGAAGTCGGTCGTCGTGCCGACGACCACGCCGTTCACGAGCAGGAGCACCTGCGCCGGCGTGCGCGCGCAGGCCATGGCCCAGCCCTCGAGCACACTGCCGGGTTCGAGGACGGGCACGCCACCGTCGGAGGGCAGGCGCGTGGATCCGATCACGTCGATCGTACCCGCCGCATCGCACAGCAGCTCGCCGGCCGCGCGCGGCTGGCGAAGCTCGGTCACGAACGGAAGGTTGCCGACATCCCATGCGCCGCGCATCGATGCCGGGTCTCCCGCGAACACGCGTTCGTCGCTGGTCTTCGTGTACCAGAACGCGCCGACGGCCTGCACGCCGACCGAGAATGCGATCGTCGCCACGAACACGCCGCGGGCGAGTGGCCGCAGTACGAGCGGGGTGGGCGCGAGCATCCACACCAGCACCGGCAGCATGTCGGTGAGCCAGCGCGGCCCCCACGAGGTGCCGGCACGCCAGTCGCCCTGCGCGTACAGCACGAGCTGCCCGATCACCGCGAGCGTCAGCAGCAAGGCGGGCGCCCGCGTATCGCGCGAGCGCAGGCGCTGGATCAGGCCGACGACGACGAAGGCGAGGAACGGCGAGAAGACGAGCAGGCCGCGGGCCGGACTGACCAGCAGACCGGCCAGACCGGACCAGTCGGCCTGCAGGAAGTTGGCGGGAGGCTTCACCACGCCGTAGCCGCCGGCGAGATGCCCCATGAAGCCGACGTTGTAGGCCAGCAGTGCGGCCAGCGGCACGACGGCGCCCGCGATCAGCCAGATCGCGTCGCGCCATTGCCGCCACACGACGAAGCCGCCGATCGCCGCGGCGATCAGGGCATCGGGCGGACGATTGGCGGCGACGAGGACGCAGACCGCGCCGAGCAGCACCAGGCGTATCGCATTCGCCGGCGCGAAGGCCAGCAGCAAGGCGAGCGCGATCAGCAGCTCGCCGGTCCCGTGCTGCCACAGCGCCTGGCTCGAGATCATCCAGGTGTTCGTACCGAACGCGAACGCGAGCGCGAGCGGCAACGCCCACGGGTTGCGTTCGCGACGCAGCAGCAGGAACACGAGGACGCTGGCGGCCGCGGCGAGCAGCGACGCGGCGAGCTTCTCCATGAGCTCCGCGACGCGATCGACCTGTGGCTGTTCCCAGCCGTGCATGTCGAGCCAGAGCGCCGCGGGTGCGTACAGCGGTGCCACGAGCAGCGGCGTGACCACCGGGTAGAACGAGGCCGAGTCGTGCTCGCGCGTGCGCGTGAGCCAGTAGGCGGTCGGCTCGTGGTAGACCGCCTTGCCTTCGTCGTTGGCCGGCCGGTAACGCGGGTATTCGAGCGGATGGCCGTGCGCGAACAGGCGCGTGTGCTCGCCGGGCACGAGCGTGCCGTGGTGCCACAGCATCAGCGGCAGGTAGCGCGCGTACACGGTGTCGCCGGCGCCGATCTGGCGCAGGTTCGCGTTGTAGACGAGCAGGCAGGCCAGGGCCAGGAGCAGCGGTGCGACGATCGACTGCAGGCGCGAGCGGCGCAGGTGTCGCACGGCGTTCGTCATGGGCGGCGTGGGCGTGGGGTGTTCAAGCTTAGCGGATCGACAGGTTCCGGTGGCCTTGCTATGTTGTGCGGCCGGGTGCGAGCCGAAAACCTCCCCCGACCCTTGTCCGAAGCGGTCATTGCCGCGGTCGCGCCAGCCATCGGTCGCGATCCGACGCATCGCGGCGGCAGGGCTGGGCACTCACGCACACGGTCTGGACGGGGCACCCGATGGGGACGGGAGGGCGCAGAACACTGGTGACCGGCGGCGCCGGTTTCCTCGGATCCCACCTGTGCGACGCGCTGATCCGGCGTGGTGACCACGTGGTCTGCCTGGACAATTTCCACACCGGCACGCGCGACAACATCGCGCCGCTGCTCGCGCATCCGCGCTTCGAACTGCTGCATCACGACGTCACGGTGCCGATCGACGTCGACGTCGAGCGCATTTTCAATCTCGCCTGTCCGGCCTCGCCGGTGCATTACCAGAACGATCCCGTGCAGACGACGCGCACCTGCGTGCTCGGCGCGATGAACATGCTCGCCCTCGCCGAACGCCGGCGTGCGCGAATCCTGCAGGCCTCGACCAGCGAGGTCTACGGCGATCCCGAGATGCATCCGCAGCACGAGGGCTACTGGGGCCGGGTCAATCCGGTCGGCCTGCGCAGCTGCTACAACGAAGGCAAGCGCTGCGCCGAGACGCTGTTCTTCGACTACCACCGGCAGCATGGCCTCGAGATCAAGGTCGTGCGGATCTTCAACACCTACGGCCCGCGCATGTACGTCGACGACGGCCGCGTCGTCAGCAACTTCATCGTCCAGGCCTTGCGCGGCGACGACGTCACGCTGTACGGCGACGGCAGCCAGACGCGCTCGTTCTGCCATGTCGACGACATGATCGCCGCATTGCTGGCCGCGATGGACTCGCCCGCCGGATTCACCGGCCCCGTCAACGTCGGCAATCCGGCCGAACTGAGCATGCGCGAGCTCGCCGAACGCGTGATCCGGCTCAGCGGCAGCACCTCGCGTGTCGTTCACCTCGCGCTGCCGCCGGACGATCCGCGCGTACGCCGGCCCGACATCGGGCTCGCCATGCAGGCGCTCGGCTGGCGACCCGCGGTGTCGCTGGACGAGGGTCTCGACAAGACGATCCGCTACTTCCGCGCGATCCTGAACGCATGAGCCGTCCGCACGCGGAGTGGAGCGCGTCGAGGCGGCGCGTCCGTTCATCCTCGCCGATCGGCCTCCACAGTAGACTCGCCGCGCACGAGGCGAGGGTGGGCGGTTGATGGGAGCGGCAAGAACAGCGATCGTCGTCGCGGGCATGCACCGCAGCGGCACCTCGGCGATCACCCGCATCGTCAACCTCCTCGGGGCCGATGTCGCCGACGACCTGATTCCGGCCGGCATCGGCAACGAGCACGGCCACTGGGAATCGCGCGCCGTCCAGGCGCTGCACAACGAGCTGCTCGCCGAGCTCGATTCCGACATCTACTCGCCGCTCGGCATCGCGCCGGGCTGGTTCGACAGCGCCGCCGCGCGACCGTGGATCATCCGCATGCGCGAACTCCTCGCCGGGGAGTATCCGCAGGCATCGCTGTTCGTGCTCAAGGATCCGCGCATCACGCTGTTCCTGCCGCTCTGGCGGCAGGCGCTGCGCGAGTCGTCGATCGAGTCGCGTTTCGTGCTGCCGTTCCGTTCGCCCGACGCCGTGGCGCGGTCGCTCGAAGTGCGCGAACGCCGCCTCGGCAGCGGCCGCGCGTTGCCGCATGCGCAGGGCGTCGCCGTCTGGCTTCGCTACGTGCTCGCCGCGGAAAAGAACACGCGTGGCGCGGTGCGCTCGTTCGTCGCGTTCGACGAGGTCATGGCCGACTGGCGTGCGACGTTCGCGCGCGTCGGCCGCCAGCTCGGCATCGCGTGGCCGAATGCGGGGCTTTCCGACGAGCACATCGAGGCCTTCCTCGACCGCGAGCCCCGCGACCGCGACACGCACGATGCGCCGGACAGCGCCATCGGCCGCGTCTGCCGCAGCGTCCACGCCGGCCTGCAGCAGGCGGTCGTCGATCCCGATGCGCTTCTGCCGGCCTTCGACGCGGCCACACAGGCCGTCGTGGCGGCCGAGGATCTTCTCGGTGCCTGCGTCGCGGGCAGCGAGCGCGAGCTGAACGATGTACGCGAGCGTGCCGAGGCCGGCCTGCGGCGGCACGAGACCGAACGCGCTCAGATGTCCGAACGGTTCGATACCGAACTGGCGCTGCGTGACGCACGCATCGCCGAGGCGACCGCCCACGCGGAGCGGATCGAGCAAAGCCTCGAGCGCGCTGCCGCGCATGCCGGGACACTCGAGCACGACCGCGACAAGGCAGTCGGTTACGCCGGTGCGCTGGAAAAGGATCGCGACGAGGCGATCGCGCGGCTCGACGTCCTGGAGCGGGAACGCGGCACGGCGACCGACTATGCGAAGTCGATCGAGCGGGAGCGCGACACGGCGATCGCGTACGCCACGTCACTCGAGCAGGAGCGTGACACGGCGAACGACTACGCCGCGTCGCTCGAGAAGGAGCGCGATAAGGCGAACGACTACGCCGCGTCGCTCGAGAAGGAGCGCGACACCTCGATCGGCTACACGACGTCGCTGAGACAGGAGCGCGACGCGGCCATCGACTGCGTGACCTCGCTGACGCGGGAGCGCGACACGGCGATCGAGTACGCCAGCTCGCTCGAGCACGATCGCGATCGCGCCGTCGAGTACGCCGGCTCGCTCAAGCGCAGCCGCGACGAAGCGGTGCGCTACGCACAGTCGCTCGAGCGCGCGCGCAGCGAAGCGGCGCAGCGGGGCGGGGTGGAGCCGATCGTGCACCCGTCCGTATTCTTCACGATCGTCTCGCGCAATTACCTGGCCTACGCACTGACGCTGATGCAGTCGGTCGCGGAACACCATCCCGATGCACCGCGGTATCTGATTCTCGCGGATCGCGAGCAGGGCGACCCCACCCTGGTCGACGCGCCGTTCACCACGATCCCGGCGGAGGCGCTCGCGCTGCCGGATTTCGACGCGTTCGCGTTCCGCTACACGATCATGGAGTTCAACACGGCGATCAAGCCTTACGCGTTCGCGGAACTGCGTCGGCGGCATCCCGGTGTCGGCATCGTCTACCTCGATCCGGACATCCTCGTCGTCGAGCCGCTCGTCGAGGTCGAAGCGGCTTTCGCGAACGGCGCGCTCGCCGTGCTGACGCCGCACCTGCTCGATCCGATCCACGACGACCGTCATCCCGGCGAGCGCGCCATCCTCGGCAGCGGCACCTACAACTGCGGCTTCGTCGCGATCGGTTCGCATGTCGAGGCCGAGCGGCTGGTGGCCTGGTGGGCCGATCGCCTCGAATTCGGCGCAGTCAGCGACATTGCGGCGGGCCTGTTCACCGACCAGAAGTGGGTCGACCTCGTGCCGGGGCTGTTCCCGGACGTGCACATCCTGCGCGACGAGGGCTACAACCTCGCGTACTGGAACCTCTCGCAACGGCCCGTTTCGCGCCGCGCCGGACGCTGGCACGCGGCGGAGCGGCCGCTCGCCTTCGTGCATTTCAGCGGTGTCGACCTCGATCGTCCGGCACGATTCTCCAAGCATCAGGATCGCCACACGCAGGCGACGATCGGCCAGCTCCGCCCGCTGTACGCGCGCTACCTCGCGCTCCTCGAGGCGAACGGACATGCCGAACACCGCGCCAAGCCCTACGCGTTCGGTCGCTTCGCCGACGGCGAGCCGATCTGCGATCCCGTGCGCGCGGTGTACCGGCGCTATTTCGACAAGGGCGCGTCGCAGGCGCAGCGTCGCCCGTACTCGATGGATCGCCGCCTCTACGATCTCCCCTGCGACGAACTGCCTGATCGCGGTGACGCGCCGATCACGCGCCTCATGTACGCCGTGTGGTCGATGCGTTCGGACGTGCGCAAGGTATTCGACATCGGTCGTGCCGAAGGCCGCGACGGCTTCATCCGCTGGTTCGTGCGGGCCGCCGGCCCCGAGATGGGCATTCCCGCGCGGCACCTCGAACCGGTGCATCGCGCGCTGGCGGGGCGCCCTGCCGAGGGCGAGCAGGATCGCCAGGACCCCAAGTGGCGTTCGGCACCGGGGCCGCTGCGCCGCCTCGGCAGTGCCAGTCTGGATCTGATCAACTGGAGCTGCCGCTTCCGGCCCGTGCTGCGCCTCTACGCGGCGATCCCGGAGTCGACGCGCCATCGCCTGCGCCATCGCCTGGAGCGCATGGCGTTCGCAGCGAGGCCCGCGTCGTCCCTGCCAGGGTCGAGCGAAGACGATACGCCCGGCATCAACCTGGTCGGCTACGCGCATGGCGAGTTCGGCGTCGCCGAGATCCTGCGCCGACATGCGCACACCTTGCAGGAAGGTAGCGTGCCGTTCGTGGTGCGCAACTTCGACGTCGGCGTGGCGAGCCGTCAGGGCGATCGCAGCATGCAGGCGCTCCTGTCTGAAACGTGTCGCCACGACGTGAACCTGTTCTGCATCAACGCGGACCAGATGCCGGTCGCGCGCGAACACCTGGGCGATGCGGTGTTCGGCGGCCGCTACAACATCGGATGCTGGTTCTGGGAGCTCGAGAAGTTCCCTGAGGCGTGGCACGGTGCAGCCGATCTGGTCGACGAGATCTGGGTGACGTCGGCGTTCGTGCGCGATGCCGTCGCGGCGTGCACGTCCAAGCCCGTGCACATCGTGCCCGTGGCGCTCGCGGTGGAGGTGCCCGCCGACGTCTCGCGAGCTGCGTTCGGACTGCCCGACGACAGCTTCGTCTGCCTCTTCAGCTTCGACTTCAATTCCTTCGCGACGCGCAAGAACGCGCAGGGCGCGATCGCCGCGTTCCGCCGTGCGTTCGCCGATGGACGCCGCGACGTGCGCCTGATCGTCAAGACCACCAACGGAGAGCGCCATCCGGAGGCGTTGCGCGCACTGGTCGACGCCGCCGGGGGCGACGAGCGCATCGAGGTGCGCGACGGCTTCCTCGACCGCGCGGCCATGTGGACGCTGCAGGCGTGTTGCGACGCCTACGTCTCGCTGCACCGGTCCGAAGGCCTGGGCCTTGGCATGGCCGAGTGCATGCTGCTCGGAAAACCCGTCGTCGCGACGGCGTACTCCGGCAACCTCGCCTTCATGGACGCCCACAACAGCTGCGTCGTCGGCTACACCCTCGTGCCCGTGAACGAGGGCGAGTACCCGGCCTGGGAAGGCCAGTACTGGGCCGAACCCGACCTCGACGAGGCCGCCGCGCACCTGCGCAGGCTGGCCGACGATCCCGACTACGCCAGTCGCATCGGCGAGCGCGCGCAGGCGAGTGCACGTGAACACTTCTCGACGCAGGCAAGCCTCGCGGCGATCGAGGCGAGGCTCGCGGACATCCGCGAACGACGCCTGTCCTGACGCCGCGGCATGGAGGGGCGCGCGGCCAGTGCGCCGCGGCCCCGATGCCTCACTCGAAACCGTCGCGCAGGATCACGTCGTCGGGACGCCAGGATGGCGCGCCGATGCTGCCCACGAGGCCGGTCTGCGGACCCCCGATGACCTGCAGTGGCGTGGCGTTTCCGCTGGCCGTCGCGTCGAACACCACGAGGCGGCTGCCGGCACCGCCCTGGTTGTTGCTGATCGCGACGACGAGTCGACCGTCCGGCGTGAGGCTGACGCCGCTCGGCGCGGTGTTCGCATCCAGCGCGAGCTGGGTCGCAGGCCCGGAGATCTCGCGCAGCGGTGCCGCGTCGCCCGCGGCCTGGTCGTCGAAGAACAGGACGCGTACCGCGTTGCCGCCGTCTGGAGCGGGGGCGATCGTCGCCACGACGAGTTCGGTGCGTGCGGCGTCGTGCGCGAGTCCGCCCAGCCAGCTGCCGAAGCGCGTCTGCGCTCCCTTAAGGACACGCTTCGGCGCGGTGTTGCCGCTGTCGGTGCGGTTGAACACGAGCAGCTTCGGCGCATACGGTGGCGTGGCATCGGTGTCGACGAGCGCGATCTCGTCGGTGCCTGGGAGGTAGGCCATCGCGTACGGGTAGTTGAGCTCGGTGACGCTGCCGGATCCACCGCCCCATGACAGCGAGCGCAGGCGTGCCGCCGATGTTCCCGATGCCGTGAGCTCGAACGCCGCGGGGCAGCATCCGCTGCTGATCGTGAGCAGTTCGCCGTGCGCGGTGTCGACGGCCAGCGTGCGCGCCTGGCCGAGGATCGGCGGCGACAGCACGCGCAGCGGTGCCGCATCGCCGCTGGCGGACTCTGCATAGACGCGGATGGCCTGTCCCCAGAAGTCGGCGACGTAGAGCACGCCTTCGATCGGTTCATGGACGATCGCAACGCCGCCGACCAGCGTCGACGTCGGCCCGCCGAACGTGCCAAGGGGCGCGACGTCGCCGTTCGCCGTATCGGCGAATCCGCGCACGAGCGCGGTCGAGCTCGTACTGCCGTAGCCACCGACGAGGATTTCGGCGTGGGCGGTGGTGGCAACCGACAGCGCGAGGCTGGCGAGCACGAAGCGGATGCGGGTCATGGCGGGCTCCAGGGGGAGCCTCCTCTTACGCAGGATGGTGCGGAGATCCGCAACGCCGATACCTCGGCGCGGAGCCGGCGAAGCGCGGGCGATGCGCGCTGCCGGCAAATGGAACCCGCAGCTTTCCGGTGTCGCAGAGATCCGGGACCGCAGGGCACCGGATCTGCGACGACGGGGCATCCATGCCCCGAGGCCGTTCCCCGTCAGATCATCTGCCGCTTGCGACGCCACGCACCGAGGCCGCCCATCAGCATCGCCATGCCGAGCAGCGACCACAGGTCGAGCGTCGGCAGCGCGACCGGTGACGGGCCGCCGAGGACGTAGACGAACGTGGTCGGGCCGGGGCCGTTGTCGGGGTCGTTGGAGACGCCCGACGCGTCGTTGAGGCCGTCACCGTCGCTGTCGTAGTGCACGTTGGCCTGGTTGCTGATCGGGCCGGGCACGGTCGCGACGACGTCGGCCTCGATGAGGATCGTCACCGACGCACCCGCGGCGAGCGCGCCGTTCCAGCGCACCGTGTTGCCGGTGAGGTCGACGACACCGGCCGAGGCGCTCGCACTGGACAGCGCGAGTTCGGCCGGCAGCACGTCGACGAGTTCGTCGCTGCCCGGCGCATCGACCTGCGGGCCCGAGCCCGCGTTGTGCAGCACGATCTCGTAGCGCACGGGTTGCAGCGGCGTGCCGACCTGCACGATGCGCTTGGCCGCCACGAGCAGGGCGGACGCATCGTCGTCGAGGATCGTGCCGGTCGCCTCGGCGCGCGCGAGCGTGACGGCGGCCGGTTGCGGCGCCGACAGCATGAGCGTGAACGTCTCATCGCCTTCGACGAGCGTGTCGCCGAGGATCGGCACGCTGATCGTCTGCGTTTCGCCATCGGCGCCGGCGAACGTGAGGATGCCCGACGTCGCCGTGTAGTCGGCCGGCGCGGTCGCGCTGCCGTCGGTGGTCGCATAGGCGACGTCCACGCCACCCTCGACCGCACCGTCGAGCGTGACCGTGAACACGAGCGCGGTCGTGCCGGTGTCGCCCTCGACGATCGAGGCGTCGTCGATGCGCAGGCTGGCCTGGTCGTCGTCCTCGTTGGTCACGGCGACGTCGTCGGCGTCGATGCCCTGGTAGGCCGGGTCGCTGCTCGTCGCAGGAGCGGTGACGATCGTGTAGGCGATGTCGCCGTCGACCACGTCGTCGTCGACACCGGTCACGGTGACGGTCTGCGCGGTGTTCCAGTTCGTCGCCGTGAACACGAGCGAGGCCGGTGCAACCGTGCCCTCGGTCGTGTCGCTGCTCGACAGGCCGATCGTGACGTTCGCGGTCGGTGCGCTCGCGAGCACGACCGCGAACGTGGCCGTGCCGCCGGCTTCGGTCGTGACGAGGCCGCTGGTCGGCGTCACCACGATGCCGCCGTCGTTGTCGGTGATGTCGACAACCACGCTCGCGATCGAGATTCCGTCGTAGCCACCGCCGTTCGCCGCGTGCGTGATCGCGCCGGTGTGGAGGCCTTCGGGCAGCGTGTCGTCGACGGCGTCGACCGCGACGGTCTGCGCGACATTCCAGTTGGCCGACGTGAACACCAGCGAGGCCGGTGTCGCGGTGACCTGCGCATCGGCTGTCGCGGTGATCGTGACCGGCGCAGTCGGCGCACTCGTGAGCACGACCGTGTAGCTCGCGCCGGCACCGCCTTCGGTGACGTCGAGCGACGTCGGCGTCACGGTCACGCCGGCGTTGTCGTTGTCCTCGTTGGTGACGCCGACGTCGGTCGGATCGATGCCGTGGTAGGTCGTATCGGTGCTCGTCGCGGGGGCGGTGACGATCGTGTAGGCGATGTCGCCGTCGACGACGAGGTCGTCGACGCCGGTCACGGTGACGGTCTGCGCGGTGTTCCAGTTCGCCGGGGTGAACACGAGCGAGGCCGGTGCGACGGTGCCTTCGGTCGTGTCGCTGCTCGACAGGCCGATCGTGACGTCGGCGGTCGGTGCGCTCGCGAGCACGACGGTGAACGTGGCCGTGCCACCGGCTTCGGTCGTGACGAGACCGCCGGTCGGCGTGACGAGGATGGCCGGTGCCGCGTCGTCGTTGAGGATCGTGCCGGTCGCGATGTCGCTCACGTCGACCGAGGCGTTCGACGCGCCGCTCATCGCGAGCGTGAACGTCTCGTCGGTCTCGTGGCGCTGGTCCCCGTTGATCGTGACCGCGATCGTCTGTGTCTCGCCTGCGTTGCCCGCGAACGTGAGCGTGCCCGATGCGGCGACATAGTCGCCGTCAGCCGTCGTCGCGGTACCGTCGATGGTCGCGTACGCGACCGTGAAGCCGCCCTGCACGGCGGCATCGAGCGTGGCCGTGAACGTCATGAGCGAGGTGCCCGCATCGCCTTCGGCGAGGCTCATGTCGGCGATCGTGACCGCGGCGCCGTCGTCGTTGAGGATCGTGCCGATCGCCGCGCCGCCGGGTGTGGCATTCGGATTCGACACGCTGCCGAGCGTGACCGAGAAGGTCTCGTCGGACTCGACCCTGGTGTCGCCGTTGATCCTGACCGCGAGCGTCTGCGTCTCGCCTGCGGTGCCCGCGAAGGTCAGCGTGCCTGCAGCGGTGATGTAGTCGCCGTCGGCGACCGTGGCGGTGCCGTCGGCCGTCGAGAAGCCGACCGTCGTGCCGCCCGGCAGTGTGTCCGCGAGCGTGACCGTGAAGATCATCGACGTCTCGCCGGTATCGCCTTCGACGAGGCTGGCGTCGCCGATCGTCAGCGTCGTCGCATCATCGTTGAGGATCGTGCCGATGGCCGTGTCGGTGATCGTGACCCCGCTGTTCGACACCGTGTTCATCGACACCGTGAACGTCTCGTCCGGCTCGACCACGGTGTCGCCGTTGATCGTCACGTTGAACGTCTGCGTCTCGCCCGCGGTGCCGGTGAACGTGAGCGTGCCTGTCGTCGCGACGTAGTCGTTGTCGGCGGTGGTCGCGGTGCCGTTGGCGGTCGCGACGTTGACGGTGAAACCGCCCTGCACGGCGCGGTCGAGCGTCGCGGTGAACGTCATGGGCGACGTGCCCGAGTCGCCTTCGGCCATCGACACGTTCGCGATCGTCACGGCGGCCGTGTCGTTGTCGTTGATCGTGCCGGTCGCCGTGTCGCTCGTGGTCACGGCGAAGCCGCCCGCGGACGTGAAGTTCGTCATCGCGACCGTGAACGTCTCGGTGCCTTCGACGACCGCGTCGTCGAACACGGGCACCACGAACGTGCGCGTCTGGCCGGCAAGCCCCGTGAAGGTGAGCGTGCCGCCGGTCGGCAGCACGCCGCCGACGTAATCGGCTGCATCGGTCGTGCCGGGCGAGAGCGTCCAGTCGACGCTGAAGGCGCCGCCCGTGGCGTTGCCGAGCGTCGCCGTGAAGATGAAGTTGCCGCCTTCGGTCTGCGTCACGTCGGCGATCGTCACGGCCGTGGCGTCGTCGTTGAGGATCGTGCCGATCGCCGTGTCGGTGATCGTCACGCCGGGGTTCGAGACCGTGTTCATCGAGAACGTGAAGGTCTCGTCGGCCTCGACCTTCGTGTCGCCGTTGATCGTGACCGTGACCGTGCGCGTCTGTCCGGCCGCTCCGGTGAAGGTCAGCGTGCCGGTCGCCGCGACGTAGTCGTTGTCGGCCGTGGTCGCCGTGCCGTTGGCGGTCGCATAGTTCACGGTGAAGCCGCCCTGCACGGCGTTGTCGAGCGTCGCCGTGAACGTCATGGCCGTGGTGCCCGCATTGCCCTCGGCCACGCTCACGTCAGCGATCGTGACCACCGCGCTGTCGTCGTTGACGATCGTGCCGATCGCGGTGTCGGTGATGATCAGCGAGCCGGGTGCGACCGTACCCAGTGCGCTCGGAAACGAGACGCGGAACGTCTCGTTCGATTCGACCTTGGTGTCGCCGTTGATCGTCACATTGATCGTGAGGGATTCGCCGGCCGTGCCGGAGAAGACCAGCGTGCCGCTCGCGGGCAGGTAGTCGCCGTCGGCGACCGTCGCGAAGAGGTCGGTCGTCGTGTAGTCCAGTGCGAAGCCACCCTGGACGGCCTGGTCGACCGTCACCGTGAACGTCATCAGGCTCGAGCCGGTGTTGCCCTCGGGCATGCTCACGTCGCCGACGGTGACCGTGGCCGTGTCGTCGTTGAGGATCGTGTGGATCGTGCTCGCCTGCGCGCCGATCACGGCGCCTTGCGGTGCCGACAGCGTGAGGCCCAGGGTCTCGTTCGCTTCGACGATCGCGTCGTTGGTGACCGTGATGCCGCTCGCGATCGACACGAGCGCGCCGTCGGCGGTGCCGGCGGGCACCGTGATCGTGCCGGTCAGGTTGTAGTCGGCCGCGGTCGCCGTGCCGCCCGTGACCGATACGGTCGCGCGCGTCGGCAGGCGTGTCGGCTGGCCGTCGCTCGTGGTCACGCGCAGGACGTTGCCGATGCCGGCGGCTTCGGCTGCACTGCTGGTGGGCGCGGCGAACTGCAAGGTCACGACCGGCGAGGCGAACGGCGACTCGACGCTGCCGAGATCGACCGTGCCCTGCTGGATGCGCGCGTTGCCGGGCTGGTCAAGCGTCGCACCGCCCACACTCGCGTTGTCGCCCGTGTTGGCGGCCAGGCTCGACGCGGACGCGATCGGGAGGTAGGGCGGCGAACCCGTCAGTGCGCCGAGGCCGGGATCGCCCGTCAGGTAGTTCGTCCATGCGATGCCGCAGGACTGGGTCGTGTGATCGTTCCCGATGAAGTTGCTGGTGCCGCTGCCGAAGGTCAGTACGCCCGAGGATCTCGAGCAGTCGATCGGCGTGTTGTTGGCGATGATCGTGTTGTAGAGGAACGTGCCGGAGGCTGATGCCAGCCCGGCGGCTTCACCGGCTCCGGCATTGGTATTGCCCGCGATCGTGACGTTGCGCAGCATCAGGTTGCCGATCGCGTTGAGGATCGCGGCGCGGCCCGTGCCCGTGACCTGGTTGCTCGCCACGGTGGAATTGTGCAGGGCCATCTGGCCGTCGTTGTACAGCGCGCTGCCGTGGAACAGCGTCGCGTTGCCGGTGAAGGCACTGCGCGTGAACGTCGCGTTCCCGGTCGGCGCGTTGAAGAAGGCGCCGCCGTTGTTGGCGACGTTGCCGGTGAAATGGACGCGCTCCGTGGCCACGACGCCGGCGTTGAGGATGGCTCCGCCCGATGCGGTCGTGATGAGGCCGTTCGACAAGGTCACGTTGTCGAGGGTGAGTCGTCCGTTGATGCCGACATCGATCAGGCGGAACGGTGGCGTGCCTGCGGCGGCGTCACGCGCGATGGTGCCGTTGGTGAGGTAGATCTCGGAAGCGATTGCAGGCAGTGCCGTATCCGATGCGAACGGTGCGGCATACGTCACCGTCTGGCCGCCGAGACTGATGGCATCCGTGGACGCACCATTGAGATTGGCGCAGCGCACCGCGTAGCGCAGGTCGAGGCGACGGAACACGTTGTTCGCACCGCCGACCGTGTACGGGGACGCGAAGCCGCTGCAGCTCGATGCCTGGCGCTCGTAGGCGCCCATGTCCACCCTCGGCAGTGCGCCGGCGCCGGTGTCCGCGACGTTCGCATCGTCGACGCGACGCATCGCGCCGGCGAGGTCGATCACCAGGGCGTGGGTGCTGTCGCCTGCGTCGATGGCCGGCGAGAACGGGCGCAGCGACCAGTCGTACAGGGCCGGGTTGTAGTTGAGGCCGGTGTTGGCCGTCGTGGGGTTCACGAGCGGATTCACGAAGAAGTCCTCGGCCGTGTAGCCGGTGTTGATCGTGGCGCCGGCGAAGCCTTCCGCTGCCGTGTGCGTGACGGTCGCGAACGTGCCTACCAGGCTCCCGCCCTGGTTGCCCCAGACGATGCTGTTGCGGATCGCAGAGGTCACGACGGAAGGCGCAGCGGCGATCGCCACGCCTCGTCCACCCGCGATCGTGGTGTTGATGACCGTCAGGTTGTCGGCATCGTTGTTGACGTAGATCGCACTGCCCGATGGTGCGGCATTGCCGGCGAACAGGCTGTCGCGAACGGTCAACGGAGCGGTGACATCTTTCGAAACGGCGCCGCCGAAACCGCCGGCCACGTTGCCGAGGAAATGCGAACGGTCGATGCTCAGCGCTCCCCCCGAGAGCTGGGTATTGATCGCGCCGCCATGGCCGCCCGCCTGGTTGCGCTGGAACAGCGAGTCGGCCACTGCCACGACCGAGTTTCCGGTCGCCAGGATGGCGCCGCCGCCGTAGGCCGGTGCCGTGTTGTCGAGGAACCTCGAGTTGACGACGGTCAGTGCCGCGCTGGCGACCCGGACGGCGCCTCCGTCGCTGATCCCCGTGCCGCCGCCGTTCGAAAGCGTGAGGTTGTTCAGCAAGAGGTTGCCACCCGGGGTGACGGCCAGGAAGCGGAAACCCGTCGCACTCGAGCGCGTGATCGTGCCGTTGCGGATCGTGATCGGCGTCGTGATCACGGGCAGGGCGAGGCTTTCGCCCGTGTCCGTGAAACTCGCGCTCGTGAACGTGATCGTGTTCCCGCCGAGGTCGATCGTGTCAGCGCCGGGACAGTTGGCGCTTTGCGCCTGCTGCACGGCCGTGACGAGTTGCGCAGGCGTCGCGATCGACGAGGGAATGAACCCTGCGCACGTGCTCTGGGCCTGTGCGGCGACCGACCCCGCGAGTGCGAGGCACCCGATGACCCACGTCGCCACGGCGCGTGCCGTGCGCGGAAGCATGTTCTTCACGATGACATCCCCTGAGCGAATCAAACCAGGCGTCGCGGCCGGCAACGGGTGCCGGCCACGGACGATGCGGAACTAGACTGGGCCGGCCTGCCTTGGCAGAAGCGACGAACGGCGAGGATTCCTGTCACCTCGGCGCGATGCAGGCCGGGCACGGGCAGATAGGGACGCCATGGCCTCGGCGGGCGCGATGCACGTCGCGAGCTCGGCCCGGCACCAGGTGGCGTTCCCGGCCATGCGTGCATGGCGAACGGTCGCGCGGCGGATCGAGCAGGTCGATGCGACGTCCACGGTGACGGAGGGCGGAAGGATCGCGATGGCGTCGCGCGTCGTCGCGCGAGGCGTCCGGCACCGGGCAGCGTCGCGCCTCGAGGGCTGCGTGCCGACGTCGACCACACGGAAGCGGCCAGGCCGCAGGCTGCGCGAGTATCCCTTCGCCATGGTCGATCCCCATCGATCCCTTGGGGGAGTGTAGCCGACGGCGGGCATCGCGTGCGTGATCCCGCGATAAAGTTGCGATGCGAACGATCGTTGCACCCGACCGGGCGTGAGTCCGACTTTGGCGTTGCCCGGATGCGGGCGAGGAGGTCGCGCCACCCTTGGGCGGCGCGACCGGACCCGGACGCCTGCGCTCAGTAGCTCACGTGCACGCCCTGGATCACGTGCATGTCGGGGTAGCCGACGTCGGCGGTCGGCGTCGGCAGCGGGATGCTGCACGAGGTCGCACTGATGAAGCTCGGATGTGTCTGCGGCGAGGTGGTCGAGCCGATGTAGAACGTCGTGCCGTTGGTGTTGCCGTCTTCGGTCGAGACCTTCACGACGAGGTCGTGGCCGACCGGATCGGCGACCGTGCCGTGCACGGGCACCTCGACCGAGGCGAGAAGGGCATCGGCCGGCGCGGCCATCACGGTCTGGCCGATCAGGTTGAGCTGGCCGATGTCGATCGTGTCGGCGGTCACCGCGTGCGGGATCGTGTACAGCGAGACGGTCATCGCGGGCGCGCCGGTGGTCTGTTCGACCGACACCTCGACGCGGGTCACCTCGGCCGAGGTCGTCACGCCGTACTCGCCGAACGCGTAGCGGCGCCAGTACTGGTTCGCGGCCGTGGTGCCGTTGCTGTTGCCGCAGGCCACGGAGTTCTGCGCGACGGGTGTCGCATCGCTGGTCTGGGCGAGCACGGCGGAGCCTTCGAAGCCGTGTGCGAACAGGCGGTCGACGATCTCGAACGTGCACGTCACCGCCACGTTCGCGATGTCGGCGCCGGTGACCATGCCGTTGCCGTTGGCGACGGAGCAGGTCTGCGACGGGTTGGACGGCAGCGCCGAAACGGTCACCGCGTAGTGGGATCCGTCGAGGATCGGCGTCGCGAACGTGAACGTGCCGTCCGCGGCGATCGGCAGCGTGTCGCCACCGCTCTGCTGCAGCACGAGGCCGCTGCCGGCGAGGCCGCTCACGGTGCCGCCGATCGTGTAGGCCTGCGGCGGCGTGCCGCCGAGTTCGAAGAAGTAGGCCGAGCCGGGCATGCGTGCGTCGGGCGACCGCCACAGCCACGAGCCGACCAGTGCCGTGTCGCCGTCGAACGTCACCGGGAGTCCGAACTGGAAACCGTTGGTGCTGTCGCTGGCCACGAAGCGCTGCGTCTCGACGAAGCCGCCGGTCGAACCGTCGAACGCGTAGACCGCACCCTGCGCACTGGCGTTGTGCCAGCCGTCGGCACCGATCAGCGCGGTCGTGCCCTGCAGCGCGACCGAATGGCCGAACTTGTCGTGCGGCGCGCCGTCGCTGGCGACGACCTTCTGCACCTGGGTCCAGTTGCCGTTCGACTCGGCGAACACGTAGACCGCGCCCTGCATGTCGTTCCCGCCCGGCTGCGCGCCCCAGGCGCCGACGATGAAGGTCGAACCCGAGAGGGCGGTCGCGTAGCCGAAGTACGCGTTCGGCGCGGCGTCGGAGGCGACCAGCTTCTGGGTCTGCGTCCAGGTGCCGCCGCTGCGACCGAACACGTAGACGGAGCCCTGGTAGGCCTCGTCGGCGTAAGCGCCGATCAGCGCGCGATCGCCGTCGAGCACGACCGAGTAGCCGAAGATGTCGCCGGGGCCGCCGTCGCCCGCGACGATCTTCTGGCCCTGCGTCCAGCTCCCGCCGCTCATCTCGTAGACGTAGGCCGCGCCCTGGAAGCCGTTCGTGCCGATCTCGGCGCCGTCGGCACCGATGATCGCGGTCGTGCCCTGCAGCGCGATCGAATAGCCGAAGTTGTCGAACATGCGGCCGTCGGGATCGGCGAGCTTCTGCGTCTGCGTCCACACGCCGTCGATGCGCTTGAACGCGTAGACCGCGCCCTGCGAGTAGTTGTCGTTGACCACCGTGCCGTAGGCGCCGATCAGCGCGGTGTCGCCCTCGAACGCGATCGCGTCGCCGAACAGGCCGAAGGTATCGCCGTCGTCGGCGACGAGCTTCTGCGTGCGCGTCCAGACGCCGTTGGTCTTCTCGAACACGTACACGGCGCCCTGGGCGTCGTGGTCGCCGATCTTGGCCTGCTGCGCGCCGATCATCGCGGTCGTGCCGTGCACGACCACCGAGACGCCGAACTCGGGATCGAAGCCCGGATCGGTCTCGGTGACCTGCTGGGTCTGCACCCAGCCGTCGTCGCCGAGTGTCTGGCGCACGGCCGCGCGCAGGTCGGCAGGCGCCAGGGATCGGGTCAGCGTGGGCGGGGTCGGCGACGCGGCGTGCAGCGGTGCCGCGCAGGCGAGCACGGCCAGCGAGGCCAGCAAGCCCAGCGTGCACAGGTGGTGCGTGCGCGGGGTGGAAGCAGGACCGTTCATGCGGAAATGTTCCTCGAGAGTGTGGAGCGGCATGACGCCCTCGCGGCGCGCACGCGCCCCGCGATCCCGGAACTGCCCGGGGGCGCAGGACGCGCGGGTCACGCGGTGTCGTCGATGCCGGTGCGGCGGTCAGTGGTGCGTCGGTCCTTCCCGGAGGCGTCGCGTCCGGGGTGCGGAACGCGGCTGCCGTGCCCGCCACCGTCCTCGATGCGCGGTCCCCGCCAGGCGGAGGCGTGCACGATCGCCGAACCGTCGGCGCCGTTCCCGCAGACGGGGTGAAAACGGACGCAAAAGCGACGCAATCGGCGCGCAGACGCGGTGGATCGGCCACTTCGATGTCATGCGCACGCCATCGACGGCCCTGCCGCGGTGCGCGGCGTCAGCGCGTCGCGGTCGCGATCGGGCGTTCCCCGGCGAGCTCGCGCGCGCGCTGCAGGGATCGGCCGGCGGCTTCCGATTGCCGCATCGCCTCGTGGGTGCGTGCGGCGATGAGCGCGCTGCGCAGGTCGCGATCCGCCCAGGGCGCGACCCGGCCGGCCAGCGCGGAGGCGTCCTCGATCCTGCCGGCCTCCACGAGGGCCGCCACGTACGGTGTGGCCACGGCGAGGATGTCCTCGGGGATGGCCGAGCGCTCGGCGCGGGCCATTGCGTCGGCGAAGCCGTCGAGGGCGGCGTCGGTGCGCCCTTCGAGCAGCGCCTGGCGCGCGTCGAGCAGGACCTTGAGCAGTGCGCGCCGGTCGTTGGGTGATCCGGCCAGCCACGTGTCGAGACGGGCCGATTCCGCCGCGGCAGCCGGGGCGTCGCCGGCAGCCTGCATCGCACGCACGCGCGTGGCCCAGGCCCCGAAGTAATCCTGCTCGTTGGCCGTCTCGAGCGCCGGTGTCAGCGCGGCCTGCGCGCGGCGTGCGGCATCGGCCCAGTCGCCGCGCGCGAGCGCGATCCCGGCCAGCGTGGCCTCGGCTTCGCTGCGCACCGCGGCGTCCTCGACGGCATCGCTGTCCTCGGCGATGCGCCGCAGCAGGAGCGTCGCTTCGTCGAGGCGGCCGACGCCCTCGAGGGCGACGGCACGGCTCAGCACGTTCCACCAGCGTTCGCGCGCGTTGGGCGCCTGGGCATCCTCGCGTTCGAGCCGTTCGGCGGCGGCGAACGCCTTGTCGTGCTCGACCAGCATCGTGTAGGCCTCGACCAGCGAACGCAGCGCCGAATCACGCGCTTCGGGCACGGCGAGCACCTCGAAACGCTCGGCGGCCTCTTCGAACTGCGGGATGGCGACCAGCGGCTGGCCGCGCACCATCGCGATCGCGCCGAGGTTGAGGTCGGCGCGCGCCACGCCGAACGCGTCGTTGGCGGACTCGTGCAGCAGCCGGGCCTGGCCCATCGCGGCGGTGGCGGCGTCGATGCGGCCTTGCATCACGTCGACGCCGCCGCGGCCGGTCCAGGCCGCTGCCTTGGCCTTCGGATCGTTGACGAGCTTGAGCAGGTCGAGCGCCTTGTCGAATGCTGCGCCGGCCTCGTCGTACTTCTGTTCGCGGAACGCGACCACGCCGATCTGGGTGATCGCGTGCGCGCGCATGCGCGGATCGCGGTCCGCCGGGATCGCCTCGAGCAGTGCTTCGCAGCGCGCGCGGCTGGCGTGGTAGTCGCCCTTGTAGAAGTCGACGTAGGCGAGGCTCAGCGCGATCTCGGGGCGCGCGAGCTGCTCGGGCGTGGCCTGCGCGGCGATCGCGCGCGCCACATCGAGCTGGCCGGCGAGGCCGGCCGCGGCGATGCGCTGGGCGAGTTCCTCGACACCATCGGGTGCACCGGGCCGGACCGCGGGCGTATGGCCGAGGCCGACAAGCAAGGTGTCGGCCGCGCGCCGCGCCGCGACGAGCGCGTCGCGATCCTGCGCCTCGACGACGCGTTTCATGCCGGCGGGCCCGTAGGCGGAGAGCCTCACGTTCCACGACGTCCCGACCTGCGCGATCGCGGGCTTGATCCGCAAGGCCGCCACGTTGGTGACCGACGGGTCCACCTCGAGCGTGTCGGCATCGATCCGCTTCGCGTTGACGAGGCCGACGGTGGTTTCGCTCGGCGTCGTCGTCAGGCCGCTGTCGCGCAACTGGTTCGCGACGAGGTCCATCGCACCGAAGCGCAGCCAGGCCCAGTCGCCGGACGACGTCACGTCGGCGGGCAGGACCATCGCGGCGAGCGGTGCGGTCGCGGTGTCGAGAGACGCGGAAGGTGAAAGACGATCGGGTTCGCGGCCCGAGAACCACCACGCGCCCGCCGCCGTGACCGCGACGACCAGGGCTGCGGCGACTGCGAAGCCTTTGCGGGATGGACGGCGGGGCAGGGGGCTCGGCGCGGTCACCACGCCGGCGGGCGAGGGCACGGGCTCGACGGATTCCCGCGTCGGTTCGGACGCAAGCTCGCGCGTCGGTTCGACGGTCCAGCGGTAACCGAGGCGTGGCGTCGTGCGGATGCACGAGGCGTCGCCGACGACGCGGCGCAGGCGCATGATCGCCTGCGTGATCGAGGCCTCGCTGACGTCGGTGCGTCCCCACACGGCCGAGGCGAGCTCGTCGCGCCCGACCGAACGGTCGCGGTGCCGGACGAGATGGATCAGGCAGTCGACCGTGCTGACGGGAAGGCTCTCGACGACGTCGCCGCGGCGAAGTTCGCGGGTCAGCGGATCGAGCAGGAATTCGCCGAAGGCGTAGACGGTGGAAGGCATGGCCGTAGCTTAACCGCGCGCATCGGCCACGCGGAGGCACGACTCCGCAGCCGACCGTACACAGGCGCCGTGCGTAACCTCCGCGCGGGTCGCATCGGACCGCGCGCGGCGCCGATGTAGGGGCGCCCGGTCAGTCGGTCCGCGATCCCGTGCGCAGTGGCACGAGCAGCCTGAGCCAGTGCGCCTTGTGTGCGAGCATGAACGCGATCGTCAGCGCCGCACCTGCGAGCGCCATGATCCAGACGAGCACGGCCATCGTCGCGTGGTCGACGGCGAGACAGAGCGCGAGCGAGGCCGTGATCGCCCCCGCACCGAGCGTATGCAGCAGCTTCGCGATGCGCGGCGCGGGACCACGCGCACCGAACACCTGCGGCCAGTGCGCCTCCATCGCGAGGGCGAGCCAGCCCATGCCGGCGATCGCGCATGCGAGTGCGCCTGCGAGCAGCAGCGGATCACGCATGGGCGGCCTCCGCGCGTGCGGCACGCGGATCGACGGCATCGCCGGTGCGGCCGAGTCGGCGCGCGGCGAAGACCGCGAGCGCGGCCGTCGCGAGCAGGGCGAGGTCGAGGCCGGCGACCGGCCAGTACGCGCGCGACAGCGTGCGCAGCAGGTGGTCGCCCGTGGTGACTGCGTTGAGCACCACCGCGGACACCGCGAGCGCGGCGATCGCGAAGCACTGCTCGCGCCATGCCGGGTTCGAGAGGCCGCGCGCGACCGGCGCGCTGCGCACGAACGCGTGCAGCATCGCGAGCGCCCAGGCGGCCCAGAACAGGTAGCGTTCGAGGTCGCCGCGGCCCGGCCAGCCCTGCGGCATCGCCTCGGGCAGCAGGCGGTTCGCGACGAGCATGCCGCAGGCCGCGACGATCATGCCGGTGACCGTGGTCACCGCGAGCGCATCGACCACGCGCGCGCCCTGCAGGCCCTGCTTGGCGTGCTGGCGCTTGCGCTTCTCGACGAAGAACAGGAAGCCCGTGACGATGCACACGCAGCCGGTCAGGCCGCCGAGCACGTAGAGCCAGCGCAGCAGCCAGTGGCGGAAGTGCTGCAGGTGCAGGCCGGTCAGGAACTCGTTGACGCTGCCGACCGCGGTGGTCGGCGGATCCTCGCGTAGCACCTCGCCGGTCGCGGCCTTGAAGTGGATGCCTTCGCCGGTCAGCGCGATGCGGTCGGTGCCGGCGCGATAGAGGCTCACGTAGGCGTTCGCCGCGCCGACGTGCTGCACGGCGAGGAAGCCGACTTCGCCGGCCATGTCCTTGGCGGCCCAGCGGCGCTGTGCCTCGGCGACCATCGCGTCGACCGACGCGAGCGTGGCGCTTTCCGGCGAGCGATCGTGCGGCAGGCCCGTTTCCTGCGCCTCGATTTCCTCGTGGTGGTCGTGCAGCGCGTGCAGCTGCGTGTGCGTGACCGGGAAATAGATGCCCGCGAAGATCACGAGGCCCGTGAACGCGAAGAAGAAGTGGAACGGCAGCGCGACCACGCCGGTCATGTTGTGCAGGTCGAGCGTGCTGCGCTGGCGGCTCTTGGTCGGGCGGAACGTGAAGAACTCGCGGAAGATCTTGCGGTGCATGATCACGCCGCTGACCAGCGCGACGAGCATCATCAGCGCGGCGAAGCCGACGATCCAGTAGCCGAGGCTGTTCCAGTACAGCGTGAGGCTGTAGTGCAGCGGGTAGAAGAACTGGCTGCCGATCTTGAGGTGGTCGTCGGGCAGCGTCGCGCCGTCGCGCGGATCGATCGTCGCGTAGGCCCAGATCGATTCCTCGGGATCCTTCGCGCCGGGCACCTCGTAGCCCGCGAACACGCCGAGTACGGGATCGCGGTGGGTCGTGTATGCGCCCCAGCGCACAAGCGTGTCGAAACGCTCGGGCATCGGCCCGTCGACGCGTGGACGCATCTCGTCGATCGCCGCGGGCGTGGGCTGCATCGCCTCGAAGACCGGACGCAGGATGCGGTCGAACGATGGCATCGGCTGCGGCTCGAAACGCGAGGCCGGGATCGCCCAGCGGTCGATCTCGCGATCGAACACCGACAGCGAGCCGAAGAAGAACACGACGATGAGCACGAAGCCGAGCACGAGGCCGAACCACGTGTGGAGCCACGCCATCGCGAGGCGCATGTTCTGGAACATGAAAACGTCTCCGGTCAGCGCAGGATGAGGTGCTGCGCGAAGGTTCCCGCCGCGGCCATCGCGGCACCGCCGCCGGCCAGCACGAGCCACACGCGCGCGAGGCTGCGTGCGACGAACGCCCAGCAGAACGCGGTGAGGTAGACGAGGAACGCGACGATGCTGGCGAGGTGCTCGGCATCGTGGAAGGCCATGCCCGCGCCGTACAGCGACGGGATCGCGAGCGCGATGAGGCCCCATGCGAACGCATACCCGCCGAACACGGCGGCGGCGATGCGGACCAGCAGCGGGAGACGCGAATCGGTGGCGGTCCTGGCAGTCATCGGCGACGGACTCCTGGCATTGCGGTGTTCGTGGAGCCGCGGCGCGCTCCTTCGCGCGCCGCGGGCGGCGCTCAGAAGCGGTACGTCACGGTGAGGTCG
>JASCPI010000031.1 GCA_029959555.1 Lysobacteraceae bacterium PS02065 | reverse complement strand
GACGCCGCCAGCGCGGTCGCGGCGTCCGCAGGCTAGCCGCCGCGCGGCGTCGCGCGGTCGAACAGGCCTCCGAGCGCCGACACGCCGACGCACCCGGCGGCGGCGAGCATCCAGCGCAGCGTCGTGTCCGACGACGAGCCCGACAGCCAGCCCGCCATGGTCCGCAGGCCGCCGAGTCCGAAGTAGCCGAGCGCACCGAGCCCCGACACGACGAGCAGCACGACGAGCGCAGCGACCAGCCGCTGCTCGAAGCGGGCGTCGACGACCGCTGGCCGGATCGCCTCGGCGCGTCGCGCGATCGTCGCCGCGAAATCGACCGGCAGGTCGACCGGTGGCGCCTGCCTAAGGGCGTGGGCGATCCGGCGGTAGGACGCGGCCGCGGGATCGTGGCCGGACTCGCGTGCCTTGCGCTCGTCGAGGCGGGCGCGCTCCTGCATCTGCCATTCGCGTTCGTCATGGGTCATGCGGCGACTCCGAAGCGGTCTTCGAGCAGGCCGCGGAGCTGCTTGCGGCTGCGGAACAGGTGGCTCTTGATCGTACCTTCGGCGAGCCCGGTGATGCCGGCGATCACGCCGATCGGCTGTTCGTCGAGATGGTAGAGCGTGAGGATCGTGCGCTGCAGCGGCGGCAGGCATTCGATCGCCGCGTGCAGCCGCGCGTTGATCTGCGCGTCGGCGAGGTCCGCCTGAAGGTCGAGGCCGTCGCCGACCGCCGCGGCGGCGTCGAGGCCGTCGCCCTCGCTGGTCTCGGCGATCGGGATGCGCCGCTTCTCCAGGTGGCGCTTGGCCATCGAGTAGGCGACCTGGCCGATCCAGGCCTTGAGCGGACTCTCTCCGCGGTACTGGTGCAGGCAGCGGTGCACGCGCAGGAAGGTCTCCTGGCAGAGCTCGCGCGCGTCCTCGGGATGCCGCACCATGCGCTCGATGATGTGCCAGCACAGGCCCTGGTGGTCGCGCACGAGCCGCTCGAACGCGCCGGCACGCCCTTCGAGGGCGTCGCGCGCGTACGCAAGGTCGGTCGAGAAGTCGGCGGCGTCGTCCATCGCGGCATGGGATACGCCCGACGGGCGGACGGTTGCAAGTGGCGTTCGCGCAACCGGTCGCGCGGATGCCGTATCTCCTGTCGCGAACCCCGAGGCATCCACCGTCCACCGAGAGCCGCCATGACCGAAGACCTGCTGCTGCCCTTCATCCCGATCAGCCTGTTCCTGTGCATCACCTACGCGATCAAGGCCGTCGTCGACGCCCGCGTGCGCAAGCAGCTGGTCGGCTCGAACGCTTCCGAAGACCTCGTGCGATCGATCGTCGAGGCCGACGAGCGCCGCCGTCGCCACGCCTCGCTGCGCTGGGGCGTGACCCTCGTCGCGCTCGCGGTCGGCTTCGGCCTGATCGAGGCCTTCGATTGGCGCGACGTCAACCCGGGCGTCATCGCCGTGCTGCTCGGTGCCGCGGGCATCGGCAACCTCGCCTATTTCGCGATGAGCCGGCGCCTGCCCGACGCGCGATGACGTCCGTCACGCGCGGCCGCCGCGCGGTGCGATGATCCTGTCCGTGCAGGGCGGCATGCCGCCGCCCGCCGATCCCGACAAGGAAGGCCGATGATGCGGATCCTCGCGCGCCACGCGTTCGTGCTCCCGATGGTGCTGGCGACGACGGCGGTGTTCGCCAAGCCGTCGGTCGAACCGGCGCTGCCGAGCGATGCCGAGGTCGCCGCGTTCGCGCAGCGCGCCCTCGACGAGGCCGTGCCGGATCCTGCAGGCCCCGGCATGGCCGTGCTCGTCGCGCGTGGCGACACGGTGCTGTTCCGCGGCGCGCGTGGCATGGCCAGCATCGAACTCGGCGTCGCGCTGAAGCCTGATCACGTGTTCCGCATCGGCTCGGTGACCAAGCAGTTCGCCGCCGCGCTGCTGCTCGCGCTCGTCGAGGACGGCAAGGCGAAGCTCGACGAGCCGCTGTCGAGGTTCCTGCCCGATTACCCGAATGGCGGCGCGATCACGCTGCGCCAGCTGCTCGACCACACCTCGGGCGTGCGCAGCTACACCGACCTGCCGGGCTACATGGACGAAGGCGTGCGCCTGGACCGCGATACCAAGGCCCTCATCGCCGTGTTCAAGGACGAGAAGCCCGATTTCGCGCCCGGCGCCGAGTGGCGCTACAACAACTCGGGCTACGTACTCGTCGGCGCCGTCATCGAGGCGATCGGCGGCAAGCCCTGGCACGAGCAGCTGCAGGAGCGCTTCCTGCGTCCGCTCCAGCTCGCGCACACGCGTTACGGCGACGATGCGGCGATCGTGCCGGGTTTCGTCAACGGCTACACGCGTGGCCTCGACGGCAAGCCCGCGCGCGCGGGCTACCTGAGCATGACGCAGCCGCATGCGGCCGGTGCGCTCGTGTCGACGGTCGACGATCTGCTGCACTGGAACCTCGCCCTGCACGGCGGCAAGGTGCTGCCGCCCGAGGCCTACCGCCGCATGACCACACCGCAGGGTGTCGCCAAGGCCTCGCACTACGGCTTCGGCATCGAGCGTCACAGTCTGCGTGGCCAGACGTCGCTGCAGCACGGCGGCGGCATCCACGGCTTCCTGTCGAGCCTGGTCTACCTGCCGGACAGTCGCCTCAGCGGCGTCATGCTGCGGAACACCGACGGCGCGTCACCGTCGCCGCTGTTGCGCCGCGTGCTCGCCTTCGCGGTCGGGAATCCGTATCCCGATCCCGTCGAAGGCCAGCCCGATGCGGGCAAACTCGACACGGCACAAGGCGTCTACCGCCTCGATGCGAAGACCACCCGCACCCTGAAGCTGGAAGACGGCAAGCTCGTCTCGCAGCGCAGCGGCGGTTCGCCGTTCACGATGGTCTGGCTCGGCGGCGACCGGTTCGGCTTCCCGGATTCGACCGCGCGCCTCGAGCTCGTGCGCGACCGCAAGGGTGTCGTCACGGCGCTGCGCTTCTTCCCCGAGGGCGACGAGGCCGAGACCTGGGCACGCGAAGGCGACCTGCCGCCGCCGTCGGCCAGGGTGGAGCTGTCGGCTGCGGCCAAGGCCGAACTCGCGGGCGAGTACACGTCGAGCGAACTGTCGCTCGCCGTCCTCGTCGGCGAGGATGGCCGGCTGCGCGTGCAGGTGCCCGGCCAACCGGCGTTCGAGCTGCAGGCCCAGGCCCCGCGCGTGCTGCGCGTCGAGGCGGTCGACGCGACGCTCACGTTCGAGCCCGATGCCGGGCCGGCGCAGCGCCTGAGCCTCGTGCAGGGCAGCGCGCGTTTCGAGCTCGTGCGCAAGCCCTGAGGGCCGGTGCGGGATCAGCGGGCGTCACTGCCGGGCGGCGTCGCCTTCGCATCGGGGGGCGAGGTCGGCGAGGCCCCCGCGCCCGCGAGCTGGCGCACGGTCATCTCGCTCTGCGGGAACGGGATCGAGATGTTCTCCTGCGCGAAGCGCTCCTTGATCGCGCGCAGCAGGCTGGTCTGCACGCCCCACACGTCGCCGGTCTTGGCCCACGGGCGGATCGCGAGGTTGACACTCGAATCGGCGAGCTGCGAGACGACGACGGTCGGTTCGGGCTCCTGCAGGATGCGCGGGTCGGCGGCCATGAGCTCCTGCACGACCTGCATCGCCTGGCCGACGTCGTCCTCGTAGCCGATGCCGACCACGAGGTCGATGCGACGCGTCGCGCGGGCATTGGCATTCGTGATCGCGTCGCCGGCGACCTTGCCGTTCGGGATCACCACTTCGCGGTTGTCGGCGGTCAGCAGGTGCGTGTGCATGAGGCTCACGTGCTGCACGGTGCCGCTCGCGCCGGCGACCTCGATGAACTGGCCGATGCGGAACGGCCGGAACACCATGAGCAGAACACCGGCGGCGAGATGCGACAGCGAGCTCTGCAGCGCGAGGCCGATCGCGAGGCCGGCTGCGCCGAGCACCGCGAGCAGAGACGCGGTCGGCACGCCGAGGCGGTCGAGTGCGCCGGTGATCACGACGGCGAGCAGCAGCACGAACACGACGTTGCGCAGGAAGTCGCCGAGCAGCGGATCGGCGCCGGTGCGCCCGAGCACGCGGCGCAGGGCGTCGGCGATGCGCCGCGCGATCCACCAGCCGATCAGCAGGATCAGCAGCGCCACGAACAGGCGCAGGCCCCACGCCATCGCGGCGGCAGCCCATGGCGAGGCGTCGAGCCGGTCGAGGAAATCCCGTATCGCTTGCATCGCCTGTCCTCGTGTCCAAAGACGGGGCAGGCTACCAGCGCGGGTTTGACTGCAGGCAGAATGTCGGCCCCCGCCGCCACGAGGGTGATGTTCCATGTACACGCTGTACTACTCGCCTGGCACGGCCAGCATGGCCGTGCACCTCGCGCTGCTCGAGATCGGCGCCGCGCACGAGCTGCGGGCGGTCGACTTCGACGCACGCGCGCAGAAGGATCCCGACTACCTGCGCCTCAACCCGAACGGCCTCGTACCGACGCTGATCGTCGACGGCGCGCCCGTCTACGAGTGCGCAGCGCTCATGCTGCTGCTCGGCGAACGCCATCCCGAGTCGGGTTTCGCGCCGCTGCCGGGCACGCCTCAGCGTGCGATCTACCTGCAATGGATGCTGCATCTCGCCAACACGCTGCAGCCGGCGTTCCGCCAGTGGTTCTATCCGCAGGATTTCGGTCCCGCCGACCAGGACGACGCGATGCGCGAGTACGCGCGCCGCCGCATCGAGGACGTCTGGACGCGTCTGGACGCGCACCTCGCCGAGCACGGGCCGTGCATCCTCGGCGACACGCCCGGCATCGTCGATTTCTACGCGACCATGCTCATGCGCTGGTCGCGCAACATGCCGCGCCCGGCCGACCGCTGGCCGGCCCTCGCCGCGCTCGCCTCGATCGTGAAGTCGCGCCCGTCGTGGAAACGGCTCTACGCGATCGAGGGCCTCACCGAGTGGCCATGAGCCATCCGCAGCCATCTGCCACGGAGAATCGATGAAGTATCTGCACACGATGGTGCGCGTGCGTGACCTCGACGCATCGCTCTGCTTCTTCAACATCCTCGGCCTGGTCGAGACACGGCGCAAGGAGAGCGTGCAGGGACGGTTCACGCTCGTGTTCCTCTCCGCCCCGGCAGATGCCGATCGAGGCGAGGTCGAGCTGACCTGGAACTGGGACGCCGAGGACTACGGCTCGGCGCGCAATTTCGGCCACCTCGCCTACGCGGTCGACGACATCTACGCGACCTGCCAGCGCCTCATGGACGCGGGCGTGACGATCAACCGCCCGCCACGCGACGGCCACATGGCGTTCGTGAGGTCGCCGGACCTCATCTCGATCGAGCTGCTGCAGAAGGGCGAATCGCTGCCGCCACGCGAGCCGTGGGCATCGATGCCGAACACCGGCAGCTGGTGATCGGCAACGGACCCGACGCGCTTGTCGCGCGTCGCCCGGCGTCGTCTAATCGCGGCATGCGAAGCCGGCGCGTCGACCGGTGCGCACCAGGGGACACGCCATGACGTCAGGCCACGATCCGTCCGCCGACGACGCGACCGAATTCGAGGGCGCCACCGCCACGCGGTCCACCGAAGACGGTGGACTGGTGCCCGGCACGCGCCTCGGCGCCTACGTGATCCGTCGCGCGCTCGGCGAGGGCGGCATGGGGCTGGTCTACCTCGCGGAACAGACCGCGCCGGTACGCCGCGAGGTCGCGCTCAAGCTGATCCGCGAGCAGCTCGCGAGCCCGATGGCGCTGGCCTGGTTCGAAGTCGAACGCCAGGCCCTTGCGCAGATGCAGCATCCCGGGATCGCGCAGGTGTTCGACGCCGGCACGACGCCGCGCGGCGACGCCTACCTTGCGATGGAGTACGTCGAGGGCGAGCCGCTCACGCAGTACTGCGCCGACCGCGACCTGCCGCTCGACGTGCGTCTCGCGCTGTTCGTGCGCGTCTGCCAGGGCGTGCAGCACGCGCACCAGAAGGGTGTCATCCATCGCGACCTCAAGCCGGCCAACGTGCTCGTACGTGACATCGACGGTTCACCGGCCCCGAAGATCATCGATTTCGGCATCGCGATCGGTGGTGGCACGGGCTCGGACGGTCCCGACGCAGGCGACGCCTGGCGCGCCGGCACGGCCATCTACATGAGCCCCGAGCAGGCGCGCGGCGACGTGCGCGACCTCGATACGCGCAGCGATGTCTACGCGCTCGGCGTCATGCTGTTCGAGGTGCTCACCGGCAGCCGGGCTGCGGGCCTCACGTCGTCGGCCGCCTACCAGTCGCAGGCGCGCCCGCGCATGCCGCTGCACGACACCCTGCTTCTCACCGACGAATCGCCGGACGTGCCCGGTGCAGGGGACCTCATCGCGGCGGCCCGGCGGCTGCCCTACGAACTGCGTGCGATCCTGCGCCGTGCACTCGCCGAGGACCGCGAGCGGCGATATGCCTCGGCAGCCGCTCTCGCCGAGGATCTGGAGCGCTTCCGCGAGCACCTCCCCGTGCACGCGCTGCCCGCCACGCGTGCCTACGTCACGCGTGCGTTCGTGCGGCGTCACCGCGTCGCGCTCGGTGCCGGCGCGATGGTCGTCGCGGCGCTCGTCGCCGGCATCGTGCTGGCCGTGCAAGGCCAGTGGCGTGCCGAGCAGGCCGCGCAGCAGGCCCGCATCGAGGCCGACAAGGCGCGTCAGGTCGCCGCGTTCGCGCAGCAGATGCTCGCCGGCATCGATCCCGATCGCGCCCGCGGTATGGATCGCAGCCTCATGCGCCTGGTCCTCGATGCGGCGGCGACGCGCGCGCGCGACCAGCTCGCGGGTCAGCCGGAGGTACAGGCCACGATCGAACGCACGATCGCGCAGAGCTACGGCGCGATCGGCGAGTACGCGGCCTCCGCCGAGCATTTCGGGCTCGCCGCCGAGCTTGCGGCGAAGACCGGCATGCCGGTCGGTGAGCGCCTGCGCCTGCTCGTCAGCCGCAACGACGCGATCGGCAACCAGGGGCGGTTCGAGGAAGCGCTCGGCAACGTGCCGGCGATGCTCGAGCTCGCGCACACGCTGCCGGCGACGGACCGTGACCGCCTGTTCGCCGAGAGTCGTGTCGGCTGGTACGAGCGCGGCGCCGGCAAGCTCGAAGCTGCGATCACGCGCTACGAGGACGTGCTGCCGCGTCAGCGCACGGCCTTCGGCGCCGACGATCCCGACACGCTCGAGACCGCGCGCGGACTCGCCGCGACCTACACGCGCGTGGACCGCTACACGGATGCGGAGCCGCTGCTGCTCGACACGCTCGCGCGCACGCGCGCGGCCCATGGCGAGGACGCCACGAAGACGCTCGACGTGACCACCGCCCTTGGCGTCATGTACCTCGAACAGGAGCGTTACGCCGAAGCCGAGGCCTTGCTCACGCCGGCGCTGGCGCGTGCCGAGCGCGTGCTCGGTCCGGATCATTCCAACACGCTCGTGCTCGTGTCCAACCTCGGCGGCGCGATCCGCAACCAGGGCCGCAACGCCGAGGCGAGGCCGTACTACGAGCGTGTGCTCGCGACCAATCTGCGTCTGCATGGGCCCGATCACTTCCTCGCGGTATCGGGGGCGAGCAACCTGGGACGCCTGCTGCGCGATCTCGGCGAGCTCGAGGCTGCCGAACGTCATACCCGTGACGCGGTCGAACACATGGACAAGGCGTTCGGCCCCGAGAATCCCGCGCGCGGCATCTTCGTGCACGCGCTGGCCAAGGTGCTGCTGAGCCGCAAGCGCTATGCGGAAGCGGAAGCCGAGCTCGATCGCGCCTACGCGATCTTCACCTCGAATCCCGCGTTCGGGCCCGGCCATTCGCGCACGCGCGAAGTGGTCGACGACTACATCGCGCTGTACACGGCGACCGATGACACGACGCGCGCGGCGACATGGCGCACGCGCCGCGATGCGCCCTCGCAGGCGGCGGTCCCACCGCCGCCGGGCTGAGCGGGGTCAGCGCGCGAGGTCGAACAGGTCCAGGCGCGAACCGTCGGGAAGACGTGCGACGAGGCCATCCTCGATCGCGTCGGCGGCGCGCAGCTGGTCGCAGAGGCGGTCGACGCGCGTCTCGAGGGCGCGAGCGCTGGCCTTGATGCCCTTCTCGACGTGCTTCTCGATCGACGCGGCGCGTGCCTCGAGCTCGGCGAGCGCAGCGGTGTCGCCACCGCTGAAGGCGACCTTGAGGGCCTGGGAGGTAATGTTGCCTACGAGCTCGCCGACCAGCGAGCCCACCGCGCCTTCGACGAGGCGTTCGACGTAAGCGTCGGAGGCGAGGCTCCAGTCTTCCTTGGCCTCGATCGCGCGGCGCAGCTCGGCCGACGTGCGTGCGAGGCGCTCGGCGCTCTCGCGGGCCTGGCTCGGCGACTCGGCGAATGCGGTGGAGGCGTGGCCGATCGCCTCGAACGCGATGCCGACGGCCTCGATCGCGACGCCCTTGGCCTCCGGAACGATCGCGCGCAGCGAACGCTCGAGGTCGATGGCCCGCGCGGCATCGGCCGCGTCGAGGGCGAGCGTGCGCCCGTCGACCGTGATGGCGCCGCTGCGTGCGATCACGACGACCTGCGGTGGATCCTTGCGGGTGAACGTCATGCGCTCGCCGTCGATGCGCACGTCGTAACGGCTTTCGATGCGGCACGCGTCCGTCGAGACGTCGAGTCCGGCGTGGGCGGGCGTGGAGACGGCGAGGACGAGCAGGACGCTCGCGAAAGGACGGAACGACATCGGGCGCATCTCCACGGACTCGGTGGCCGTGGGATGCCGGCAGGCGATGACGGGTTTAAACGACGGCGGCGGCGCCCGCAGGCGCCACCGCCGTCACCGCCCGGGATGATCCGGACGGTCGCAGCGCGAGAGCAGGCCTTACTTGGCCTTGCTCAGCGTGAACGCCCCGACGCTGATGCCGAGGTCGATGCCCTCGCCGGCGCCGGCCAGGGCGAGCGACACCGTGCCCTTGGTGAGGATCTGGGCCGTGCCCGACTTGACCAGGCCCGCGTTCGCCTCACCCTGTGCGTAGGTGCCGAGGACGTCGTTGATCGTGTGCACGTCGGTGAACTTGCCGGTGCCGTTGTCGATGTGCGACTTGCCGACCGTCAATCCGCCGCCCTTGGCCGAGATGTCGACCTTGATCGACTTGCCGTCCTTGCAGGTGATCGTGCCGTGGCCTTCGGCATGCTTGTAGATCGCCGACCAGCCGCTGAGGTTGAACTTGAGCGTGCAGCCGAGATCGGCTTCCGCAGCACGCGCCTGCGGCGCCGATGCGAGCAGACCCGAGGCGAGGACCGTCGTGGCGAGACCCGTCATGATGCGAAGCATGGCGACACTCCGAACGTGGAAGAGGGAGCGCAGTGTTGGCCGTTCATGCTGAACGGACGGGACCGGAATCGGACGATGCGTGAACGGCGGTCAGGATCCGGTCAGCGGTTCGAGACAGCGTCGCGCATCGCTTCCCAAGCCGAGCGCTTGCGGACGCGCGGAATCGACGCGTTGGCCGGGCTCGTCGACGGCAGGTCGAGCAGGGCGACACGTCCTGCAGGCAGATGCGGCAGCACGAGGCGACGGAACGCCTTCTGCGCGGTGCCGCCGTTGAGCACGATCGTGTGCAGCTCGGGATGGGCCACGGCGAGCCCCGGGATGTCGTTGGCGATCTCGCTCGCGCGCACGATGCTGCTGTCGAGGCTGCCCGGCCGCTCGCAGCGTGCGTAGACGTCCCAGATGCCGACGCCCAGCGCGTGCAGGCGCGCGATGCGTTGCGCATACGGCAGCTCGGGCCCGGCGTCGAACAGCTCGCCCATGAACGGCCAGAACAGGTTCTGCGGATGTGCGTACGACTGCTGCATCGCGAGCGAGCGCACGCTCGGCGCCGTGCCGAGCACGAGCACGCGGCATTGCGCGCCGACCTGCGGCGGGAAGCTTTCGACGAGGGAATCGGTCACGAGATCACGCACAAAAAGAAGCGACCTTCGTTCAGGGCGATGAACCGCAGCCGAGCGGTAACGCGGCGCTAACCGCGAGCCAACCGGAGCTTCGCATCGTGGGGACTATCGTGGATCACGCGATGGACACGGCCAAGCCGCATCGCGCCGCACAGGAGACACCGGTGAACCAAAACCTCATTGAGAGCAAGCGGAATTGAGAGCAAGCGGAAGCTGCTCACGCGCTCGCTCAAGGCCACGTGGGGCAACCTCACCGACGACGACCTCGATCGTCTCGAAGGCAACCGGCAGGTTCTCGCCTGCCGTATCCAGGAGGGCTGCGGCGTGGCACGCGGCGAAGCCGAGAAGCAGGTGCGCGGGTTCGAGACATCGCTGCACTGACCGCCACGAATCGCTTCATCGGTCGTGCAGCGCATCGCATGGCCGTCACAAGGGCCGCGCCTTCGGGCGCGGCCCTTTTCCATGCAGCGCCGCATGCTCACTTGGCCGGTACAGGCACCCATTTCTGCGTGTCGAAACCGCCGACCTCGTAGACCAGCGTGCGCTTGGCGCCACCCTTCGGTGTCACTTCGATCGCGATCTCGCGGGCCTTGCCCATGCGGACGAGGAAGGGCTTGTCGTCCTCGATGAAGATCGCAGGCTCCCCGGTCGGCGGGATGCTGCCTTCGAACGACTTCGCGGCTTCGCCGTCGAAACGTACCGACACGCGGCACGGCTTCGCACAGCTGAAGCCGGGCTCCTCGCCGAACACGTAGACGCTCTGGCCCCATTCGGAGTGCTTGCGCAGGATCAGGCGCGGGCCCGTGCCGGTCGCGGCACCGTCCTTGCTGTAGACCGACGCCGTGCTCTGCCGGCCGCCGGCCATCGGGCCCGTCTGGTACGCCCACAGGCGGCCGAGCCGGCGCGATTCGCCATCGGCCGTGGCCTTCGCGCGCAGCGGTTCGAGCGTCTCCTTGACCTTGGCGGCCTCGGGGCTGTCGGGGAAGGTGCGCAGGATGTCGTCGCCGAGCGGCACGGCGAGCTCGGCGCTGCCGGCATCGACCATCTGCTGGTACATCTCGAACTGCTTGGCCGCCGATGGACCGCGCGGCTGCTGCGCAGGGGCGGGCGCTGCGGGAGCAGCTTCCTGGCCTTTCGAGCACGCCGTCGCGGCGATCGCGGCGATCGCCGCGACGGCGGCGAGAGCGAGGGTTCTGGTAGGCATCGACGATCCACGAAGAGAGCGAAGCGCCGACTATACCGCCGTCCAATCGGGCATCAGTGCCGCCGGCACGGATCGCGTCCGAGATTGCGGTCGTAGGTCGAGACCCGATCGTCGTGCTCGCGTCCGTCGCGGCCGTTCGCGCGCATGCGCCGGCACGCCTCGGGCAGCGTGATCGTGCGCGCCTGCACGCGCTCGGGAGGTTGCGCCTTCGTTCCTTTCGCGCCCTTCGCCGGCAGCGTCGCCGGGCAGGCGGAGAAGCGGTAGAACACGGCACCTCCCGACGCGCGGCATTCCCAGGCGTCCGGCGTGTCGGTGCGCGTGCGCGAGATGCGTGGCGTCGATGCGGCAGACCGCTTCCCGCGTGTCGTGGCCGTCGTGCGCTCGCGCGCCGGTGCGGGGCTCGGTGGCCGTTCGGTCGGCATCACGAGGCGCGTGCCGTTCGTGCACGCGCGATCCTGGAAGACCGTCGTGCCGTCATCCCCGATACAGCGGTACACCACCTGCGCGGAGGCCTCGGTCGCGAGCGACATCGCGCAGGCGACGAACAGGGTCGAACGAAGAGACGGCATGGCCATCGATGGCATCCCCGGTCGAAGTGGAGATCGAGCTTCGAGCGCCGGCGGCGTGAGGGCGACGGGCATCCGCCGCGTGTGCGTGTAGGAAATCGCCGACTGCTCCGCCCCTGGCACGTGCATCTGATCCGTGACAGCCGGTCGCATCGCGGCACACGATCACGGGCGTACACTGGCCGCGACACGGGAAGACCGACGATGCAGGAACGCAAGCCGCCTTCGAAGTCGTGGTTCCGCGGACGCGGCGGTCGCCGCTTCGGCATCGAGTTCGCGCTGATCATCGGCATCAAGCTCGTCCTGCTGACCGTGCTCTGGCACGTCGCGATCAAGCCATGGCCGCGTGCCGACACCTCGCGCGAGGCGATCGAGGCGCACTTCACACCCTCCGGACGACAGGACGCCTCGCCATGATCGACCACACCGTCGTCGATCTCTCGCGCCTGCAGTTCGCGCTGACCGCGCTGTACCACTTCCTGTTCGTGCCGCTGACCATGGGCCTGGTCTTCATGCTCGCGATCATGGAGTCGGTCTACGTCATGACCGGGCGCGAGATCTGGAAGCGCATGACCCAGTTCTGGGGCGTGCTGTTCGGCATCAACTTCGCGATGGGCGTGGCCACCGGCGTGACGATGGAGTTCCAGTTCGGCACGAACTGGGCGTACTACTCGCACTACGTCGGCGACGTGTTCGGCACGCCGCTCGCGATCGAAGGCATGATGGCGTTCTTCCTCGAGGCGACGTTCATCGGCCTGTTCTTCTTCGGCTGGGACAAGCTCTCGCGCGTCGGCCATCTCGCCGTGACCTGGCTGCTCGCCTTCGCGACCAGCATGTCGGCGCTGTGGATCCTCGCCGCGAACGCGTGGATGCAGAACCCGGTCGGTGCCGAGTTCAACATCGACACGATGCGCATGGAGGTCACCTCGTTCAGCGCGGTGTTCTTCAACCCGGTCGCCCAGTCGAAGTTCGTGCACACGGTCAGTGCCGGCTACGTGCTCGGCGCGATGTTCGTGCTGTCGATCAGCGCCTGGTACCTGCTCAATGGCCGCAACGTCGATTTCGCCAAACGCTCGATGACGGTTGCGGCGAGCTTCGGCCTGGCGGCATCGCTGAGCGTGGTCGTGCTCGGCGACGAATCCGGCTACACGGTCACCGAACACCAGAAGATGAAGCTCGCCGCGATCGAGGCGATGTGGGAGACCGAGCCGCCGCCGGCGTCGTTCACGCTGTTCGGCTGGCCCGACGTGGCCGAGCGCAAGACGCATTACGCCGTGCACATTCCGTGGGTCATGGGTCTCATCGGTACACGTTCGCTCGACGGCGTGCTGCCGGGCATCCGCGAACTCGTCGCCGAAGCCGAGGTGCGCATCGCCGATGGCCGCAAGGCCTACGCGGCGATGCAGGCGTTGCGCGCGGATCGCAACGACGCCGAGGCACGCGCGACGTTCGAGGCGCACAAGGACGACCTCGGTCACGCGCTGCTGCTGACCCGCCTCAACGTCGATCCGCTTTCCGCATCGCCCGAAGACGTCGCGCGCGCCGCCGAGAGCACGATCCCGAACGTGCCCGTGCTGTTCTGGGCCTTCCGCATCATGGTCGCGTGCGGCTTCTGGTTCATCGCGCTGTTCGCGTACTCCTTCTGGCTCGCCTCGAAGCGCCAGCTCGACCGCCACCGCTGGTACCTGCGTGTGGCGCTGTGCAGCCTGCCGCTGCCGTGGATCGCCAGCGAGCTCGGCTGGATCGTCGCCGAGTACGGCCGCCAGCCGTGGGCGATCGAAGGCATCCTGCCGACCGCGCTCGGTGTCTCGTCGGTGTCGGTCACGCAGGTCATGACGAGCCTGATCGGCTTCGTGGTGTTCTACACGGCGCTCGCCGTCGTCGATGCGTTCCTCATGGTGCGCTACGCGCGCAAGGGGCCGGACGGGCTCGGCATGTGGCCGCCGAAAGAGGAGGGCGTGCATTGAACACGGTGCCATCGCCGCGCGGGGTTCGCGGACGCGTTCCTCGGGTGCCGGCCACGCGCGTGGCGCGCCGCACGCACGACGCGCAGGACTGAACGGAGGTCGCCGCATGCCGGATTACGAGACCTTGCGCATCATCTGGTGGCTGCTGCTCGGCGTGCTGCTCGCCGGCTTCGCGGTCATGGACGGCTTCGACCTCGGCGTCGCGGCGCTCGTGCGCGTGCTCGGCCACGACGACGGCGAGCGCCGCGCGCTGCTCGAGACCGTCGAGCCGGTCTGGGAGGGCAACCAGGTCTGGCTCATCCTCGGCGGTGGCGCGATCTTCGCCGCATGGCCCCTGCTCTACGCGGCATCGTTCTCGGGCTTCTACTTCGCGATCTTCCTCGCCCTGCTCGCGTTCATCCTGCGCCCGGCCGGCTTCAATTTCCGCAACAAGATCGAGGACCCGCGCTGGCGCGATGCCTGGGACGGCGTGCTCACGTTCACGGGCGTGGTGCCGCCGCTGATCTTCGGCGTCGCGATCGGCAACCTGTTCCTCGGCGTGCCGTTCCGCTACGACGCGACGTTGCGCATGACCTACGAAGGCGGCCTCGTCGACCTGCTGCGGCCGTTCCCGCTGCTGGTCGGCCTCGTCGCGCTCGCGATGCTGCTCATGCACGGCGCGGCCTGGGCCGCGGTGAAGTCCGAGGATCCGATCGCGCAGCGTGCCGAGCGTGCGCTGCGCGTGCTCGCGCCGGCCTTCGTCCTCCTCTATGCCGCGGCGGGCGCCTGGCTCGCGACCGGCATCCCGTCGTACGTGATCAGCGGTGCCGTCGTCGTCGATGGACCGTCGAATCCGCTGTTCAAGGCCGTCGCCACGGACGGGCAGGGTTGGCTGCACGGTGCGCTCGGGACCTGGGCCTGCGTGATCGCGGGCATCGCGATCGCCAGTGCCGTGCTCGTGCCGCTGCTCGCGTCACGCCGGCGTCATCGCGGCGCGTTCCTCGCGAGTGCGGTCGCGGTCGTCGGCACGGTGATGTCGGCGGGCTTCGCGCTGTTCCCGTTCCTGATGCCGTCGAGCCTCGATCCGCGCAGCAGCCTGACCGTGTGGGATGCGTCGTCGAGCCGGCTCACGCTCGGGCTCATGCTGATCGCGGCGGCGATCTTCATGCCGATCATCGTCGCTTACACGAGCTGGGTGTACCGCGTGCTGCGCGGGCGCATCGACCTCGCGCACGTGCGGCGTTCCCACTCGATGCACTAGGAGGCCGTCCCCGATGTGGTACTTCAGCTGGATCCTCGGCGTGGGGCTCGCCTGCAGCTTCGCGATCCTGAACGCGATGTGGTTCGAACTCGACGCCGATCGTGAGGCAAAACGCCGCGCCGACGACGAGACGCCGCCGCACTGACGACCGGCCTCGCAGGTGCGTACGCATGTACGCCTCCGAACCGCGACGGGCTTAACGGGAATTGAACCACGACCCGTCACGTCATTTGCTACTTTCGTCACGCGCTCGGGGAGTTCGACGCGCACCCCGTCAACCTCCAGCCGAGCCACCTCGCGCATGTTCATTCCGCGCCTGCCAACGTTGGTGTTCGCCGCCTGCGTGGCGACCTTCCTCGCCCCGCGTTCCGCGTCCGCCGCCGAAGCACCCCTGTGGTCGCTCGATACCGGTCTGACGCTACTCGTCGCTCCAGTCGTCCAGGCCGCGGCCGTGACCCCGCTGTGGGCCGTGCAGGCCTCGACGCTGCCGTCCGCCGCCGAGGTCGCGACCGCCTCCGAGACGAAGCACTCCTGGAAGCCGCGCATGCTCGAGGAGCTGTCGCCGCGGCAGCTGCTCACCTCGATCGCCAACCGCCTGCGCGACATCCGCTACCGCCGCGGTGGCCGTGATCCCGAGAGCGGTTTCGACTGCAGCGGCTTCGTGCGCTACGTGTTCCAGCACGGTCTCAATGCGGATCTTCCGCACAGTTCGGCGGCCCAGTTCCACGTCGGCCGCAAGATCGACCGCAAGGAGCTGCGCAGCGGCGACCTCGTGTTCTTCCGCATCGCCGGCAAGTCGATCTCGCACGTCGGCATCTACCTCGACGACGGCCGCTTCATCCATGCGCCGTCGTCGGGCAAGCGCGTCAGCGTGAGCAGCCTTTCCGAGCCCTACTGGGCCAAACGCTACGCCGGCGCCAAGCGCCCGGACGTGCTCGTCGCGCATGACGACACGCTGCCGCAGACGCACGACCGCCACGGCTGACGCGCGGCGTCAGTCGTCCGATGCCGGGTCCAGGCCCGGGAACAGCACGTCGGTGAAACCGAGTCGGGTCAGGTCCTGCATGCGGGTCGGGTAGAGCCGGCCGATCAGGTGGTCGCACTCGTGCTGCACGACGCGTGCGTGGAAGCCTTCGGCTTCACGATCGATGGGCACACCCTGCGGATCGACGCCGCGATAGCGGATCGCCCGCGGTCGCGGCACGAGACCGCGCAGGCCCGGCACGGAAAGACAACCCTCCCAGCCGTCCTCGAGTGTCGCATCCAGCACCTCGATGACCGGGTTGAGCAGGATCGTGCGCGGCACCGGCGGTGCCTCGGGATAACGTTCCGAGCGCTCGAAACCGAAGATCACGAGCTGCAGGTCTACACCGATCTGCGGCGCGGCGAGGCCCACTCCGCCGGCCGCGGCCATCGTCTCGAACAGGTCGGCGATCAGTGCCTCGAGTTCGGCGCTGCCGAGCATCATGTCGGGCACCGGCGGCGCGACGCGCAGCAGGCGCGGATCGCCCATGCGCAGGATCGGATGGATCATCGCGGCCGCCCGCTCAGCGCTTCGCCATGAGCGCTTCGATCGCGTCGGGATCGCTCGGCACGTCGCGCGTGATGACCTCGGGGTCGCCGCTCGTGACGACGACGTCGTCCTCGATGCGGATGCCGATGCCGCGCCAGCGCGCCGGAACGCCCTTGAGGTCCGGCGCGACGTAGATGCCGGGTTCGACCGTCACGACCATGCCGGGCTCGAGCTCGCGGAACTCGCCATCGATGCGGTAATCGCCGACGTCGTGTACGTCGAGACCGAGCCAGTGCCCGGTCTTGTGCATGTAGAAGCGACGGTAGGCGTGGTCGCGCAGGTTGGCATCGAGCGTGCCCTTGAGCAGGCCGAGCTCGATCAGGCCGCGCGTGATCACGCGCACGGCGGCCTCGTGGTAGGCGTCGTAGGCGCGACCCGGGCGCACCGCGTCGATCGCTGCGGCCTGTGCGGCCAGCACGATGTCGTAGAGCGCGCGCTGCTCGGGCGAGAAGCGCCCGTTGACCGGGAACGTGCGCGTGATGTCCGACGCGTAGCACTCGAACTCGGCACCGGCATCGATGAGCAGCAGGTCGCCGTCGCGCAGCGGCGCGTTGTTGGCGCGGTAGTGCAGCACGCAGGCGTTCGCGCCACCGCCGACGATCGGCTCGTAGCTCGCCACGGCGCCGTGACGCCGGAACGTGTGCAGCAGCTCGGCCTCGACCTCGTGTTCGTTCATGCCGGGCCGCGTCGTGCGCATCGCCCTCACGTGCGCTTCGGCGGCGATCTGCGCGGAGCGCCTCATCGTGCGCAGCTCGGCGCGCGACTTGAACAGGCGCAGGTCGTGCAGCAGATGCGAAAGCGCGACGAACTCGTGCGGCGGCTTCGCGCCCTGGCGCACCATCGCGCGCACGCGGTTGACCCAGCCGATCAGCTTGAGGTCGAACTCGGTGTCGCGGCCGAAGTGGTAGTAGACGCGCGAGCGTCCCTCGATCATGCCGGGCAGGATGTCGTCGATGTCGGCGATCGGGAACGCGTCGTCGAAACCGTACTGTTCGACGGCGCCTTCGTGGCCGGCGCGCGCGCCGTCCCAGCGCTCGCGCTCGGGATCCTTCTCGCGGCAGAACAGGATCGTCTCGCCCTGCGCGCGGCCGGGGATCAGCGCGAGCACGGCCTCGGGTTCCGGGAAGCCGCTCAGATAGTGGAAATCGCTGTCCTGACGATACGGATAATGCGCGTCGTTGTTGCGCACGCGCTCCGGCGCGGCGGGGACGATGACGATCGCGTCGCGGCCGGCCATACGCATGAGCTGGCGGCGACGGCGGGCGAATTCGCTGGCGGGGATGGTCACGTGGTGGTGCTCAGTGCAGGCGTCGGCTCGGCGGCGCGCCGGCACCCGTGCGCGGCATGCCGTTGAACTCGCCGTACAGCAGCAGCACGCCGACGCGCACGAACTCGAGCACTTCGGTCAGCGCGGCCTCGTCCTCGTCCTCGTCCTCGAGATCGAACGAGGATCCCGCGATCGTGGCGACGTCACGCAGGATCTCGGTCGCGTCGGCCGAGCACGTGCCCGGATGTCCGGCACCGGCCAGACCGATGCCGCCGAGGAAGCCACGGCACCATGCGACGAGGGCATCGGCACGATCGGGCAGCGGCGCATCGTCGCGCGGCAGCAGGGGCTCGAAGCCGAGCTCCTGATCCTCGAGCTGGGCGAGGCAGGCCGGATACAGCGCGGCCATGCGCGCATCGCCGTCGTCGTCGAGGTCGATCGCGAGCGCTTCGGGCCAGCGGCGTGGATCGGCGCGGCCACCGCCGCTCAGGAAGCCGACCAGTGAGCCGTGCACCTCGCTGGCGCCGAGGCCGGCCTTGAGGTGGGCCAGCGTGCGGCCGAGGTCGTCGTGGTCGAGAGGGGATGAATCGGTCACGCATCACGTCCGCGGGGAGATGCACGTGATTCTAGCGCGTCGCGCGGGACGCGACGTGCACGCGCGCAGCCGATTGCCTACACTGCGGCGACCAAGCGGGGGAAGGAACGTCGACGCGTGCCCGGGGCGCAAGCCGCGACACGACCGCTGCGGGACGATGGAGTCTGGCGAGGCGGTATCCGGATGCGCACACGCAGCAAGCTTCCATGCAGGATGGGTCCGCGAGCAGGTGCGCGCGCCCATCTGCTGCGCGCGCTGATCGTCGCCTGCGCATGGTTCGCCACGTTCGCGCCGGCCATGGCCGTCGAGCGCGCGTTCTACTTCGACGCCATCGGTGCCGATCACGGCCTGCTGCAGAGTTCCGTCAACGTCATCCACCAGGATGCCGCGGGCTTCCTGTGGGTCGGTACGCAAGGCGGGCTGCACCGCTTCGACGGTTACCGGTTCCGCCTCTACGCGCACGATGGCGACGATCGCACGAGCCTGCCCGAAGGCGTGCTCATGGCGCTCGCCGACGGTGCCGATGGACACCTGTGGGTCGGCACCAACGTCAGCGGCGTCTCGCGCTTCGATGCGGCCACCGGGCACTTCGAGCCTTTCATGCTCGACGACGATACGCCCCTGCGCGGCTTGCGCGACTCCGTCACCGCGCTCACGGTCGATTCGCAGGGCGCCGTGTGGATCGGCTCGCGGCATGGTCTCGAGCGCCTCGATCCCGCCACGCGCATGCGTACCACGCTGTCGCCCGCCGAAGGCGCGGCACCGAATCCGGTACGCAGCCTCGTGCACGCGTCGGACGGCACCGTGTGGGCCGCGACCGCGCAAGGCCTGCTGCGCGTGCCTCGTGGCGACCAGGTCGCGGAACGCGTGGCCGCCGGTGTGCTGGGCGATCTCACGAGCGTCATGGAGGGTCGCGACCGCGTCATCTACGTGGCGGGTTCCGGCGCGCTGTACCGGGTCGACCAGGTCAGTGGCGAGGCTCGCGTCCTCTGGTCGGCGCAGGGCCATGGCAAGGTGACGTCGCTCGCCGAGGACATGGCCGGGCGCGTGTGGATGTCCGTCAGGGGCGAGGGTCTGGCGATCCACGAAACCGGCCGCGAGGGCGTGCGCTGGATCCATCCGAACCGCGAACTTCCGAGGGGCCTGCAGGAGCCGACGATCGCGCGCCTGTTCGTCGATCGGTCGGGCCTGTTGTGGCTCGGCGGTGAAACCACCGGACTCGCGAAAGTCGATCCGGACGGTGCGACCTTCCGCTATGTCGTCGACAACCGGGCGGCGAGCTTCGAGACGGGAGCCAACAGCATCCGCGCGATCCTCCAGGATGGTCCGGATGCCCTGTGGCTCGGGACCGACGGCGGTGGCCTGCGCCACTACGATCGCAGCGCCGATCGGTTCGAGGATCACACGGCGGCCATCACGGCGGCGTTCGGCCTGAAGGCGCCGACACGCCTGCATGTCGAGGCGCTCGCGCGCGACGCCTCGGGCGCGATGTGGTTCGCGACCAACCTCGGCGTCGGCCGGTTCGACGCCGCGACGGCCGTGGTCACGCCGCTGGCCGGTACGCTGGGCCGGGTCGGCGAGTCGCGTGATCGCGGCTACCGCACGCTCATCGTCGCGCGCGACGGCAGCATCTGGTACGGCTCGAACGCCGAGGGCGTCACGCGCCACGATCCGCGTACCGGCACCTCGCGCTCCTGGCGGCACATCGACGGTGATGCGGCCAGCCTCACCCACGACCACGTCATCGCCCTGCACGAGGACCGCAAGGGGCGGATCTGGGCAGGCACGCTCGACGGGCTCAACGTCATCGATCCGGCGACCGGCGCGGTGCGCACGATCGAGCACGCCGCCAACGATCCGCACTCGCTGTCCGGCAACCTCGTGCGCGACATCCACGAAGCCGCCGACGGCAGCTTCTGGATCGGCACGCACAGCGGCCTGAACCATCTCAGCACGCTCGACGACGGCGTGCCGCGCTTCACGCGCTACGGCGTGCGCGACGGCCTGCCCGATCCGACGGTGTACGCGATCCTCGAGGATCCGATGGGCCGCCTGTGGTTCAGCACGAACCGCGGGATCGTCGCGTTCGACGCCGCGAATGCCGTGTTCCACACGTTCTCGCTCAAGGACGGTCTGCAGGGTCTGGAGTTCAACGGCGGTTCCTCGCTCGCGCTGGCCAACGGCGAGTTCGCGTTCGGGGGCCTCGCCGGCCTCAACATCGTCATGCCGGGCGCCGTCGTCGCGAGCCGTTACGTGCCGCCGATCGTGATCACCGGGGTGCGCATCGGCAACGCGGGCGAATCGCAGGATCGACCCGGCCCCGAGCTGGCGATGCAGCAGGTCGACCGCGTCGTGCGCTTCGAATTCGCCGCGCTCGACTTCACCGCACCGGAGCGCAACCGCTTCCGCTACCGCCTCGAGGGCTTCGACGAGCACTGGGTCGACGCCGGCGCGCGCAGCGATGCGACCTACACGAACCTCGACGCCGGCAACTATGTTTTCCAGGTCCAGGCCAGCAACCACGACGGCTACTGGAGCAACGACTCGGCGTCGCTCGCGCTGCGCATCCGGCCCGAATGGTGGAACAGCCTGCCGATGCAGGTCGCCTACGTCCTGTTCGGCGTGCTCGCCGTGCTGTTCGTATGGCAGTCGGTGCGGCGCAAGCGACTCGAGGAGCGCCGCCACCACCGCGAGATCCAGGAGCGCGAGGACCGTCTGCGCCTCGCGCTGTGGGGGTCGTCGGACGAGTTCTGGGACCTCGACATGGACTCGGGGGTGCTCGTGCGCCTCGGTGCCGATCGTCGCGGCAACCAGCGCGAGGATGCGGGTTCGGTCTACGAGTGGGTGCGGGGGCACGTGCATCCCGACGACCAGCGTGCGATCGCGCAGCGCCTCGACGACCACATCACCGGCAAGGCCTCGCTGTTCGAGTCCGAGCAGCGCGTGCGTGCGCGCGAGGGCGAGTGGATCTGGGTGCTCGCGCGCGGCAAGATCGTCGAGCGCAACGAGGCCGGGCGGCCGCTGCGCATCTGCGGTACCGCGCGCAACGTCACCGCGACGCGCGAGGCCGAGCGCGACCGCCGCATCGCGCAGCAGGTCATCGGCAGCATGAGCGAGGCGGTGTCGGTCACCGACCTCGACTTCCGCTTCATCTCGATCAACCCCGCCTTCACGCGCATGACCGGCTGGCAGGAGCACGAGCTGCGGGGCCGCTCGGCGTCGCTGCTCAACTGCGCGCAGCACTCGCCCGAGCACTACCAGTCGCTGCGCGACGCGCTCGCGCGCGACGGCCACTGGCGCGGCGAGCTGTGGCAGCGTCGCAAGGACGGCGAGGAGTTCCTGTCCTGGCTGCAGAGCAGCGAGGTGCGCGATGCGCAGGGTCAGCGCATGCACTACGTGCAGGTCATCACCGACATCACGGAGCGCAAGCGCAACGAGCAGGAGCTGCGCTACCTCGCCAACTACGACACGCTGACCGGCCTGCCGAACCGCACGCTGCTGTTCGAGCGCCTCGGCCACGCGGTCGTGCGCGCGCGGCGCGGCGCCCGCAAGGTCGCGGTACTGTTCCTCGACCTCGACCGTTTCAAGCACGTCAACGACTCGATGGGCCACGCGGCCGGTGACCGCATGCTCAAGGCCGCCGGCAGCCGTCTGCGCGACCATGTGCGCGACGGCGACACGGTCGCGCGCATCGGTGGCGACGAGTTCAACATCGTGCTCGAGGAGCTCACCGACGCGATCGAGGCGGAGCGGGTCTCGCAGAAGATCATCACAGCGTTCGAAGCACCGCTCGAGCTCGACGACGGCCAGGAGGTCGTGATCTCGCCGTCGATCGGCATCAGCCTGTATCCGGACCACGCGCAGACGCCGACCGACCTGCTCAAGTTCGCCGATACCGCGATGTACCAGGCCAAGGAGCACGGCCGGAAGACGTACAAGGTCTACACCGAGTCGATGGACGCCGCCGCACGCCTGCGCGCGACGCTGGTCGGCGCCTTGCGCAAGGCGCTCGAGCGCAACGAGTTCAGCCTCGTCTACCAGCCCAAGCTGTCGCTGCTCGACGATCGCATCACCGGCGTCGAGACGCTGCTGCGCTGGAACAGCGAGGAACTCGGCAGCGTGCCGCCGTCGACGTTCGTGCCGATCGCCGAGGAGACGGGCCTCATCGTCGAGATCGGCGACTGGGTGCTCGAGCAGGCCTGTCGTCAGCTGTCGGCCTGGAACCGCGCCGGCCTGCGCGACATCTCGGTGTCGGTGAACCTGTCGGTGCTGCAGCTGCAGCGCGGCGACCTCACCCAGCGCCTGTGCGACATCCTCGCCGACAACGACATGGCGCCGAACCAGCTCGAGCTCGAGTTGACCGAGAGTGTCATCATGGCCAACGCCGAGCAGTCGATCACGACGCTGCGCCAGCTCAAGGCGGTCGGCGTGACGCTGTCGATCGACGACTTCGGCACGGGTTACTCGTCGCTGAGCTACCTCAAGCGTCTGCCGATCGACACGCTCAAGATCGACAAGGAATTCGTCGGCGACATCACCACCGACCCCGACGACGAGGCGATCACCGCGACGGTCATCACGATGGCCCACTCGCTGGGCCTGAACGTGGTCGCCGAAGGCGTCGAGATCGCCGAGCAGGTCGAGTACCTGCGCGAGCAGGGCTGCGACGAGGTGCAAGGCCACTGGCTGTCCCGGCCGATCCCGCCCGAGGCCTGTTTCGCGTTCCTGCGCGACCGTTCGCAACGGCGTCGCAGCAGCCTCGGCGACCCCATGGACTGGCCGGTTTCCGGTGTATAGTGGACGCCATGTCGGAGCATGATTCCACGCTGTCCGCGGTCGCGGAAATCGGCGGCCAGGTCGATCGCCTGGTCGAGCTCTGCCGCCGCCTCACGGACGAGAACCGCAGCCTGCGCCAGAGCCAGGAGCAGCTCGCCAACGAACGCGCCACGCTGCTCTCGCGCAACGAGCAGGCACGCACGCGCGTGGAGGCGATGATCGCGCGCCTGAAGTCGCTGGAGCAGAACCAGGCATGAGCGAGCCGGTCGCCGTCCGCATCCTCGATCGCGAATACCTCATCGCGTGCGCCCCCGAGGAGCGCGCCGGCCTCGTCGCGGCCGCGAACTACCTCGACGGCAAGCTTCGCGAGCTGCGCGAGGCGCACCGCGGCGGCGGCCTCGAGCGCATCGCCGTGCTGGCCGGCCTCAACATCGCCCACGAGCTGCTCGGCGAGCGTCGTGCGGGCGCCGATCGCGACGCGCATCTTGAACGCCACCTGCAGACGTTGAAGTCGAAGCTTGATGCCGGTTTGCCTGCGTCACTACAATAGACCCCGGTGTCCTCGGCGGTGTGCGACAGCGCATCCCAACATATTGCCTTGTACCTGTAGACGACCCGGGATGGCCATGTGACGGCCGGTGTGCATGTCCGCCTCGAGCGGAAAGCCTGATGGCCTTGCAGAGCCCTCCCACCTGAACCCATTGGTTCAAGGTCGTTAGGTGTGCATCGGCACGGCGGAGGACGCCACTTCTTTCCCAAGCTGCGGCGCGCATGACAGTCGAAGACGAGCGGCGACTCCTGCGTGCCGAGCTCCGCGCGAAGCGCCAGGCCCTTGGGGCCGCCGAGCGCATCGCGGCCGCCACGGGCGTGGCGGCCTCGCTCGAGCAGCTGCCCGAATTCCTGACCGATCCGCGTATCGCCGGCTACTGGGCGATCGAAGGCGAGCTGCCCCTGCACAGCGTCGTGGCGAGCCTGCAGCGGCGCGGCCAGCGGTATTACCTGCCGCGTCTCGCCGGCCCGCGCCTGCTGCGCTTCGCGCCGTGGCATCCCGGCGTCGCGTTCGAGCCGAACCGCTACGGCATTCCCGAGCCCGCATGCGCCGAGGGCGACCTCGTCGAGCCTTCCGGGCTCGACGTCGTGCTCGTGCCGCTGCTCGGTTTCGATCGTCGCGGTCATCGCCTCGGCTACGGCGGCGGCTACTACGACACGTCGTTCGCGTTCCTGCGCGAACGCACCGAGGTCGCGCAGCCCGTCTACGTCGGCATCGGCTACGCCGCGCAGGAGCTCGACGCGATCGAGGCCTCGCCGTGGGACGTCGCGCTCGACTACGTCGCCACCGAGAACGAACTCATCGACTGCCGCGCGGGCGACGCGTGAGCACGTCGCGCTGCCTGCGCGCTTGCGCGCAGGCCTGCCGCATCACCACGGGAACACCGCGATGACCAAGCGCTACTGGCTCATGAAGTCCGAGCCCGAGGAGTTCTCGATCGACGCGCTCGCCAAGGTCAAGGTCGAGCCGTGGAGCGGCGTGCGCAACTACCAGGCGCGCAACTACATGCGCGACGGCATGCGTGTCGGCGACGGCATCCTGTTCTACCACTCCAACTGTCCCGAACCCGGCGTGGTCGGCCTCGCCGAGGTCGCGAGTCTCGCGCACCCGGACCCGACCCAGTTCGATCCGCGCAGCGACTACCACGATCCCGCGAGCCGTCCCGAGGAACCGCGCTGGCTGCTGGTGGACGTTCGCTTCAAGCGCAAGCTCGCGCGCACGATCACGCTCGACGAACTCAAGGCGCAGGCCGACGAGCTCGGCGACTTCGCGCTGATCCGCCGTGGCAACCGCCTCTCCGTGCTGCCGGTGACGCGTGCGCAGTGGGACTTCATCCTCGCCCTAGAATGACCCGGAGCCCCGCATGACCCCGCAGGAAGAAGGCAAGCGCCGCGCCGCGCGCGCCGCGATGCGCTACGTCGAGAACGGCATGACCGTCGGCGTCGGCACCGGCTCTACCGTCGCGCACTTCATCGATGCGCTCGCCGAGCGCCGTCACGACATCGAAGGTGCCGTGTCGAGCTCCGAGCAGTCCACGCGCCTGCTCAAGGAGCGCGGCATTCCGGTGTTCGAGCTCAATGCGACCGGCGAGCTCGCGCTCTACGTCGACGGCGCCGACGAGTGCGATCCGCAGCGCCGCCTCATCAAGGGCGGCGGTGCCGCGCTGACGCGCGAGAAGATCATCGCGGCGGCGTCGAAGCAGTTCGTCTGCATCATCGACCCGAGCAAGCGCGTCGACGTGCTCGGCCGCTTCCCGCTGCCGGTCGAGGTGATCCCGATGGCGCGCAGCCACGTCGCGCGCGCGCTGGTCGACCGTGGCGGCAAGCCGGTCTGGCGCGACGGCGTGGTCACCGACAACGGCAACTGGATCCTCGACGTGCACGGCCTGCACATCGCCGATCCGGTCGCCCTCGAGCGCGACATCAACCAGATCGTCGGCGTCGTCACGGTCGGCCTGTTCGCACAGCGCCCGGCCGACGTCGTGCTGACCGGCGACGCGGCGCTCGACGGCAACGCCTGAGCAGCCATGTGGCGTTGCGCTTTTGCGCCGGCGTTGGATGCTCGCCGTGCATGTGCCGGCGCCCACTGCTGTCCAGGGTCGGTTCGATCGAAGGCAGGAGAGCATTGCCGCGTCAGGCTTCAGGCGATGAATGCCGGGATGCCGACTCGCTCTCGTGGCAGACGCACACGGCGCGTCCTTTTCCTTCTCCCTCCGGGAGAAGAGCCTGCCCCGTACCCCGATACGGGGTGGCCCGCAGGGCCGGATGAGGGTCCGGGATCGCGAAGATGATCCGACGTGGTCTCGATCCCGCACCCTTTCCCCAACCCCTCCCGGAGGGCGAGGGGCTCAAGCGCAACGCCAGTGCGGGAAGATGCGTCGAGCCCGTGAAGTTGCGCGACAGCGAGCGCCAGGAAACACCACGCGACACATCCGCTGACGGCGCGACGCCATGTGCGGATCTTCCCCGGACAACAGTGTGTCGGCGCCCGGATGACGTCGGCACCACGCATGCCATCCCCGTAGAGGCGACGGTGCGGTCTTCGTCCCGGCTCGTCGTCGCTCGAACCACGTGACCCGCATTCCCGGCATCAGGCCGAGGCCGGCACCGTCGCAGTCGGTCGCGAGGCCGCGCGATGCATGAGTGCGGCTTCCCATTCCGGGGCGATCACGCGCTCGCCCGCGTCGACGCCTTCGCCGACGATCGCCTGCAGCTTGCCGCCGACGAGAGCCGCGACCGGCACGCCGTCGGCGTAGACGATGCGCGAGCCGACCATCGCGGCGATGCGCGTGCCCGGCGTGAGGATGCCGACGAGGTTGAGCGGATCGGTCGCGGCGATCGCGACGAGCTCGCCGCCGTGCGGCCGCGAGCGTGCCTTGCGCAGCAGCGGGATCGCCTCGGGCAACGCGAACTGCTCGCCCGACAGCGCCGCCACGAAGCGGCCGCCACGGATCTCGCCGCGTGCCTCGAGCTGGCGGCAGGTGCGCACGAGCTCGCGCCACGGCGGCAGCCAGTCGGCCTCGCGTGCGAGCAGACGCCACGCGATGACGCCGTAGCGGCGCAACAGCGTGCGCACGATGTGTTCGAGCGTGTCGGCATCGTACGCGGGTGCGCTGCGCGCGGGCGTCGACGCCGGCACGTCGGTGCGCGGGGCGTGGATCAGCGCCCAGCGGCCCGCATCGGCGATGCCGAGCAGGTTCGGTCGGCGCGGCGTGCGTGCGCGCGTCGAGCCACGTTTCGACGCCGGCACGAGCAGCGCGCGCAGGCCGGCGAAGCTGTCGGCGTGCACGAGGCCGCGCGCGACGAGTTCGCCGAACGCTTCCTCGAGCTCGACCTGCAGCAGGCGTGTCGCATGCGCGACCTCGTCGAAGAACGACGCGCCGTGTGCGGCAAGATGGTCGAGCACGGCTTGCGCACGTGACGACGCCTGCACGCCGTCCAGCGCGCCAGCGGGTGCGAGTGCGGTCCACAGGCGCAGCGTGCGGCGGGGCAGCACGAGCACGGGTGTCGCGCGCACGGGTCCGGTCGCGCGCTCGCGCGTGGCGGCAGCGGTATTGGCGATGCGCGTCCATACGGCGCGGCCGCTGCGGCAGAGGTCGTCGAGCCACGTGATGGTGTAGTCGGCGACGCGCGCGGGCAGCAGGTCGGACTCCCATGCGCCGGCCGCGGCCTCGTAGCCTTCGAGCTGGCCGAGCACGGCGAGCAGCGCATCGGGTCCGCGTGCACGCGTCGAGGGCGACACGCGCTGCCAGTCGAACAGAAAGCGCTGGAAGTCGCGCGGCTCGACCGGCTCGATCTCGCGGCGCAGGCGCTTGAGCGTGTAGCGATGGATGCGTGCGAGCAGATGGCGCTCGCACCACTCCTCGCCGGCGAATCCGGGCGTGAAGCGCCCGCGCATCGCATAGCCCTCCGACTCGAGCACGGTCAACGCGAGGGCGATGTCGCTCGTGCCGACCGCGAGCGAGGCGGCGAGCGCTTCGGTGGTCACGGGCCCGAGTGCGCCGAGGCGGCCGCGCACGAGGTCGACCAGCGCGTCCTCGCGCGTCCATGCGATCGCGGCGAACTCGGCCGGTGCGTCGATCGCGGGCTCGCGCGTGGCGTCGGCGTGCACGCCGAGCAGCTGCGGCAGGCGTTCTGCCGCGCACCACAGGCCATGCGTCGCGCCCGCGGCCTGCACGCAGCTCGCGCGGGCGTCGCGCGCGAGCTGGGCGAGCCATGCGGTCCAGCCCGCGTTCGCGCCGGCTTCGCCGGTCGTGACCGCGCCGAGGCCCATGAGCACCTCGTGCATCTCGTCGGCGTCGCGCGGGCCCGGCCAGGCCTCGTCGCGCACCGTGGCGATCGCGTCGGCGTCGAGCGCACCGATGTCGTCGGCCGACTCGGGATCGCTCCAGCGGCGCATCTGCACGGCCTGCGTGCGACGTTCCTCCAGCGGCGCGTCGTCGAGGAAGGCATAGGGACGTGCGGTGAGGATCTCGGCGGCGAGCGGCGAGGGTTCGGGCAGATCGCGGGCGACGATGCCGATCGCACCCGATTCGAGGCCGCGCAGCACGTCGAGCCAGCCCTCGGCGTCCATCGCCTCGCCGAGGCAGTCGCGCAGCGTCTGCGCGACCAGCGGGTGATCGGGCACCTGGCGTTCGCCGACGATGTTCTCGAGGCAGGCGACCTGGTCCGGGAACACGGTCGCGAGCAGGTCCTCGGACTTCATGCGCTGCAGCTGCGGTGCGGTCTTCTGGCCGCCCGTGAAGCGCGGCAGCGCGAGCGCGGTGGTCGCGGCCCAGCGCCAGCGCACGCCGAACAGAGGCGCGTCGAGCAGCGCCTGCACGAGGATGTCGTGCGCGGTCGCCGAATGCAGGTAGCGCGACACCTCGATGAGCGGGAAGCTGTGGCTGGTCGACAGCGACAGGATGATCGCGTCTTCGGTGGCCGCGGCCTGCAGCTCGAAGTTGAAGGTGCGGCAGAAGCGCTTGCGCAGCGCGAGGCCCCAAGCCTTGTTGATGCGGCTGCCGAACGGCGAATGGATGACGAGCTGGGTGCCGCCGGACTCGTCGAAGAAGCGCTCCATCGCGAGCTGGCGCTGGGTCGGCAGCATGCCGAGTGCGTGGCGCGCTCGCGCGAGGTACTCGACGAGTGCGCGCGCGGCGACCTCGCCGAGGCCGACCTCGTCGACGCACCACGCGATCGCCGCGGCCAGCGGAGCGCCGTCGGCGACTGTCGTGAGCAGGCTTTCGACCGACTCGCGCACGCGCGACACGCCGGCCGACAACGCGTCGCTGCGCCCCGGCGCCTCGGCGACCCAGAACGGGATGCTCGGCGGCAGGCCTTGCGCGTCCTCGACGCGCAGCCGGCCGCGTTCGATGCGCAGGATGCGGTACGAGGTGTTGCCCAGCTGGAAGACGTCGCCGGCCATGCTCTCGATCGCGAAGTCCTCGTGCACGCTGCCGACCGTGGTCGCCTCGGGCTCGAGCACGACGGTGTAGTCGGCCGTATCGGGGATCGTGCCGCCGGCGGTCAGCGCGGTGAGGCGCGCATTGCGGCGGCCGCGCACGCGGCCGTGCACGGCGTCGCGGTGCAGGTAGCCCGCGCGTGTGCCGCGGCGCGTCGTGAAGCCTTCGGCGAGCATGCGCACGACCGCGTCGAAATCGGCACGCGCGAGATCGCGGTATGGCCACGCCCGGCGCAGCCAGTCGTACAGCGCGCCCTCGTCCCACTCGCCGCAGGCCACCTCGGCGACGATCTGCTGGGCGAGCACGTCGATCGGCGCGGGCGGGATCTCGAGCATGTCGAGCTCGCCGCGGCGGATGCAGTCGAACAGGGCGGCGCATTCGACGAGGTCGTCGCGCGAGGTCGGGAACAGGCGTCCCTTCGGCGTCGCGCCGACCGCGTGGCCGGAGCGGCCGACGCGCTGCAGGAAGGCCGCGATCGCACGCGGCGAGCCGAGCTGGCAGACGAGGTCGACGTCGCCGATGTCGATGCCGAGTTCGAGCGAGGCGGTCGCGACGAGCAGCTTGAGCTCGCCGTGCTTGAGGCGCTGCTCGGCGTCGAGGCGCAGTTCCTTGGCCAGCGAGCCGTGGTGCGCGGCGACGTGTTCCTTGCCGAGGCGCTCGCCGAGGTGGCGCGTGACGCGCTCGGTCGCGCGTCGCGTGTTCGCGAAAACGAGCGTCGTGCGATGCGTCTGCGCGAGCTGGGCGAGGCGGTCGTAGACGGCCTCCCAGGCCTCGTTCGACATGACCGCCTCGAGCGGCACGGGCGGCATCTCGAGGGCGAGGTCGCGTTCGCGCACGTGGCCGCTGTCGACGATCGTGCAGTCGGGACGGCCGTCGCGGTCGACGTGGCTCGCGCCGACGAGGAAGCGTGCAACCTCCTCGATCGGCTTCTGCGTCGCCGACAGGCCGATGCGCACGAGGCGACGCTGGCACAGCGCCTCGAGGCGCTCGAGCGACAGCGCGAGATGGCAGCCGCGCTTGTCGTCGGCGACCGCGTGGATCTCGTCGACGATCACGGTGCGCACGTCGCCGAGCATGAGCCGGCCCGATTCCGAGCCGAGCAGCACGTACAGCGACTCGGGCGTCGTCACGAGGATGTGCGGAGGATCGCGCAGCATGCGCTGGCGCTCGATCTGCGGCGTGTCGCCGGTGCGCACGCCCGCGCGGATGTCGATGTTGAGGTGGCCGCGCCGTTCGAGTTCGTCGCGGATGCCGGCGAGCGGGCCTTCGAGATTGATCGCGATGTCGTTGGACAAGGCCTTCAGCGGCGACACGTAGACGACACGCGTGCGCGCATCGAGGCCGAAGCCGAGGCCTTCGCGCACGAGGCCGTCGATCGTCGCGAGGAAGGCCGCGAGGGTCTTGCCCGAACCGGTGGGCGCCGCGATAAGCGCGTGGCGCCCCGCGCCGATCGCGGGCCAGGCCTCGACCTGCGCCGGCGTCGGAGCGTCGAACGTGCGCGCGAACCATGCCGACACGGCGGGATGGAAGGCCTCGAGGACGGGGTGGGGCGCGGACATCGGCGTGGCATCGGGCGGTGCGGGAACCGATCGTGGCATGCGGGCGGTCTCAAGCCGTGAGACGCAACGGCGTTGGTCGACCCGTGCGCATGTACTAGAGTCGGTCGTTCAGGTTCGCAGGCCGTGCGCCCGCGAACCGGGAGCCATTCTGCTCCGTTGCCGGTGCATACGCATGAACACGACAGGGTCGAGGCCGTTGCCGGCCTCCCTCCGCCCGCGCCGCTGGCGGCCGCTGCGCGCGATCTCGCGCTGGCTCGCCGATGTGCCGGTGGCCGATCCGGTCGAGCGTCGCCACGCGCCGATGCTGCAGATCGTCCTCCTGCTGCTGGCTGGCGCACCGACGCTGCTGTGGGTCTACCGCATCGGCTTCAGCGGCCTGCCATGGCGGCCGGCGGAGACGGCCGGACTGGCCATGAGCGCGATCATCGTTGCGGTGGCGGTTGCTGCGCTCGCGCTCGTGCGGCGCGGGCATTTCCAGTGGGCGGTGCGTCCACTGCTCGCGGTGATCGCGGTATTCGTCGTGCTCGCCTACCTGCACAACGGGTTCGACGCGCAAGGCTACGAACAGCCGCTGCAGGTGGCCTGGCTCGTGCTGGCCGGGCTCGTCGTCGGTCGGCGTGCGTTGTGGACGATGTTCGCCGTGATCGTCGCGGCGTTCGCCTGCGGCATCGCCGTCGACATCGACAAGGCCGCGCGGGCGCTCGAGCCGTCGCGCTTCTCGGTCGCCGATCGCATTACGAGCGGCGTCACCGCGACGGTGATCTTCCTGCTCATCGCGATCGTGGTCGATCGCAGCGTCGCGGCGCTGCGTGCGAGCCTCGCCGAGGCGACGCGGCGCGGCGATGCGCTCGCGCAGGCCAATGCGCGGCTCGTCGAGGCGTTGGCCGAACGCGACCGCATCGCCGACCAGCTCGTGCACGCGCGCAAGGTCGAGGCCATCGGCCAGCTCGCGGCAGGCGTCGCGCACGATTTCAATCATCTGCTCGGTCTCGTGCTGGGCCACGCACGACGCGGGCTGCGCGTCGCGGACGCCGACGCGATGAGGACGGCACTCGAAGGTGTCGACGCCGCGGCGCGGCGCGCGACGTCGGTCGCGCAGACCGTGCTCGGCTTCAGCCGCCTGGCCCCGGAACGGATCACGCGATTCGACGTCCGCGACGCGCTGCACGACATGCGTCCCGTAATGGCCCAGCTGTTCGACGGACGTGTACGCGTCGTGCTCGACACGGGCGACGAGCCGCTCGTCGTCGCCTTCGACCGCGATCGTCTCCTGCTCGTCGTGCTCAACCTCGCCGCCAACGCGCGCGATGCGATGGCGGGTGAAGGCATCTTCACGATACGCACGGCACGCGTGCACGGCGGCGTCGCGATCACGTTCCATGACAGCGGGCCGGGCGTGCCTGCCGTGTTGCGCGAGCGCATCTTCGAGCCGTTCTTCACGACCAAGGCCTCGGGGCAGGGGACCGGCCTCGGGCTTTCGCTCGTGGCCGACATCGTCGCGTCACGCGGTGGTCGCGTCTCGCTCGACGCCGGCGCGGGGCAGGGTGCTTCGTTCGTGGTCGTGCTGCCGGAAACCTGAACGGCGTCGCGCTTCGCGTCGTCACGTTTCCTGCGTATAGTCCCGGCCAACCGGGCGCGGGGGCGTCCGTTGCGAGCGGAGACACGATGCGGCTCAATGTTGCCGTCCTCGAGGACGACAGCGACTTCCGGGACGGGATCCTCGTGCCCGAACTCGGAGCCTTGGGCTTCAGCGTCGAAGCATTCGCACGCTCGCACGACCTTTACCGCCGCATGCGGTCCACCGCGTTCGAACTGCTCGTGCTCGATGTCGGTCTGGCCGACGAGCACGGCCTCGATGTCGCGCGCACGGTGCGCGCGGCCTCGCCGATCGGCATCGTGGTCCTGACCGGGCGACACGACCCGCACGCGCGCGTCACCGGCCTGCGCGAGTCGGTCGATGCCTGGCTCGGCAAGCCCGTCGACTTCGACCTGCTTGCCGCGACGCTGCACAGCGTGTCGCGGCGCGTGCGCCTCGAGCGCAGCGCCAACGCACCCGTACTCGCGCCCCCCGGCTGGCACATTCCGGCGGGGCGCTGGGAACTGCACGCACCCGACGGCGGCCACGTGCCGCTCAATCTCGCCGAGCGTCGTGTGCTCACGCGCCTGCTCTCCACGCCCGGCGATCCGGTCTCTCGCGACGAACTGATCGCGCACATCAGCGAACCCCTCGAGGAGTTCGATCCCCACCGCCTCGACATGCTCGTGCACCGGCTGCGCCGCAAGGTCGAGGATCGCCTCGGCGTGACCGTTCCGCTGCGCTCGGTACGGGGCTGCGGCTACGTCATCCTGAACGCCGACGAGCGTCGCCCCGTGGTGTGAGCCGCGTCGCCTTCGGCGATCGCGTTGCAATGTTTCACAATCTGGGGCGACAACAGGCGCGCTTTCGGTGAGCTTCGGTGAGTTTCGGTGAGCCTACGTGGATGATTCACCGTTTACATCTTCCTAACCTACCCGGTAGGGGCGTGCCGCGAGAGGCGGGGGCCTCCGTGGTCGGGATCCGGGAGTCGGGGTCGCGCGTCACGGGTGATGCAGATGCGCGGTCCGATCGGCCGCGTCCAGAAACGGTTGCAAGCAGGACCGCGTGACTCCGCGTGCCTGCCCCAAGGGGTACCACATGACGTTCCGCCACCCGTTCCGCCCGACCGGCTCGTTGCCGGGCCTCGCTGCGGCCACCGCCTTGTTCGCCCTGGCCGCCGTGCCGGGCACGGTGCATGCCGAAGGCAGCCGCACGCTGTACCCGGCGAGCTACACCGCCGCGCGCGCGAGCATGGATCTGACCAGCAACTCGCAGTATGTGGGCCAGGTCAGCCGCCGCCAGTTCCTCTACGTCTACGCACGCGCTGGCGAGCTGATCCTGCTGGGCTCACGCAATCGCCCGGCCGGTGCAGCCGGCGGCGACATCCGGGTCTGGTCGAGCGCCACGGGCAACTTCGGTACCAAGGGCAACGAAACCCTGACCGGACCGCCGACCAGCGGCACCCAGGTGTTCTCGTGCGATCTGACGGGTGTGGCGCAGCCGGCGAACAGTTTCGCCGGCACGAGCCGAGGCGCGATCGCGAGCCGTGCGCAGGAACTCGCCGGTCCCAACAGCGCCGACGGCAGCGCCACGGTCACCGACGGTTTCACGCCTTGCGCGTACGCGGTCCCCACGACGGGCGTGTACGGCGTCACCTTCAGCGCCTTCGGCGGTTCGAACACGAACCGCAACATCATCGATCCGCCGGCCGTGCTCAACGACGCCGTGTCGGCGTGGGACGTCACGGTCCGCGCGAGCGCCTCCTCGATCGCCGACATCAACGGCCGCGTGTTCACCTACGCGTGGGCGGGCTTCAGCGGCGGCAACGGCAACGCGTTCCGGCTCAACCACACGCTCTACTACGTCACGACCGACGGCTACCGCTACGAGCAGATCCAGCACGGCATCGATCCGAACGGCTACGCGATGTACGCGAACCGCTCGGGCTTCCTCGATGGCGGTGCGCCGCTCTACAAGGATGTGCGTGCCGGCGGCGGTTCGCCGCAGCTCGTCAATCCGATCCTCGGTGCAGGCGCGGGCATCAGCGCCGAAGCGCCGCAGTACCCGGTGTTCTTCAGCAGCGTGGCGACGAGCGCTCCGCACGCCGCGGAGACCAATCGCGTGCTCGCGCGCCTCGGCATTCCGGCGGTTCCGCCGGTGCCGCAGCTGAGCAATCCGCAGTTCGAAGGCAACGTGTCCGGATCGACCTCGACGGTCGGTGCGGGCGGCATGTTCCGCTTCCAGACGGTCAACACGCTGTCGTTCGAAATCGTGATCAGCCGTGACGGCGTCGACTACGATCCGGCCAACCCGCTCAATCGCGTCATCACGGGCGTCGCCGAAACCGGCGCACACGCCGTGTACTGGAACGGCAGGGACAACGCCGGCGCGAATTTCCCGGCAGGCGCGCTCTACAACTACCGCATCGCCGGCCGCAACGGTGAGGTGCACTTCCCGCTCGTCGACGCCGAGCAGAACCTCTCCGGTGGTCCGACGGTCACCAAGCTCAACGGCACCGGCGGATCGCGCGTCTATTACGACGATCGCGGCTACGTGTCGCGCAACGGTTTCGCGGTCGGCACGCTCAACGGCCGCATCTGCGGTGGCACACCGGGCCAGCCCGAGCCGGTGCTCAATCATTCGCTCGTCGGCGTGGACTCGAGTGTCGCCACGGGCGGCGTCTATTACCGCACCTGGAGCGGCGGCAATCCGAATTCGGACTGCAGCGCGACCGGCGGCTTCGGCGACGCCAAGGGCATGGACACGTGGGCATTCGAGGAGACGGCTGCGATCGTGCGCCAGCTCGACGTGATCGGCGGCCCCGCGGGTGTCGACGTCGGCACCTCGGCTTCGGCCGCGGCCAGCGTGTTCCCGGGCCAGACCGTCAACGGCAGCTTCGTGTTCCGCAACGATGGTGATACCGCTGCGACCGGCGTGACCTACACGGTGGTCCTCGGTGATCCCGCCAACGGCTACTGCCCGGCGAGCGCGGCGTTCCCGCTCGTGCCGGCCGGTGTCGTCGCGACGTTCAACCCGCTGCCCGCGTGTACGGTCACGTTCACGGGCATGCCGACCACGTTGAACCCGGGCCAGTCGCTCGTCTTCAACTTCACGTATCCGGCACCGGGCCCCGGCACGATGCCGATCACCACGACGATCGCCGCGGCCAACGAGTCGCCGTCGCCGGGCACGTCGCCGAACACCGCGACCGCGCAGACCGTCATCGCAGTGGCCGACGTCGCCACCACCGTGACCGTGCCGGCCACCGCCACGGCAGGCTCGACCGTCAACGGCACGATCGTGTTCTCGAACCTCGCGAGCGCGACCGCCACGGCGCAGGGTGTCACCTACACCGCGACGATCGGCACGCCGGGCAGCTGCCCGGCCGGCGTCACGCTGGCCGTCCCGCCGCCGCCCGGTGCCAGCTACACCTATGACAACGCGACCTGCGCGGTCACGTTCACGGGCATGCCGACGATCCTCGCCCCGGGAGACACGCTCAACGTCGACTTCTCGTACACCGCGCCGTCCGGCGCGGCGACGATCCCGGTCAACGCCTCGATCGGCACGACCACGCCCGAGACGCAGACCGCGAACAACAGCGCCAGCGGCCAGACGACGATCAACCTGCCGACCGCCACGCTCTCGATCGTCAAGACCGCGGTCGAGACGGGCGTCGCGCCGGGCACGAACGCGAGCTACACGATCGTCGTGACCAACAACGGTCCCGACGCGGCCGCCAACGTGGTCGTCGACGACACGACCCCGGCCGGCCTCGCGTTCGTCTCGAACACGGGCGACTGCACGACCGCGTTCCCGTGCAACCTCGGCACGCTCGCGAACGGCGCCACCCGCACGATCACGACGACGTTCTCGGTCCCGGCGAACTACGCTGGCGCGAATCCGATCACCAACATTGCCTCGGTGGAATCGCCGACCGATCCGTCGGGTCCGCACACCGATGACGCGACCACGCCGGTCGTGCCGAACGCCGCACTGACGATCCTCAAGACGGCGGGCGAGACCAGTGTCGCGCCGGGCACGAACGCGACCTACACCATCGTCGTCACCAACAACGGTCCGTCGGACGCGGCCAATGTCACGGTGACCGATCCGGCACCGGCCGGCCTCACGTTCGTCTCGAACACGGGCGCCTGCACCACGGCATTCCCGTGCAACCTCGGCACGATCCCTGCGGGCCAGAACCGCACGATCACGACGACGTTCTCGGTACCCGCGAACTACACGGGCGCGAGCCCGATCACCAACATCGCCACGGTGAGCTCGCCGAGCGATCCGTCGGGTCCGCATGACGACGACGCGACCACGCCGGTCGTCGCCAATGCCGCGCTGACGATCGACAAGGTCGCGCTCGAGACCAGCGTCACCGCCGGCAATACGGCGAGCTACACGATCCTCGTGACCAACAATGGTCCGTCGGACGCCGCCAACGTCACGGTCAGCGATCCGACGCCGGCCGGCCTCACGTTCGTGTCGAACACGGGCGCGTGCGCCACGGCCTTCCCGTGCGACCTCGGCACGATCCCGAGCGGCCAGAACCGCACGATCACGACGACGTTCCAGGTGCCGTCGAACTACACGGGCGCGAGTCCGATCACCAACATCGCCTCGGTCAGCTCGCCGAGCGATCCGGGTGGTCCGCGCACGGACGACGCGACGACGCCGGTCGTCACCAATGCCGCGCTCGCGATCGTCAAGACCGCGGTCGAGACGTCGGTGATCCCGGGCAACAACGCGAGCTACACGGTCGTCGTGACCAACAACGGTCCGTCGGATGCCGCCAATGTCGTGGTCACCGATCCGACCCCGGCCGGCCTGACCTTCGTGTCGAATGCAGGTGCCTGTGCCACGGCGTTCCCGTGCAACCTCGGCACGATCCCGAACGGCGAGAGCCGCACGATCACGACGACGTTCACGGTGCCGTCGAACTACACGGGCGCGAGCCCGATCGTCAATCTCGCCACGGTGTCGTCGCCGAGCGATCCGTCGGGTCCGCATTCGGATGACGCGACCACCCCGGTCGGCACAGCCGAAGCGGCCCTCGCGATCGTCAAGACCGCGGTCGAGACGTCGGTGATCCCGGGCAACAACGCGAGCTACACGATCGTCGTGACCAACAACGGTCCGTCGGATGCGGCCAACGTCGTGGTCACCGACCCGGCGCCGGCCGGTCTCACGTTCGTGTCGAACACGGGCGCGTGCGCGACGGCGTTCCCGTGCAGCCTCGGCACGATCCCGAACGGCGAGAGCCGCACGATCACGACCACGTTCTCGGTGCCGTCGAACTACGCCGGCGCGAATCCGATCGTCAACGTCGCCTCGGTGACGTCGCCGACCGATCCGGGCGGTCCGCGTACGGACGACGCCACGACGCCGGTGGGTACGGCGAACGCCGTGCTCGCGATCGTCAAGACGGCGGTCGAGACGAGCGTCGTGCCGGGCAACAATGCGAGCTACACGATCGTCGTGACCAACAACGGTCCGTCGGATGCCGCCAACGTCGTGGTCACCGACCCGGCACCGGCCGGCTTGACCTTCGTGTCGAATGCAGGTGCCTGCACCACGGCGTTCCCGTGCAACCTCGGCACGATCCCGAACGGCGAAAGCCGCACGATCACGACCACGTTCCAGGTGCCGTCGAACTACGCGGGTGCGAACCCGATCGTCAACGTTGCCTCGGTGACCTCGCCGACCGATCCGGGTGGCCCGCGCACGGACGACGCCACGACGCCGGTGGGCGCGGCGAACGCCGTGCTCGCGATCGTCAAGACGGCCGTCGAGACGAGTGTCGTCCCGGGCAACACCGCGAGCTACACGATCGCGGTCACCAACAACGGCCCGTCCGATGCCGCCAACGTCGTCGTCAGCGACACGACGCCGGCCGGCCTCACCTTCGTCAGCAATGCGGGTGCCTGCACCACGGCGTTCCCGTGCAACCTCGGCACGGTGCCGGCAGGCGAGACGCGCACGATCACGACCACGTTCCAGGTGCCGTCGAACTACGCCGGTGCGAACCCGATCGTCAACGTCGCCTCGGTGACGTCGCCGACCGATCCGAGCGGCCCGCACACCGACGACGCGACCACGCCGGTCGGCACGGCCAATGCCGTGCTCGCGATCGTCAAGACCGCGGTCGAGACCTCGGTGATCCCGGGCAACAACGCGAGCTACACGATCGCCGTCACCAACAACGGTCCGTCGGATGCCGCCAACGTCGTCGTCACCGACACGACGCCGGCGGGTCTCACGTTCGTCAGCAACGCGGGTGCGTGCACCACGGCGTTCCCGTGCAACCTCGGCACGGTGCCGGCGGGCGAGACGCGCACGATCACGACGACGTTCTCGGTGCCGTCGAACTACGCGGGCGCGAACCCGATCGTCAACGTCGCCTCGGTGGCGTCGCCGACCGATCCGAGCGGCCCGCACCAGGATGACGCGACGACGCCGGTCGGCACGGCCAATGCCGTGCTCGCGATCGTCAAGACGGCGGTCGAGACCTCGGTGGTGCCGGGTGACACGGCGAGCTACACGATCGTCGTGACCAACAACGGTCCGTCGGATGCCGCCAGCGTCGTCGTCAACGACACGACGCCGGCAGGCCTCACGTTCGTGTCGAATGCGGGCGCGTGCACCACGGCGTTCCCGTGCAACCTCGGCACGATCCCGAACGGCGAAAGCCGCACGATCACCACCGTGTTCCAGGTGCCGTCGAACTACGCGGGTGCGAATCCGATCGTCAACGTCGCCTCGGTGGCGTCGCCGACCGATCCGTCGGGCCCGCACACCGACGATGCGACGACGCCGGTCGGTGGCGCGACCGCCGCGCTGGTCATCGTGAAGACCGCGCTCGAGACCTCGGTCACGCCGGGTGGCAACGCGAGCTACACGATCGCGGTGACCAACAACGGTCCGTCCGATGCGACCGGTGTGGTCGTCAGCGATCCGACGCCGGCAGGTCTCGTGTTCGTCTCGAACACGGGTGCGTGCACCACCGCCTTCCCCTGCACGCTCGGCACGGTGCCGGCAGGCGAGACGCGCACGATCACGACGACGTTCCAGGTCCCGGCCAGCTATGCGGGTCCCAGCCCGATCGTGAACCTCGCCTCGGTGGATTCGCCGGATGACCCGACCGGTCCGCACGACGACGATGCGACGACGCCGATCGGCACCGCCGTGGCCCAGCTCGCGATCGTCAAGACGGCGACCCAGGGCCAGGCGACGCCGGGCCAGGCGATCACCTACACGATCGTGGTCACGAACAACGGCCCGTCCGACGCGGCCAACGTCGTGGTGACCGACCCGACGCCGGCCGGCCTCACGTTCATCTCGAACGCGGGCGCGTGCACCACGGCGTTCCCGTGTGCGCTCGGCACGATCCCGAACGGCGAGAGCCGCACGATCACGACGATGTTCCAGATTCCGCAGAACTACGCGGGTCCGACGCCGATCCTCAACGTCGCCACGGTCAGCTCGCCGAGCGATCCGAATGGCGACCAGAGCGACGACGCGGTCGTGCCGCTGCAGCCGAACGTCGATGCGGTCGCGATCCCGGTCGGTGACGGCTTCGGTCGCGCGCTGCTCGTGCTCGGACTGGTCCTGCTGGCCGGTCTCGCGCTGCGCACGCGTCGCGTCCGCGGCTGATGATCCATCCCCGTGCCGGCCATGCCGGCACGGGGTGAAGTCCTCGATGGCCGCTTGCGGGGTGACCCGCAAGCGGCCAGCATGCCTCTCCGGGTCCATGCCCAGGGAGGTGGTTCATGCTGACGCTGCACGGCTGTCCAGGCTGGGGCTCGGCGATCGTCGAGGCCCAGCTCGCGGCCTACGGCCTGCCCTTCCGTTTCGTCGAGGTCGGCGACCTGCTCGCCTCGGCCGATGCGCGTGATGCGCTCGCGCCGCTCAACCCTCTCGCCCAGATCCCGGTCCTCGAGCTCGCCGACGGCGAGGTGCTCACCGAGAGCGCGGCGATCACGCTGCATCTCGCCGACATGACGGCGAGCGACCGTTTCGTGCCGCCGCCCGGCGTGCCGGAGCGTGCGCGTTTCCTGCGCTGGCTGGTCTACCTCGTGGCCAACGTCTACCCGATCTTCACCTACGGCGACGAGCCGACACGTTACGTCGAGGACGAACGTGCCGCGAAGGCGTTCCGCACGAGGCTGGATGCCCGCATCGACGTGCTCTGGTCCGTGGTCGAGTCCGCCGCCGGCGCGCCATGGTTCCTCGGTGAACGCCCCAGCGCACTCGACGTCTACCTCGCCGTGATGACGCGCTGGCGGCCACGCCGTGCATGGTTCGCGAAGCACGCGCCACGCCTGCATGCGATCGCGCGACGCATGGACGACGAGCCGGCGTTCGCAGCGGTGTGGGCGCGCAACTTTCCGGAGGCCGTGCAAGGCGGTTGATGCCTGCGCGGCGCACCGGACACGCGGACGCCGGCCGGGCGGCATGGCGCGATGTGCCCGACATGCTCCGCAGGCAGGTCCGCCGGCGAGGTGTCCTCGTGACTCAGGTCGCGAGAGCGTCTGCGTTCGCCTCGGCCCGTTCCTTCGACGCAGCACGCGCCGCGTGCACGGCCTCGCGATGGTCTTCGGCCCAGGCCACGAGTGCGGCGAGCGGATCGAGCAGCGAACGGCCGAGCGCGGTGAGTGCGTAGTCGACACGCGGCGGGATGGTCGGGAACACCGTGCGCGAGACGAGGCCGTCGGTCTCGAGCGTGCGCAGGGTCTGCGCGAGCATGCGCTGCGAGATGTCCGGGATCGCACGACGCAGCGCCGTGAAGCGCAACGTGCCGGAGGCGAGCTCGTTGATGACGAGCACGCTCCAGCGGTCGCCGATGCGATCGAGGATGTCGCGCACCGGGCAGCGCGCCTGCAGGTCGGGATCGCGGTCGAGCAGGCGGTTCATGGCAGGTCTCCTCGGTGACGCGGCGGTAACCAGGGCACGTTCGGCTCCCTTCTTGGAAGGCATGGTATGCGATTGCATGTGACTCTCGACGAGTAACCGACATGCCGTCGGGAACCGGGTCTTTCAACGAGGAGCCACGCCATGATCGTCATCACCGCCGCGAGCGGCCAGCTCGGCCGCGCCACCGCCACAGCGCTCGCCCGCCAGGTCGCACCGTCCACCGTCCGCCTCGCCGCGCGCGATCCCTCGAAACTGGCCGCCTTCGCGGCCGAAGGCTTCGAGGTGGTCCGCGCCGACTACGACGATCCTGCGAGCCTGCGCGCGGCGTTCGAAGGTGTTGAGACGGCCCTGGTCATCTCGGGCATGGGTATCGACGCCGATCGCCTGCGCCAGCACGTTGCCGCGATCGACGCCGCGCGCGCGGCCGGCGTGACGCGCGTGGTCTACACGAGTGCCACGCATCCGACGCCCGAGAGCTTGTTCGAGTGGGCCGGTGCCCACCGCGAGACGGAGGCGTACCTGAAGGCCTCGGGTCTCGCGTGGACGATCCTGCGCGACAACGCCTATGCCTCGAACAACGACGGCCTGTATGCGCATGCGCTCCAGACCGGCGTGTTCGGCCTGCCGGGACCTGACACGCGCGTCGCATGGGTCACCCACGAAGACGTCGCCGATGCACTCGCCGCCGCGCTGACCGGAAGCGGCCACGAGGGCAGGACCTACGAGATCACGGGCCCCTCTGCACTTACGGGTCACGAGGTCGCCGCCGAGCTCGCGCGCCTGCGCGGCGCACCGGTCGAGGCGGTCGACGTCCCGCTCGAGGCCTTCGCCGCGCACCTCGCCGAGGCCGGCCTGCCGCCGTTCGTGGTGTCGGGCGTGACGAGCTTCTACGCCGCGCTCGCCGCCGGCGAGTACGCCGAGGTGTCGGGTGACGTCGAGCGCCTCACGGGACGTCCGGGCACGCCGCTCCGCGCGTACCTGCAGGCCCGCCACGCACGCTGAACGCGCGTCGCGACCTCGGGTAGGCGAGGGTGTCGACCACCTGCGTGTTCGACCATCGTCGAACACGTGACGCGATTCGCCGCCGAATTGCGTTACAGGAGATGAACCCGTGGCGATCGCATCGTCCGGGGCGCATGCCGTGCCGGCTTGCGCAAGGTTGGGCCGTGTCGGTCGTCCGCCCCCTGGGGCGGCCGAACGCCGTGAACTCGCAGCTCACGGCGCGCCATGGTGGCCGGTCGTCCACACCCAAGGTGGACGGCCGGCTTTTTTATCCCGAAGCGGCGCCGGGCACGCGCACCATGCACCCCACGAGGTGCTCGAGCGTGCGCAGCGGATCGTCGCTGCGGCCGGTGTGCAACGGCGAGGTCTGGATCATCGCGCTGCGTTGCGCACACAGCCAGTGGAAGCGCTCGCGCACGCCGAGCAGCCCGATCGGCCCGGCATCCGCGCCGCCGGCGCAGATGCGCGGGATCGCGGCGAGATGCCCGCGTACGAGGTCGATGTCGACCGCAGGATAGAGCGCGAGCAGGCGCGCCTCGTCGAGCTCGATGCGCGAGGCGAGCATGCGTGGCGACGCGCACGACAGGATCACGCCGACGTTGACGAACTCGCCGCGCTCGGGGCGCGGCACGACACGGACGATCGCGTAGTCAAAGACCGGCATGGGCGCGCGCGGCCTCCGTGGCGAACGCGCGTGGTGCCTCGAGGCGCCGCACGAGGTAGTCGACGTAGGCTTCGCGATGCTCGCGCGGCGACGCGAACGCGGTGTCGTCGCACAGCCAGGCTTCCGGGATCGCTTCGACGTGCGCTCGGATGCGCTCCGGCGTGATGCGCGAGGCCATGTCGGCGTCGACCTCGGCGATGCGGCTCGCGAACGGCAGCAGCACGTGGTCGCGGATCGGCGCGAACGCGCGGCGGGCGCGCTCGGCGTGGTCACCCCACGCGTGATGGAAATACAGCGCGGCGCCGTGGTCGATGAGCCACAGCTTCCGGTGCCAGACCATGAGGTTGGTGTTGCGCGCACTGCGGTCGACGTTGGTCACGTAGGCGTCGAACCAGACGATGCGCGAGGCGAGCTCCGCATCGGGCTGCCACGCGACGGGATCGAACGTGACCGCGCCGGGCAGGTAGTCGAGGCCGATGTTGAGGCCGGCGCTCGCGCGGATGAGGTCCTGGATCTCGGGGTCGGGCTCGGTGCGCGCGAGCTCGGGATCGAGGTCGATGAACGCGATGCGCGGCATCGGCAGCCCCGCGTCGCGCGCGAGCTCGCCGGCGACGAGTTCGGCGACCAGCGCCTTCGGGCCTTGCCCCGCGCCGCGGAACTTGAGCACGTAGAGGCCGTCGTCGTCGGCCTCTACGATCGCAGGCAGGGAGCCGCCCTCGCGCAGTGGCGTGACGTAGCGCGTGGCGTGCAGCGTGAGCGGTTCCATCGGGGCGGCGATCGTCGTGGACGATGTGCAAGCATAGCGTTACTCGCCACGGCACCAGGAATCGCATGGCCTCGACGCCCACCGTGATCGCACTGTTCGTCGCGTCCTTCTCCACCGTCGCGAGCGCCGCGATGTGGTTCGCGTGGCGTGGCGCCAAGCGCGCCAATCACATCCGCGAGTACCGGTTCCCGCCCGGCCTGCTCGCGAGCCTGCGCGAGCACCATCCCCGGCTCACCGGTGGCCAGCTGCAGCTGGTCGCGCGTGGCCTGCGCCAGTTCTTCCTCGTGTGGCTGCGGGCCAAGGGCAAGCCGGTGGCGATGCCGTCGAAGGTCGTCGACGACCTCTGGCACGGCTTCATCCTGCACACGCGCCACTATCACGACTTCTGCAACAAGGCGTTCGGCCGCTACCTGCATCACACGCCGGCACGCGTGCTGTCGAAGGACCGGCTCGACAACACTGCGCTGCGGCGCACCTGGGCGCATGCCTGCGCAGAGGAGAACATCGACCCGCGCAAGCCGACGCGCCTGCCGCTGTTGTTCGCGCTCGACGCCAAGCTCGACATCGAAGGCGGCTACCGCTATGCGCTCGACTGCGAGGCGCTACGCGGCAACGTCGCCGAAGGCGGCACCGTGCACTGCGCCGGCGACTTCGGCGATGACGGCTTCGACGGCGGCACCGACGGCCTCGGCGATGCCGACAGCGGCGGCGGTGACGGCGATGGCGGAGGCGGTTGCGGTGGCGATTGAGCGCATCGCTTGACCCCGATCATGGCGACGGCGAAGCGTTCGCCCCTAAGATGCGTATCGCCATTGCGCTGGAAACACCGATGCTTCTGCACATCCCCGAGGTCCTGAATGCCGACGAGGTGCGCCAGTGCCGCGAGGCACTCGAGCGCGCAGCATGGAGCGACGGCCGCGCGAGTGCAGGGCACCTCGCCGCCAGGGCCAAGCAGAACGAGCAGCTTCCCGTCGGCGATCAGCTCGCGGTCGAGCTCGGCAACCGCCTCGTCGATCGCCTCGCGACGGTGCCGCGCTTCATGGCCGCGGCGCTGCCGCTGCGCGTGCTGCCGCCGCGCTTCAACCGCTACACGGGCGGTGGTACCTACGGCAACCACATCGACAACGCGATCTTCTCGATTCCGGGCACGCCGTTGCGCGTGCGCAGCGATCTCTCGGCCACACTGTTCTTCAGCGCGCCGGACGAGTACGAAGGCGGCGAGCTCGTCGTCGAGGACACCTACGGCACGCAGCGCGTCAAGCTGCCGGCCGGTCATCTCGTACTGTACCCGGGCACGAGCCTGCATCGCGTCGAGCCGGTCACGCGCGGCGCGCGCTACGCGGCGTTCTTCTGGGTGCAGAGCCTCGTGCGCGACGATACGCGCCGCGCCTTGCTGCTCGAACTCGACGACGCGATCCAGCGCGTCGGTGCGCAGCTTCCCGACGATGCGGCCGTGGCGAGCCTGACCGGCGTGTACCACAACCTGTTGCGGCAATGGGCCGAGACCTGATGCCGTTGCCGCCGCTCGAGCGCATCCCGTCGGACGTCGTCGCGCTCGCCGACTACGCGCCGCTCGCGCGCGAGCGCATGACCGACGCGGCCTGGGCCTACCTCGACGGCGGCGCGGCCGACGAAGCGACGCTCGCCGACAACCTCGCCGCGTTCCGGCGCGTGCGCCTGGCCGGTCGCGTGCTCGGCGACTTCGACGGCGCGAACACGCGCGTCGAGCTGTTCGGCACGACCTTCGATCATCCGATCCTGCTCGCGCCGGTCGCGCTGCAGAAGCTCGCGCATCCGCTCGGCGAACTCGCGAGTGCGCAGGCCGCGGCCGCGCTCGGCGCCGGCATGGTCGTCAGCACCGAGGCCACGGCGACGCTCGAGGCGATCGCGCTCGCCGCGCCGACGCCGCTGTGGTTCCAGCTCTACGTCCAGCATGACCGCGACTTCACGGCGGGTCTCGTCGCGCGTGCCGAGGCTGCCGGCTACCGCGCGCTCGTGGTCACGGTCGATGCGCCCGTGGCAGGCATGCGCGACCGTGAACGACGGGCGAGCTTCGCGTTGCCGGAAGGTGTTTCACCGGTGAATCTGGAGGGCCTGCGCGCGCTGCCGCCGCAAGTCTCTCCCGGACCGACCTCGCTGTTCGACGGCCCGCTGCCGGGGGTCGCGCCGACTTGGAAGGACATCGAGGCTCTCGTCGCATCGACGCACCTGCCGGTGCTGCTCAAGGGCATCCTGCGTGCCGACGACGCGCGCCGCGCGCTCGACCACGGCGTGGCCGGTCTCGTCGTGTCCAACCATGGCGGGCGCACGCTCGACACCGCACCGGCGACGCTCGACGCCTTGCCCGGTGTGGTCGCGGCGGTCGCCGAACGCGTGCCCGTGCTGCTCGACGGCGGCATCCGGCGCGGCACCGACGTGCTCAAGGCGCTCGCGCTCGGTGCGCGTGCGGTCCTCGTCGGCAGGCCTTACGTGCACGCACTCGCGGCCGCAGGCGCGCCGGGCGTCGCCCACGTGCTGCACATCCTGCGTTCGGAGTTCGAGGTGGCGATGATGCTCGCCGGCTGCGCGACGCCCGACCGGATCACGCGCGACGTGATCTGGCCGGGCAGCTGATCGGGGATCAGAACGCGAACGTCATGCCCGCGTGCGGGCCGCGGATCGTGAGGTCGAGGTTGCCGTTCCAGCTGGTCTTGCGGTAATCCGCATCGAGGTTGAACCAGTCGTAGCCGAGCTGCACGCCGACACCCTTGAGGAACCGGTACTCGGCGAGCACGCCGGCACGCACGAACTGGCCGTCGATGTCGCTGATGTTGGCCTTGAACGCCTGCACGTAGCCGCCGAAGCGCCATTGCTCGTTCGGTGTCGCGAGGAAGCGCAGGCCGATCGCCGGCGAGCCGCCGTCGGCCTGGGTGCGCGCCTCGAGAAGGGTCTCGTCGTCGGCCGCGATGCTGGCCTTGGCCTCGGCCCAGTGCACGCCGATCGCGCCGCCGACCGTGAGCTTGGGCGTCTCGACGAACGCGTACTCGTACGACAGCGTCGCGAGCGCGAACTTGAACTTCGCGGTCACCTCGGTATCGATCGAGAAATCCTGCCCGTCGAACGAGATGTCCTCGTCGAGCACGGCGGAATTGCGGCGTGCGAGGTTGTAGTAATTGAACAGGATGCGGTGGCGCTCGGCGATGCGGAACATGCCGTCGACGCGCGGACGCGTGCGCTCCTTGGCGAGATCGAAGCTGTCCTCGAAATCGACGCTCTGGCCCATGACGTCGGGCGCGTACGCGGAGACCTTGGTCTCCGACGTGGGGCGGAACGCCGAGATCGTGATCGCGAAGGTGTCGTCGTCGGCACGCGCGGCGACGGGGGCGAGCGCGGCGGCGACGGCCGCGGCGAGCAGGTACGGAAGCGGACGCATCATGGAAAAGGTCCCCAGGGACAGGTGTGGGCAACGGTCAGGGGATGGTGGAGGCGCGACGCTGAGCGCGCGTTTAACGAAAACCTCAGATATGCCAGTCGCCGTCGTCGCCGAGCACGCCGGCGACCTCGTAATGACGCACGAGCGGTTCCATGTCGAGCAGATACTGGTCGTCTTCGGGGTAGTAGACCGAGCGGTCGGGATTCTCGCCTGCGAACGCACGCACCGCATCGAGCGAATCCCACAGCGACACGAGCATGATCTCGCAGTGCTCGCCCTGCACGCGCCGCATGATCGTCACGCCGCGGTTGCCGGGGGTCTTCGCGTAGTCGCGCAAGCCGGTCTGCTGCAGGTACTCGAGGTAGGCATCGGCCTTGTCGGCCAGCGTGATGCCACGCCAGATGCGCGCGATCATGATCGGCTCCTCCCTCGGGAGGCGGATCATCGCACGTGGTCCGCCCGGCGGCGCCTATTGACCGCGGACGCCCGCCTGCGCTCTTAATGCACGCGCCGCGCTCCCCCTGCGCGCGGCGGGGGACACGGCATGCTGACCGATCTTGGAATGGCCGCGCTCGGTGCGCTCGTGTTGCTCCTCGGCACCGATTCGGTGGCGAAGGGTGCCGCGGCAGGCATCGCCCGCGCCGGCGAGGCGACGATCGCGCCGGCGTTGCTCGGCACCGGCGTGGCCGCCGTGCTGCCCGGATTCGCCATGCTCGTCGCCGCGCTCGTCCTGCGCCAGCCGGACCTCGCGCTCGGCGGTGTGGTCGGTGGCGCGTTCGCGCAGGTGTCACTGGTGCTGGGACTGGCCGCGATCGCGGCACCGCTGGTCACGCGCCTGCGCGCGGTCGTCCTGCTCGGCGCGCTGGTGCCCGCCGCGGCGGTGCTGCTCGGCGTGCTCGTCCTCGACATGGCGCTGTCGCGGCTCGACGGCGTCATCCTGATCGCCGCGGCACTGGTCGCGCTCGTCGTGCTCGCGCGCGCGCTGCGCAGCGAGCGGCCCGCCACGCTGGCGCTGGCCGCGGCGGAGGTCCACCCGGTCGGCGGCGCGCGCATGGCCGTGCGCATCGTCACGGGCCTCGCGTTCGCGGGACTGGGCGCGTGGCTGGTCGTGCGCGGCAGTCGCGACGCGGCCGTCGCGCTGGCGTGGAATCCCTTCATCGTCGGCCTCCTCGTGACCGGCGTCGCGGTCGCGCTCGCGGGCCTGCCCGGCGTGGTCGGCGCCGCTCGCGGCAGCCGGGGGGATCTCGCGGTCGGCCAGGCCATGCTCGCCGCGTTCGTGCAGATCACGTTGTCCGCGGGTGTGCTCGCACTCGCTGCCGTACCCGGCGCGGCGAGTTCGCTCGCGCGGCTCGAGCTGCCGGCGTTGTTCGCGCTCGCGCTCGCGACCTATCCGATGATGCGCAGTGAAGGTGAACTGTCGCCGCGCGAAGGCGGCATCCTGCTGGTCGCGTTCGTGGTCGCCGTCGCAGGTGAACTCGTGCTCGCGGCGGGCTGAGCGCGCAGGCGGCTTATACTGCCCGGCCAAGGGCGAGGAGGGCAGGCATGCAGTGGATCGGCTGGATCATCGCGGTCGCCGCGCTCGGGGCGCTGGGCCTGCTCGCCGTGCGCCTGCGCGACGAGCGCCGCATGCACGCGCGCCTGCGCGAGCAGCACGCGCAGGCCGTGGCCGACATCGAACACCTGCAGGAGCGTCAGGCGCGTCTCGTCGACGCCGCGGCGCTCGCCTCGTTCGCACCGCTCGCGACGTCCGCCGCGCGTGACGTCGATGCACCGCTCGAGGCGGCGCGAGGCAACGTCGAGCTCGCGAGGGGCCATGTCGAGGACTATCGAAAGCTGGTCCGCGCCTACGACGCCGCGGTGCAGTACTGCCTGCAGCCGGTCGAGATGATCTTCGGCGCCGATCCCGCCTCGCTCGACCAGCTGGTGAAGCATGTCGAGGAGGCGCGCCGCAAGCTGTTCGCTGCGCGTACCGAGCTCGAGCGCAACCCTTCGCTCGGCCAGCTGCGCGAGCTGCTCGGCGATGCCACGGGCCTGCTCGCGCGTCCCGCTGCGGCCGTGCAGGGCCTGGCACGTTTCGCACCGGCGTCGTCCGGCGACCCGGAGGCGATCGACATCGCCGAAACCCTCGATGCGGCGTTGCACCTGCTCGTACGCGCCTGGGGCGATCGCATCGAGGTCGTGCGCGAATACGGCGACGTCGCCACGCCGCGTTGCCATGCAGCCCAGGTCGCGGAGCTGTTCCTTCACGTGCTGGCCAATGCAGGCGAGGCGATCGCGGGCACGGGGCGCATCACCGTGCGCCTGCGCATGGTCGGCGCGCGCACGGTCGAGGTCGCCATCGCCGACAGCGGCGAAGGGATCGCCGACGACGCGTTGCCGCTCGTGTTCGATCCGTTCTTCACGACGCGCGACCCGTCGCGCCACCTCGGGCTCGGACTCACCGTCGCACGCGAGACCGTGCGTCGGCATGGCGGCACGATCAACGTGCGCACGACGCCCGGCGAAGGTTCGACGTTCACGATCGGCCTGCCGGTCGAAAGCCGTCCCGCCGCAGCCGCCTGATCCACGCCGCCGATGCCCACGATCCTCGTGACCGGCGCGTCCGGCCCGATCGGCCGGTTCCTCGTGCCGCGCCTGCTCGCCGCGGGGCACGAGGTCGTCGCGATGAGCCGGCGCGAACGCGACGCGACGCTGCCGGGATTGCGCTGGATCAGCGCGGACCTGCATGCAGAGGAGGCTCCCGAACTGCCGCCGCTCGACGCGATCGTGAGCCTCGGCCCGCTCGACGCGTTCGCGGCCTGGGCCGCGCGCACGCGGTCCGAGGGTGTCTCGCGCATCGTCGCGATCGGCTCGATGAGCGCGGTCAGCAAGCGCGAGTCACCCGATGTCCGCGAACGCGAGCTCGTCGCGCGCCTGCTCGCCTCCGAGCAGCGCCTGCGCGACGTCGCCGATGCGCGCGGCATCGCGTGGACGCTGCTGCGGCCGACCCTGATCTACGGCGGCGGCACGGATCGCAGCGTCGCGCGCCTCGCCGCCCTGGCGCGGCGCTGGCGCATGCTGCCGCGCCTCGACTGGGCGACCGGCCTGCGCCAGCCCGTGCATGCCGCCGATCTCGCCGCCGCCTGCCACGACATCCTGGCCGAGCCGGTCACGCACGCGCAGACGTATGCGCTCGGTGGCGGCGAGCGCCTCGCGTTCTCGGACCTGCTCGAGCGGATCCGTGACGCCCTGCCGTCGCGGCCGCTCGCCGTTCCGGCGCCGGAGTGGGGCGTGCGCCTCGCGGCGCGCCTGGTCGGCGTATCGGCCGCGGCAGTCCAGCGACTGCGCGAGGACCTGATCGCCGACGACGGTGCGGCGCGCGCCGACTTTGGCTGGTCGCCGCGCCGGCTCGATCTTTCGGGCGCCGCTCTCGGAGCGACGCCGGAGGCCTGAAACCCGTTCACATTCGGCACCGCATGGTGCGTCGCAACATACTGATCTGACGGGTTTTTTAAGTTAAGACACCGTTGCCAACGCGCGTTTGAACCGCCTACTATGTGCGGCACAACGACGCCATAACGAAGGGGATCCACCATGCAGGCCCGATTGATCGCGGCGGCCATCCTGCCGTCCCTGCTGCTCGCCGCGTGCGGCGGTGGCAGCAACAGCCCACGTGCTGTCGACACGCCGCCCGCGACCAACCACGACGGGTCGCCGGTCACGGGCATCATCACGGCCCGGTTCGACCCGACCAACAGTGTCGTCCCGTTCCCGACCAACCTGCTGCTGTCGGGCACGACGGACCTGACCCTGAACATCCCGGTGCCGAACCCCGAGGACTACTCCAACCCGCGCGTCGCGATCAACGCGCTCGACGGCTGGAGCACGACCTCGCCGTGGACGACCACGTTCTCGGTCTCGCCGCGTACCAACAGCATCGTCGCCGGCACCAGCGTGCGCGTCTTCGAAGTCACGCTGACCGGCCCCGGTGGCGGCGTCACCGGCATCACGCGTGAACTGCAGGCCACCGCCGACTTCGTCGTCGCGAAGGCGCCGTCCGACGCCACCGGCCGCACGATCGCGATCGTGCCGACCAAACCGCTCAAGCAGCTGACCTCGTACATGGCTGTCGTCACCGACGGCATCGTCGACGAGCGCGGCAACGACACCACGCCCGACCAGACCTACTTCCTCGCCAAGCGCACGACCGCGCTCTGCGTCGGCGGCGTTTCGCAGGAGCCGCTGCTGCCGAACGCGACGGCGTGTGCGCTCGAGCCGTTGCGCCAGCTCGTCAACTCGCAGGAGACCGCCGCGGCCGCCGCCGGCATCCCGAAGAACCGCATCGTGCTGACCTGGGTCGCGACGACCCAGTCGATCACGCCGGTCATGGGCGCCGTCCAGGCGCGCACCGCGCAGACCGCGCCGGCCGCGACCGCGCTCGCACCGACCGGCCTCACGCTGGCCCAGGTCAACCCGGCGCTGCCGCCGATCGCCGACGTCTTCATCGGCACGATCGACCTGCCGTACTACCTGAGCGCTCCGTCGGCCGCCGCGCCGACCGCGCCGCTCAACACGTTCTGGCGCGCCGCGCCGGGCGCGTACATCCCGCCGTTCGCGGGCCAGCTCAACCCGACCTCGACGTTCGTGACATTCGCGAACCCGCTGCCGGTGGCGACGTCGACGCAGAAGGTGCCGGTGCTCATGACCGTGCCGAACGCGGCCTCGGGTCGTACCAAGCCGGCGTCGGGCTGGCCGGTCGTGATCTACCAGCATGGCATCACGCGTGACCGCAGCGATGCGTTCGCGGTGGCCGGCACGCTGGCCTCGCAGGGCTTCGTCGTCATCGCGATCGACGCGCCGCTGCACGGCATCACGAGTGCGACGAACCCGCTCAACATCGCCAACACGCCGTTCGCGGCGGCCGGTGCACGCGAGCGCACGTTCAACGTCGACTACGTCAACAACACCACGGGCGCCGCCGGCCCCGACGGTGTCGTCGATTCGTCGGGTACGCACTTCATCAACCTCACCAGCCTGCTGACCTCGCGCGACAACATCCGCCAGGCTGCGGCCGACCTGCTCGTGCTGACGCGCGCGATCCCGACGATGCGCATCTCGCAGTCCGGCACGGACTTCGACGGCTCGCGCATCAGCTTCGTCGGCCAGTCGCTCGGCGGCATCATCGGCAGCGTGTTCATGGGCATCCAGCCCGACGTGCAGACGGCGCTGCTCAACGTGCCGGGCGGTGGCATCGCGCGCATGCTCGAGGCCTCGCCGACGTTCGGTCCGCGCATCCGTGCCGGCCTCGCCGCGGGCGCGGGCCTGCAGCCGGGTACCCCGGACTACGATTCGTTCTTCGGTGCCGCGCAGACCGTCATCGATTCGGCGGATCCGGTGAACTTCGCGCTCGCCGCGAACAACTCGCTGCTCGCGAGCAAGCGCCTGCTGCTGCAGGAAGTCGTCGGTGGCGGTGACGTGCTGCCCGACCAGGTCATCCCGAACAGCGTCGCCGGTGCGCCGCTCTCGGGTACGGAGCCTCTGATCCGCACGCTCGGCCTCGCCTCGATCACGCAGACCACGCAGTCGGCGACGGGTATCCGCGGCGCGACGCGCTTCATCGTCGGTGACCACGGCTCGCTGCTGAGCCCGGCGGCCTCCGCCGCGGCCACGGCCGAGATGCAGGGCCAGATGGCGAGCCTGCTCGTCAGCGGCGGTGCCGCCGTGCAGGTCACGAATCCGTCCGTCCTCCGCACGCAGTAACCGACCGGAACCTGGGGAACCACCAATGACCATCCGCAAGCATTTCCCGGCCGGCCACGGCATGCGCACGCCGGCCCGCAACACCCTCGCGCTCGCCACGGCGCTCGCGCTGGCCGGCTTCGCCGGCCAGGCGCAGGCCTTCAACTTCGGCGACAGCGACGGCTTCTACGGCACCGTCAACACCACGATCGGCTACGGCATCGGCTGGCGCACGCAGGATCCGGCCGATGACCTCATCGGCAAGGCGCAGTTCAACCCGATGGTCAGCGCGCTCGGCCTCGGCAGTGACGCCCAGCGCGCCGCGCGCGGCCGCTACTCCGTCAACGGCGACGACGGCGACCTCGCCTACGGCAAGTGGGATCCGATCTCCAACGCGCTCAACCTGACCGTCGAGCTCAGCCTCAACTACGGCCCGAACTGGGGCGCCTTCGTGCGCGGCTACGGGTTCTACGATTTCGAGAACAACGACCGCGACGACCTCTCCAACGCGGCCAAGAACCGCGTCGGCACGCAGACGCGCATCCTCGATGCGTTCGTGTTCCACAACTTCAACGCCGCTGGCCGCCAAGGCACGATCCGCGTCGGCCAGCAGGTCGTGAGCTGGGGCGAGAGCACGTTCATCCAGGGCGGCATCAACGCGATCAACCCGGTCGACGTCTCCAAGCTGCGCGTCGCGGGCGCCGAGCTCAAGCAGGCGTTCCTGCCCGTGAACATGCTGTGGGGCTCGTACAACCTCACCGACAACCTGTCGATGGAGGCGCTGTACCTGCTCGACTTCCGCCGCACGGATCCCGATCCGGTCGGCACGTACTTCTCGACGAACGACTTCGCCGTCATCGGCGGTCGCTACGTGATGCTCAACTTCGGCACGGTGCCGCAGCCGGTCATCAACCCCGACCTCTACAACGAGGTCTGCGTCGGCGGCAACTACGCCGCGAGCGATGCCGATCTTCCGCCGGCGCTCGTGGCCGCGGGCTGCTCGGCCGCGTTCCCGCGTTCCAAGACGCGCGATCCGAGCAAGAGCGGGCAGGGCGGCTTCGCGTTCCGCTACCTCGCCGAAGGCCTCAACAACACCGAGTTCGGCTTCTACGCGCTGAACTACCACAGCCGCGTGCCGCTCATCAGCGGCATCGCGGTGACGGGCCAGGCGCCGCAGACGGGTTCGTACTTCACCGAGTATCCCGAAGACATCCGCATGTACGGCGTGAGCTTCAACACGCAGCTGCAGGCGAGCGGCATCGCGCTGCAGGGCGAGCTGAGCTACCGTCCGAACCAGCCGTTCCAGGTCGACGACGTCGAGCTGCTGTTCGCCGGCCTCTCGCCGCTCAACGTGCTGCTGCCGCAGCCGTACCTGCGCTTCGTGAGCCAGCTCGGCCAGTTCGGGCCGGGCGAGGAGATCCGCGGTTACGAGCGCCACAAGATCACCCAGCTGCAGCTGACCGCGACCAAGGTGCTCGGCCCGGGCAACTTCATGGGCTCCGACCAGCTCGCCCTCGTCGGCGAAGTCGGCTTCACCGACGTCCAGCTGCCGGACAACCTGCGCTTCAACGGCGACGGCACCGATACCGGTGGCGGTCCCGACGTGAACTCGGGCAGCGGGCGCAACCCGATCACGCAGCCGGGCGGCTTCCCGACCGACTTCTCGTGGGGCTATCGCCTCGCGATGCGCGCGGACTACAACAACCTGTGGGGCACGCCGTTCAACGTGTCGCCTCGCCTCGCGTTCAACCACGACGTCAAGGGTTACACGCCGGGTCCGGGTGGCAGCTTCGTCGAAGGCCGCAAGTCGGTCACGATCGGCGCGGAGACGACCTACCTCAACCAGTGGACGTTCGACATCGCCTATACGAATTTCTTCGGTGGCGGCAGCTACAACCTCATCCACGACCGCGATTTCGTGCAGATCGCCGCGCGTTATTCCTTCTGAGAGGACACCGGACATGACCATGTTGAAGAAGACCGGGCTCGCGACCCTCGTCGCCACGGCGATGCTGGCGAACGCCGCACTGGCCAAGGTGAGCGCCGAGGACGCCGCCAAGCTCGGCGTCTCGGGCACGCCGCTGACGCCGCTCGGCGCGACGCGCGCCGGCAATGCCGATGGCACGATCCCCGAGTGGACCGGTGGCATCACGCAGCCGCCGGCGGGCTACAAGGTCGGCATGCACCATCCCGATCCGTTCGCCTCGGACAAGCCGCTGTTCACGATCACGGCCGCGAACCACAAGGACTACGCGGGCAAGCTCAGCGCCGGCCAGGTCGCGATGTTCGAGAAGTACCCGGACTGGAAGATGGTCGTCTACCCGACCCGCCGCTCGGCCTCGAACCCCGCACGCACCTACGAGAAGACCATCGCCAACGCCAAGAGCGGCGAACTCGTCGGCGCCGGTGACGGTGTCGCCAACGTGTCCGAGGGCGTGCCGTTCCCGATCCTCGACAAGGACCCGGCGGTCGCCGGTGCGCAGGCGATCTGGAACCACAAGCTCAAGTACAAGGGCGTCTCGCTGCAGCGCTGGGCCAACCAGGCGCCGGTCACGGCGGGCGGCCAGTACGTGATGGTGCGCATCAAGGAAGAGCTGCTCGGCCTGTACTACAAGCCCGACGCGACGCTGCAGGACATCAACAACATCCTCGTGTACTTCTACCAGGAAGTCGTCTCGCCGCCGCGCCTCGCCGGCCAGGTGCTGCTCGTGCACGAGACGCTGAACTCGCAGGTCGGCCCGCGCCAGGCGTGGGTGTACAACCCGGGCCAGCGCCGCGTGCGCCGCGCACCGAACATCGCCTACGACAACCCGGGCACGGCCGCCGACAACCTGCGCACCACGGACATGACCGACATGTTCAACGGTTCGCTCGACCGCTTCGACTGGAAGCTCGTCGGCATCAAGGAGACCTACGTCCCGTACAACTCGTACAAGGCGCACAGTGGCGACAGCAAGATCGCCGACCTCATCAAGCCGGGCTACATCAACCCCGACTACCTGCGCTACGAGCTGCACCGTACCTACGTGGTCGAAGCCAACGTCAAATCGGGCCAGCGTCACATCAACCCGAAGCGCACGATGTACCTCGACGAGGACAGCTGGCAGATCCTCGTGATCGACCACTACGACGCGCAGGGCAAGCTGTGGCGCTACTCCGAGGCGCCGAGCGTGAACTACTACGAAGTGCCGGTGTTCTGGTCCACGCTCGAGACGCATCACGACCTCAAGTCGGGCCGTTACATCGCGGTCGGCCTCGACAACGAGGACAAGATGTACGACTTCTCGTTCCAGACGACGCCGGACATGTTCTCGCCGGCCTCGCTGCGCCAGCGCGGCTTCCAGTAAGCTCGCAGGGGGAATCCGCCGGCGGCGCGCGACGCGCCCGCCGGTCGTTCGAGCCGGTGGCGGTCACGCCCCGGCTCCGTCGCAAAAATCCAAGGTGACACCGCATGCCGCTGACCCGATCGACATCCGTGGCTGCGTGCCTCGCGCTGGCCACCGTCGCCGCCTGCGCGTTCGCGCAGGATCTGGCCCCCGCCGCCGCAGGCACCGATCCGTTGCGCCGTCCCGCCGAAACGCTTCCGCTCGCGTCGCGCGCGCTCGTGCTCGATCTCGTCCGTGCCGGTGACCGCATCGTCGCGGTCGGCGAGCGCGGCCACGTGCTCGTCTCCGACGACGGCAGCACGTGGCGCCAGGTCGCCGTGCCGCTGCGCACGACGCTGACCGCCGCCAGCGCGGTCGGCAAGGCGGTGTGGGCGGTCGGCCACGACGGCGTGATCCTGCACAGTGCCGACGCCGGCGACACCTGGACCGTGCAGCGCGAGGACGCGTGGAAACTGCCCGACGACGGCAGCGAGCACGACCTGCGCCAGGGCGTGCCGCTGCTCGACGTGCTGTTCACCGACGCGCAGCACGGCATCGCGATCGGTGCCTACAGCCTGCTGCTGTCGACGTCCGACGGCGGCAAGACCTGGTCGGGCTCGCGCATCGTGCTCGCGGGTGACGCTGCCGCCGCCACCGCCGCGCCAGCACCCGCATCTGCCGCCGCCGATGACGAACTCGAGGTCGAGGATCACGGCGACACCTTCAGCGCCGACGAACTGCGCATCGGCGAGGAGAGCGAACCGCATCTCAACGCGATCGCGCGCACCGGCAGCGGTGCCTACGTGATCGTCGGCGAGCGCGGCGCGGTGTTCCACTCGCGCGACGGCGCGACCTGGGAGCGCTCGCGCCTGCCGTACGATGGTTCGATGTTCGGCGTGATCGGCTACGACGGCGACCATGTGCTCGCGTTCGGCCTGCGCGGCAACGTGTTCGAATCGACCGACCTCGGCACGACCTGGACCGCGGTGCCGACGCAGACCGAGCTGAGCCTCATGGGCGGCGTCGCGCTGCCCGACGGCGGTGCCGCGATCGTCGGCGCGAACGGCACGATCCTGCATCGTGCACGTGCCGGCGACGCGCTCGCGCGCGCCACCGAATCCTCCGCCGGCATCATCGCCGGCGTCCTGCCCGCCGGCGACGGTGGTGCCCTGCTGATCGCCGGCGAGAACGGCATCGGCCGCCATCAGCCCAAGTGACGGTGACGCGATGAGTGCAGCTTCCTCCGGCAACCGACCGCCCAACGCGTTCCACCGCGCGGCCGAGGCGCTCGTCTTCGGCAACCGCCCGATCGTGCTCGCGCTGTTCGCGCTGGCCACGATCGCGCTGGCGTTCTTCGCCTCGCAACTGCGCGTCGACGCGGGATTCAAGAAGCAGATCCCTCTCGAACACGAGTACATGCGCACGTTCATCGACTACGAGCAGGAGTTCGGCGGTGCCAACCGCGTACTCATCGCGGTCATGGACAAGAAAGGCGACATGTTCAACCTGCCGTTCTTCAAGACCATGGAGAACATCACGCAGGACGCCAAGAGCATCGCCAGCGTCGACGAGGCGCGCGTGCGCTCGATCTTCACGCCGAACGTGCGCTTCGTCGAAGTCGTCGAGGACGGCTTCGCCGGCGGCAACGTGATCCCGCAGTCGTTCACGCCCAACAGCGAAGGCTTCGAGGCGAGCGCCGAGGATTTCGCGACGATCCGCGCGAACATGGAGAAGGCCGCGATCGTCGGCCGCCTCGTCGCCAAGGATTTCTCGGGCGCGATGATCTGGGTCGACCTCGTACCCGAGAACCCGGAGCAGGGCGTCAAGGTGGACTACCACCTCATCGCCAAGCAGCTCGACGACATCCGCGCCAAGTACGAGAACGAGCACACCACCGTCGCGATCATCGGCTTCGCCAAGATGGTCGGCGACATCACCGATGGCGCGCGCTCGGTGATCTGGTTCTTCTTCCTCACGATCGCGTTCACGTGGCTGCTGCTGTTCGTGTACTCGTCGTCGGTCAAGCTCGCCTCGCTGACCGTGTTCGCGGCACTCGTGTCGGTGGTGTGGATGCTCGGCGCGCTGCGCCTGCTCGGGTTCGGCATCGACCCGATGAACATGCTCACGCCGTTCCTGATCTTCGCGATCGCGGTGAGCCACGGCGAGCAGATGATCAACCGCTTCCGCGGCGAGATCTTCTTCGGCGGGCTCGAGGAAGGCACGCCCGAGGAGCTCGCGCAGCGCCAGGGCACCGATCCCGAGACCGCCGCACGCCGCGCATTCCGCGCGCTGCTCGTGCCGGGCTCGGTCGCACTCGTCGCGGGCTGCATCGGCTTCGCGGCGATCCTCGTGATCCCGATCCGCATCATCTTCGAGCTCGCGATCACCGCCACCATCGGCGTCGCGCTGACCATCCTCACCGACCTCGTGCTGCTGCCGGTGCTGCTGTCGTACACGCGCCTGCGCAACCTGCCGCGCAAGCGCGCCTACCGCCTGCGCCAGCTCACCCAGTTCGACAAGATCTGGACCGCGCTCGCGCACTTCAGCCGCCCGGTGCCGGCCGCGATCATCCTCGTCGCGGGTGTCGCGATCTGGTTCGTCGCCGAGCGCTACGGCAGCAAGGTCATGATCGGCGACGCGCAGAAGGGCGTCGCCGAACTGCACGCGGACTCGCGCTACAACCGCGACGCGGACCTCATCAGCGACCGCTTCGCGCTCGGCGTCGACATCATCAACGTGATCGCCGAGGCGGGTCCGTCGGCGTGCACGTCGAGCTATCCGACGATGGAACTCGTCGACCGCTTCGCCTGGCACCTGCGCAACGTCGAGGGCGTCGCCCAGGTCATGACGCTGCCGATGGCCGCGAAGATCGTCAACGCGGGCTGGAACGAGGGCAACGTGCGCTGGCGCGTGCTGCCGCGCGATGCCGACACGCTGCGTCTCGCCACGCAGGGCTTCGAGACCGACACGGGCATGCTCAATGCCGACTGTTCGGCGATGCCGATCATGGCGTTCCTGACCGACCACCGCGCGACCACGATCGACCGCGTCGTCGATGCGGTGAAGCAGTTCCGCAAGGACAACAACGCCTGGGCCGGTCCCGACGTGAACCTGCAGAAGACGCTCGCCGACCAGTCCGCGAGCGGCGAGGCGCCGAAGGCCGGCCAGCCGTTCGTGAACCTGCGCCTGGCCACCGGCAACGTCGGCGTCATGGCCGCGGTCAACGACGAGGTGCGCCTGGTCAAGCGCCAGATCCTCTACATGCTCTACGCGGCGGTGTTCCTGATGTGCCTCGTGAGCTTCCGCAGCGCGCTCGCGGCGCTGTGCATCACGCTGCCGCTCGTGCTCGTGACCGAGCTCGGTCACGCGCTCATGGTCTACCTCGACATCGGCATGAAGGTGAACACGCTCACCGTCGTCGCGCTCGGCGTCGGCATCGGCGTCGACTACGCGATCTACATCTTCGCGCGCATGCGCGAGTCGCTGCTCGCCGGCAAGCCGCTCACCGAAGCCTACTTCGGCTCGCTCAAGACCACCGGCATCGCGATCTTCTACACCGCGCTCACGCTCGCGGTCGGCGTGTTCACGTGGGTGTTCTCGGACCTCAAGTTCCAGGCCGACATGGGCGTCATGCTGACCTTCATGTTCGTGGTCAACATGGTCGCCGCGATCGTGTTCCTGCCGGCCCTGTGCCGCTGGCTGCTGCGCCCGCGCGAGCGGGCGTGATCATCCGCCGTGGCGTGCCGCATGTCGCGGCACGCC
>JASCPI010000030.1 GCA_029959555.1 Lysobacteraceae bacterium PS02065 | reverse complement strand
GCGATCTTTTTCAGCACCACCGCGTCAGTCCCGACCGCTTCTCCAACACCCCGCCGACAACCCCGTTGCCAGGGCCCCGCTGCGAGGGGGGCGAATCCTAACGAGGTGATCGGGACTTGGGAAGGGGTCGGATGAAGTTTTTTTCGTTCGCGTCATCCGGCCCGAGGAAACATGCGGGTTTGCGCGGTGAGATCGTCACGCGGCGACGAGTCGGACACGCGCGAACGTGCGCTTGCCGACCTGCACGACTCCCTCGAAGCCCGGCAGGAACACCCGCTGCGGATCGGATACGACCTCGCCGTCGAGGCGGACCGCGTTCTCCTTGAGCTTGCGCGAGGCCTCCGAGTTGCTCGCGGTGAGTCCGGCTGCGGTCAGCAGCCCCGCGATGCGCAAGCCTTCGGCCGGCACGACGATGTCGGTGAGCGGCAGCAGGCTCGTGTCGCCCTCGCCGCGCACCACCGCATGCCAGCCCGCGACGGCCTGCTCGGCGGCCGCCGCATCATGGAACCGTGTCGCGAGCTCGCGCGCGAGGCGCAGCTTGAGGTCGCGCGGGTTGAGCTGCCCGCTTTCGATGTCCGTGCGGAGGCTCCTGGCCTCGGCGATCGAGATCTCGAAGCTGAGCAGGTCGATCCAGCGCCACATGAGGGTGTCGTCGATCTTCATCGTCTTGGTGACGATGTCGATCGCCGGCTCGCTGATGCCGATGTAGTTGCCCAGCGACTTGGACATCTTGGCCACGCCGTCGAGGCCCTCGAGCAGCGGCATGGTCAGCACGACCTGGGGCGGCTGGCCGTGGTGCTCCTGCAGGCCACGCCCCATGAGCACGTTGAAGCGCTGGTCGGTGCCGCCGAGCTCGACGTCGGACTTCAGCGCCACCGAGTCGTAGCCCTGGACGAGCGGGTAGAGGAACTCGTGGATCGAGATCGACTGCTGGGCAGCGTAACGCTTGGCGAAGTCGTCACGCTCGAGCATGCGCGCGACCGTGTGCTGGCCGGCGAGGCGGATCATGTCGGCGGCGCCCATGGCCCCGAACCACTCGGAATTGAAGCGCACCTCGGTGCGTTCGCGATCGAGCACCTTGAATACCTGGTCCTCATACGTACGCGCGTTGGCCAGCACGTCCTCGCGCGTCAGCGGCTTGCGCGTGACGTTCTTGCCCGAAGGGTCGCCGATCATTCCGGTGAAGTCGCCGATCAGGAAGATGACCTGGTGGCCGAGCTCCTGGAACTGCCGCATCTTGTTCAGCAGGACGGTATGGCCGAGGTGAAGGTCCGGCGCGGTCGGGTCGAAGCCGGCCTTGACGCGCAGCGGGCGGCCCAGCTTGAGCTTCTGCTCGAGCTCCTCGCGCTTGATGATGTCTTCGGCGCCACGACCGATCAGGTCGAGCGCGGCAGTGATGTCCTGCATGGTGGTCCTCGAGCGTGGAAAGGCGGCGGAAAAGCCCCGTCGCCGCCATCCGGAAGTGATGGCGCGGTTAATTGTTCGTTAACTGAAGAAGTTCACGCAAGTCCGCGCCAGCATTGACGTTGACGTCGGTCTTCAGGCGCCGTTATGGTACGTGGCCAGTAGCCGGAACGCGATTGTGACCGAGACAAGCCCGCCGTCCCAGGACGCCAAGAAAGTTGCCCGCCGGCTCGCCCTCAGGCGCCGCGCGCAGCGCAAGCATTTCCACTTCTACCTGCGCAACCAGACGTGGACGTTCCTGCAGAACGTCGCCGCCGCGCCGGTCTCGTGGCGCCGCGAGCACTGGGTGCTCGGCGGCACCGCCGTGCTGCTGACGCTGCTGGTCGGCGTGATCATGCCGACCTTCGCGAGCGCGACGCGCACCGACCCGGTCGACATGCCGTATACGACGCTCGAACTCGACCTGCCCGCGCTGCCCGCCGGTGCCGAGGCCGAGGCGGCCGTCGCCGCGCTCGCGGCGGACGGCACGCTCGATCCGGACTGGCGCATCGTCGAGGTGCGCTCGGGCCAGACCCTGTCGGACATCTTCCGCGAGCAGGGCCTGAGCCCGAACGAACTGCAGCGCGCGCTCGATGCGCAGGCGGATGCGACCGCGATGCGCCGCATCCGCCCCGGCATGGAGTTCGCGTTCGACATCGATGCCGAAGGCGCGCTGCGCGCGATGCGCTTCGACCGCGACGACAGCACGCGCGTCGTGCTGAATTTCGCCGACGGCAAGGTGCAGGAAGAGATCGAGGACCGCGCGGTCGAGCGCCGCGTCCAGGTCGCCCACGGCGTCATCTCGCGCTCGCTGTTCGAGGCGGCCGACCAGGCCGGCATGAGCGACCCGATGGTGCTCAAGCTCGCCAACGCGTTCGGCTACGACATCGACTTCGCGCAGGACCTGCGCGTCGGCGACAGCTTCAGTGTCATCTACGATCAGGTCTACCGCGAAGGCGAGCGCCTGCGCGACGGCGACATCGTCGCCGCGACCTTCATCAACCAGGGCAAGCGCTTCACTGCGATCCGCTACACCAACGCGCAGGGCGAGACGCTGTTCTACACCGAGGACGGCCGTCCGCTGCGCAAGGCCTTCCTGCGCACGCCGGTCGAGTTCACGCGCATCTCCTCGCGCTTCACCGCGGGTCGCATGCACCCGGTGCTCGGCAAGATGCGCGCGCACCGCGGCGTCGACTACGCCGCGCCGACCGGCACGCCGATCCGCGCCGCCGGCGACGGCAAGATCACGTTCCGCGGCTGGCAGGGTGGCTACGGCAACGTCGTCATCATCCAGCACAACGGCCAGTACACGACGCTGTACGGCCACATGTCGCGCTTCGCCAATGCCAAGGTCGGCCAGCGTGTCAGCCAGGGCTCGATCATCGGCTACGTCGGCGCGACGGGCCTGGCCACCGGTCCGCACCTGCATTACGAATTCCGCCTCGGCGGCAAGCACCGCGATCCGCTGACGGTCACGCTGCCGAAGGAAGAGCCGCTGCCCGCAAGCGAACTGGCGACCTTCAAGCAACGCGCCAACCCGCTGCTGGCCCGCCTCAAGATGGTCGAAGGCACGCGTCTCGCCCGCGCAGACTGACACGTGGCCACCCCGGACACGGCCCTCTACCTCGGGCTGATCTCGGGCACGAGCGCGGACGGCATCGACGCCGCGCTCGTCCGCTTCTCGCCGTGCACCGAGATCCTCGCCGCAGCGACGACCCCCTACTCCGCCACCTTGCGCGAGCAGCTGCTCGCGCTGACGGCGCCCGGCGCGGCGATCCCGCTCGACGCGCTCGGTGCGCTCGATGTCGAGGTCGGTCGCTGCTTCGCCGACGCCGCGCTCGCCCTGATCGCCTCGGCCGGCCTCACGCCCGCCGACGTGCACGCGATCGGTTCGCACGGCCAGACGATCCGCCATCGCGGCACCGGCACGCATCCGTTCTCGATGCAGATCGGCGATCCGTCGGTGATCGCCGAGCGCACCGGCGTGTGCACCGTGGCCGACGTGCGCCGCGCCGACGTCGCCGCGGGCGGACAGGGTGCGCCGCTCGCGCCGGGCGTGCACGCCGCGCTGTTCGGCGACCGCGCGCCCTGCGCCGTGCTCAACCTCGGCGGCATCGCCAACCTCACGCTGCTCGCCCCCGACGGCTCGGTGCTGGGCTTCGATACCGGTCCCGCGAACGGCCTGCTCGATGCCTGGCACGCGTGTCATCGCGACGGTGACTGCGATCGTGACGGTGCCTGGGCCGCCACCGGGCGCGTGGACACCGCGCTGCTCGAGGCGCTGCTCGCCGACGACTATTTCGCAGCCCCGGCGCCGAAGAGCACGGGCAGGGAGGTCTTCAACCTCGCGTGGGTCCGAGCTCGCGCCGACATCGCCGCCCTCGATCCGGCCGACGTGCAGGCCACCCTGCTCGCGCTCAGCGCACGCACGATCGCCGACGCGCTTCGCCGCGAAGCGCCGTCACTCGAGCGCGTGCATGCCTGCGGCGGCGGTGTGCACAACGGTGCGCTCATGCGCGCGATCGCCGACGCCGTCGCGCCGGCCTCGCTGTCGACCACAGCCGAGGCACGCGTCGATCCCGATGTCGTCGAAGCGGTCCTGCTGGCCTGGCTCGCGCGCGAGCGGCTCGCGGGTCGGCCCGGCAACGTCGTGACCGTCACCGGTGCGCGCGGCCCGCGCCTGCTCGGCGCGATCCACGACGGGCGCGGCATCGGTCGAACCCGCTGAGGCGTTACTCGAAGGATGGCCCCGATTCGACGCGCTTGAAGGCCTCCATGGCCTCGCGGAACGCCTGGTTCTCGGTGGCGTGCCAGAGGCCCGGAAGCATGGCCGTGTCGTCGACGAAGCGCGGCACGATCTCGCGATCACTGAGGCCGAGCGCATAACGCAGCGCGTCCCGCGCGAGGACGTTCGTCGGAACGCCGCGCTCGCCCGCAAGGGCCTCGAGACGCTCGAGCGTCGCGGTGTCGAGGTCGTTGACAAGGAGATCCGGCATGAATGCACTCCCGGGTAACGTCGTGAGCATGCCAACCCGCTCGCCTCGTGTCACGGCACTCCGTCGCGTTGCGGTGCATCGGCGATGCGCGGCCACAACCAGGCGAGCACGGCCAGTGTCGGGATCACGGTCAGCGCACTGAGCACGAAGAACGTGCCGTAGGACGTGTTCTCGACGAGATAGCCCGACGCGCCACCGGCGAACTTGCCCGGCAGATTGGCCAGCGACACCAGCAGTGCGAACTGCGTGGCGGTGAACGCGCGGTCGGTCAGCGACGACATGAACGCGACGAGCACCGTGCCGGCAAAGCCCTGGAACAGGTTGTCGGCCGTGATCGCCGCGTAGAACGCCCAGATCTGCGACGGGTACTGCGCCATGAGCAGGAAGGCCAGGTTCGAGAGCGCCACGCCGATCGCCGCGCACAGCAGCATGCGCCGGAAACCGAAGGCGGCGACCGCGATGCCGCCGAGGAAAGCACCCGCGATGCCGGTCCAGACCCCGTAGAGCTTGGACACGGTCGCGATGTCGGCCTTGGTGTAGCCCGAGTCGAGGTAGAACGGTCCGGCCATGACGCCGATGACCTGGTCGGGGAACTTGAACAGGCCGACGAACACGAGCAGCGCCGCTCCGAGCGCGATGCCGTTGGTCGCGAAGAACGACGAGAACGGCTGCCAGAACGCGCCGACGACGTCGATGCGTCGCTGCACCGATACCACCGGTGCCACGGGTTCACGGCTCAACAACGTTGCGACGAGAGGGATCGCCATGAGCGCCGCCATCGCGAGGTAGGCGAAGCGCCAGTCGCGGAACTCGGCGAGATACAGCGCGCCTGCGCCGGACAGGATCAATCCGATGCGGTAGCCGAGTGTGTAGGTGGCCGCGAGTGCGGCCTGCGCCTCCGCGGGTGCGATCTCGATGCGATAGGCATCCACGACCGAATCCTGCGTGGCGCCCGCGAACGAAGCCACGAGCACCCATGCGACGAGCGCGAACACGCCGTCCTCGGGGCGCACGAGCGCGAGGGCCGCAAGCCCGAGGCCGACGACCATCTGCGAGGCGATCAGCCACGAACGACGACGGCCGAGGAAGGCCAGGCCCGGCAGGGCGTAACGGTCGATCAGCGGCGCCCACGCGAACTTGAGCAGGTAGAAGAAGCTCGCGAGGCTGATGAGGCCGATGTCGGACAACTGCAGGCCGGCGTCGCGCAGGCGCGTCGACAGTGTCATCGACGCGATCAGCAGGAACGGCAGGCCGCAACCGAAACCGAGCGCGGCCATCGTCGCCGCGGCCGGTGTGCCGAACGCGCGTCGGATACCGGCCCAGCCCTTGTAAGACGGTGGCGGCGCGGCGTCCGCCGGCGTGCTCACAAGGCGTAGTCCACGATGTAGGGCGCGTGGTCGGAGAAGCGCGGCACGGGTGCGACCGAACACGCCTTCACGCGGTCACGCAACGACGGCGTCGCGATCTGGTAGTCGATGCGCCAACCGACGTTGTTGGCGCGCGCGGCACCACGGTTCGACCACCACGTGTACTCGACCTCGTCGGGCTTGGCGACGCGGAACGTGTCGATCCAGCCGCTGGTCGGCGCGGGCGTGTCGTCGCCACAGGCGTCGGCGATCATGCCGTTGAGCCAGGCACGCTCGCGCGGCAAGCAGCCCGAGTTCTTCTGGTTCGAGGTCCAGTTCCTGATGTCGTTGCGCGAGCGCACGATGTTCCAGTCGCCGCACAGTACGTAGTCGCGGCCGCTCGCGAGCCATTCCGCGAACACCTTGCCGAGGAAGTCCATGACCTCGTACTTGAAACCCTGGCGCTCGTCTCCCGAGGTGCCCGACGGAATGTAGAACGAGACCACGCTGAGGTTGCCGTAGCGCGCCTCGATGTAGCGGCCCTCGTCGTCGAACGGCGCCCAGCCGAGCGCCGTGCGCACCTCGTCCGGCTCGCGCTTGGAGTAGATCGCGACGCCGCTGTAACCCTTCTTCGTGATCGCATCGCGATAGAAGCTGTGATGGCCGTCCGGACGGAACATCGGATCGGTCAGCTGGCCTTCCTGGGCCTTGGTCTCCTGGATGCAGGTGACGTCGGCGTCCTGCGCGCGCAGCCAGTCGAAGAAGCCCTTGTTGGCCGCCGAACGGATGCCGTTGGCGTTGAAGCTGATGATGCGCATGGAGGGATGGCCGGCGTCGCGGGCGGCCAGCGTAACGGCCCCGCGGCGGTGCGCCAAGTGCGGATGCCGGGCGGCTATCATGCGCATCCCACGCCACGGAATCCGAGCGATGCAGCCCTACCAGCGCGATTTCCTCGACCTCGCGATCGCCCGCGACGTGCTGCGCTTCGGCGAGTTCACGCTCAAGTCCGGCCGCACGAGCCCGTACTTCTTCAATGCCGGCCTGTTCCACTCGGGCAGCGCACTGGCGATGCTCGGACGCGCCTACGCCCAGAGCGCCGTGCAGTCGGGTGTCGCGTTCGACCTCGTGTTCGGCCCCGCCTACAAGGGCATCGCGCTCGCCGCACTCGCCGCTGCCGCACTCGCCGACCACCACGGCCGCGATGTCGCCTACGCCTACAACCGCAAGGAGGCGAAGGCGCACGGCGAAGGCGGCACGCTCGTCGGCGCTCCGCTGCAGGGCCGCGTGCTGATCGTCGACGACGTGATCACCGCGGGGACCGCGATCCGCGAATCGCTTGCGCTGATCCGCGACAACGGCGCGACGCCGGCAGGCGTGCTGATCGCGCTGGATCGCGAGGAGCGCGGCCGGGGTGAGCGCTCCGCGGCGCAGGAGGTGGCCGAAGAGCACGGGATACCCGTGGTCGCGATCGCACGCCTGACCGACCTGCTCGCCTACACCGACGGCCATCCGCGACTCGCAGGCCATCGCCCCGCGCTCGAGGCCTACCGCGCCCGCTACGGGGTGTGACCGCGCACGCTGCGCGCGCCGCGGCGGCTCGCCTATACTCGTGCGCAAGGAGAAACTCCATGCGCCCACTGACCCGTGCCATCGCGCTGACGATCTGCTCGGCCGCCCTCGCCGCGACGGCGCTGGCTGCGGGCGGAACGCGCTACAAGTGGCGCGACGCCGACGGCAACCTGCACTACTCGGATTCCTTGCCGCAGGAAGCCACCTCGCGCGGCTACGACGTCATCAACGCGCAAGGCATCGTCGTGCGCCGCGTCGAGCCGGCCAAGACGGCCGCGCAGATCACCGCCGAGAAGGAAGCCAAGGCCCGCGAGCAGGCCGAGCGGGACGTGGCCGACACGCAATCGCGCAACGACCAGCAGATGCTCGCCGCCTATCCGACCGAAGCGGATCTCCAGCGCGCCCAGACCCAGCAGTTGCAGATGGTCGACCAGAACATCCGCAGTGCCGAGATCGGTCTGCAGAGCCAGGAGCGCAGCCTGTCGGACATGCTCGGCAATGCCGCCGAGTACGAGGGCAGCGGCAAGCCGCTGCCCGCCACGCTGTCCAAGCAGATCGCCGACCTGCGCAAGCAGATCGAAGCCCAGCATGCCGTCGTCGACAAGCGTCGCGCCGATCGGGAACAGACCCTCGCGTCGTTCGCGACCGACCTCGAGCATTACCGCAAGCTCAGGGCGGCCGAGGCTGCGCGCGCGCCCCAGTAGGGCGCGCGCGACAGCCGATCAGAACGGCAGCGGCATCGCGCGGTCGATCGCCTGGAACTGCTTGCGGAAGACGTCCTGGATGCGCGCCAGCGCCGCTTCGCTGTCGGCGTCGAAGCGGAGCACGAGTACCGGCGTCGTGTTCGACGCACGCACCAGCCCCCAGCCATCCGGCCAGTCCGCGCGCACGCCGTCGATCGTCGTCAGGCGCGCGCCCTCGAACGTCGCCTTGGCCTTGAACGTGTCGATGAAGCGGTAGTGCTCGCCCTCGTGAAGCGGGATCTTGAGCTCCGGCGTCGACACGCCCTTCGGCACGCTCGCGAAGATCTGCTCGGGGGTGCGGCCGTCGAGGTCGCCCGCGATGATCTCGAGGAGGCGCGCGGCGGCGTAGATGCCGTCGTCGAAGCCGTACCAGCGCTCGGCGAAGAAGAAATGCCCGCTCATCTCGCCGGCGAGCTGCGCATCGGTCTCGCGCATCTTGGCCTTGATCAGCGAGTGGCCGGTGCGCCACATGATCGGGCTGCCGCCGTGCTGCAGCACGACCGGCTGCAGGTGGCCCGTGCACTTGACGTCGTAGATGATCGTCGCGCCCGGATTGCGACTCAGCACGTCGATCGCGAACAGCATGAGCAGGCGATCCGGGTAGATCACCTCGCCTGCCTTGGTCACCACGCCGAGGCGGTCGCCGTCGCCGTCGAAGGCCAGGCCGAGATCGGCACCGGTCTGCTTCACCGACAGGATGAGGTCCTGCAGGTTGTGCGGATCCGACGGATCGGGGTGGTGGTTCGGGAACTGCCCGTCGACTTCGCAGTACAGCGGGATCACGTCGCAGCCGATGCCCTCGAGCACCGCCGGCGCGACCGCTCCGGCCACACCGTTGCCGCAATCGACGACGATCTTGAGGCGGCGCTCGACCTGGATGTCGTCGGTGATGCGATTGACGTAGTCCTGGGTGAGATCCATGACCTGCAGGCCGCCGTTGCCCTCGCTGAAGCGGCTTTCGGCGATGCGCGCGTAGAGATCCTGGATCGCGCCCTCCGACAGCGTCTCGCTGCCGAGGACAATCTTGAAGCCGTTGTAGTCGGGCGGATTGTGGCTGCCCGTGACCGACACGCACGAACCGGTCTGCAGCTGGTAGGCGGCGAAGTAGGTGAGCGGCGTCGGCGCGAGGCCGATGTCGATGACGTCCATACCGGCCGCGCGCAGGCCTTCGATGAGGGCGGCCGAGAGCTCCGGCCCCGACAGGCGCCCGTCACGGCCGACGACGATGTCGCGCAGGCCGCGCTGCTGTGCCTCGCTGCCGATCGCGCGGCCGATCAGGCGCGCGATGCCTGGCGTCAGCGTCGTGCCGAGCACGCCACGGATGTCGTAGGCGCGGAAGATGCTGCGATCCACGCTGACCGGCGCGTCCTCCTTTCTCGCCGCGTGCTGCGGCTGTGCCGGCTTTCCGTCCGTCGCCGCTGCGGCGGATGGCTTCGCAGGCGCACCCGCCGCCTGCTGCTTGATCGCTTCACCCAAGGTGATCTCCTCGTGATTCGAACGATGGGCCGCCGAGCGCAGGCGCTCGACCGCCCCCTGCATGCCGACCTGCCTGAGCCACAACGCCGCGAAAGCGGCGAACAGCACGAAGGCGGTGAGCGGAAAAAGAATCCACATCTCGCGCGTGACCAGTATCGCGTAGTCCGAGTCGGCGACCCCGAGCCGCAGGCGCGACCCCGGAACCGGCTCGCCGAGGTCGCTCACCGAGGAGTCGGTCGATGCACCGGCGCTCGCCAGGACCAGGTCGCCACGTCCGTCGCCCTGACGGAGGTCGACGCGCCCGACGCCGGGCGCCACGCTGCTGAAGGCTTGCAGGACGGGCTCGAACGGCAACTGAAGATACGCGTAGGCGATCGGCTGCCCGTTCGCGACCACCGGCATCGCCAGGACGAGTTCGTAACCGCCGTTGAGATTCGAGCGTGCCTGCGCGGGTGCGGGTTTCGCCGTCGACTGTGCCTGCATGAGCATGTAGGCACGCGCGTAACCGAAGCGCGCCAGATCCTGCTTGAGGATCTCCATGAGCTTGGGACTGTAGAAGCTCGCATCGACGAGCTCGGGCCAGGCCTGCTTCGCCGCTGCCGCCGCGGCGGCGAGCGCCTGGTCCTCGTCCGATCCGGCGAGAGCCTGGAGGACGTCCGGCGACGTGAGGACCTGATCGGCCTTGCCGGTGGTCGCGGCGATGTGCGCGGCGATCGCGGTGATCTGCTGTCGCCGCGCGGCCTCGGCCTGCTCGAGGCTGCCGCTGGCCTGGTACACGAGGGAGCTTTGCCAGATCAGGAAGAACGCGCCGAGCATCAGCAGGGTCGCAGCCGCGAGCGGCAGCAGGACGCGCCAGTTCGGCTTGATCGCGGGCACGCGCACCACGCGCTTGGGCTTGCCGGTGCCTTCGCCGTTGCCCGCCATCACCGCGTCCGCCCCATGGTCCTTCCCCTTGCCGTGCACGCCCTCGACGCACCGCGCGTAGCGTAACAAGTCGGCGCCGCATGCGCAGGACGCCGCGCACAGTACGGGGAACGATCGACTCAGGACCTGCCGGAACTTCCGAAACCACCTTCGCCGCGTACCGTCGGGTCGAAGGCCTCGACCACATCGAACGCGACACGCACGACCGGCATGACGACGAGCTGCGCGATGCGCTCGCCGGGCTCGATCGTGAAGCCCTGCGTCGAGCGGTTCCAGCACGAGACCATGAGCGGCCCCTGGTAGTCGGCGTCGATGAGGCCCGTGCCGTTGCCGAGCACGATGCCGTGCTTGTGGCCGAGTCCCGAACGCGGCAGCACGATCGCACACAGCGTCGGATCGCCGATGTGGATCGCGATGCCGCTCGGCAGCAGGGCGGTCGCGCCGGGCGCGAGCTCCATCGGTGCATCGAGCATCGCACGCAGGTCGAGCCCGGCCGAGCCTTCGGTCGCGTACTGCGGCAACGGCCACTGCGTACCGAGGCGTGCGTCGAGCACACGCAGGCGTATCGACGTCGGCGCCTTCATGCGCGACGCGCCTTTGCCGACGCGCGGTAGCGCGTGGCGACGCGATCGAGCAGCGCCGCGGCGATCACGCGCTTGTCGGCACGCTCGAGTTGTTCGCTGCCGTCGGCCCAGATCAGCAGCAACGCGTTCTCGGCGCATTCGAAGCCGAGGTCGTTGCCGACCTGGTTGGCCGCGATCATGTCGAGCCTCTTGCGCTCCAGCTTGCCGCGCGCATAGCGCTCGAGCTCGTCGGTCTCGGCCGCGAAACCGACCAGGAACGGCGGCGCTTCGAGAGACGCCACGTCCGCGAGGATGTCGGGGTTCTGCACGAGGTCCAGGCGGATCGGCTCACCCGACTTCTTGAGCTTGGAGGCCGACACGACCTCGGGACGGAAGTCGCCGACCGCGGCGGCGGCGATGTAGATGTCGTGCACGGGGGCCGCGGCGATCACCGCGTCGTGCATCTCGCGTGCGCTGCGCACGTTGCGGCGCGACACGCCCGCCGGCGTCGCCAGCGCGACGGGACCGGCCACGAGCGTGGTGTCCGCACCTTGCGCGGCGGCCGCCTCGGCGATCGCGAAACCCATGCGTCCTGAGCTGCGGTTGCCGATGTAGCGCACCGGATCGATGTCCTCGAACGTCGGTCCTGCGCTGACCAGGATGCGCAATCCCTCCAGCGTCTTCGGCCCGCGCCCCACCGCGACGGCGGCGATGATGTCGGCCGGCTCGAGCATGCGACCATCCCCGACCTCGCCACAGGCCTGGCTGCCCGACGCCGGTCCGAGCACGCGCACGCCTCGCTGGCGCAGCAGCGCGACGTTGGCCTGGGTGGCCGCATGCGCCCACATCTGCCGGTTCATGGCCGGGACGACGGTGACGGGAGCGGCGGTCGCCAGCACCAGCGTCGCGAGCAGGTCGTCGGCACGGCCGACCGCGAAACGCGCGAGCGCGTCGGCCGAGGCGGGCGCGACCAGCACCTCGTCGGCCCAGCGCGCGAGCTCGATGTGGCCCATCGCGGCCTCGGCCGAGCTGTCCCACAGCGTGGTGCGCACGGGGTTGCCCGACAGCGCCTGGAACGTGAGCGGCGTGACGAACTGCGTCGCCCCCTCGGTCATGACCGCGCGCACCTCGGCCCCCGCGTCGCGAAGCCGGCGGACCAGGTCGGCGGCCTTGTAGGCGGCGATGCCCCCGGTGACACCGAGCAGCACGCGGACGCCGTCGAGCGGCAGAGCAGCCATGGGAGGGACTTTTTCTTACGACGGAAAGGGCCGATAGCTTACCGAAAACCGCCCCCGGCTCCGCTGCCCGATCGGCATATCGATGGATAGTCTGGCTCTTTCGCACGGACGGGGTGACGGCATGGGCATCCGCGAATGGCCGGAGGACGAACGACCACGCGAGAAACTGCGTGCCCGCGGCGCGACGGCGCTGTCGGACGCCGAGCTCCTCGCGATCTTCATCGGATCGGGCGGGCGAGGCCGCACCGCCGTCGACGCGGGCCGCGACCTGCTCGCGACGCACGGCGACCTGCGCACGCTGCTGCGCCCCGCGAAAACGCGCGACGGCGTCGGCACGGTCGCGTGGTGCCGGCTGCAGGCCGCCCTCGAACTCGGCCGCCGCTACCTGGACGCCGAGCTCCGCGAACCCGATGCCCTCGCCGACCCCGAGGCGAGCGGGCGGTACCTCAAGGCGCGCCTCGACGCCTACCCCTACGAGGTGTTCGCCTGCCTGTTCCTCGACAACCGCCACCGCGTCATCGCGTTCGAGGAGCTGTTCCGCGGCACGATCGACGGCGCCAGCGTGCACCCGCGCGAAGTCGTCCGGCAGTGCATCGCGCACAACGCCGCGGCGGTCATCCTCGCCCACAACCACCCGTCCGGCATCGCCGAGCCGAGTGCGGCCGACCGTGCGATCACGCTGCGCCTGCGCGATGCGCTCGCGCTCGTCGACGTGCGCGTGCTCGACCACTTCATCATCGGACACGGCACACCTACCTCGTTCGCGCGCAGGGGACTGCTGTAAAGATCGACGCCGGCACGCATTTTCGTTTCGCGCCGACGTCATATACTCGGTCGCAGCCAGGACGCGAGCCCGCCCATCGGTGATCTTCCCGTTTCCCCATGCGTTTCCCGCCGACGCCGTCGAGCGCGCCGTGCCGGACGCCGCGAGCGCCCGGGCGCTCGGCGGCGATCGCATGGCGCGGCTCGAGTCCGTTCTCGGCGCGCGGCGCGCCGAACTCGCACCACAGCTCGCGCTCGGTGAAGGCGCCCACACCCTGCTCGCACGCACCGAGGACGCGATCCGCGTCGGCTATGCCCGCCTCGCCCTTCGCCACGGGCAATGGGGTGAGGACGTGCACGCGTACCACAACGAAGGCCACATCCTCGACATCCTCGGCGACCGCATCGGCCGCGTGATCACGGTGCACGGCATCCATGCGCTCGGCCTGCGCGACTGGTGCGCGCTCGGACTCTTCGCCGCCTGCCACGACCTTCGCCAGCGCGAAACGGCCGAGTACGCGGCCGGCGTCGGCGCGAACGAGCGCGCGAGCATCGAGGAGACGCTGCGCATCCTCGATGCGGTGGGCTTCTCCTCCGACGACGAGATGCGCATCGGGCTCGATCTCATGATCGCAGGCAGCACGTTCGACGCACGCCCCGCACCCGGTGGCGCCGCGTTCAACCCGGCGGAGCTCGTGCAGTCGGGCGGAGCGCTCGCGGCCAAGCTCGACACGAAGCTCGACAAGCATCGCCCGGGGTGGCGCGACGATGTCCGCATCGTGCACGCCCACGACCTCGCACTCCTCGCCGCCGACCTCGACACCGCGAACGTCGCCGAGCCTTTCGCGCGCTTCGCCTCGAGCGCGCGCAACCTCTGCCTCGAACGCGAGATGCTGTGCCGCCGCGACCTCGACGCGGGTGACAGCGCCATGCCCGTGCTCGGGTTCCTCACCGACGGGCAGGACCGCTTCTTCTTCGACCTGCATCGCTTCAACTCGACACTGGGCCGCGAGACGTTCCAGGACGCCAAGTCGGGCAACGCGCCCCGCGTCAAATCGCTCGGCATGGGCCTGCGCGCGCGGCTCGCCGTGGGCGGCATGCCGGCGAGCGGGCGTGACGTGCTCGCCGCCTACGACACCGTCGTCGCACGCATCGCCCCGGCCGCCACGGCCCGCGCGTGACCCGTCCGGCGTTCCACGTCAAGCGATTTATGCACATGCCGCAGCGCGCCACGGAAACGTGCAGGAATCTCGCACGCGCCTGGTAGCGAAAGAAATAAATCCTTTCCTTTCATGATGTTGCGAACCTGTCGGACATGAACATCCGATGCGCGCTTGACATCACGCGAAACCCGTCGCGGCTGGGCTCGGCTTTCTCCCACAGAGTTATCCACAGGCTCGCCCGGCGGCTCCCGGGAGCTTGTCCATCAATCCCTTGGCGTGTGTTCCTGCCCCGGGCGCGAGGATGCGCGCGCAAGCCACGGATGCGGCGGTGCCGCACGGCATTCCGTGATCGCGGCGTGGGCCCTACAATGGACGGTCCTGCCGATCGACGAATCCTGCCGTGAAAGACGTCCTGCGCGAGCTCATCCTCAACGCGCTCGCTGACCTGCGCGCCCGCAACCTGCTGCCCGACGGCGACGTGCCGTCGTTCACGGTCGACCGCACGCGCAACCGCGACCACGGCGACTTCGCCAGCAACATCGCGATGACGCTGGCCAAGCCCGCCGGTCGCAAGCCGCGCGAGGTCGCGGAAGCATTCGCGCAGGTGCTCTCCGACCCGCGCATCGCGCGCCTCGAGATCGCGGGCCCGGGCTTCCTCAACGTGTTCCTGTCCGACGAGGCCACCCACGACGTCATCCGCACGATCCACGCGCAGGGTGATGCGTTCGGCCGCAACACGGCGGGAGCAGGCCGCAAGCTGCAGATCGAGTTCGTCTCGGCCAACCCGACCGGCCCGCTGCACGCCGGCCACGGGCGCGGCGCGGCGGTCGGCGACAGCCTCGCGCGCGTGCTCGAGGCGAGCGGCTGGGACGTGACGCGCGAGTTCTACTACAACGATGCCGGCGCGCAGATCCAGAACCTCGCGCTGTCGGTGCAGGCGCGCTGCAAGGGTGTCGAGCCCGAGCAGGACGGCTGGCCCGCCGACGGCTACCGCGGCAGCTACATCGTCGACGTTGCGCGCGACTACCTCGCGAAGGCCACCGTGCATGCCGACGGCCAGGACGTGACCGCCACCGGAGATGCCGACGATCTCGACGCAATCCGTCGCTTCGCCGTGGCGTCGCTGCGCCGCGAACAGATGCTGGACCTGCTGGCATTCGGGGTCGAGTTCGACATCTATTACCTCGAGTCGTCGCTCTACACGGAAGGCAAGGTCGAGGAGACCGTGCGCGAACTCGTCGCAGCCGGCCACACCTACGAACAGGACGGCGCGCTGTGGCTGCGCACGACCGACTTCGGCGACGACAAGGACCGCGTCATGCGCAAGTCCGAGGGCGGCTACACGTACTTCGTGCCCGACGTCGCCTACCACCGCAACAAGTGGCAGCGCGGTTTCGGCCGCGTGATCAACGAGCAGGGCGCCGACCACCACTCGACGGTCACGCGCGTGCGCGCGGGCCTGCAGGCGCTCGACATCGGCATCCCGAAGGGCTGGCCCGAGTACGTGCTGCACCAGATGGTGACGGTCATGCGCGGCGGCGAGGAGGTCAAGCTCGGCAAGCGCGCGGGCGGCTATACGACATTGCGCGATCTCATCGACGAGGTCGGCCGCGACGCGACGCGCTACTTCCTCGTCGCGCGCAAGACCGATTCGCAGCTCGTGTTCGACATCGACCTCGCGCGCGCGCAGACCAACGACAACCCGGTCTTCTACATCCAGTACGCCCACGCGCGCGTCTGCAGCGTGCGCCGCCAGCTCGCCGAGCGTGGCCTCCCTGCGGCGGACCACGCCGCCGGCCTCGCCGCGCTCGCGCGCCTGGACAGCGAGCACGAGCGCGTGCTCATGAGCGAGCTCACGCGCTACCCTGAAGTCGTCGAGGCCGCGGCGACCAACCTCGATCCGCAGCTCGTCGCGCAGTACCTGCGCGAACTCGCCGCGGCGTTCCACGGCTATTACAACGCGCACCACTTCATCGTCGACGACGCGACGCTGCGCGACGCGCGCCTCGCGCTCGCCGAAGCCGCCCGCGTGGTGCTGCGCAACGGACTCAACCTGATCGGCGTGTCCGCACCGGAGAGCATGTGATGGCGACGCGTTCACGCAAGCAGGCGACCCGCGGCGGTTCGCGCCAGTGGCCGGCCTGGGTCTGGCTCGGCATCGGCGTGCTGCTCGGCCTCGCCGGCGCGGTCGTGTTCCTGGCCGGCAGCTGGGCGCCGATGCTGCGCGGTAACAAGCTGCCGCAGCCGAACCCGGCCGCCGTCGCGCCGCGCGAAAGCGATCCGCCCGTCGCCGACGGCAAGGATGCCAAGCCGAAGAAGGCCTTCGATTTCTATTCGGTGCTGCCGGAGATGGAGGTCGTCATCCCCGACGCCGAGATTTCGGCGAAGGCGCGCGACGAGGCCAAGGCACGCGCGGCAGCCGCCCAGCAGCAGGCACAGACGCCGAACGGCGCGCCGACGCCGCCCCCCGCCGCCGCCAGCGGTGGGGCGCGTTACCTGTTGCAGGCAGGGTCGTATCCGAACGCCAAGAGCGCCGAGGAGATCAAGGCCAAGCTCGCGCTGAGCGGCTTCATCGCGCAGGTCTATCCGGTCACGATCAACGGCAAGACCTGGCACCGCGTGCGTCTCGGCCCGTACGCGAGCGCGAGCGAACTCGAGACGGCCAAGGCCTCGCTCGCCGAGAACGGCGTCAACGCGATCGCGCTCAAGGAAGAAGCCGGGCGCTGAGCCCACGCCGCGCGCCTTCGTCGGAAGGCGCACGGTTGCCCCGCATCAGTCGTCGAAACCGGCCGTGAAGATGCGCTCGGACGTGAAGCGGTAGATCGTGCCGCTCGACGTGTGCGCGACGTAGAGGTTGCCGGCCTCGTCCTCGCCGAAGCCCGAGTAGGTGCCGTAGCCGTTGGCGTCGTCGCGCCAGATGCTCGTGGTCCACGCACCACCGGTTCCGGGCCTGGCGAACCAGATCTCGCTCGTGCACGAGTCCGCATAGACGTACATGCCCCGCAGCGGACCGATCGGACCACGGAATCGGAAGCCGCCCGTGACCGCGCAGCGGCTGTTCGTGTGCGTGTACTCGAGCACGGGCAGCACGTTGGCCGCGACCGGCGGCGTACAGACGTTGGAGCTGTTGTACGTCGCGGAACCTTCCAGGCAGCGCCAGCCGTAGAACGTCGGCTCGGTCGAGCCGGCCACACGGAGGTTGATCTCCTCCACGTTGTTCTGGCCGACATCGCCGATCCAGAAATCGCCGGTCTCGCGGTCGAAGCTCGTGCGCCACGGATTGCGGAAGCCGTGCAGCCAGGTCTCGTCGCAGGTGTTGTTCGTGGCGACATGCGGGTTGTCGGAAGGAATCGCGTACTGGGCAGGCGTGATGCCGCTGGAGCCGCACATGTCGGCCGTCACCGCACCGCCGCGCGTGTCGACGTCGAGGCGCAGGATCTTGCCCATGAGGAAGTACGTCGGCGTGCCCGTCCCGCAGTTGGCGGGCGTGCTGTCGAGCGCCTTCTTCCACAGGCACATCGCGAAGCCGTTCGGATCGCCCTGCGAGCCGCCGTCGCCGGTGGCCATGTAGAGGTAGCCGTCCGGACCGAAGTGGATGTCGCCGCCGTTGTGGTTGGAGGCGTTGTCGGGCACACGCAGGACCACGGTGCCGGTCGGATTCGCGGTGTCGGAGTCGAGCGAGGGCACCGTGTAGCGCGCGAGCGCGACATCGGGCGATGAACCGAGTCGGGGTTCCGAGCCCGCGCGGTTGTAGGCGACATAGAACTCGTCGTTGTGCGGCTGGCCGGCCTTGCCGAAATTCGGATGGAACGCGAGGCCGAGCAGGCCGCTTTCACCACCCGAGGTCACCGGCACACTCACGAACGGCGTCGGCAACAACGCACCGTTCTTCACGACACGGATCGTCCCGGCCTGGTTGACGATGAACACGCGCCCGCTGCCATCGTGCGGCGCGCGGATCGCGACAGGCGAGCCCGTGTTGGTCGCGAACGTGGTGAGTGTGAGGTCCGACGGCGCCGTCTGGGCCATCGCCATGGGCGCGGTACCCGCGAGCAGCGCGGCCGCCAGGAATGTCATTCGCATGTCGGATCTCCGATGGTGGCGCCGCAGGGGTCGGCGCGCGGGTAAGGGGCAACGTGGCGATCGAGCGTGCAGCACGACCATCGCAGCGCGCCATTGTCGGGCGGCACGACGGCACATGCTGCCACGCACCTCACGGAACCTCGATGGTGTCCGTGACTGCGGCACATGGAACGTTGTGGAGACGTTAAGCGGTCGGCTTGCGCTTGAGCCTTATCAGCGACGAGATGTCGTCGTCGCCGTGCCCTTGCGCCATGAGCACGGCGTAGTCGGCGAGCGCCTTGTCGATGATGCTGCGGTCGGTGCCGGCGCTGCGCGCGAGGCCGTTGACGATCTTGAGGTCCTTGTGCAGCAGCGCGAGCTTGAAGCCGACCTTGAACTCGTCGCGCAGCATCGTCGCGCCACGCTTGTCGAGGAACCAGTTGCCGGCCGCACCGGCACCGAGCGTCGGCAGCAAGGTATCGGCATCGAGCCCGAGCGCCTCGCCGAGCGCGAGGCCTTCGCACACGGCCTGCGCGATGCCGGCGACGAGCACCTGGTTGACCGCCTTGGTGTCCTGGCCCGCGCCGACGCCACCCATGTGGCTGAGCTTGGCCGCATAGGCCTCGAGCACGGGCCGCGCGCGTTCGAGCGTCGCAGCTCCGCCGCCGACCATGACCGACAGGCGACCGTTGATCGCGCCTTCGACGCCACCCGAGACGGGCGCATCGAGGAAGTCGCCGCCGGCCGCACGCAGACGTGACGCGGCCTCGCGCGCGGTCACCGACGACACGGTGGAATGGTCGACGACGATCGTGCCCGGTGCCGCGTGCGCGACGATCGTATCGACCGCGGCGAGCACGTCGGCGTCAGCCGGCACGCACAGCGCGATGACGTTGCAACCACGCGCGAGGGCCTCGAGCGAATCGACCGCGTCGACGCCGAACGTGCGCGCGCCGTCGACGACCTTCGCCGGCGTACGCGTCCACACCGCATGCAGCAGGCCGACGCGCGCGAGATGCCCGGCCATCGGCCAGCCCATCGCGCCGAGTCCGACGAATCCGGCCTTGATCGTGCCCATCATGCGTTCTCCGCGAGGTAGGTGTAACCGGTCAGGCCGGCCTCGAGCGAGGCTTCGAACGCCTGCGCCGTCGCCGCGTCGACGCCGGCCGCGTCGATCTTCTCGCGGTACGCGGCGCGCAACGCGGCGAGGTCGTAGCCGACGTAGTCGAGCATGAGATCGGTGGTGTCACCGCGGCGCAGGTGCGTGAAGGTGTAGCCGTCGCCGTCGAGCTTGACGTTGACCGCGTCGGTGTCGCCGAACAGGTTGTGGATGTCGCCGAGCGTCTCCTGGTACGCGCCCACCATGAACAGGCCGAGCAGGTACGGCTTGTCCTCGGACACCGCGTGCAGCGGCAGGCTCACGTCGACGCCGTCGGCATCGACGTAGCGATCGATACGGCCGTCCGAATCGCAGGTGAGGTCGGCGATCACGCCGCGCCGGTCCGGCGCCTTGTCGAGGCCCGCGATCGGCACGATCGGGAACACCTGGTCGATCGCCCAGATGTCGGGGGCGGACTCGAACACCGAGAAGTTGACGAAGTACTTGTCGACGAGCGTCTCGTTGAGCTCGTCGAGCACCTGGCGGTGCGAACGCTCGTCGGGCTTGAGGCGCTCGCGCACCGCGTTGACGATCGCGTAGTAGAGATCGTCCAGGCGCGCGCGGTCGGCGAGCGTGAGCTGGCCGAGCGCGTACAGCGACTGACCTTCCGAGAGATGGTACTGCGCCTCGTGGTAGAGCTCGGTCGCAGGGCGCGTGCCGATCTCGGCGTGCGCCTCGCGCAGGCGGCGCAGCACGGCCGGTTCGTCGTCGCGCTCGGCCGGCACGGCGCCTGCCGGCGCCTGCTCGACCTCGCTCACGTTGACGACGAGCACGGCGTGGTGCGCGGTCAGCGCGCGCCCGGATTCGGTCAGCACGTGCGGCGGCTCGAGGCCATTCTCGGTGCAGGCCTCGGCGAGCGCGCCGACCACGCTCGAGGCGTACTGGTCGAGGCCGTAGTTGATCGAGCAGTCCGATCGCGAGCGCGTGCCCTCGTAGTCGACGCCGAGGCCGCCGCCGACGTCCATGTAGCGGATGGGCAGGCCGAGCTGCGAGAGCTCGACGAAGTAGCGCACGGCCTCGCGCATGCCGCGCGCGATGTCGCGCACGTTCGACATCTGCGAACCCATGTGGAAGTGCAGCAGCTTGAGCGTGTGCGTGAGCTTCGCCGCGCCCAGTTCGTCGATCAGCGTGAGCAGCTGGCGCGGCGTGAGGCCGAACTTGGCCTTGTCGCCACCGGAGTTCTGCCACTTGCCCGCACCGAGGCTCTTCAGGCGCATGCGCACGCCGAGCAGCGGCTCGACGCCGAGCGCGGCGGCCTCCTCGATCACGTAGCGCAGCTCCGACGGCTTCTCGATGACGATGAAGATGTCGAGGCCGAGGCGGCGCCCGATCAGCGCGAGGCGGATGTACTCGCGATCCTTGTAACCGTTGCAGATGACGATGCTGCCGCGGCGTGCGAGCGCGAGCACGGCCATGAGTTCGGGCTTGGAGCCCGCCTCGAGGCCGAAGCCCTCGCCGCCGTTCGCGGCGAGCTCGCCGGCGACGTTCTTCTGCTGGTTGACCTTGATCGGGTAGATCGCGGTGTAGCCGCCGGGATAGTCCCAGTCGGCCATGGCCTTGGCGAACGCGCGCTGCTGGCGCTCGCGGCGGTCGTTGAGGATGTCGGCGAAGCGCACGAGCAGCGGCAGGCGCGCGCCGCGCGAGCGCGCGTCGGCGACGATCGCGGCGAGGTCCAGCGCGGTGCCTTCGCGGCGCGGCCGCACGAGGACCGTGCCGGCATCGCCGACGTCGAAATAGCCTTCGCCCCAATGCGGGATCGACCAGGTATGGCGCGCGTCGTCCTTGCTCCAGGAATGGGTCATCGTTCTCTCCGGGTGGCAGCGACGTCGCAGCGGCGGGGCCTGGACGCGAACACCCCGCGGATCGGAAGCCTCGCACGCCGCGGGATCCTCGGGGGGCGCACAGTGTAGCGGCCCGTTCCTGTCCGTGCGTTTACAACGATCCGGCCCGTGACGCCGTGCCGTGTCCAACCGTCATGCCGACCCGCTACAATCGTGCGCTTTTCCCGCCACCGATCCCTCTCCACAGGACAGCCGCCATGTCGCAGCCAGAGACCACCTGGTTCACCGAAGAACACGAATCGTCGGGTTCCTCGATCGGGTTCCGCACGCGCGAGCGGCTGCACGCCGAGAAGACCCCGTTCCAGTCCATCGAGATCCACGACTCGACCGACTGGGGCAAGCTCATGGTCATCGACGGCTGCATGATGCTGACCACGCGCGACAACTTCCTCTACCACGAGATGATGTCGCATCCGGCGCTGTTCACGCATGCGCGCGCCAAGCGCGTCGTCATCATCGGCGGCGGCGACTGCGGCACGCTGCGCGAGGTGCTGCGCCACGAGGAGGTCGAGAAGGCCGTGCAGGTCGAGATCGACGAGCGCGTCACGCGCCTCGCCGAGAAGTACTTCCCCGAGCTGTGCGAAGCCAACGACGACCCGCGCGCCGAGCTGCTCTTCGACGACGGCATCAAGTACATGGCCGACTGCGAGCCCGAATCGGTCGACGTGGTCATCGTCGACTCGACCGATCCGGTCGGCCCGGCCGAAGGCCTGTTCAATGCCGCGTTCTACTCGAGCTGCTTCAAGGCGCTGCGTCCCGGCGGCATCTTCGTGCAGCAGAGCGAGTCGCCGCTGGCCCACCTGCAGCTGATCAAGTCGATGCGCGCGGCGATGCGCACGGCGGGCTTCCAGGCCGTGCGCACGCTGACGTTCCCGCAGCCCTGCTACCCGACCGGCTGGTGGAGCGCGACGATGGCGCGCAAGGGCGCCGACCTGTCGGGTTTCCGCGAGCGCGGCGCGCAGACCAAGCAGTTCGAGACGCGCTACTACAACGCCGAGATCCACAAGGCGGCGCTGTCGATGCCGGAGTTCATGCGCAGGGAACTCGGCGAGTAAGCCGAACCTGCCGAAAGCGCGGAGCCGCAACGGCTCCGCGCCCGATGTTCACGGCATCGAGGGATCGAAGCCGTGCGCGAAGATCGCGTCGATGATCGGCGTGGCGACCTTGAGCAGGGTCATTGGCTGGCGGTAACCCCCGTAGATGCCGGCATAGATGCTGCCCTCCGGCGACTGCGACACCACGATCGGCAGGCCGCTGTGCCCCCCGCCTCCGGCGACCGACTCGTTCGCGGAAATCGTCGACCATGCGAGATCGCCGCTGTGCATGTCGATCGCGCCGACGACATGCATCGTGTAGCCGTCGCCACCCGCCGCGAGCACTCTCCCGTCGCGCGCGCGGGACAGGGCGGAGATGCGCTCTTGCCACGGTCCGAACGGACCATGGCTTCGCGTCCACATGACGGCGCCGCTGGCCGCCTCGAGCCGCTGCGCGCTCCAGCGCCCCTGGAGCATGCCGCCGACGACGACATGGCCCGCCGCATCGATCACCGCGGTGCCCCAGGTGGAAGCCGAACCGGCTTGCCAGCGCACCACGCCGCTGCCGCCCACGAGGCACCACACCCGCGAGTCCGACACGACGACCACGTCCCCATTCGGCAAGGTCAGCGGCGGAGCCACGATGACCGGTGTGGTCGCGCTGCCGACAGCGTGGCGCCAGGTCCAGCGGGTCGTACCCTCCGTACCGGCGAGCTTGCGCACCTGGAATCCGCGCGTACCGTCCGACAGGCCATACGTCGTCGCCGCGAGCACATCGCCGTCCGGCGCCGCCGCGACGAACGGGACGTCTTCGTAGGTGTTGCCGGGCGCGCGTCCGACGATCCACAGGCGCTCACCGCTACCGGCATCGAAGGCCGCCACGCCGTCGGTGAACGCGGCCGTCCTGGACATGAAGCCCGCGACGATGCGACCTCCGGGGACCTCCGCGACATGCTTGCCGATCGCCTGGAACGATGGATCCGAACTCCAGGCCATCCGACCTGTCGTCGCGGCGACCCGCGTGAGCAACCAGGGAAGGTCCTCGTCGCCCGAGTCGCCCGTTGCGACGACATCGCCCGCGCCGGTACGACCGATCGCATGGAATTCGCCACGAGGATACGCGGCGGCATCCCACGACCACGACCATTCCCGCGTCACGGCGTCGAGCCGGCCGAGGACCGGATAGGACGGCCCGTCGGTCATGCGTGACGCACCCGCGACGATGACACCGGAGGCATCCGCGATCACCGCCTCGGTCACATCGACGGTTTCGACATGCTGCAAGGCGCCGACGTGATGGCGACGAGACCAGCGCAACGCACCCGTGATCGGGGCCACGCGCGCTTCGAACAGGGCCTGTCCCTCGTACCGGTTGCGTCCGACCGATGCGGCCAGGACCACGTCGCCGTCGGCGAGCACGCGGGCTCGCAGGTAACCCTCAGGAATCATGTCGGCGGATGCCAGCGGCACGTCGACCCGCGAGAGGCGCACGCCGTCGACCTTCGCGTAGGTTTCCACCGCGAGCCGCGCGATGTAGCCGATCACCGACTGGTCACGCTCGACGACATGCACGCGATCGCCCACGATGAAGGACTGTCGCGACACGTAAGGCCAGGGTCCTGGATCGGGCAAGGCCGCGAGCGACCAGACAACCTGGCCTTGTGAGGCCTCGAGCATCGTGGTGCCGACGACCTGGCCTCCGATCGTCAGGCGGCCCTCCAGCAGGACACCGCCTTGTTCGTCGACGAAGGCGTGCCCGATCCGCGACGACGCGAAGATCCGCTGCCACACCGGTGCACCCGTGCCGCCGTGCAGCCTGCCGGCGGACACGTCACCCGTGCCGCTGTCGGAGCACGTGGCCACGAACGTGATGCTGCCGTCGGCGAGCACGCGCAACCGCACATCGTCGAGCTGCGCAACCCCCGGCAGGATCACGCTCTGGCAGTAGGTGTGCGACCACTGGCGCTGGCCTGCCTGCGCCGAGACCGCCCACACGCGGAAATTCCAGCCGCCCTCCGGATCGACCGCAAGCACGTGCACGGCCATCCCGTCCCCGGGCCCGCGCGCGACGTCGAACGCACGCCACTGTTCACCGTTGCCGGCGTTTTCCTGGCGCTCCCAGACATTCGAACCGTCGACGCCGGACACCCGCACCATCAACGCGTCGTTGCCACGCCGACCGACGGCGAGCACGTCACCCGAAGGATCGACGGCGAGACCGTTGATGTCGACGCGCACGCCCGGCACGCGCACGTCGCGCGACCAGACCCGCTCGCCCGTGACGCTCAGCTTCGCGAGGCATGCGTGGCGCGTCCTGTTGGCATCCGTCGCTGCCATCGACACCACGACATCGCCATCCGGCAGCGTCGCGACGCGACCGGACGATTCGTCCAACGTGGAGCACGACGCTCCGAAGTCGTACGACCAGCGGACGCTGCCGTCGTCCGCATCCGTCGCGACGGCACGGTAGCGGGTCGTACCGCCGCTGGCCGTGTACCCCATCATCGCGACGATCACCGAGGAGCTGGCCGCGGCTGCGGGATGGCTCAACATGCCCACCCCTTCTCCGGCTGGAATCTCGGCCATCACCTCGGTCCGCCACGCTACGCTCTGCGCCGACGCCGCCCCGGCGATGCACGCCAATCCGCACCCGAGCACCCACGCGATCGCGGGCGACCGTCCCTTGCTGTCCATGTTGTCCCCTGTTTCCCTGGTGAAGCGTGAAGCGCGTGCTCAGAGGTTGCTGAGCACGCCGGCGATGGTCGCGGTCATGAAGGTCGCGATCGAGCCACCGAGCACCGCGCGCAGGCCGAAGCGCGCGAGATCCGGGCGGCGCTCCGGCGCGAGGCCGCCGATGCCGCCGATCTGGATCGCGATCGACGAGAAGTTCGCGAAGCCGCACAGCGCGTAGGTCGCGATGAGACGGCCCTGGTCGCTCAGCACGACGCCTTGCACCTGGCCGTTAACGATCGAGGCGAGCTCGGTGTAGGCGACGAATTCGTTGATGACGACCTTCTGGCCGATCAGCGAGCCGACCGTGGTCGCGTCGGCCCACGGCGTGCCGATGACCCATGCGATCGGTGCGAGCAGGAAGCCGAAGATCGTCGACAGGTTGGTCGGCTTGCCGATCGCCGCGGCGAGGCCGGTGACCTCGCCGAACCAGGTCAGCGGCGCGTTGAGCATCGCGATCAGCGCGATGAACGCGAGCAGCATCGCGCCGATGTTGAGGGCGAGGCGCAGGCCGTCGCCGGCGCCGGCCGCGGCCGCGTCGATGACATTGCTCGTGGTCTTCTCGACTTCCATCTTGACCGTGCCGCGCGTGAGCGGCTCACCGGTCTCGGGGATCAGGATCTTGGCGACGACGAGCGTCGCCGGCGCGGCCATGATCGAGGCCGCGAGCAGGTGCTTGGCGTAGAACGCCTGCTGCTCGGGATCGCCGCCACCGAGCATGCCGACGTAGGCCGCGAGCACGCCGCCCGCGATGTGCGCCATGCCGCCGATCATCATCGTGATGAGCTCGGACTCGGTCATGCGCGAGATGTACGGGCGCACCGTCAGCGGGGCCTCGGTCTGGCCGATGAACACGCTCGCGCAGACGCTCGTGGTCTCCGCGCCCGACACGCGCATGAGCTTGGTGATCGACCAGGCCATGCCGCGCACGATCGCCTGCATGACGCCGAGGTGGTACAGCACGCCCATCAGCGCCGAGAAGAAGATGATCGTCGGCAGCACCTGGAACGCGAAGATGAAGCCCATCTTCGAGGTGTCCATGAGCCCGCCGAAGATGAAGTTCGAACCTTCGTTGACGAAGCTCAGCACCTTGACGAAGCCGTGGCCGAGCGCGTCGAACACGTCGCGGCCGCCCGGCACGAGCAGCACGACCGCGGCGAACGCGACCTGCAGCACGATGCCGGCGCCGACGAGCTTCCAGTCGACCGCACGCTTGTTGTTGGAGAACGCCCACGCGATCGCGAGGAGCACGGCGAGGCCGAAGAAACCGAAGGCCACCTGGCCCAACGCGTTGAACATGAGGCACTTTCCCCGAGGCGACCGGGACGGTCGCGCCCGCGAGGTTAGAGCAGCCTCCCGCGTGCGGCAAGGCGAATCCACCTTCGCTGCGCTACAGTTCGCGGCGCACCCGACGATGGCCAGGGGTACCCATGCTGCAGATCCAGGGACAGTTCGCGGTCCCGTTCGCGTTCGACGTCCACCCCGACCCGGCCCGCCTCAATGCGGCGCTGCGCACGCTGTTCCTCGCCCGCGAGAACGGGCGGTTCGCGAACCCGAATCCCTACACGGTGCGCAACCCGGAGTTGTTCGAGAGCCATTTCGACCTGTTCGGCTGGCCCGAGCCCGAGATCGCGCACCTGCGCGAGTTCTGCCTGTCGCGCGTCGTGCAACTGGTCTGCGAGCTCAACGGCTACGATGCCGCCGCGCGCGCCCGCCTGCGCGTGCGCACCGACGCCTGGTTCCACATCACGCGTCGCAACGGCTACTTCGGCGTGCACAACCATCCTCTGGCGACCTGGTCCGGCGTCTACTGCGTGTCCGCCGGGCAGCACGACGCCCACCAGCCCGACAGCGGCGCCCTCGTGTTCCTGCATCCGAACAGTTCCGCGACGATGTACTCGGATCCGGGCAACGAGGCCGTGAAGCCGCCGTTCGGCGGCGGCAACAGCGCCTACAAGCTCGAGCCGGGGCAGCTCGTGCTGTTCCCCTCGTGGCTGCTGCACCACGTCTCGCCGTTCTTCGGCGAGGGCGAGCGCATCACCGTCGCGTTCAACTGCGCGTTCCACCGCGAGTAGACCCACGCGGGCCTGCACGGGCCGGGCACGGCGCGCTGGTACAATCGGCGATCGCTCCCAGCCTTCCGCCAGGTACGCCATGTCCGTTCCCGCGTCCGTCGTCGACCGCGAGTACACGCTCGAGCACAAGTACACCCGTGCAGAAGGCCGCATCTACCTGTCGGGCGTGCAGGCACTCGTGCGGCTGCCGCTCATGCAGCAGATGCGCGACCGCGCCGCCGGCCTCAACACGGGCGGCTTCATCTCCGGCTACCGCGGCTCGCCGCTCGGCGGCTTCGACCTCGAGCTGTGGAAGGCGCGCAAGCACCTGAAATCCTCGAACATCGAGTTCACGCCGGGCCTCAACGAGGACCTCGGCGCGACGATGGTGTGGGGCACGCAGCAGACCAACCTGTTCCCGGGTGCCAAGGTCGATGGCGTGTTCGCGATGTGGTACGGCAAGGGTCCCGGCGTGGATCGCTGCGGCGACGTGTTCAAGCACGGCAACGCGGCCGGCACCTCGCGCCACGGCGGCGTGCTCGCCCTCGCGGCCGACGACCACGCCTGTCGCTCGTCGACGCTGCCGCACGGTTCGGAGCTCGAGTTCGTCTCGGCGATGATGCCGATCCTCAATCCTGCCGGCGTGCAGGACATCCTCGACATGGGCATGCTCGGCTGGGCGATGTCGCGCTTCACGGGGCGCTGGGTCGGCTTCAAGACGATCGCCGAGACGGTCGAGTCGAGCGCGAGCGTCAACGTCAACCCGCACCAGCTCGACATCGTGCTGCCGCAGGATTTCGCGCTGCCCGAGGGCGGCCTCAACATCCGCTGGCCGGATCCGCCGCTCAACCAGGAGATGCGCCTTCACCAGTACGCGGTCGAGGCCGCGTGCGCGTTCGCGCGCGCCAACCGCATCGACAAGGTCGTGCTCGATTCGCCGAAGGCGCGCCTCGGGATCGTCACCACGGGCAAGAGCTACCTCGACGTGCTGCAGGCGCTCGAGTACCTCGGCATCAGCGAGCGCGACGCGCGCGACATCGGCATCCGCGTCTACAAGATCGGCATGACCTGGCCGCTCGAGCCGGTCGGCATCCGCGACTTCGCCGCGGGCCTCGAGGACGTCATCGTCGTCGAGGAAAAGCGCTCGTTCATCGAGTCGCAGATGAAGGAGTACATGTACAACTGGCCGACGCGCCCGAGCGTGGTCGGCAAGTACGACGAGGAAGGCCGCTGGGTGCTGCCGAGCACCGGCGAGCTGACCCCGGCGATGATCGCGCTGGTGATCGCCAAGCGCCTCGCGCGCTTCTTCACGAGCGAGGCGATCCGGTCACGCGTCGCGTGGATCGAAGCCAAGGAACAGCAGCTCACGCTGCCGCGCGCGACGTTCCCGCGCGCCGCGCACTACTGCTCGGGCTGTCCGCACAACACCTCCACGGCGGTGCCCGAGGGTTCGCGCGCGCACGGCGGCATCGGCTGCCACTACATGGTCACGTGGATGGACCGCAGCACCGACACGTTCTCGCACATGGGCGGCGAAGGCGTGACGTGGTGCGGGCAGGCACCGTTCACCGAGACGCCGCACATCTTCCAGAACCTCGGCGACGGCACGTATTTCCATTCGGGCTCGCTGGCCGTGCGCCAGGCGATCGCGGCCAAGGTCAACATCACCTACAAGATCCTCTACAACGACGCCGTCGCGATGACCGGCGGCCAGCCCGTCGACGGCACGCTGACCGTGCCCGACATCGCGCACCAGATGCGCGCGGAAGGCGTGCAGACGATCATCGTGGTGTCCGACGACATCGCGAAGTGGTCGCGCCCCGAGATCTTCCCGAGCGGCGTGGAGTTCATCCACCGCGACGAGCTCGACGCCGTGCAGAAGCGCATGCGCGAGATCAAGGGCACGTCGATCCTGATCTACGACCAGACCTGCGCGACCGAGAAGCGCCGCCGCCGCAAGCGCGGCAAGCTCGAGGACCCGAAGAAGCGCGTCATGATCAACTCGCTGGTCTGCGAGGGCTGCGGCGACTGCGGCGTGAAGTCGTTCTGCGTGTCGGTGCTGCCGAAGGAGACCGAGTACGGGCGCAAGCGCGAGATCGACCAGTCCGGCTGCAACAAGGACTTCTCGTGCGTGAAGGGCTTCTGCCCGAGCTTCGTCACCGTTCACGGCGGCGGCCTGAAAAAGAAAAAGGGCAGCGCCGGCGCGGTCGATTTCGATGCCCTGCCGATGCCCGCGTTCGCGACCGACCTCGAGCGCCCGTGGAACGTGCTCGTCACCGGCATCGGTGGCACCGGCGTGGTCACGATCGGCGCGCTGATCGGCATGGCGGCCCACCTCGAGGGCAAGGGCAGTACCGTGCTCGACCAGACCGGCCTCGCCCAGAAGGGCGGCGCGGTCACCTGCCACCTGCGCATCGCGAAGGCGCCGGGCGACATCCACGCCGTGCGCATCGCCGCGGGCGAGGCCGACCTCGTGCTCGGCTGCGACATGGTCGTCGTCAACGACTACTGGGCGCTGTCGAAGATCCGTGCCGACCGCTCCAACGTCGTGCTCAACACCTACGAGGCGATGCCGGGCACGTTCACGACCAAGCCCGACATGCAGTTCCCCGCGCAGAAGATCATCGACGCCGTGAAGCTCGCGCTCGACGGCGGCTCGCCCGAACTCGTCGACGCGACCGACCTCGCGACCGCGCTGCTCGGCGACACGATCGCGGCGAACCTGTTCATGCTCGGCTACGCCTGGCAGAAGGGCTGGGTGCCGGTGAGCCACGACGCGCTCATGCGCGCGATCGAGCTCAACGGCGCCGCGATCGAGATGAACAAGGCCGCGTTCAACTGGGGCCGCATGGGCGCGCACGATCTCGCCACCGTGCAGCGGGCGGCCGGCATCAAGGCGCACCTGCCGTCCGGTGCGATCCCGCTCGCACTGCCGTCGCGTCCGACCCGCGTGCCCACGGGCGACGGTACGATCGCGTCGCCGCTCGCCGACGAGACGCTCAGCGGCAGCCTCGAGGAGCAGATCGAGCGCCGCATCGCGTTCCTCACGGACTACCAGGATCCCGCCTATGCGAAACGCTACCGCGACCTCGTCGAGTCGGTGCGTGCGGCCGAACAGCAGAAGACGCCGGGCTTCACCTCGCTGACCGCCGCGGTCGCGCGCTACGCTTTCAAGCTCATGGCCTACAAGGACGAGTACGAGGTCGCGCGCCTCTACACGAGCGGCGATTTCGAGAAGCGTATCCGCGACACGTTCGAGGGCGACTTCAAGCTGCACTTCCATCTCGCGCCGCCGCTGCTCGCGAAGAAGGATGCCGAAGGCCACCTGCGCAAGGCCGAGTACGGCCCGTGGGTGTTCACGGCGTTCCGCATGCTCGCGAAGTTCAAGCGCCTGCGCGGCACCGCGCTCGACGTGTTCGGCTACACCGCGGAGCGCCGCATGGAGCGTCGCCTGATCGAGGACTACACGCGTCAGGTCGGCGAACTCGCGGCCGGACTCGATCGCGACAACCACGCGCTCGCGGTCGACATCGCGAGCGTGCCCGAGCACATCCGCGGCTACGGCCACGTCAAGGAACGCCACCTCGCCGACGCGCTCAAGCGCCAGGACGACCTGCTCACGGCGTGGCGCTCGCCGTCGCGCGAGCGTTCGGTGGCCTGATCCTTCGGCGGGTCGTTCCACCTCGATGAACGCCGACATGTCCGATGGCATGCCGGCCCTGCGTATCCCCGGTCACCTGCCGCCCGCGCACGCGCGCGGCATCCGCACCGGAGAGCCGCGATGCCGTCATCGTTCCACCGCTCCACCACGCGCCGCCGCCCGCTCGCGCGTGCGCTGGCCGGCGTACTCGCCACGTTCGCGGTGCAGGCCGAGGCCTCAGCCCCGGGCGCGCAGGACCTCGCCGACTTCCTGCTGAGCCCGTCGGTGCACGATGCGCACCTGCGCACGCCCGACGAGCTCGCACGGCTCGCCGACACCTACGGCCTGCACGCCTACCTGCCCGACGCGACACGCGCGACGCGCCCCGTCACCAACTGCAACGACAACGGCGCCGGCAGCCTGCGCGGCGAGATCGCGCTCGCCGCGAGCGGCGACACGATCGACCTGCGCAACCTGGGCTGCAGCGCGATCTCGCTGACGACGGGCCAGATCGCGATCGCGGTCGACAACCTCGCGATCCTCGGGCCCGGCCGCTCGGCCCTCACGATCAAGGCCGGCGGCGGCAAGTACGAGAACCGCATCTTCAACCACTCGGGCCAGGGCAACCTCGTGATCCAGGGCCTCACGGTCAGTGACGGCCTCGTCGGCGGTCGCGCCTCCGCGCAGAACGTCGCGGGCGGCTGCATCCGGTCGAACGGCGTGCTTACGCTCGGCAACCCGTTCGCCGCGGCACTGCCCGAGACCGGCGTCGCCGTACGCAACTGCCGCGCGATCGCCGCGGCGGGCGGACTCGGCAGCGGCGGCGGCCTCTATGCGAACCAGGTCACCCTCGTGAACAGCATCGTCAGCGGCTGCGAGCTCCAGGCGCAGAGTGACGGCGGCGGCTTTCGCATCGACGGTGGCGGCGGCGTGTTCGCGGGGAGCCGCCTGCTCATGATGAACAGCGAACTCGTCGACAACGACGAGGACGGCTCCAAGTACGGCGGCGGCGGTGCGGCCGTCGGCCTCGGCGGGGAGGAGAACCGCAGCCTCATCCTGTCGTCGACGATCGCCGGCAACGGAGCTCGCTTCGGCGGTGGCCTGAGCCTGTTCGGCAACGCCGACGTGCGCAACACGACACTCTCGGGCAACACGGCCTACCGCGGGGGCGGCCTCGGCATATCGGGCCTGGGCTCGAACGTCACGATCGCCAACTCGACGATCACGGCGAACGTCGCGATCACCGACAACACGGGCGGCGGTATCGAGGCACTGATCGGAGGCAACGCGATCCCTCTCACGAGCACGCTCGTCGCCGGCAATTTCCGCTCGACGTCGGTGCCTTCCGACATCGCCAACGGCAACAGCCCGGATTCGAGCGTGTCGGGCGCGAACAACCTCATCGGCGTGTCGGCGATGCCGGTGCCGGCCGGCACGATCACCGGCGTCGACCCGCGCTTGCGCCCGCTCGGCTGGTACGGCGGGCCGACCCGCACCCATGCGCTGATGGCCGACAGCCAGGCGATCGGCGCCGGCAGCAACCCGGCGAACGAGACCTACGACCAGCGCGGCAACGGCTATCCGCGCCAGGTCGGCCAGCGTGTCGACATCGGCGCGTTCGAGTACAGCGACCGCATCTTCACGAACGGCTTCGACTGAGGCTCAGGCGCCGACGCGCTCGCGCACGGCGTTCATGTCGCGCACGGGACGCACCTCGATCGCGCCGGCCTGCGCCCACGGGAACGAGGTCGCGATGCGCATGGCCTCGTCGATGTCGGCGGCCTCGATGAGGTTGAAGCCGCCGAGGTACTCCTTGGTCTCGGCGAACGGGCCATCGACGATGCTCGTGCGGCCCTGGCGCACGCGCAGCGTCTTCGCGGTCGACGGCGGCTCGAGCTGCTGCGAACCGAGCAGGCGGCCCTGGTCGCGCAGCGTGTCGGCATTGGTGAGGCAGTGGCGCATCATGTCGTCGGCCTGCCCCTCGGGCAGCGCGTCGAGCAGGCTGTCGTCGTTGTAGATCAACACGAGGAACTGCATGGGCGGACTCCTTCCGGGGCCGCCACAAGTACGGCGCCGGCGCGCTGCGGTCAAGCGCCGGAGGTCGCGTCCCCGGACCCTGCCTGCGTCCGATCTTTTTTTCGTGGATCCGGAATCGCCGTGTCGATCCGGCACGCGCCCGTTCGTCGTGACCATGAACAGGCGCTCTGCGGCGCCTCGAGCGGAGTTCCGCGATGCGCGTCCTGATCCTCGCCAGGCCCGAAGGCCCGCCACCGCACGATGCGGATGCGTGCGCCCTGCTCGCACGCGGAAACGAGGTGTTCGCGCGTGCCGGCGTGCTGCTCGCCTCGGGTCGCCTGCATGCCGCGGTGCCGACCGGCGACAGCGGCGCCTCCGCGTTCTGGCTCGTGCAGGTGCACGCGGTCGCCGACGCGCTCGCGTGGTCACGCCGCTGTCATGCGCACGAAGCGGGCCATGCGCTCGACATGCGCATCGTCGACGACGAGCGGCACGACATGCCGACCCGGCCTTCCCCCGCGTGCGCCGACAGCGCACACGACCGATCCGCGACCGCCGCGACCCGTGCGGCACCTTCAGGAGATCCGCGATGAAACTCGTCACCTACCTCAGCTTCGACGGTACCTGCCGCGAGGCGTTCACGTTCTACGCCGCACTGCTCGGCGGCCGCGTCGAGGCGCTCATGCCGTTCGGCGGTTCGCCGATGGCCGAGCACGTCGATCCGAAGGACCACGACCGCATCATGCACGGCAGCGTCGTGTTCGGTGAGCAGCAGCTCATGGGCACCGATGCCGACTGCGGCCATCCCTACGAGGCGATCCGCGGCGCCTATGTGACGCTGCTCGTGCCGACCGTCGAGGAGGCCGAGCGCGTGTTCGCGAAGCTCGCCGAACGCGGCACGGTGACGATGCCGCTGCAGGAGACGTTCTGGGCCCCGCGCTACGGCATGCTCACCGACCGTTTCGGCGTACCGTGGATGATCAACACCGACATGCCGGCAGGCTCCGGGACCTGCGTCGACGCACCGGCTGCGGCCTGACACCCTGCAAACGCTCTCGAACCAAGGACACCGCCATGACCACCCAGATCTTCGTCAACCTGCCCGTCAAGGACCTCAAGCGCTCGGTCGCGTTCTACACGGCGCTTGGCTACACGTTCAATCCGCAGTTCACCGACGAGAACGCGACCTGCATGATCGTCGCCGACAACATCTTCGTGATGCTGCTGGTCGAGTCGTTCTTCCAGACCTTCACGCCGAAGCCGATCGCCGACGCGAAGAAGACCACCGAGGTGCTCGTCTGCGTGTCGGCCGAGAGCCGCGAGGCGATCGACACGCTGGTCGCCAAGGCCGTCGCCGCAGGTGGCGCCACCCCGAATCCCGCCAAGGACTACGGCTTCATGTACCAGCACGGCTACGAGGATCCGGACGGCCACATGTGGGAACTGGCCTTCATGGCGGATCCGTCCGCGGTCGGTTCGCCGGCCTGACGGAACGAGGCACCGGAACGGACACGCCGACGGTGCCGCCCGCCTGCCCGCCACGGCCGTGCGCTTGCATGGCCGCGGCGGCGATGGTGTGATCCGGCCCCGATGACGAACCACGAGACCCGCGCCGCGATCGATGCGGTCTGGCGCACCGAATCGCCCCGGCTGATCGCCGGCCTCGCGCGCATGGTGCGTGACGTCGCGATGGCCGAGGAACTCGCCCAGGATGCGCTGGTCGGCGCGCTCGAGCGGTGGCCCGTCGACGGCGTGCCCGACAACCCCGGCGCCTGGCTCATGGCGACCGCCAAGCACCGCGCGATCGACATGCTGCGCCGCCAGCGCATGCTGATGGACAAGCACGCGCTGATCGCGCGCGAGCTCGAGGGCAGCGAGGGCGACGCGTACGAGGCCGCGATCGACGCACTCGACGACGACATCGGCGACGACCTGCTGCGCCTCGTGTTCGTCGCCTGCCATCCGGTGCTGTCGACCGAGGCGCGCGTCGCGCTGACGCTGCGCCTGCTCGGCGGCCTCACCACGGTCGAGATCGCGCGCGCGTTCCTGGTGCCGGAGCCGACGATCGCGCAGCGCATCGTGCGCGCCAAGCGCACGCTCACCGACAAGCAGGTGCCTTTCGAGGTGCCGCGCGCCGCGGAGCGTGCCGAGCGTCTCGAGTCGGTGCTCGAGGTCGTCTACCTGATCTTCAACGAGGGCTACGCGGCCACGGCCGGCGACGACTGGATGCGCCCCGCGCTGTGCGACGAGGCGATGCGCCTCGGTCGCGTGCTGGCCGGGCTCGCGCCGGACGATGCCGAGGTGTTCGGCCTCGTCGCACTCATGGAGATCCAGGCCTCGCGTGCGAAGGCGCGCGTCGCCGCGGATGGTTCGCCGATCCTGCTCCCGGACCAGGACCGCACGCTGTGGGATCGCCTGCTCGTCGAGCGCGGCCTCGAAGCCCTCGCGCGCGCCGAAGCACTGTTGCCGCAGCGCGGACGCTACACCGCGCAGGCCGCGATCGCGGCCTGCCACGCGCGCGCGATGCACGCGGCCGATACCGACTGGGTGCGCATCGCCGCGCTCTACACCGAGCTCGCGATCGCTGCGCCATCACCCGTCATCGAGCTCAACCGCGCGTTCGCGATCGGCATGGCCGACGGCCCCGCCGCGGGCCTCGCGATCCTCGATGCGCTCGCGGGCGACGGCGCGCTGGCCGGCTACCACCTGCTGCAGGCGGCCCGCGGTGACGCGCTCGAGCGCCTCGGCCGCATCGACGACGCGCGCGACGCGTTCGAACAGGCGGCCTCGCTCGCGCGCAACGCACGCGAGCGCGCGCTCATGCTCGAGCGCGCGGCACGCTGCAGGCCGACCCGGAGCGCTCAGCCCGCGGGCGGCTGATAGATCTGCACGAGGTTGCCGCAGGTGTCGGCGAACATCGCGATCACGACCGGCCCCGCCTGCATCGGCGCACGCGTGAACACGACGCCTTTCGCACTCAGTCGCGCATGCTCGGCACGCACGTCGTCGACCTCGAACGCGGTCGCCGGGATGCCCTGCGCGAACAGGCTTTCCTGATAGGTGCGTGCGGCCGGATTCGCGTTCGGCTCGAGCACGAGCTCGGCGTCGCCGCCTTCGGGCGAGCGCACGGTGATCCAGCGGTACTCGCCGGCGGGCATGTCGAGTCCGGGCACGAAGCCGAGCACGTCGGTGTAGAACGCGAGCGCTTTCGACTGATCGTCGACGAACAGGCTGACGAGACGGATCCTCATGGCGACTCCTGCAGGATGATGGGTGCCGCGGAGCATGCCGGTGCCGGCATCGGAGCGCTTCTCGGAAAGTGCGGAACCGCGGCCCACGCCGCTTCGAACAGCGACAGGCAGTGCGGCTGCTGCAACGGCAAACGATCGCGCAGCGCGATGCCGCTGGTGATCCAGCGTCGCCGGTACGCCGACGGCGCGACGCCGACGCGGCGCGTGAACAGCGCGCTGAAACTGCCGAGGCTGCTGAAGCCGAGCTCGACGCACACGCGCGTGACCTCGTCACCGTGTGCGAGTCGCAGGCGCGCCTGCTCGAGCCGCACACGCGTGCGCCACTGGTGCGGCGTGTCGCCGAACATCGCGGCGAACGTGCGGATGAAATGCGGCGTGGACATCGACGCCTCGCGCGCGACATGGGCGAGCGCCGTGCTCTCGCCGTCGCGGAGCCTTTCGCGTGCGCGCTGCAGGCGCAGGAAGCGTGTCGTCGCGTGCATCGTGTGCGGCCCGGTCGCGGAAACGCCATCCTCTCGGGATGGCGCCTGCGCCGCAAGCCTCCCGCGGTCCTCGGCGGACCGCGGGAGCCGGATCAGTGCACGAGCCCCTCGATGCGCCGCGGCACGAGCTCCTGCCCGCTCGCCGAGCCGAGGCCGAGCTGGCCGTGGCTGTTGGTGCCCCAGGCCCAGTAGCGACCCTGCTCGTCGATCGCGACGATGTGTTCGTCGCCGAGTGCGGCATCGACGATGCGCGCGCCGGCGAGTGCGGAGAGGTCGACCGGCGCCGCGACGTCCGCACCGTCCGTGGTGCCGTTGCCGAAGATGCCGGTGCCGTTCTCGCCCCAGGCCCAGAAGCGGCCGAGTTCGTCGACGGCCAGTGCGGTACTGGTCAGCGCCGCGATGCCGGTGACCTTCGCGCCGCCGAGCGCCGAGAGGTTCACCAGTCCCGGGGTCGCGCGACGTTCTCCGACGAAGCCGTCGCCGAGCAGGCGGCGTCCCGAGCCGTTGCGACCCCACGCCCAGACACGGCCGGCGGCATCCAGGCCGTAGGTCGTCCAGCCCGCTGCCGTGATGTCGCGCAGCGGCACGTCGCTGATCTCGCGCCAGTCCAGCTCGAGCGGAGGCTGGTGCTCCCCGTAGTCCGGGTACTGGTCGTAATCGTTGTCCGTGCTGCCGAGCTGGCCGTAGTCGTTGTCGCCCCAGCCCCACAGTGTCAGGCCGTCACGCGACAAGGCCATCGCATGATCGGCGCCGACGGCGATGCGCGCGGCGCGCATCGGCACGCCGACGGGGAGCGCGTAAGGCTGGTCGACGCGCGTCGTGTCGCCGAGGTTGCCTTCGCGGTTGCTGCCCCACGCCCACACGACGTCGCCGGCATCGATGCCCACCGAGAACTCCATGCCACCGCCCGTGCGCAGGTCGCGCATCCCGCGCGAGGCCAACGCCCTGCCAGCGGCGACCGGCGTCGGCTGGTCGGACACGAAGCCCGGGATGCCGTTCGTGAATTGCGAGTAGTGGTTGCCGTTGCCGAGCTGGCCGTAGTGATTCGATCCCCAGCCCCAGGTGTAGCCCTCCGGCGATCCGGCGAAGACCTGGCGACCGAAGCCCGAGTAGAGGCGCGGCACGCCCACGAACGGTGGTGCATCGATGCGCACCGGCGCGCTCGAGCCGTTCGTGTATCCGGCGAGGCCGACCGGATACCCCCATGTCCACAGTTCGCCGGTCGATGTCAGCGCCTGGCCCGACCAGGCGCCGGTCCCGACGAAGCGGTCGCCGCGACCGCAGTCGAGCGGCTGGCGGTCGAGCACGCTGCCGTCCGCGGCGAGCACCTCGACCTCGGCGAGCGTGCGCGCGCCGAGCGCAGGGCAGCGCTGGTCGATCGCGATCGCCTCGTCGCAGCCTGCGCAGACCTGCCGCGACACGCTCGCCTGGCCGCCCAGCGTGACGCCGTCGATGCCGCGCGTGCGCACCGTGAACGGCAGCAGCGTACGGTTGTGCACGCGCACGCCGACCGTCGTGAGCGTGCGCTCGAGGCGCGCCTCGACATCGGGCACGCACCGTACCGGCACGCGCGCGTCGGCGAGGCTCGCCGCGCCCGGTGCACCCAGCCCGACGGCCACCTCGAAGGTGCCGACGTCCGGGCATACCGCCACGGGGTCGGCCGTGATGCCGACCAGCGTGCGCGTGAAGTTGTCGGCGGGCGCCTCGCGAGGCTCGACGGCACCCGCGAACGCGAGTCCCGTGCCCTCGACCGTGACATGCCCGGCGAGCGTCGTGAACGCGTTGCGCTGCACGATCGCCTTCGCGATCACCGGCGTGAGTCCTGCCCGCGCGACGACGCGCACCGGGGTGTCGAAGGCCTGCACCTGTGCGCGCACGCCCGGACCTGCGAGCGAGCCGATCTCGACCGGACGACTGCGGTCGACGTAGGTGCCGTCACCGATCTCGCCGAACAGGTTCGACCCCCACGACCAGACGCGCGACGCATCGTCGATCAGGAAGACATCGGCATTGCCGATCGACGCGGCGACCACGTGCGTGCCTTGCAGGAATGCCATGTCGAGGGCGGTCGGCGTCGCGCGATTCCCGCCGGGACCGATACCGAGCTGGCCTTCACCGTTGTCGCCCCAGGACCAGAGTCGCCCCTGGTCGTCGAGCGCGAGGGTGAACGCGCCGCCATTGGCGGCGAGGGCCCAGCGCACGCGTCCCGAGGTGAACGGCGGGAACGCCACGCGACCCGGAACGCGCCATGCCGGCAGCCCCGGGTACGCGGCATCGCCGTTGCCGAGCTCGCCTCGGGAGTTCATGCCCCAGGCGTACGCGCGTCCTTCGTGGTCGACTGCGACGGCATGGTTCTCGCCCGCCGACACGAACACGATCCGCGCATCGCCGATGATCGAGCGGTCGACCGCCACCGGGCGGGCACGCTGCGTGGTCGTGCCGTCGCCGAGCTGGCCGTAGCCGTTGTAGCCCCACGACCACATGCGGCCGTCCTCGTCGACGAGCAGACTGAAGAAGCGGCCCGCGGAGATGGCCTTGATCGTGCTGCCGCCGAGCATGGCGGTGTCGACCGGAACCGGTGTCGGCCGCGTCGTCGTCGTGCCGTCGCCGATCTGCGCGTAGTTGTTGTAGCCCCAGCTCCAGAGACGGCCGCCCGCATCGAGCGCGAGGTTGTGGAAGCGACCGACCGCGATCGCGGTGATCGGACGGTCGAACACGGCTGCGCCGATGCGCACCGGCTCGGCACGCGTGACCGTCGTGCCGTCGCCGAGCTGGTTCTCGCCGTTGTAGCCCCACGCCCAGACCTGGCCATCGCCGGTCAGCGCGACGCTGTGGCGCTCTCCGGCCGCGACCTGGGCGATCCCGCGGGCCGCCAGCGCAGGATGGATCGCACCCGGATAACCGCCGTCGCGACGCGTGATGTCGGGTCGCCCCGTGCCGCGACGGCTGAGGTTCCACAGCGCGGGCTCGGAGGTGACGAGCAGCGACTCGGCGATGCCGAATCCCGACCACATGCCGGCGCTGAGCGTCTTCGACACGACACTGCCGACGATGTCGCAGGCAATGCTGCGCGCCTCGTGCAACGTGCCGGCGGCGTCGCGCAGCTCGAGGGTCGCGAGGGTCGTGCGTCCGGCCGGGCACGTGTACGCCGTCTGGATCGTCTCCGCGCAGCCCGCGCAGAGGGTGCGCGGCACGAGCGCCGAAGGCTGGAACACGACACCCGCGGCCGGCACCAGCGTGGCGCGGATGTCCTGCGCCGCGGTGCTCGAGAGCAGCACGTCGACCGTGAGGTCGTTGCCGAAACCGACGACCGCATCGACCTGCACGCAGTAGCGCGTGACACGTTCCGCCGGCAGCGGGGAGCGCGCGAGCCGTGCACGCGCGGCACCCGAGATCGGATCGAGCGCCCACAGTTCGATCGCACCCTCGGCGGGCCATTCGTTGCCGAGCACCTGCCACTCGGGGTCGGGCAGGCAGGTCACCTCGAGCGCGTCGGTGTGGTTGGACGCGCCACGGACCGCATCGCGTCCGTTCGACGTGAAGCGCACCGTCGTGCCGCGTGGCGGGCGCGCCAGGAGGATGTACTCGCCCGCGCCCGCGACCTGTGTGACGGCGATATCGCGGCGCTCGACGAAGCCGGTCATCTGCGGCGTGGCGACCTCGAGGCCGTAGACGGGCACGTCGATGCCGGGACGCACGATGTTGTCGGCCATCGCGGCGAGATCCTCGGTGTCGGCGTAGAGGTTCTGCACGATCGCCGGCACGCCGGTCAGGCCGACGTCATGGATGCAGGCTTCGCGGTACCAGCCCTCGAGATTGCTGCAGGCGATCTCGGCGAGCTGCTGCCGCGCGGGATCGAGCACGACCGGCGACAACGGGAATGTCGGCTCGATGCAGCCGTTGGTGAACAGGCACTCGTCCGGACGCACGAGCCAGTCGGCGCCGAACAAGGCGTACAGGGCGGTCCAGCTCAAGCCGTCCTGGTACGGCACGCGCTCGCCGTTGCGGCGCGTGAGGTCGTGGCTCGCATTGCCGCCGTTGACGCCGAGCATGCCGCGCTCTTCGCCCGCGTGACCGGGCGGGCGCAACAGCTTGATGTCGAGCACGGGCGGTGCGTCGCGATAGGTGTAGGCCTCTTCCTGGTTGAAGTCGAGGCCGGCGACCTTGATGCCGTAGCCTTCGAAAGCGCCACCGCGCGGCCACACGACGGTGACGGCGATCGGATTGAGCAGCGAGCCGCCCATGCGGCCGAGCATGCGATCGATGAGGATCACGCCGCCGCCGGGAAGGTCGATGTAGCGTCGCTGCGCGAACACGCTCCAGGCATGGCGCTCGGCTGGCCGCCGGCCGTTCACGCGGATGTCCAGGAAGTGCGATTCGCCGAAGCCGGCGCTGACGTCCATCTTGCCGCCGTGGATCTCGACGACGTCGCTGCCGACCTGCAGCGCGACGGCCTGCGGCCACGACACGCCGAGGCCCGGCAGGAAGCGCGCCTGCACCTCGAGACCCTCGACGCCCGGCACACGCTGCAGCACGTAGTCGCCCGAGGCGTAGTAGTCGTAGGCGAGGCCATCGGCGGTGACGAGGTGCGGCGAACCCCAGATGCGATCGGGCTCGGGCAGATCGTCCTTGCCGCGGCAGGTCAACAGGTTGAGGGCGTCCGCCTCCTGGCCCGCGGCGGAATCGCGAACGGTGATGCGCCCCTGGCGCACGCCTGCGCTCGCGCCGCAGATCGCCGATCCGGTGATCGCCGCCGTCTCGCCTGGCGCGACCACGACGACATCGGGATTCGGCACCAGCGGATCGCCGAGCACGACCGGCACGAACGGTTCGGTCACGCCGCCGGCGCTCGCCCCGGTGCCGACCTTGCCGGCCGCCTGTACGCTCGTGTTGATCTTGCCGTCACCGGTGAGCGGATCGACCCACAGCTGGCCTCCGCACACGGGCACCTCGTTGGTCTTTCCGCAGAACATGCCGACGCAGGCGACGACGGGCGAGTGGATCACGCCGGCAGGCGCGGCTTCGCACTCGGAGGCCTCGTAGGCGATCGCGTAGGCGTTGTCGCCGAACAGCGAACTCGAGGTGTCGGCCGGCCCCATCCGTCCGCTCGGCGCGAGGCCGAGGAACGCCGACAGGCTCGGCAACGCGACGAGGCGACCGATGCGTGCGGAACCACGTCCGTCGTCCTGCATGTCGCCGGCTTCGTACTCGCCGGCGAAGCGCAGGACTTCCTTCTGCACCGAGTACGACAGGCCGATGTTGCCGTTGCCGCCGAGCAGGCCGGCGATGCGCTTGAGCACGTTGCTGGCCTCGAGCGTCGCCTTGAACTCGGCGACGACGGCGCCGCGCGAATCCTTGTTGTTGGCGTGCACGGCCTTGGCATTCGCGCCCTCGAGCACGATACCCGTGCCGATCGACACGCGCGCGGTGAGGCCGATCTCGGTGTCCACGCCGCCGAGCGTGCTGACCAGCCAGCCGATCAGGCCGCTCGGGCTCGTGAGGTTCGCGACGGCCTCGATGCCACCCGAGACGCCGGCATCGCCCTTGAGCACGATCGGTACGCCGTTGACGAGATCGTTCATCTGGCTCGAATCGACCGGGATGCCCATCTTGAACGCGACGCCGCTGGCCGAGCTGAGGCCGACCTGGAAACCCGAGAGACCCGGGATCAGCAGACCCTCGACCGACGTGCCGAAACTGACTTCGCCGTACGGGCGCACCTTCACTTCCGAACCCGCGAGCGAACTCGCGAGCAGGCCGAGCGGACCGGCCGTGCGCAGGAAATTGAACGCGACGGCGTCGTTGCTCGAGCGCCACTTGCACTTCACGCCGGCACCCGAGGCGCCGACCTTGATGTCGACACCGACATCGAGCGGGCTCATCGAGATCTTCGGCGTGAACGTCAGCGATGCCGCCGACGTGTCGCAGCCGCCGATGAACAAGGCATGCGCATCGCGGTTCGCGAGGCCGCGCGAACGGCGCGACAGCGGCGCCCACGCGCCTTCGGCGACGGTCTCGACCTCGCCGTCGAGCGTCTGCAGGTCGCCGCGATACGCCGCATCGGCACCCGGAATCGGCGGACCGCTGCGGTAGACGACCGTCTCTGGCAACACGCCTTCGCTGACCAGGAAGCCGTCGGCGGCCTGCGCGACGTCGTAGATGTCCATCCAGTTCGGCTCGACCATGGCGAGCCACTGGCCGTCGCGCGACTCGACGCTGGCGACGCGGCCGCCATAGGCGCGACCGTCGACACGGTAGTCGACGAGCTGGCCGACCGTGACGGCCTGCGTGAGCACGAGTGGCAGGTGCACGTCGCCCGCATCGAGCGCGGCCTGCAGGCGCTGCAGCAGTTCCGGCGCGCCGAACGCGGATCCGCGCGCGAGCGGCTGCGCACCCGCGACCGGGAACTGCACGTTCGCGGGATCGATCGCCGTCACGCCGGGCTTGCGCGGCCAGACCTCGATCGAGAGGCTGGCGGACCAGCGCTCGGCCAGCGCACGCTGGCCGATGTCGTCGAGGTTCGGGCGCAGGCCTACGAGCAGGCGGCCACGTGCCAGGTCAGCCGGCACCGTCACGCGAACGCGACCCGCTCCCTGCCAGGCGACCACGTCGCCGGCGAACTCGCTCGGCAACCAGTCGAACTCGCCATCGGCGCGCTGGATGCGCACGGCGAAGCGCAGCTGGTCGGCCGGAACGGCGTCGAGCACGTTGCCGTCGCGATCGAGCTTGTCGACCGAGAACTCGAGCACCTCGCCGGGCGTGGCAAGGACGAACGTGCGGTCGATGCGCGTGCCGAACCATTCCGGATCGGGATCGAGCGCGGCCATCGCGAGCGCATGCGCGCGTGCCTCGACATGCTCGGTGCGTACGGGCAACTGGTTCTGCCCGAAGTCGGAGGCCTCGAACTCCTGCGTCGTGGTCGGCGGAAGGTCGGCGTCGAACGCGTCCTGCGCTTCCTCGACGACGGGCTCGACCACGCCTTCCGAGGGGTGGCAGCCGACGACGATGCCGTTGATCGCGCTGCCGTCGACGCGACCGAGTCCGCCTTCGACCCAGCACGTCTGCGCGGGATCCTGCGGCGCTGCGGCGACGCCGATCTCGTAGAGCGCGCCATCAGGCAGCGCGAACGCGAACGGTCCATCCATCGTCAGCGTGCGCTGCTGCCCCGAGCGCGCCTCGCGCAGCGTGAGCGTACCGCCCTTGAGACCCGTGAGCGTGCCGCCGACCGCGAGCGTGCCCGCGCCGGGCTCGACGTCGATCGTCCACGCCTGGTCGGTCGAGAGGCCGTTCGTGGCCGTCGCGGTCAGCGTGACCGCGGCGTCGCCGGGTTCGGTCGGCGACCACGCGAGCGCGCCCGTCGCCGGATCGACCTGCATGCCCTGCGGCGCGCGTGCGAGCACGAAGGTCAGCGACTGGCCCTGCGCCTCGACATCGGGCACGTAGACATAAGGCGTGGCGACGACCGCCGTGCGCGGCGGCTCGGACACGAACACGGGCGACGGCGTGCCGGCGGGCAGGACATCGACCGTCCATGCCTGCGTCGCGAGGCCGCCGTGCGTGCTACGCACCTGCGCGACCGCGGCGGCGCTGCCCTCGGCCTTGGGCAACCACTGCACGAGGCCCGACAAGGCATCGACCTGCATGCCCGCCGGTGCTTCGCTCAACCGGTGCTCGAGCGGATCGCCGTACGGATCCTGTGCCTGCAGCCGGTACGTGTACGGCACGTCGACGATCGCGGCGCGCGGCGCCTGCGAGACGATGACGGGCGGATCGACGCTCTCGAAGCCCGCGACGAGCAGGCGATCGATGACGGCACCGAACGGCGTCGCGACGAACCCGGGCGAGACCGCGGCGAACACGGCGCCGAGCGAGACGAGCGCGAACAGGGCGATCGCCGCGGCGCGTACGCGCGAGCGGAGGACGGACGGCACGCGCGGTGCCGCGGGAGGCTGGAGCATCGGGATTCCTCGGGAGTACTGACGACACCCGCGCACGGCGGCCACGCGCGAGGCGCGTGGCCGTTCAGGGGACCGTGGCGGGGCCGCGATGATCGGCAACGCCACCGCCGATGCCAACCCGTCGCGTCACGGAACCGTGACGCGATACCGATCCGTTACCGCCGGAGCATCGACAACGCATCGTCCGCGCATCACGCGGAACGTCGCATGCCACCCGTGTGACACCGATGGGATCAGGCCGTCGTGTCGAGGAACGTGACCACGCCGGTCTCGAGCGAGTACTCCGCACCGACGATGAGCAGGCGACCGCCGAGCACGAGCTGCTCGACGACGGTCGAACCGTGGCGCAGCTGGTTGACCGACATGCGGATGTTGTTGAGCACCGCCTGGTGCACAAGCGCGCCGTGGTCATGGGCGAGCGAGGTCGCGAGCAGCGGCTCGACCGACGGGCGCACGCGGTCGACGATCGAACGCAGGTTGCGCGACTGTTCCTCGGAGCGACGCCCGAGCTCCTCGATCGTGGCGAGGATCGCGCCGCAGTTGGAATGGCCGAGCACGACGACGAGCGGTGTGCCGTAACGTTCGGCCGCGAACTCGACGCTGCCGATCTGCGACGGTGCGACGACGTTGCCGGCGACGCGGATCACGAACAGGTCGCCGAGGCCCTGGTCGAACACGATCTCGGCCGGCACGCGCGAATCCGAGCAGCCGAGGATGATCGCGAACGGCGACTGCGCGTCGGCGACCTCGCGGCGGCGCGTGGTGCTGGTCTGCGCGTCGCTGCCGATCGAATCGGAGACGAAGCGCGCATTGCCTTCGCGCAACCGCGTGAGCGCTTCCTGCGCGGACATCATCGGCCACCACCGTGGCGCGCGAGGCACGCGTGGTCGGGGCGAGGGAAGCGGGCAGCGGTTCGGGACATCTCGGGCGGGATCCTGGTGGCGCGGGACGGCGATCATACCGGCGCCCGGGGAGGCCTGCTGCCATGCGCCGGCGTAGGGTGATCTGGCCCGCAGAGGCACGCCACGGCATCATCGCGTGATGGACCGATCCCGTTACCCGATGTCCGGGGCCGCTGTCGTCCGCGCTCTGGTCGCCATGCTGGCCGCGCTCGTCGCCGGCTGCGCAGCGCCTGCGACGCGATCAGGCGACCAGATGACGGCTGCAACCGCCGACACACGCTTCACGATCGTCACCCTCAACCTCTGGCACGACAAGGCCGACTGGCCGGCGCGCCGCGACGTCATCGTGGCGACCCTGCGCGACATGAAGCCCGACGTGATCGCGCTGCAGGAGGTGTTGCAGCACGAGACGCTGCCGAACCAGGCCACGACGCTCGCCGATGCCCTCGGCTACCGCGCCGTGTTCGTTTCGGCCGATGCGGCCGGGGCCGCGCGGCGCTACGGCAATGCCCTGCTCCTGCGCGATGCACCGATCGACGAGGAAGCGATCCTGCTGCGCCCGCTCGACGACTACCGCACCGCCGCGCGCGTGCGCGTTCCAGTCGACGGGCATCCCGTCGACGTCGCCGTGACCCATCTGCACTGGCAGCCCGAAGGCGGCGCGATACGCCACGCGCAACTCGACCATCTGCTCGCCTGGCTCGATGCGCGCCCGCATCGTGACGCAGCGCTGTTCGTCGCCGGCGACTTCAACGTGCCGTCCGATGCGCCGGAGATCGCCACGTTCGCGGCGCGCTACCGCGATGCCTACGACGTGATGCACGCGGGATCGAGGCAGGACGATCCCGCCCACACGACGCTCAATCCCGCGTTCCACCCGCCACTGCGCATCGACCACGTGTTCTTCGATCCCGCGCGCGCGACGCCGCTGTCGGTGCGCCGTCTGTTCGTCGAGCCGTACGCGCCGGACGCGTGGGCTTCGGACCATTTCGGCGTCGTCGCGACGTTCCGGCTCGAACCCGCGCCGTGATCGCACGCCGTTGAGCCCTTGCGTATCCGGCGCCACGCCTCCATGAACGGTCGCGCCCGAGCACGGCACGCGTGAGGCGCGCATCGGGTAGCATGCGCGCCGCGGACCGCGGGTCCGTCCGTATCGCGACATCGCCGCGACGCCGTGCCGACGCCATCCGCATGGCCGCGCAGGAGACCGCATGCCCCCCGAATCGTCCGTTTCCCGTTCCGACGCCATCGTTTCGGTGCGCGGCGTCGGCAAGACCTACAAGAGCGGCCTGCAGGCGCTCAAGCCGATCGACCTCGACATCCGCCGCGGCGAGATCTTCGCGCTGCTCGGCCCGAACGGCGCCGGCAAGACCACGCTGATCAGCATCATCTGCGGCATCGTCAACGCGAGCGAGGGCCAGGTGCTCGCCGACGGCCACGACGTCGCGCGTGATTACCGCGCCGCACGCGCGAAGATCGGCCTCGTGCCGCAGGAACTGTCCACCGACGCGTTCGAGACCGTCTGGGCGACCGTCAACTTCAGCCGCGGCCTGTTCGGCAAGCCGAAGGACCCGGTCTACCTCGAGAAGGTGCTGCGCGAGCTGTCGCTGTGGGAGAAGCGCGACGCCAAGATCATGACGCTGTCGGGCGGCATGAAGCGCCGCGTGCTGATCGCCAAGGCGCTGTCGCACGAGCCCAGCATCCTGTTCCTCGACGAGCCGACTGCCGGCGTCGACGTCGAGCTGCGCCACGACATGTGGCAGATGGTGCGGCGCCTGCGCGAGAACGGCACCACGGTGATCCTGACCACGCACTACATCGAGGAAGCCGAGGAGATGGCCGACCGCATCGGCGTCATCGCCAAGGGCGAGCTCATCCTCGTCGAGGATACCCACGTGCTCATGCGCAAGCTCGGCAAGAAGCAGCTCGCGCTCACGCTGCAGCATCCGCTCGAGGCGATCCCGCCGGCGCTCGCGTCGCTGCCGCTCGAACTCTCGGCCGACGGCACGGTGCTCACGTACACCTTCGACACGCAGACCGAGGAGACCGGCATCGCCGGCCTGCTGCGCGTGCTCGGCGAGCACGGCATCGACTTCAAGGACCTGCGCTCGCACGAGAGCTCGCTCGAGGACATCTTCGTCAGCCTCGTCCACCGCAAGGAGGCCCGCGCATGAACCTGCACGCGATCCGCGCGATCTACCGCTTCGAGATGGCGCGCACGTTCCGCACGATCACGCAGAGCATCGCCTCGCCGGTGCTGTCGACGGCGCTGTACTTCATCGTGTTCGGCGCCGCGATCGGCTCGCGCATGGGCGACATCGACGGCGTCAGCTACGGCGCCTTCATCATCCCGGGCCTGCTCATGCTGTCGCTGCTCAGCGAGAGCATCTCGAATGCCTCGTTCGGCATCTACATGCCGAAATGGGCCGGCACGATCTACGAGCTGCTGTCGGCGCCGGTATCGTGGTTCGAAGTGGTCATCGGCTACGTCGGTGCCGCCGCGACCAAGTCGCTCATGCTCGGCGTGCTGATCCTCGTCACCGCGCGCGTGTTCGTGCCGTACGAGATCGCGCATCCGGTATGGATGATCGGCTTCCTCGTGTTGACCGCGGTCACGTTCAGCCTGTTCGGCTTCATCATCGGACTGTGGGCCGACGACTTCCAGAAGCTGCAGGTGATCCCGCTCATGGTGGTCACGCCGCTGACGTTTCTCGGCGGCGCGTTCTACTCGATCGGCATGCTGCCGCCCTTCTGGCAGAAGGTCACGCTGTTCAATCCGGTGGTGTACCTGATCAGCGGGTTCCGTTGGAGTTTCTACGGCACCGCCGACGTCGGCATCGTCACGAGCACGGCGATGACGTTCGGCTTCCTCGTGCTGTGCCTCGCGTTCGTGTGGTGGGTATTCCGCACGGGCTGGAAGCTGCGCAACTGAGCGTGCGCCGAAGCACCGCGTCCGGGCGCCGAGAGGGCTTATCGCTCAGGGTGACGTGATGCGCTTGCGGAACCGCTCGTGCGCATCGATCGCTGCAGCGCGCGTTTCCGCACCTTTCCAGCCCACGACCTGCTCGACCACACGCGAGCCGTCGAGGAACACGATCGCCGGTGTCTGCCACAACGCGACCGGCGACCATTCCGCATCGTTCCACGCATAGGCCATCGCGAGCGACGGATGCGCGGCGTTCCAGGCATGGACCTCGTCGAGCAGCAGCGACGGTGACGGCGGCACGACGATCGATGCGGTGGCGAGGAGCGCCGACAGATCGGTGTCGTCGGCCGCGTCGTCGAACATCCTCCGACTGAAGCCGCATGCCGGCGTCGCGACGACGACGATGCGATGGCCCATGCCCGATGCCGGACGTCGCACCAGGGCCCATGCATCCGCCCCGCGCTCGAGCGTCATGAGCGTCGGACCACCCACGCCTTCTGTCGCATCGACGAACGCCGGGATCACGATGCGCTCCCCGGCGGGCAGGCGGCCATTCCAGGATGCAGCAGCTTGCCAGTCGCGCGCCGCGATCAGCACACCGACCGCATCGCGTACCTCACCCGCTGGCGCTGCATCGCGCGCGAGCAAGACCTCGAGTGTCGCGAGGAGCTGCCCGAGGTAGGGCTCCTGCGGCACGTGGAAGGCGAGCAGGCCGGCGGCGGCGTGCATCACCAGAAGATCCGCGGTGCCCGCGTTCGCGATGTCGCGCGCAGCGAAGTCGCGTCTCCATGCCTCGCGCAGTGCCGAAGCATCCTTGCGGCCCGAGACCGGATCGTAGATCGCCGACTCCGCCTGCTTGAGCGCCTGGTAGCGCGCCTCGAGTGGCGAGGCCTGTGCGACCGGCGACGCCGTGAGCAACGCGGCAACGAGCATCGCGGCCGGCGCATCCATGCGGAACCTCCTTGTCGATGGCGCATGGACCGGTGCCGGCATGGCACCGGTCCGGTCACGTCAGAGCCCGAGCACCTTCTCGACCGAGCCCTGCGTCAGCGGGTGGTAGCCCGGCTTGGCCTTGCGGTAGACCTCGATCGCGAACGCCTTGCCTTCGGAGGTCTTCGCGAGCTCCTCGTAGATCGGCACGACGAGCTTGCGGCGGCCGATGTGGCCGATGAACTCGCCGATCTGCGGGCGCGCCTTCACGTAACCACCGCGCACGGTGGCGACGTACCAGCGGAACGCGACCTCGCCGTTGCCGGTGCCCGTGAGCTTCCACGCGTCGTCGAGCGCACCGAGCTGCTCGAGCGTCGGCTTGGCCGGCAGCGCGTTGATGAAGCGCAGCCACTCGTAGGTGACCCAATCCTTCGCGGGCAGGTCCTTGGCGGCGAGCGTGCCGGCGAGGAACGCCTTGCTCGCCGCATCGACCGCATCGAAGCGCTTCGAGTGCGCGACCGGCGCGTTCGTCGGGATGCCCGGCTTGTGCAGCCACTCGTCGAGCTCGGCCTGGGTGACCTTGCCCGGGTGCTTCTTCGCGAGGTTGGCGTCGTAGTAGGCGAGGAAGTCGTCGGTGATGATGCTCTTGAACGCGAAATGGTCGAAGTAGCCGCGCACGAACGGGTCGAACACGTCGCGGCCGTAGCGCGATTCGAGGAAGCGCAGGAACCAGCGGCCCTTGTCGTACGGAATGCCGCTGAGGCCTTCGTCAGGGTCGATGCCCTCGAGATCCGTCACGAGCAGCTGCTCGGCCGGCTTCATCTTCGCGATCTCGGTGCGCAGTTCCTGGTCGTCGACGACCAGCTGCATCGTCGCGACGTCCTTGCCGTAGAGCGCCTCGACGATGCGGTTCTCGACGAACGTCGTGAAGCCCTCGTTGAGCCACATGTGCTGCGCGTTGGCGTTGGTGACGAGGTTCCCCGACCACGAGTGCGCGAGCTCGTGCGCGATGAGGCCGACGAGGCTCTTGTCGCCGGCGATGATGGTCGGCGTCGCGAACGTGACGCGCGGGTTCTCCATGCCGCCGAACGGGAAGCTCGCCGGCAGCACGAGGATGTCGTAGCGGTCCCAGCGGTACGGGCCGTAGAGTTTCTCTGTGGCCGCGATCATCGCCTCGGTGTCCTCGAACTCCTTGGCTGCCTTGGCGACGACGGAGGGCTCGGCGTAGACGGCCGTGCGCGGGCCGGTCTCGCGCACGTCGAGCTCGCCGACCGCGATCGCGAGCAGGTAGGCCGGTATCGCCTGCTTCATCGTGAAGCGGTAGTCGCCGTCGAGCGCGTGCTTGACGGCGTTGTCGGCGCTCATCAGCACGCGCAGCGCCTTCGGCGCCTTCACGTGGGCGCTGTAGGTGAAGCGCACCGACGGGGTGTCCTGCAGCGGGATCCAGCTGCGCGCGTGGATCGCCTGCGACTGCGAGAACATGAAGGGATGCTTGCCGCTCGAGGTCTGCTCGGGGGTCATCCACTGCAGGCCCGAGGCCTCGGGCTTCGAGCGGTAGGCGATGCGCACGGCCGGCGCCGCGGACGGCAGCTCGATGCGCAGCGCCGAGCCGAAGATCGGATCGCGCGGCGCGAGCGTCCAGGTCGCCTTGGTGGCCTTGCCGTCGGCGCCGATCGCCTCGATCGAGCGGATGTCGAGGTCGCGCGTGTCGAGCACGAGCGTGCGCGCGGCCTTGTCGTGCCAGTCGAGCGCGAGCTCGGCGCTGCCGGCGAGCTCCTTCTTCGCGAAGTCGACGTCGAGGTCGAGCTTGAGGTCGCGCACGCTGACCATCTGCGGCTGCGCGTAGCTGTGCGGGTCGGTTTCGGCCATGAGCGGGCCCGTGAGGACGGCGAGGACGCCGGCGGCGAGGAAACGGAACGGTTGCATGCGGACTCCCGGTGCGAGCGGGCCAGTATGCCACTGCGCCGGCAGGCCCCGCCCCGCGACGATCGGCCCTCGTGCGTGCGCGTGCGCTGGCGTATAGTGAGGCACTGGGGGAGTTCCACATGCACGCTCGACTCGAATCGCTCTACGGCCTACTCGACAGCCCGACGGTCGACGAGGTCCGCGCCATCGTCGGCGACGCGGTTGCCGAGGCCGGTTTCAGCGGCTGGCTCTACGCGTCCGGCGCCGCGCAACCCAAGCCCACGTTCCTGCTCGACGAATACCCGCGGGCGTGGATGGCGCACTACCTCGATCGCGGCTATTTCGACATCGACCCCGTCGTCGGCCACTGCCGCATGCGTTCGGTACCCTGCCTGTGGTCGTCGACGCCCGAGGCACGCCGCACCGGCTACGTCACCGATTTCTTCGGCGAGGCGGCCGACTTCGGCCTCGTCGCCGGCGTGGGCATTCCCTTGCACGGCCCCGGCATGCCGTCCGGCATGGTCGCCGTGTCGACCGCCGACCCGCGCGAGGTGCCGAGCCTGCCGCAGCTCTCGCAGCTGCACCTCGTCGCCACGTTCCTGCACGAAGCCGGCCTGCGGCTCGGCCAGCCCGTCACGGCGGCACCGACGCCCGTCGTCGAGTCCGCGCACCTCACGTCGCGCGAGGCCGACTGCCTGCGCTGGGCGGCCGAAGGCAAGACCAGCTGGGAGATCGGACAGCTGCTCGCGATCGGCGAGCGCACGGTGACGTTCCACCTGCAGAACGCCGCTCGCAAACTCGGCGTCGCCGGCCGCCGCCAGGCGGTCGCACGCGCGATCTCGCTGCAGCTCATCGCCGTCTGAGTCGCGGCGCCGCATGGCGCCTAGCACAACCCACGCCTGCTGCCTAGCTGTAAGAACTTACAGCTAGGCGAAACCCTGCCTGCCGGTCATGCTGGACTCATGGAGCGGCAACGCTCCACCTCCCCCCTGGTCGGGCGGGAGGGTTACGGGCCGACGGATGCGGTCCGTCTTCCGCCCGGCCGTCTAGTCCCGTCACGCCGATCCGCCGGATCCAGGGTCGACGGAGCGCCACGGATCGGCGCTCAGACGCGGTACCCGCGATGGATTGCAACGATGCCGGCCGACAGATTGCGCACATCGACGTGCGCAAGGCCGGCATCCTCCATCATGCGCTTGAGCGTCGCCTGGTCCGGGTGCTTGCGGATCGATTCGGCGAGGTAGCGATAACTCGCGGCATCTCCGGCGACGAGGCTGCCGACGCGCGGCAGCACCTTGAACGAATGGAAGTCGTACAGCGGCCGCAGCAGCGGTTCGCGAACGGCCGAGAACTCGAGTACGAGCGCCCGTCCGCCGATCCTGAGCACACGATGGATCTCGGCCAGTGCGCGCTCCTTGCGCGTCACGTTGCGCAGGCCGAACGCCATCGTCACGCAATCGAAGCTGCGATCCGGGAACGGCAGCGCCTCGGCGTCGAGCTGGGTGTAATCGAGCCCCCGCACCAGGCCGCGGTCGGTGAGGCGGTCGCGGCCCACGCGCAGCATGTCGCCGTTGATGTCGCCGATGACGATGCGCCCGCTCGCACCCACTTTCGGAAGCAGCAGTGCGGCGATGTCGCCCGTGCCACCGGCGAGGTCGAGCACGGCATCACCCGCACGCACGCCGCTCGTGGCGACGAAGTGGCGCTTCCAGAGCCGGTGCAGGCCGAACGACAGCAGGTCGTTCATGATGTCGTAGCGACGCGCGACCGAGGTGAACACCTCGCCGACGAGGCGTGCCTTGTCGGTCTCGGGAACGTCGCGGTAGCCGAAGTGCGTGGTCGGGGTCTCGCTCATCCGCGCATCGTACCCGAGCCGCCGCGAAGCGTCGCCCGATCCGCGTGCGACGCGGCCGCATGCCGCGCCGCGCGCTGCGGTCGACGCGACGTGGCGGTCAGTCGGTGACGCGCTTGCGCAAGGTCATGCGCGGGCCGGGCACGGCGGTGTGGCGCGCCACGCCGAGCTCCGCGGCGACGTCCACGTAGCCGAGCAGCGCGGCCACTTCACCGGCGGTCCGGCCGAGGCCGTCGCGCAACTCGATCGAGGCGCCGTGGGCACGCAGCAGGCGCGCGACGCCGAGCAGGCCGTGCATCGCGCACGCATGCAAGGGACTCACGCCGCGCTTGTCCTGCGCGTCGACGGCGGCGCCGTGGCGCACGAGCAGCCCGGCGAGCGTGCCGAGATGACCGGCCTCGCATTCCGCACCGGGCTCGGCGCGCGCACCGAGCAGCAGCAACAGCGCGTCCTGGCCTGCCTGATTGGCCTCGGTTGCACGTGCACCGTGCACGAGCAGCGCCTCGAGCACGGCTGCGGCGGTGGCGGTGTCGCGGCTCGCGAACGCGTACTGCGCGGCAGCGTGCAGCACGGTGTTGCCGCGTTCGTCTGCGGCATTGGCGTCGGCGCCGTGCTCGACGAGCAGTTCGACGATCGCGGGAAGGCCCAGCGCGGCAGCGATCATGAGCGCGGTGCCACCGCCGGGCAGGCGGTGGTCCGCCTGGACGGCATGCTGCAGCAACGTGCGCACCACCGCTTCGCGTCGCGCGGCCACGGCCGCCGACAGGCAGGTCGCACCGCTGTGGGCGGCATGCGAAGGATTCGCGCCGGCTTCGAGCAGGCGTACGACGAGCGCCGCGTAGCCCGATCCCGCCGCGCGGATCAGTGCGCTTGCGCCTTGCGCGTCGCAGGAATCGACCGGCAGCCCGAGCGCCAGCAGCTTCTCGAGCGCGTCGAGATCACCGCTGGCCGCTGCCAGCGGCAGATCCGTCGCCGCGAGCGCGCGACGCGGCAATCGCCAGCGAGGCCAGTTGAGCCAGTAGACCAGTTCGCGGTCGGCACGCGCCAGGGCGAGCCCGAGCGGCGTCTCGCCGCTCGCGGCGGCACGTTCGGGATCGGCGCCGTGGCGCACGAGCACGCGTGCGACCGCGGTCGCACGCGACGCCTTGAACGCGTAATGCAAGGGCATGCGGCCGCGCGCATCGCGCAGGTTCGGGTCGGCACCGCGCACGAGCAGCACCGTGGCGAGGGCGTCACCACCGAGCGCGCAGGCCAGATGCAGTGCACCGACGTCCCCCGGCAACGTGCCGGACACGTCCGCACCACGCTCGACGAGTTCGGCCGCGAGCGCCAGGAAAGGCGTCGCGTCCCCACTTTGCGGCGCGTGGGACAGTACGCGGGCGACGAGCGCGGCGCCGCCGACCGGCGCGCCGCGGCGAACCAGTTCATCGAAGGCCGCGAGGCCCGCCGGCAGGCTGTCGATCAGGGCATCCGACAGCGTGCGACCGTCACCGAGCCGCGCGTCGGCGACCAGACCCAGATTCGACAGCCAGTCGCGCGCCGCACCGTGATCGGCGTCGACGAGCCCGAGATACAGCTGGGCGCGCTCGCCGGCCGGCCATTCGCGCACGGCGGCCCGCATGTCGTCGGCGACATTCCAATGCCCGAATCGCAAGGCATCGAGCAGGTGGGCGGCGCTCGCCGCATCGCCCACGGCGTGCACCGGCGACAGGTTGCTCGGCAGCGGGTAGGCGGCATCGAGCAACGCGACGATCGGCCAGCGCCCGCTCGACGCGGCGTGATCGAGCGCACGCTTGCCGTCGCCACCGGCGAGGCTGCGGTCGGCGCCGAGCGCGAGCAGCGCGCGCACGGTGTCCTCGTTGCCGAGGCGCGACATGCATGCGATGACCAGCGCGCTGCGCCCGTGGGCATCGACGCGATCGGGATCGACCTTGCGCTTGCCGAGCGCGTGGATCACGTCGACGCATCCCGAGCGCGCCGCTTCCATGAGGGCGGTGGTGCCGTGATGGTCGGCGAGGTCGACGGCGGCCCCGCCGGAGATCAGCGCTTCGGCGACGCGTGCATGCCCGGCGAGGGCCGCGGCCATGAGCGGCGTGCGTCCGAGCGCGGCGAGCGCATCCACATCGGCCTTGCGACGCAGCAACAGCTTGACGCCGGCCGGGTCGTCGTCGGCGATCGTCGCGGCGAGATGGATGGCCGGCTGCATGCGTTCGCCCTGCGGCCTGGCGCCACGCTCGAGCAGGAAGCCCGCGATCGCCCAGTTGCCGTTCGCGCAGGCCACGCCCAGCGGCGTGAGGCCTTCGCGGTTGGGCACGTCCACGACCGCCGCGGCATCGAGCAGCAGGGCCGCGACGATCGGCTCGCCGCACAGCGCCGCGTGGTGCAGCGCCGTGTTGCCGTCGGCATCGGCGACGCGCGTGTCGGCACCATTGGCGAGCAGGGTCATGACCGCGTCGGGGCGGCCCTGGTAGCTGTCGCGCGTGGCGGCGATGAGGGCGACGAGGCCGCCGCGCGCGTCGTTGACGTCGACGCCCTTGGCGATGAGGCCGCGCAGCAGGCGCAGGTCAGGCAGCGTGACCGCGTGCACGAGCGCGCTGCGCTGGTCGCGTTCACCGGGCATCGGCAGCGTGTTCGGATCGGCGCCGCGCTCGAGCGCGGCGAGCGCGAGGTCGACCTGCCCCGAACGCGCCGCGGCGAGCAGCGTCGTGCCGAGCTCGAGGGCGCCGATCCCCGGCGGAAGTCGAACCGGTGCGGTCTCGTCGGCAGCGTGCTCCGTGACGACGGCCCGTGCGTGTCTGCGCTCGGCGGACGCCGTCGTCAGCAGCGCGTTGACGCAACGCGTCGCCAGCACGAGGCAGGCGATCGGCGCGACCACGAGCGCATGGGCGGCGAGCAGCAGCACACGCAGCTCCAGCGGCAGCATCGCCGCGAACGCCGACCATGCGAGCGCCGCGAGCGTGAGCACGAGCACGGCCAGGCCGGCCGGCAGCCCGTGACTGAAGAACAGGTCGTGCTCACCGGTCAGGTGACGCGCGAAGGCGAGCGAGCGTCGTATCGACGCGAGCAGCCAGGAGCCGTTGTCGTCACGCGGATAGGCATCGTCCCAGACGAACGGCAGCGCAAAGGCGGGCCACAGCCGCCACAGGGCGAGCAAGGCGACGAGCGCAGCCGCCGACATCGCGAGCGCGGCCGGGAGTGCAGCTCCATTGGCGAGCCACCACGCGGGTGCAGCGAGCAGCACGCCGACAAACACGCCGTAGAGGGCGAACATCACGAACGCCGACAGGCCTCGCCGCGCGATGCTGCGCGCGAAACGCCCGTCCATGTCGTAGCCGATGCCGGCGCAGACCGCGGTCAGTGCGAGCGCGTTGCCGGCCAGCAGCAGGACGAGCGTGAGCGGATGCGCGAAGAAGGACGCTGCGGCGAAACAGGCGAGCGCGGGCACGAAGCGGACGAGGCCGACCAGCAGCGAATGCGGACGAGCGGCGACGGGCTTGGGCATGTCGGGCGGCGAGGTCGACCGAGCCGCGGCGGACGCCGCGTTGGCGCCGAGTATATCGATGCCCGCCGTCGTTGCGGGCGCTTCGCCTGGGAAATCCGGTGCGTCGCCGGGGTGACCGGCCGTCACGCCTCGTCCACGGTGTCGGGCACAGGCGGCATCTGCAGGTGGAAGCCCCGATCGGCGAGGTTGGCCATGACCGCGACGACATCCTCGCGGGCGAGCTTGCGCTCGGGCGACAGCTCCACTTCGATGACGAACGAGAAAGGCCCCAGCGTACTCGCCAGCGCCGGCGGCAAGGCGTCGAACGCCTCGGCGGCACGCAGGAACACGTAGGTGTCGGCCTTGCGCAGGCTCTTGTACACGAAACTCTGCATGGGGACGATGCGACCTGTGCAAGCGGGAACGGGCGTGCAGGATAGCGCAGGCCACCCGCGACCATCCCGATCCTGCCACGGCGCGCGTTCACGCGGCGTTGTCGTGGTGTTCATGGCCCGAGAGGCTTCCGATGACCGATATCCCGATCACCACCCGCGCCGCACGGACCGACGACCGCCCCTTCCTCGTCGAGGCGAACGCCGCGATGGCACGCGAGACCGAAGGCAAGGCGCTCGACGCCGGCGTGCTCGCACGCGGCGTCGCCGGGGTCTTCGCCGATCCGCGCCGTGGCCATTACCGCATCGCCGAGCGCGCAGGCACGCACGTAGGCTGCCTGCTCGTGACGACCGAGTGGAGCGACTGGCGCGACGGCGACTGGTGGTGGATCCAGAGCGTCTACGTCGTGCCGGGTGCGCGGCGCACGGGCGTGTTCCGCGCCCTGCACGCCGATCTCGAACGCGCAGCGCGTGCGACGCCGGGTGTGGTCGGGCTGCGCCTCTACGTCGAGCATGCCAACCATGGCGCACAGGCCACGTACGCCTCGCTCGGCATGCACGACGCCGGCTACCGGATGCTCGAAACGCTGTTCTGAAGGCGCGGCGCGCTCAGCCCGCGTCGACCTCGATGCCGTGCGCGGCGAGGATCGCACGTGCCTGGCCGCGCTCGGGACGCTCGCCGCCGGTCATCGCGACGACGCCGTCGGCGTAGCGCAGCACGGTGCCCTGCGGCAGCGCGACATCGAGGGTGCGTGCCGGACTCAGCAGCACCGTCTCGACCACCTGCCACAAGGTGTCGAGGCCCGCGTGCACGTACTGCGCACAGGCGAGCGCGCAGAGATCGTGCAGGCTCATGTGGCGCACGTGGCGGATCGACATGCCGAGCTGCTCGCGGAGCACGAGCGAGAGGTCGGCGCCGGCCATGCCGGTGTCGAGCAGCTCGCGTTCGAGCTTCGAGGCGAGCGCACCGAGCGGTGCGGGATCACCGTGAAGTTGCCACGGCAGCATGAGCATCGCGCTGCCGTGCAGGCGCGTGTCGGGCTCGAGCGCCGGGGCGGGCATGCGGCCCTCGTGCGCGCCGATCGACACCAGCGAACCCCGCGTGCCGTCGGCCGCGAGGCGCTCGTGCGCGTCACCGAGCGCGGCATGCACGGGCCAACCGGGCCGCAGGATCTGCGCCTGGTCGTAGAGCGCGCCGGCGAGCACGAGGTCGAAGGCGGCGACGTCACCGACGAAGCGCACGAGGTCGCGCGCGAGCGCTTCGCCGAGCGATTCGGCGGCGGCGCGCTCGAGGACCGCGCGCGGCGGGGTTTCGGCCTCTTCGCATTCGATCGCGAGCACGGCCGCGAAACAGGGCAGGTCGCTCACGCCAACGGTGCCATGGGGAATCGGGGCGCGGAGTGTACACCCCGTCCACGAGCCGCCCGGTGCGCGAAGCGTGCGTGACGGCACATGCGCGGCGCGACGCGTTCAGTTTTCGGCATGCGCACCGGCGGTGTACCATCGCGGGCCTTGTTTCGCCGCGCACCGTGAAGATGGAATCGCAGAAGAACTACAAGTCGTTCTGGAACGACAAGGCTTCGACCGTCCAGGGCGCCCTGATCGCCGTCGACGGCAGCACCAACGAAGAGGTCGCACGCCTGACCGGCGCGCATTCGGGACGGCAGGTCGCGATCGCGCTCGACCTGCAGCCGGGTGACCGCGTCCTCGAACTCGGCTGCGGCGTCGGCCGCATCGGCCGCGAGATCGCGCCGCGCATCGCCCACTGGGAAGGCTGCGACATCTCCGCGAACATGCTCGCGGTCGCGCGCGAGCGCCTCGCCGCATTCCCGAACGTCGGCCTGACCGAACTGCACCGCGCGAGCCTGCAGCCGCTGCCCGACGCCAGCTTCGACAAGGCCTACTGCATCGCCGTGTTCATCCACATGGACAAGGAAGACATGTACCTCTACCTCGAGGACATGGCACGCGTGCTCAAGCCGGGTGGACTCGTGTTCTTCGACACGTGGAACATCTCCAGCAAGGTCGGCTGGCAGCGCTACGCGCTCGAGATCGAGCAGTACCGCAACGCCGACCACGCCGCCCGCAAGGATGTCGCGCGCAACCAGTTCTCCTCGCCCGAGGAGGTTCGCCTCTACCTGGACCATGCGGGCTTCGACGTGCTGTTCCTCGCGGCCGAATCGCCTTGGGTGCAAGCCGTCGCGGTACGCCGTGGCGAAGGCGTCGACGTCGAGGCGCTGCGCGCCCGTGCGCAGGCCGCCGCCGCCGACATCGCCTATTCGCCGACGTGGACCGGCCTGTTCAGCGGCGTGCTCGACGTCGCGTCGGGCCGTCGTGCACCGGCCGACCTGTGGCAGGCGCGCTTCGCCGAACCGGGTGGCGACGAGGAGACGATCATGTTCCGCGCGTGGTTCCGCGAGATGTGGAACCACAACGCATCCGCCTGGGGCCCCGCGCCCACCTGACGCCCGGAGCGAACGACGATGGCCAACAGCGGCACCCGTGAAGTCAAGCGCGTCGGCGTGATCGGCGGCGTGCGCATCCCGTTCTGCCGCAACAACACGGCCTACGCCGACGTCGGCAACTACGGCATGGCCGTCAAGACGCTCGGTTCGCTCGTCGAACGCTTCGGCCTGCACGGCGTCGAGCTCGGCGAAGTCGCGTTCGGCGCGGTCATCAAGCACGCCTCGGAATGGAATCTCGCGCGCGAGGCGACGTTGTCGTCGGGCCTCGCGCCGACCACGCCCGGCATCACGACCGCACGCGCCTGCGGCACCGGCCTCGACAACGCGATCCTCGTCGCGAGCAAGATCGCCACCGGCGAGATCGCCGCGGGCATCGGCGGCGGCAGCGACACCACGAGCGACGTGCCGATCGTCTACGGACGCGCGCTGCAGCAGCGCCTGCTGGCGATGAACCGCGCGAAGAAGCCGGTCGACAAGCTCAAGACCGCCGTGAAGGGCTTCTCGTTCGGCGAGCTCGCGCCGTCGTTCCCGGGCGTGGCCGAGCCGCGCACGGGCAAGTCGATGGGCGAACACTGCGAGCTCATGGCGCGCGAGTGGAAGATCGGCCGCGAGGAGCAGGACCGTCTGGCCTGGGAGAGCCACCAGAAGGCCGCCGCCGCCTACGAGCGCGGCTTCTTCAAGGATCTGGTCGTGCCGTTCCGCGGCCTCGACCGCGACAACATCCTTCGTCCCGACACGACACTCGAGAAGCTCGCCTCGCTCAAGCCCGCGTTCGACAAGACCTCGGGACAGGGCACGCTGACCGCCGGCAACTCGACCGCGCTGTCGGACGGCGCCTCGGCCGTCCTGCTCGCCAACGAGGAATGGGCCGCTTCGCGCGGTCTGCCCGTGCAGGCGTGGATGACGCATTCGGCCGTCGCCGCGGTCGACTTCACCCACGGCGAAGGCCTGCTCATGGCGCCGACCGTGGCGGTGCCGCGCATGCTCGCGGCCGCCGGGCTCACGCTGCAGGATTTCGATTACTACGAGATCCACGAGGCCTTCGCCGCACAGGTGCTGTGCACGCTGCGCGCGTGGGAATCGGCCGACTACTGCCGCGACCGCCTCGGCCTCGAGGCGCCGCTCGGCGCGATCGATCCGGCGAAGATCAACGTCAACGGCTCGAGCCTCGCGCTCGGCCATCCGTTCGCGGCGACCGGTGCGCGCGTCGTCGCGACGCTCGCCAAGCTGCTCGCCGAAAAGGGCTCGGGGCGCGGACTGATTTCGATCTGCACGGCCGGCGGCATGGGCGTGACGGCGATCCTCGAGCGCTGACGCGCGGGATCGTGCTGCAAACGGTCGCGACTCGGGGGCGCGACCGTCCCGCCATCATTGCGGCGCGCGGGCGGGCGCGCACCGGGGAGTTCCGATGAGCGACACGACGTACGCGCTGGTGCTGACCGGCGAGCTGCTGCCGGGCGTGGATCCGGATACGGCGTGGCCCGCACTGGCCGCGCATTTCCGGCTCGAGCCGCAACGCCTGCGCGACGACGTGCTCGCACGTGCGCCGATCACGGTGCGCCAGCACACCTCGCTCGAGGACCTGCAGGCCATGCAGGCCGGCATCGAGGCGATCGGCGCACTCGCCGAAGTGCATGCGAGCGGTGCCGAGGGCGCCGTGTTCGTGCTCGTCGACAACGTGCCGCGCGGTCCCGTGCCGCGTCAGTTCGTGCGTGACCGCGTACAGCACGGCACCTGGCCGGCCGACATCCTCGTCGCCGGGGTCGGCAGCCATGCGTGGCTGCCGTTCGCGGAACCCTCCCCTGCACCCGTACCCGCCGCGCCAGCGGCGACCGCCCAGGCCGTGCAC
>JASCPI010000002.1 GCA_029959555.1 Lysobacteraceae bacterium PS02065 | reverse complement strand
GCCCTGGGCAGCGGGTGCTGCCCAGGGCCGTGCGTGAGCCGACGCCGTGGCGTCGGCGGTGTCACATCAGCGGCGCGTGGCCGGACGCAGGTAACGCAGGCCGACGAAGCCGAGCAGGCCCGACAGCAGCACCATGAGCCACGTCGAAGAGACCGGCAGCGCGACCGCGGCGGGACCGCCGGGGCCGGCACCGAATGCCGCCTGCACCGTGACCGGCGCGGTGACGTTGGTCAGCGTGCAGACCGGGTTGGTGCCCGAGCAGCCCGCGGTCCAGCTCGTGAACGTCTGGCCCGGGTTCGGCGTGGCCGTGCAGGTGCTCGTGCCACCCGGCGTGACCGGGTTCGGGGTGCAGGCGACCGTACCACCCGCGGTCGGGATGATCGTGATCGGCACGGCACCCGCGCTGCACGTCGGCGAGCCGGAGAGGCTGACGTTGTCGATGTGGAAGTTGCTGTTGTCGCCCGCGGTACCGCTGGTCGACTCGAACAGGACCGCCCGCGTTCCGCCCGCGAACGAGCTGACGTCGATGCTGGCCTGGGTGTAACCCGAAGCGGCGCACTCGGCCGAGGTCGCATCGCGGCGCCACACTTCGGTGCCGTCGATGGTCAGTCGGATGAAGTCGTTCGCGCCGCCCGTGCCGCACGCGCCGAGCCAGTACTGGAACGTGAGCGAGGTCGCTCCGGCCGGGATGGTGATCGACTGGCCGGCCGAGCCGGTTTCGGGATTCGTGCCGGCGCCACCGAACCACATCCACTGGGAGCCCGCGAACGGACCCGCGGTTCCGCCGCCGGTGCCGCAGCCGACCGCATCGCACAGCGGGCTGCCGAAGTTGCTCGAGGTCTGCGTCCAGGCCGGTGCGTTCGCGGCCTCGAAGCCACCGTCGACGACCTGCTCGCCACCGCCGTTGGTGTGCGTGGACGAGTTGTTGCCGCTGACGGGATCGAGCTCGGCACCGGAGATCGTGGCCGTGTTCGAGACCGCGCTGCAGGTGGCCGACGCGTTGTTGACGGTGAGTTCGCACGAAGCCGTGCCACCGTTGGCGAGGTTGCCGATCGACCACGTGACGGTCTGGCCGGACGCCGTCGCGCCGCAGGTGCTGGACACGAAGGTGATGCCGGCGGGCAACACGTCGGTCACGATGACGGCGGTGGCGTCGTCCGGGCCCGCATTGCTGGCACCGAGCTGGTACGCGTAGCTGCCGCCCGTGGCGACGCCGCCCGGTGCGGTCTTGGTCACGCCGAGGTTGGCGCGCTCGCCGGCACCACCCAGGGCGATGAGGCCCGGGCCCGACAAGGTGTTGGTGAACGTGCCTTCTTCACCCGCCTCGAACGCCGTCGTGACGACGACGTAAGGCACGCCGGCCGTGAGGGTCGTGGTGAGGTCCGAGGTGCCGATGCCGCCGGCGCCGTCGTCGTTGCCGGCCACGCAGCCGGAGTTGGGCGAGGTGGGCACGAACGGCTCGGTGTAGATGAAGACGAAGCCGTCGAAGCCGGTCTGGACGCTGGAGAGGCTGTAGGAGCCGGTCTGGTCGACGCTGAAGTTCTGGACGTGGAGCGTCACCGGACCGAGCGAGGACTGCCCCGTGCAGTCGGCGAACGGGCGATTCCAGGTCACGCCGCCGACGGTGGTGTCGGAATAGCTGACCGTGTCGAGCGGGGCCAGGTTCGAGGCAGGAGCCGGTTGCTTGAGTGACAGTTCGTAGGCGCGGGCCTCGGCACGTGTCTGCCGCCCGGTGCCGGCATCGGCGTTCGCCACCAGCATGAAAGTGGCGGTCACGCATGCTGCGAGCATGGTTCTGATCATCGGATTTTCCCCATCGATTCTTGGCGTTGGATTCGACCGATCCAGGAGCCGGATCACAGCATCCCAGCGTGGTCACCGTCATGGACGGATCGGTCAAAGGGAGATCACGTGAACGTCTCCCCCCGGAGAACGGCCACGTTCGTTTGCACGACATCGCAAGTAACCCGGACGGCGCATCCACATCCGGACACCGTGAGACTACGTTTGCCCGACCTCGAGCGCAAGGCTGTTTACACCTGACCGGATGGCAGGTTCCACGCATGACAAGCGTCGAATCATGCCGGCGACCATCACGGCAGCGGCGTGCGCCGTCGCGACGGCAACGGCGAGGTGCAATCGACGGGGCAGGCAGCGCGTTCGGGCGCTCATCGTGAAGGCTCCACCGGGCTGGCGTCGTGCGAAGCCTCGCCCGCATACCGGCTCGGTGCCACGCCCACGTGCCGACGGAACGCGACGCTGAAGGCACTGCCCGACCCGTAGCCGACGCGTTCGGCGATCCGGGCAGCATCGAGCCGACCCTGGCGAATCAGGTCTTTCGCGACCTGCATGCGCCAGTCCAGCAGGTACGCCATCGGGGCGACACCGACCGTGCGCGTGAAGCGCTCGTGGAACGTCGATCGCGACATCGCGGCTGCGTCGGCGAGTTCGGCGACGCTCCATGCATGGTCGATTCGCGCATGCATGCGCTTGAGCGCATTCGCGAGGCGCGCGTCACCGAGTCCGCGCAGCAGGCCCGGCGGCGCATCGCCGGCCGTCGTCGAGCGCATCGCCTCGACCAGCAACAGGTCGATGAGTCGCGACAGCATCGCGTCGCTGCCCGGGCCCGGTGTGGTCGTTTCCTCCGCGACCATCGTGACCAGTTGCTGCAGCCGGTGAGCGCCGCGCACATGCACGATCGCGGGCAGCAGCGCGACGAGCAGGGTCGGGTCCGGGTTGTCGAACAGGAACGCGCCACCGAGCGAGCGCATGTCGGGTGTGTCGCCGCCATCGCCGTGGCGCACCTCGCGGCCGTCGCTCGGCAGCGCGTCCGGATCGAGCGGCAAGGGCGGCGGTGCGTCCGCACTCGACAGCGTGAACGCCGGCGTCGTCGGCAGCAGCACGAAGTCGCCGGCCTCGAGCGCGACCGGTGCATGGCCGTCGACGACGAGCTCGCAGCTTCCCTCGAGCATGATGCAGAAGCCCGGTTTGCCGTACGCGGGGAAGCGCACGGCCCATGCGCCCTTGCCGCTGATCACGTTCGCGAATGCCGCGCGCGGCTTCAGCAGATCGATGAGCTGAGACAACGGGTCAGTCATGTCCGGACGATGGCTCAAACATGGCGGACATCCAGCGATTCATCGTCCGATGAGCGTGACCTATCGTGGCGCTCCGCGTCAAACCAACGAAGGAGCTCCCATGAAAACCGTCCTGATCACCGGCTGTTCGTCCGGCTACGGCCTGGCCACCGTCCACCACTTCCACGCGCAGGGCTGGAACGTCGTGGCGACGATGCGTACGCCGCGCGCCGACCTGCTGCCCGCATCGCCGCGCCTGCGCCTTCTGCCGCTCGATGTCATCGATGCCGACGGCATCTCGCGCGCGCTCGACGAGGCCGGGCCGATCGACGTGCTCGTCAACAACGCCGGACTCGGCCTGTTCGGTGCGTTCGAAGCGACGCCGATGTCGACCGTGCGCGAGATCTTCGAGACCAACACGTTCGGCACGATGGCGATGTGCCAGGCGATCATTCCGCGTTTCCGCGAGCGCCGTGCCGGCACGATCGTCAACGTCACCTCGAGCGCGACGCTCGCGCCGTTCCCGCTCGTCGCCGCCTACACGGCGAGCAAGACCGCGATCGAAGGCTTCACCGCCTCGCTCGCGCTCGAACTCGCGGCGTTCGGTGTGCGCGTGGCGCTGGTCGAGCCGGGGTATTGTCCCGACACGCGCTTCGCCGCGAACGGCGCCGAACGCATGTCGGGCCTCGTCACCGAGCCGTACGCCGCCTTCGCGGCGCGCGTGTTCGAGGGCTTCGCGACGCTCACGGCGACGACGCAACCGCACGACGTCGCCGAGGCCGTCTGGCAGGCCGCGAACGACACCTCGGGACGCCTGCGCTTCGCGGCAGGAGCGGATGCCGTGGCTCTGGCGGAGGCGTGATCGATGAGGTGTGCGCGCATCATGGCGCGGGTCGCACGCGCGCCTTGCCGCTTTTTCCACTTGCGAGCACGTGCTGCCGGAACGCCGAGGGTGATCGCCGGTAGGCCTGCTGGAACGCCGCCGCGAAATGGCTGTGGCTCGAGAAGCCGAGGTCCTGCGCGAGCGTGGAGAGATCGTCTTCGCCGGCGAGGCGGTCGAGGGCGCGTGCGAGGCGCAGGCGCAGCTGGTAGCGGTACAGCGACACGCCTTCGACCTGACGGAAGCTCTGCGTGAGGTAGACCGGCGAGACGCCGACGTCGGCGGCGATCTCGGCGAGCGTCCAGCGTCGCGCGAGGTCGCCGGCGAGCACGACCTTGGCGCGCTCGACGAGCTTCTGGCGTGCCGCGCTCGCGCCGGCGATGCGCACGGTGCGCGGGCCGATCGCGCGGTGCACGAGCACGAGCGCGAGGCTCTCGCCTTCGAGCGGTTCGGCGCTGCCTTCGCGCAGCGAGTGGCCGAGCAGCGCGACGAGCACCTGCGCGCGTGCATCGAGGCCGAGTCGCTGCGTACGGAAACGTAGCGGCTCGCTGTCGTGCAGCAGTTCGGGCGCGGCGAGTTCGCGCAGCACGCCCGCATCGACCTGCAGCGACAGGCTCGCGTCGCCGCCCGGCACGGGATGGCTGACCTGGAACCATTCGCCCTCGTTGAACAGCAGCACGTGGCTCGCGTCGGCCACCGAGGCGTCGTCGCCGACGTGGCGCACATAGGCGCCGCGGTACGGGAACACGAGGTGTGTCGCGCTCGAGACTTCGGGCGCGTCGCGATGCGCGGGGCCGCCCGGGCAGTGCACGTCGTCGACGGTGACGACGCGTGTCTCGAGCAGGCGCTGGCGATGGAAGTCCGGCACGGTCGGCATCCCGCGGGCGAGGCGCGCAGCATAGCGCCGGTCGCTAAAGATCCTGACAGCGGCGACGCGCGTGGTGCGCTGGAATGGCCTCGCCTGGTTGGCAGGCGGAACGAGGAGAACGGCGATGGCCGAGAAGACGTGTGCGGCGTGCGACTACCCGCTCGACGGCACCGCGATCAGCGTGAAGATCGGCGGCAGGACGGTGGAGGTCTGCTGCGAGGAGTGCGCGGTGAAACTGGGCGAGGCTCACGCGCAGGCGCAGGCCTGACGCGCGATGCGCCGCAGGGTGGGCCCGCCCTGCGTGCGCGTCGGTGGAACGCGGCGATCGATCATGATCGCCGCGTGAGGCAACGCTTACTTCAGGTGCTCGCGCAGGCCGGCGCCGGCCTGGTCGAGCGCGTCCTGCACGGCCGGTACGGTGCTCAAGGCGTTGAGCAGGCCGTAGTCGTGGATGAGGCCGTTGTAGCGCGTCACGGTGACGTCGACGCCCGCGGCATCGAGCTTGCGGCCGAACGCTTCGCCTTCGTCGCGCAGCACGTCGAGTTCGGCGGTCTGGATCAGCGTCGGCGCGAGACCGGCAAGTTGCGCGCTTGTCGCACGCAGCGGCGAGGCGAGGATCTCCGCGCGCTGCTTCGGATCGGTCGTGTACGCATCCCAGAACCATTTCATCATCGCGCGCGTCAGGAAATGCCCGTTCGCGTAGGTGTCGTACGAGGCCGTCGTGAAGTCCGCGCCGGTGACCGGCCACAGCATGAGGTTGTAGCGGATCGCCGGCGTGCCGGCCTGTTTCGCCTGCAGCGCGACCGCGGCGACCATGTTGCCGCCGACGCTGTTGCCCGCGAGTGCGAGGCGCGTGCCGTCGACGCCGATCTGCGCGGCGTGTTCGGCGACCCAGCGCGTGGCCACGTAGGCCTGGCGGATCGCGACCGGATACTTCGCTTCGGGCGACGGCGTGTAACCGACGTAGACCGCAGCCGCACCCGAGGCGACGACGAGATCGCGGATCAGGCGCTCGTGGGTCGGGAAATCACCGAGCACCCAGCCGCCGCCGTGGAAGAACATGAAGACCGGCAACACCTGGTCCTTCGTGCCCTGCGGGCGCACGACGACGAGTTCGAGCGGCTTGCCGTCGGCCTGGATCGTCGTGCGCGTCACCTCGGCCGGCGGCAGCGTCGCGCCGGCCTGGGCATCGACGAGCACCTGGCGCGCGGCCTGCGGCGAGAGCTGTTCGATCGGCGTGCCGCCGCTGCCGTTGAGGGCCTCGAGGAAGCCCGCGACCGGGCGCAGCGGTGAGGCGGGTTTCGCGGCAGGCGCGGCGTGGGCGAGCGACGTGGTGGCGACGAGGCCGGCGAGGATGGCGGTGCGGAGCAGGGACATGGCGGTTCTCCTGGAGCGTAAGTGGGAAGGCGGTGTCGGGTGACGACGGGCACTGTGCGCGCGTCGGACGATCGAATGGTCACGTTTCGTGCTTGAAATTTGATTCATCGTCCTTTCGGTGCGCGCGTGCCCGGACGGCGCGAGGCGTCGATGGGGCGGTGTCATCGGGGAGGGCCGCGGCGGCGAGGCGCCGCGGCCGGGGCGGTCAGGCCAGGTTGGCTTTGTCGAGCCCGTAGGCCTTGTCGGCCGATCCGGGCACGGTCTTGAACGCGACCGCGAGACGGTTCCAGCCGTTGATCTCGATGATCAGCATCGACAGGTCCGACAGCTCCTGCTCGGAGAGGTGTTCGCGCACGGCGGTGTAGATCGCCTCGGGCACGCCGTGGTCGGACAGCTTCGTGAGCGCTTCGGTCCATTCCAGCGCCGCGCGCTCGCGCTCGGTGAAGAGGTTCGATTCGCGCCACACGGCGAGGTGGAACAGGCGCAGTGCACGTTCGCCGTCGATCGTCGCCTCCTTCACGTGCATGTCGACGCAGAACGCGCAGCCGTTGATCTGCGAGGCGCGCGTGGTGACGAGGTGGCCGAGCTCGGCGACGATCGGTTGCTGCTTCACGGCATCGTGGAAGGCGGTGTACTTCGCGGCGGCATCACGCGAGACACGGAAGTAGTTGAGGCGGGCACTCATGGCGTTCTCCTGGAAAGGGATGGATGTCGATGCGGAAGAAGGACGCCGCCCCCGAGGGGCGGCGCCACGGTCAGCCCATGCGCAGCGCGGCGGTGGCCGTCGCGCGCTTCGGCGCGGGCGCCTGCGCGGCGACCATGAGCAGCGCGCCGAGGATCGCGAGGTTCTTGAGGAAGGCGGTCTGCTGCTCGGCGAACTGCGCGGCGTCGACGTTCCAGAACGCGTGGAAGATCAGCGTGGTCGGGATCGTGAACGCGGCGAGCGCAAGCGCGGCCCAGCGCGTCCCGAAGCCGACCATGAGCATGACGCCGGCGACGAGCTCGAGCGCGATCGCAGCCGTGAGCAGCGCCGGTGCCGCGGGCAGGCCGAGGCTGGCCATCCAGCCGGCGACGTGGTCGAAGCCGCCGATCTTGTTCCAGCCGGAGACGGCGAACAGCAGGCCGACCAGGGCCGGGGCGATGTGGCGGGCGGCGAGCGGGAGGGTGTTGGCGAGCGTGGTGTTCATGGCGGGCTTCCTTGTGTGAGATCGATGGGTTCGATGGATTCGATGCTGGCGGGCGATGCCGGGATCTGCTGAAATCGCCGTCGTGGCGCGGTGATGAACAGTCTGCGCGCCATGCCGCGACACGAAAAGCGAGCCGTTTGCATGCCAATCATCGAAAAAATCGAATGCTGAGAATCAGCCTCGATGCGCTGCAGGTGCTCGATGCGATCGACCGCCGCGGCTCGTTCGCGGGCGCGGCGAAGGCGTTGCACCGCGTGCCGTCGACGATTTCCTACACCGTGGCCACGCTCGAGGAAGGCCTCGGCGTGACCCTGTTCGAGCGGCTCGGGCCACGTGTCGTGCCGACCGATGCAGGACGCGAGCTGCTGCGTGAAGGCCGCCACCTGCTCAAGGCCGCACAGGATCTCGAGCACCGCGTGCGACGCGTCGCTACGGGCTGGGAAACCGAGTTCGCGATCGGCCTCGATTCGGTGTTCCCGCCGATCGCGCTGTTCGACGACATCGAGGCCTTTCACGCGGTCGCGCCGGGCACGCGCCTGCGCGTCGCGCAGGACGTCATGTCGGGCACATGGGAAGCGCTGCTCGACGAGCGCGTCGACCTCGTCGTCGCGGCCGGCGAGGGACCTTCGGGCGGTGGCTACGCGTCCACGCCGATCGGCCATCTCGCGTTCGTGTTCGCGGTGGCACCGACGCATCCGCTCGCGGTGATCGACCGCGCGCTGCGCAAGGACGACCTGCAACCGCATCGCGCGGTCGTCGTCGCCGATTCGGCGCGGCGCCTGCTCGCGCGCACGGTCGGCCTGCTGCACGGCCAGGACACGTTGACCGTGCCCGACATGGCCACGAAGTACCGTTGCCAGGTCGCCGGGCTCGGCTTCGGTTTCCTGCCCGTCGCGCTCGCGCGTCCGGCCATCGAGGCGGGCCTGCTCGTGGTCAGGGACGTCGACGAGCCGCGCGCGCCCGAGGCGTTCCATCTCGCGTGGCGCTCGCAGGAATCGGGTGCCGCCCTCGCGTGGTGGCGTGCGCGCTTCAGCGACGACGCGGTGCGCGAGCGCCTGATCGCCTCGGTCGGCATGCTCGCGGCGGGCTGAACCCGGAGGCGCGTACGCGGTGCTAGATTAGGCCGATGGCGACGACACCGACTCCCATGCGCATCACGTTCAAGGCCAAGCTCCAGCGTCCCGCCGAGCCGAAGGGCGCGACGTGGACGTTCCTCGTGCTGCCGAAGGCCGCGAGTGCGAAGCTGCCGACGCGCAGCATGGCGAGCGTCGACGGCACGCTGGCCGGGCACGCGTTCCAGGCCACGCTCGAGCCCGACGGCGAAGGCAGCCACTGGCTCAAGGTCGAGAAGAAGCTGCGCGAGGCGGCGGGCGTCGAGGTCGGCGACAGCGTCGAACTCACGATGGCGCCGGTCGCGAAGGAGCCGGAACCGAAGCTGCCGCCCGACCTGCGCAAGGCACTCGCCGACGAACCCGCCGCACGCGCGACGTGGGACGACATCACGGCCGTCGCGCGGCGCGACTGGATCCACTGGATCACCTCGGGCAAGAAGGCCGAGACGCGCGTGAAGCGCATCGCCACGGCCTGCGACATGCTCGCCTCGGGCAAGCGCCGCGCGTGCTGCTTCGACCGCTCGGGCACCTACAGCAAGGGCAACATGGGCGCGCCGGTCGCGGCCGACTGAGCGTCGTTCCGCTTTCCGGCGAGAGACGGTCAGGCTTGCGCGGCGACGGCGATCGGCTGGTTCTGTGCCGGCCGTCGACCGAACAGACCGTAGCGCACGCCGACGAGGCCGAGAAGCGCGGCGTCGCGGGCCTCGCCTGGGGCGAGGCTGCCGAGGCGCGACAGCGAGGCATCGAGGTCGTCGCGCAGGCACTCCGGCGCTTCGAGCGGATGGCCGGCGCGTGCCTGCGCGCGGTAGTGCGCGGCGATGCCTGCGAGCAGCGCATCGGCATGCGTCGCCGACGGTTCGGGCAGCTCGCGACGCGCGCGGCGCAACTGCAGGATGTTCAGGCCGATACGCGTTTCCTCGAGCAGGTCGACCGCGGCGAGCGGTGCATGCCCCGTAGTGGCCGCGAGGCGCGGCGTGGCGAGGCCGAGCAGGTCGAGCATGCGGCCCGTGAAACGCAGGCGATCCTGTTCGCCGTGCCCGCTCGCGGCGTCGGCGAGCAGCGACCAGCCGCGGCGCACGAGCCGGCGTGCGGTCCAGTCCGCACCGAGCGAACGGAACAGCGCCGTCGCGACGATCGCGAACAGCAGGCCGAGGATCATCGCGAGCGCGTTGTTGACGTAACTCTGGAAGTCCGCCGCGTAATGGCCTTGCACGCCGAGCAGCGTCGACAGGTTCGCGAGCATGATGAGGCCGATCATCATCGTCGCGGGCCGGTACACGAGGAGGCCGAGCAGCAGGTACGCCGGTGCGAGCACGAGTGCGAGCATCCCGAACGTCTGCACCACCGGAAACACGCCGAACAGGTAGACCCCGGCGAGCAGCGTCGCCGCGAGCGTGCCGGTCAGGAACGTCATGATGTTCGGCACGGGATCGTCGGTGCCCGCGAAGAACGCCGTGCCGACCGCGACCATCATCGCGCCGAGGCCGCCGGCCGGATCGCCGCTCCACCACCACAGTACGCAGTAGGCGAACACGGTCGCGCCGGCGCTGAAGGCCGAGAACAGCAGCAGCGGCAGGTCGACGTGGCGGGCCTCGATCGCGCGGTCGACGCGCGGTGCATCGGTGCGTGCGTCGCGCGTGTCGTCGTCGCGATCGATGTCGGCCTGCAGCTCGCGGCATTGCCGCCACACCACGACGAGCTCGCGCAGGCGCACGAGCAGGCTGTCGACGAGCAGCGTGTCGGTGTCGGGGCTCAGGCGCGGGCGTCGTGCGTCGATGCGTGCGAGCAGCGCGTCGGCATGCGCCGCGTCCGCATCCTTCGCGTGCAGCCAGGCCTCGACGTCGTCGATCAGTCGCGCGAGATCCGCGTCGATGCGCGCGTGATCGTGCAAGGTGTCAAGGCGGTCGGTGATGCCGGCGAGCACGGGCAGCAGTTCGAGCATGCGGGCGCGCAGCTCGCGCATGTGCGCATGGCGCCGCGGATGGCGTGGATCGTCGCGACGCGCGGTGGCGATGAGGTGCTCGAACTGGCCGAGGTCGGCGGCGAGCCGGCCACGTCGCGCATCGCGGTGCCCGTCGCCGCGCAGTACCTGCGTGCACCATGCCGCGGCGTCGTCGAGCCAGGCCGCGACGCGCCCGCCGATCATCGCCTTCATCGTCTCGGGAAACACGAGCGAGGCGACGAGGCCGGCGGCGACCGCACCGACGATGATCTCCTCGCTGCGCGCGAGGGCGACCTCGAAGATCGTGTCCGGCGCGGCCACGGCGGGGAAGCCGACGAACGCGGTCGTGTAGCTCGCGAGCAGGAAGATGTAGCTCGACGGTCCGCGCTGGCGCAGCGCGAGGCACAGGCACAGCGACAGCCACATGCTCAGCGCCGCGGCGAGCAGCAGCGGCGACTGCGACAGCGGCGGCAGCATCGCGACGATCGCGACACTCGCGATCAGGGTGCCAGCGATGCGATGGACGACGCGCGAGCGTGTGCCGCCGAGCATCGGCTGGAACACGATGTAGACCGTGCTCATCGCCCAGTACGGGCGCGGCAGCGGACCCCACAGGCCGACCAGCAGCGCGAGCAGTGCGGCGAGGTAGCACTTGGCCGAGAACAGCCACGCGCGCTTGTCGAGCAGCAGGTTCATGCGCCGGTGTGCACGTCGCTCACGGCGTCTTCGCGTCGGCTGCCTGCCAGCCGCCGCCGAGGGCGAGGAACAGCGCAACCTGGTCCTGCGAGACCTGCGCCTGCGCATCGGCCAGCGCGGTTTCGCTGCCGACGCGCGAACGGTCGGCGTCGAGGCTGGCGAGGAACGGACGACGCCCGGCCTCGTAGAGGCGGCGGTCCTCGTCGGCGGCGCGATCGGCCTGTTCCAGGGCGCTGCGCAAGGCCTCCACGCGCTGCAGGTCGTGCACGTAGCGCGTCAGCACGGTCTGCGTCTCGCGCAAGGCGTCGAGCACGACCGCATCGAACTCGGCCAGTGCGACTCCGCGGCCTGCTTCGGCGACGCGCACGCGCGCCTTCGCGCCGGCGCTCGGCAGCGACCAGTGGATCAGCGGGCCCAGCGACCACTGCTGCGTCGCGGGCTTGCCGAAATCGTCGAGCAGGCCGGCGGCGCCGAGCGAGGCGCCGAACGTGATGTCGGGATACAGCTCGGCCGTGGCGACGCCGATCTCCGCGGTCGCGGCATGCAGCTCGCGCTCGGCACGGCGCACGTCGGGGCGGCGGCGCAGCAGTGCGGCGGCGTCGCCGATCGGGATCGCGCGTGCCGGTGACGGTGCGTCGTCGCAAGCCTCGACGCCGTCGGGCACTCGGTCCGGCGTATGGCCGAGCAGGGCGGCGAGTTCGTACTGCGCGGCGAGCCTGCGCGAGCGCAGCGCCGGCAGCGCGGCTTCGAGCGTCGACGCCTGTGCGCCGGCCCGATCGACCGCGTTCGCGGTGCCGCGTCCGGCCTCGTGCAGGCGCAACGCGACGTCGTGCGTGCGTCGTTGCAGGTCGAGCGAATGCTGCGCGAGATGCAGCTCGTGGTTGAGGTGGCAGGTTTCGAGGTAGCGGCCGACGACCTGCGCGACGACGCTGATGCGGGTGACGTCACGCGCGGCCTCGACGGCTTCGGCACTCGCGTGCGCCGCTTCGCTCGTACGGCGCAGCCGGCCGAACAGGTCGGTCTGGTACGAGGCCGAGACGCCGCCGCTGCCGAGGTTGAACACGGGCAGCTTGTGTTCCTGCAGGAACGACTCCGCCGACACCTGCGCTCGCTGCACGTCCACCGTCGCGGCGACGTCGAGACCACCGGCCGCATCGGCCTGCGCGCCGAGTGCGATGGCACGCGCGAGGCGTGCTTCGGCGACGCGCAGCTCGGCGCTGCCGGCGAGGGCTTGCCGCACGAGATCGTCGAGCACGGGGTCGTCGTAGAGCCTCCACCACGCATCGACCGCTGCGGCGCCGGTGTCGAGAGCCGCATCGTCGCGCGTGGCGAGTCGCGGCGCATCGGCCTGCGCACGGGCGTAGCGTGAATCGGCCGGCAGCTCGTAGTTCGGGCCCACCGTCGTGCAACCCGACAAGGCGCTGCCGAGGGTGAGCGCGGCCATGACGAGGCGGGTGCGCATCATGACGGCGGTGCCGAGAGATCTTCGGTCGATGGCAGGACGTTCACGGTCGCGGTGCGACCGACCACGAGCTGCAGGTCGGCCGGTGCGTCGTCGACGCTGATGCGTACCGGGATGCGCTGCGCGAGACGCACCCAGTCGAACGTCGGGTTGACGTTCGGGAGCAGGCTCGCACCCTGGCTGCGGTAGCGGTCCTCGATGCCGGCAGCGATGCTGAGCACGCGGCCGTGCAGCACGCGGCCGTCACCCATGATGCGTACCTCGGCAGGCTGGCCCGGCGCGATGCGCGCGAGGCGCGTTTCCTCGAAATAGCCGTCCACGCGCAGCGAGGCGGTATCGAGCACGGCGAACACGGGCTTGCCCGCGCCAACGTAATCGCCGCGTCGCACCGTGCGGTCGGTGAGGCGGCCGTCGACGGGGCTGCGCACCTCGGTGCGCGCGAGGTCGAGCGTGGCGAGCTCGACGCCGGCCTGCGCGGTGGCGACGGCGGCCTGCGCCTTGTCGAGGTTGGCGCGGCGCTCCTCGATCTCTTCGGCGGAGACCAGGTCGCGCACGCCGCGATCGCGCGCGACTTCGCGTTGAAGCTGGCGCACGGCCGCGTTCGCCTGCGCGAGCGAGGCCTTCGCGCGGTCGAGCGCGATCGCGTAGCGCGCGCGGTCGACGACGAACAGCAGCTGGTCCTTGCGGACGATGTCGTTGTCGGCGACGAGCACGTCGGTGACGAGGCCCGAGACATCCGCCGCGATCTGCACGACGTCGGCATTGATGTGCGCATCGCGCGTCCACGGTGCCTCCATCGTGGCCTGCCACAGGTGATGGCCGGCGAGTGCGGCGACAGCGACGGCCGATGTGGTGACGAGGATCGGCCCGAGGCGCGCGAGCGGGGAGGTCATGGCGTGTTTCCGTGCAGCAGCCGCAGCAGGCCGTCCAGCACGACGACGAATACGGCGAGGTTGAACAGGGGCGGGTGCCAGATGTGCCGGTAGGCGCCGACGCGGCGCAGCACGAACGCGAGGCCGCTGCCGAGCACCCAGGCGAGCACCATCATCGCGACGAGGGTCGGGACGAAGACGCCGTGGAGCGTGAATTCACCGGGCATGACGAGGGTGTGGTGCGGACGTGGTGCGTGACGTGTCAGCCGTTGCGCGAGGCGGCCTCGGCGACGATGCGGTAGAACGAGAGGACGGTTTCCATGTCCTTCGCCGAGAGTTCGGAGAAGGTCGCTTCGCGCAGGGCGAGCAGGCGCTCCTCGAGCTGCTGCCGCAGGGCTTCGCCCTCGTCGGTCAGCCAGAGCTGGTTGGCGCGGCGATCGTAGGGATCCGGATCACGTCGCACGAGGCCCGATGCGCAGAGCTTGTCGAGCGTCCGTACGAGGGTCGGCCCCTCGACGCCGATCAGCTGCGCCAGATCGACCTGGCGGATGCCGCCGCCGGTACGCCCGATCATCAGCAGCGGGGTGGTCATCGCGTTGGAAATGCCGTGCCCCGACAAGGCACTGTCGACCACGCGCTGCCACAACCGTGCCGACAGGATGAGGCCGGAGGAGAGCTGCTGGCGGAGATCTTCGATGGCGGGCATGACAACAAGATAGCACGCAATTAGTGAGCGTGCTATTTATTTGTGGTGGGGAGATTGGGGTCGTATCGACAGCGATCGGGCGGGATGTCGGCGCTCGGAGGGGCGCGGATGTCCCGGAGCGCTTTGCGTCCGCACGGCCGTCAGGCGAGTCGGCACGAGGTGGGCGCCGGGAGCTACCGTGCGAGGCGGGCATCCGCGGCCCGGTAGCGCGCGGCGGGTCAGGCGATCCGTGGAGCGACGTAGCGCGGGTGGGGTCCCCCGCGCCACGTCGCGCGGGATCAGACGACGAGCGACTGCTCGGCGTCCTGGATCTTGCGGCGGGCGAGCGCGAGATTGGCGCGCGACTTGTCGAGCACGTAGTACAGGAACAGGCCCGGCTTCTTCGCCGAAGGGCGCAGGATGTGGTACTGGCGGCCGAGCGTGATGAGGATGTCGTCGATCGAATCCTTGATGCCGAGCGCGTGCATCGCCTTCATCTTGGCGCGCATGACTTCGGTGTTGCCGGCTGCGGCGAGTTCGAGGTCGACGCCGGTGCCGGCCGAGCCGAGCAGCATGCCGCTCGTGTAGTCGACGAGTGCGGCGCAGAGCGAGCCGTCCTGGGAGACGAGGTCGTTGAGGGTTTCGTTGAGGTTCGACATGGCGCGGTTCCTTGGCGAGGGCATTGAAAGGAGGGCCCGTCAGTTCCTTCAGATCCGCGGGTGAAAGTGATCATACATGATCAGAAATGATCGTCAATGTCATCACGGATGATGGGATGTCACTTTTTGTGGCGTGCGTGGCGTTTCGCAGGGCTTGGGTGGAGGCGGGCTTGCGACGTGGCGAGGCTGCGTACGGGAGCCCGGTCGATCGGGGTGGTGTCCGAGGGGGGCCTTCCCGCAGGCGCCGGAATTCCCGAGCTGCTGCGAAACATCGCGGGCGCGGGCCTCTGCGCTTGCGAGGTCAGTCCGTCATGGATGCCGCTCCGATCCTGCGGACGGCACCACGGCTGCCTGGAGGCGGAGAGCGGGAGGATGCCGGAGCATGGCCATCGTGCTGCGGAAGCCGGCCTGGGCCGTCACGGCCCATCGATCACTCCGGTCGCGCAACGGATTTCACGGCAGCGTGCCGAGCGGCACCCGGGACACTTCCGATCGCGGCGCTCGTGCGCGTGGGGACCGGGGACATGAAGCGTGGACGATGACACTTGTCCGGTCGGAGCACGATCATCGGGTACGGCCACGGGCGTACCGTGGAACACCCAGGGACAGGACACCCCATGCGGCGGCGCATGGGGCATCCGTCAGGGCATCACGCCGCTTCGAACGTGCCGCGGAAGAGGCGGTCGAACGAGTTCGAGTAATCGGGCGCCATGTCGGTGCCCTGGAAGATGCCGAGCGGCGAATAGCCCGTGTACGCAGGAAAGATGTAGCCGAGGCGGTTGTTGCCGGCGCGGCGGATCAGGGCTTCGGACAGCACGCGGCGGAAGTCGGTGGTGACACGCACGTCCTCACCTTCGAACAAGGCTTCGCCGGCGAGGCCTGCGAAGGTCTGGCGGCCGTACACCTGGCCGCCATTCACCGAGCCGCCGAGCACCATCATCATGTTGCCGTAGCCGTGGTCGGTGCCGCCGCTGCCGTTGGCGCGGAGGCGGCGGCCGAACTCGCTCATGACGATGATGCTGGTGCGGTTCGCGAAAGCGTTCGCACCGGTGCCGTTGAGATCCTGGTAGAACGCGGCGAGTGCGTTCGACAGTCCCTCGACCGAGTTGCCGAACGGATCGTAGCTCGAGGTCGGCACGCCCTGGCCGTTGTGCGAATCCCAGCCGCCGTAGTCGAGCGCGGCGACGCGCATGCCGACATTGGCCTTGATGAGCTGGGCGATCATCTTGAGCTGGTTGCCGAGGCCGTCGGTCGGATACACGGCGCCGTTGGCAGGCGCATAACCGCCCGGATTCGAGCTGGCGTTGTAGGCGCCGAAGTTCATCGGGCGCACGATCGACAAGGCGTCGAACGTCTGGCGCCCCGCGGCTTCGAGCGGCGTGTTGCCGGCCCACAGTTCGGGAAGGCGTTCGACGAGGCCCTGGAAGCCGTTCGGCGGCGTGTCGTAGCGGTCGCGCGAGTTCCAGTTCCAGGCCGACTGGTCGATGCGGAAATCGCCGCCGCTGCCCATCGTGATGGATTCGGTGCTCGCGATGAGGCTGTTGGCGGTGATGCTGCCCGCGGACACGGCGGGAATCGTCACGTTGGCCGGCAGGCCCGCACTGGCGAGGTGGCGCGTGAGCCAGCCGCTGCTGATGCTCGTGGAGCCCGGCGTGCCGTACTCCATCGTCTGCTGCGCATCGAAGTGGCTGCGCGTGACGGGCGACGGCATGCCCGCGCCGATCACGACGGCGAGCTTGTTCTGCTGGTAGAGCGTGTGCAGGCGCGAGGCGCGCGGATGCAGGCCCCAGGTCGCGTTCGCGCTCGCCGAGTTCGCGAGTGCGAGCGCGGCGCCGGCGCCGCTGACCGGCACGCGCAGCGACGGGCGAGCGGCTTCGTAGTAGTTGCGGTCGTTGCCGCTGATCGGTGGCACCAGGCTGAGGCCGTCGATGCCGCCGCGCAGGAACACGAGCACGATCGTGTCGTAGGTGTTGACCTCGGGCTGGGCGAACGCGACGCGCGCGCCGGGCACGATGCCGGCGGTCAGCGAGCCGACGGCGCAGGTCTTGAGGAAGTCGCGGCGGTCGAAGGTGGTCATGGCCATCACCTGCGGAAGTTGTCGGCGCACATGAGGATCATGCCCACCGCGGTGCGCAGCCGCTGCTGGGTGTAGTGGAGCTTGAGGTTGTTCGCGTTCTAGGTATCCGTGCCGGTGTCGATGGCTTCGGTCGCCGTCGCGTTCTGCTGCAGGAAGCTCGTCGCGACGCCGTAGACCGGTTCCGGCCGATAGCCGAGCAGGCGATCGCACCAGTAGCCGATGATCGCGGGGGCGTTGCGTGCGGACGCGGTCGGAATCGCGCCATCGGTCTGCGCCTTGATGTCGGCGACGTACGGGAACGTCGTGCCGCTCGCGTAGCCGGTGCGCATCTCCGGAAACCACGACAGCATCTTGAGCGTGCTCGCGAGCGAGCCGGTGCTGGCCCATGCGCTCTGGCGGTCCGGGTAGCCGTTCGGCGGGTTCCAGTAGAACGAACGATGGCCTGCCATCTGGATCAGCCACTGGTAGCGTTCGGTGGCGGTCCATTCGTTGGTGTTGTCGGGTTTCGGCGTGTAGTTCGCGCCGAGGCCACGCAACGCGCCCATCGCGACTTCGAACGGCCTGCGCATGCCGCCGCCCCAGGACGTCTTGAACTCGTTGCTCGTCAGGATGGTGCGCAGCATGCGCGCGATCTGGTCGGGTGCATCGACGTAGGTCGCGAAATCGAGTGCGACGGCGGAGATCAGCGCTTCGGAGGGCGCATCGCCCACGAAGCGCCGGCACATCTTGGTCGCGATGTGCTTCGCGGTGCCGGGATGCGCGCAGAGGCGATTGAACACGTCGCGGCCGTCCTGCATCGCCGGCTGGTTGTTCGGCGGGATGTACAGGCCGAGGAAGATCTTGTTGCGGCGGTCGTGCCAGTCGGCGCGGTAGACGAAGGTGCCGTCGTTCTCGGTCGGGTACTGCCAGTAACCGTTCTTGATCGTCCAGCCGGTCAGCGCGGCGGCGGCTTCGTAGACGTCGTTGTCGACGTAGCCGGCCGGAACGGTTCCGGGGCAGTGGATGTTCGCGGTGAGGCAGGGCACCTGGAACGGGTCGCCCGGGCCGAAGTAGTTGGCGACGCCGAGGGTGTGCAGCTCGATGAGCTCGCGTGCGTAGTTCTCGTTGAAGTCGGCGCCGCGGCTCGCGTAGTTGTCGAGGTAGAGCTGCATCGCGGTCGACGTGGCGACCTGCTCGAGCATCGTGCGGAAGTTGCCGAAGGCGTTCGGGCGGATCACGTCGCGGTCGTAGTGCACGAGCACGGGCGCGATGTCGTAGTCGAACCCGAACACGCTGAAGTGGTCGTGCCAGAAGTTGACCATGCGCTCGAGCAGCTGCCGCTTGCTGTAGATCGCGCGGACGATCGTCGTGCACTCGGTCTCGTTGGCCGGCAGCATGCGCACGTAGTACTCGGGATCGGCACGGACGTGGTCGTTCCAGAGCTGCGGCAGCGTCTTGTTGATCGTCACGAAGCCGCCCGCGTTGATGCGGTTCGTGCAGTCGGTGTCGGTGATCGTCGCAGGCGCGAGCTGCTGGTTCAGCCAGGTCTGCCACTTCGCGTCCATCGTGCTGCCGGCCAAGGCGAGGAACGCCGCGTCCTCGGCTGTGGAGAAACCGAACGTGGCCTTGGTCAACCAGCGCACGCGGTCCGGAGGCGTGGCGTAGGTCTGCGGCAGGGCATCGGGCGACTCGGGCTCGACGAGGCGCTTGTCGATCGCGTCCTTGCCGGGGCGGTGCATCGCGTCGGCAGGGGCGACAGGGTCACCGAGACCGACGGCAGCGCCGAGGGCGGTGAACAGTTTGCGGCGCGCGTTGAGCAACGGCGACGTGGCGGCGGCGGTCGTCATGCGGTCTCCCCGGGAGCGACCCGGTCCATGGAGAGGGGAATGAACGCACGATAACCACCGCAGGATGCAGCGATTGTGACCGCGAGCGCGAAACCCGCCAGAAAAACGTTTTCAGGAGCGCTTGCCGACGATCCTGGGCTCGGCTTCGAGGACCACGCCGAAACGGTCCTTCACCGTTCGAGCGACGTGTTTCGCGACGCCGAGCAACGCGGCGCCCGTGGCGCCGCCGTGATTGACGAGTACGAGCGCGTGCTGCGCCGAGATGCCCGCGGCACCGTCACGGTAACCCTTGAGTCCGGCCTGCTCGATGAGCCACGCGGCGGAGAGCTTGACCATGCCGTCGGCGGACGGCCATGCCGGCATGCCCGCGTGCGCGTCGCCGAGTGCGCCGGCAAGGTCGGCCGCGACGACGGGGTTCTTGAAGAAACTGCCCGCATTGCCGATCACGGCCGGGCTCGGCAGCTTGCGCGTACGCAGGCGAGCGACGGCCTCGGCGATGCGCGAAGCGGTCGGCTCGCCGTCGCCGAGCGTGGCGAGTTCGTCGCGGATGCCGGCGTAGTCGAGGCGCAACGGTGCGTCGCGCGCGAGTTCGAAATCGACCGCGGTGATCAGGTATCGGTCCGGTTCGCGCTTGAACAGCGAGTCGCGGTAGCCGAATGCGCAGCTCGCCGCGTCGAGCACGCGCGCGTGGCCGTCGTGGCGGTCCCACACGTGCACGGCCGCGATCGTCTGCGCGACCTCGACACCGTAGGCGCCGATGTTCTGGATCGGCGCTGCGCCGACCGTGCCCGGGATCAGCACGAGGTTCTCGAGGCCGCGGTACCCGCGTGCGAGCGACCAGTGCACGAAGTCGTTCCAGTTCTCGCCGGCGGCGACGCGGATGCGCGTGCGCTGACCGGATTCGCCGAGCACGTCGATGCCGCGCGTGGCCATCGACAGCACGATGCCGGGCCAGTCGCCCGCGAACAGCAGGTTGCTGCCCTCGCCGAGCACCAGCAGCGGCAGTGCACCGAACGCGGGCAGCTCGAACAGCGCAGGTAGCGCAGCGACGTCGTGAACGTCGACGAGGATCTCGGCGCGCGCGGCGACGCGCAGCGTGTTGCGGCCTTCGAGTGCGGCGTCGTCGAGGATGACGCAGCCGGGGATCTGCGTCATCGCATCGATCCACGCAGCGCGTCGACGCACTCGGCGACGAACGCGGGGCCGCGGTAGACGAGACCCGTGTAGAGCTGCACGAGCGAGGCGCCGGCCTCGCGCTTGGCGACCGCGTCGGCGCCCGAGAGGATGCCGCCGACACCGATGGCCGGCACGCGATCGCCGAGACGCTTCACCATGCCCGCGAGCACCGCCGTCGAGCGTGCGAACACCGGTCGTCCCGACAGGCCGCCGGCTTCGTCCGCGTGGCGGGCACCGGCGACCGCGTCGCGTGCGATCGTCGTGTTGGTGCAGATGACGCCGTCGACCGAGCAGGTGACCAGCACCTCGGCGATCGCATCGAGCTCCGTCTCGGACAGGTCCGGTGCGATCTTGAGCAGCATCGGCTTGCGCGCGCCGTGACGCGCGGCGAGGCGTTCCTGCGCGTCGCGCAGCGTGGCGATGAAGCGGCGCAGCGTCTCTTCTTCCTGCAGGTCGCGCAGGCCTTGCGTGTTCGGCGAGGAGATGTTGACGGTGATGTAGCTCGCACGCGCGTAGACGCGCTCGAGGCAGTGCAGGTAGTCGTCGACCGCGCGCTCGTTCGGGGTGTCCTTGTTCTTGCCGATGTTGATGCCGAGCACGCCGCCGAAACGCGCGCGCTCGGCATTGCGCACGAGCGCGTCGACGCCTTCGTTGTTGAAGCCGAGGCGGTTGATGACGGCCTCGTGTGCGGGCAGGCGGAACATGCGCGGCTTCGGATTGCCGGGCTGCGCGCGCGGCGTCGTCGTGCCGACCTCGATGAAGCCGAAGCCGAGCGCCGCGAGCGCGTCGACGTGGGCGGCATTCTTGTCGAGGCCTGCGGCGAGGCCGACCGGGTTCGGGAGGTCGAGCCCGAACGCGTGCACGGGCAGGTCGGTCGTGCGTCCTGCGATGAGGCCCGTCACTCCGAACCGTCCGGCAGCGTCGAGCGCGCGCAGGGTCAGGTCGTGGGCGCGCTCGGCATCGAGGCGGAACAGGGCGTGTCGCAGGAGTCCGTACATGCCGATGCGCCTCAGGGCTTGAGGAACGTGAGGCCCCAGCCGATCAGGCCGACCAGGACGACCATGAGCAGTATGGTCGCCGCGATGTTGATGTAGCCGAGGATCAGCCCGGCCAGCGCCATGCCGTCGCCTTCGACGGTGCCGGGAGGCGCATGGCGGATCTCGCTGCGCGCGATGTGGCCGCAGATGACCGCGACGATCGCCCCGATCACGGGCAGCGCGACCCACGACACGATGCCGAACACGAGGCTCGCGATCGCGGTGCCGCTTGTGGTGGTCGGTGCGTGCATCGAGGGCTCCTTGAGGGGCGCGCAGTGTAACCGAGCGCCACCGCGGGAGCCCCGTGCGGATCAGTCCGGCGCGCCCGGCGGCATCGCCGGCATGACCAGGCGGAACACCGGCAAAGGCGGCTCCTCGCCCGGTGGCAACGCGGTCGGTGCGGGCGGGCCGGGTTCGCCGAGCGAGCGCGTGAAATGCCACAGCGCGGCGAGGTCGGCGTCGCTCATCGCGTTGAGCGACCAGTACGGCATCGGCGGGCGCAGTACGACGCTTCGCGCCCACGCGGTCCACGCCGGCAGGTCCATGCGCGCGATCGTGAGGCGCAGGTTCGGCGCGTACGTCGTGCCCCACGGACCCGCGTAGCCGAGCGTGTCGCCCTTGAACCACGCGGTCTCGGGCACCTTGCCGCCGTGTGTCGTGAAACCGGCGGTGTGGCAGTCGTTGCATCCCGCGACGACGGCGAGGTAACGGCCGCGTGCGAGCGTGGCGTCGTCGGCGGCTGTGGCCGTGCCGGAGGCCGAGAGGAAGGCGAGGGCGAGGGCGCCGGTCATGCGCATGGTCGTGTCCCGATCGTGGAGGTGATGCCGACGAGGACGCGTGCGCGCGGGGTTTCCTATCATCGGGATCCTGCCCATCCGGAGACGCCGCATGCACGACCGATCCGTCATCGCCGCGACGCTCGCGGCGCGCATCGCCGCTGCCCGTCGTGTACTCGTGCTCAGTGGCGCGGGGATGTCGGCCGAAAGCGGCATCGCGACGTTCCGCGGCGGCGATCACGGCCTGTGGACGCGCTTCGACCCGCAGACGCTCGCCACGCCCGAGGCCTGGCAGGTCGACGCCTCGCTGGTCTGGGGCTGGTACCGCTGGCGCATGGCCGGCGTGCGCGACGCGCAGCCGCATGCGGGGCATTGCGCGATCGCCGCGATGGCGTCACGCGTCGCGCTCGCCGTCGTGACCCAGAACGTCGACGACCTGCACGAACGTGCCGGCAGCGTCGATGTCGTGCACCTGCACGGCGAGCTGTTCGCGCTGCGCTGCGACCGTTGCGGCACGCGTGCCGACGAACCGCCGCCGCGCACCGACGCCGGAGCGACGGAGCGCGAGACGCCGCCCACGTGTGCCTGCGGCGGCCGCGTGCGGCCCGGCGTCGTGTGGTTCGGCGAATCGCTTCCCGAGGCGGCATGGGGTCGTGCGGTCGCGCATGCGGGGGCCTGCGACGTGGTGCTCGTCGTCGGCACCTCGGGCCTCGTGCAGCCTGCCGCGAGTCTGCCCGGCCTCGCGCGGCGCGCCGGAGCCTTCGTGGTCGAGATCAACCCGCAGCCGGGCTTCCGCGCCGACGAGGTCGACCTGCACTGGCGCGACACGGCGGCGCACGCGTTGCCGGCGCTCGCCGTCGCGCTCGATGCCCAGCTCGCGGAGGCGAGCGGTTAGACTTGCGCACATGACCACGAACGACTCGGCCGCGCGCCGCACGCTGTACCCCGACATCGAACCGTTCGACAGCGGTTTCCTCCAGGTCTCGCCGCTGCATCGCGTCTACTACGAGCAGTGCGGCAACCCGCGCGGCAAACCCGTCGTGTTCCTGCACGGTGGTCCAGGCGCAGGCTGCAGCCCGAAGTCGCGGCGCTTCTTCGATCCCGCGCACTACCGCATCGTGCTGTTCGACCAGCGCGGTTGCGGACGCTCGACGCCGCACGCGGAACTGACCGACAACACGACCTGGCACCTCGTCGCCGACATCGAGGCGATCCGCAGCCATCTCGGCATCGACCGCTGGCAGGTGTTCGGCGGTTCGTGGGGCTCGACGCTCGCGCTCTCGTACGCGCAGACCCATCCGGACCGCGTCAGCGAGCTCGTGCTGCGCGGCATCTTCATGCTGCGCCGCTGGGAGCTCGAGTGGTTCTACCAGAAGGGCTGCGACGCGCTGTTCCCGGATGCCTGGGAGACGTATCTCTCGGCGATCCCGGAAGCCGAGCGCGGCGATCTCATGAGTGCCTACCACCGTCGCCTGACCAGTCCGGATGGCGATGTGCGCCTCACCGCGGCCAAGGCGTGGTCGGTGTGGGAAGGCTCGACGAGCTTCCTGCTGCAGGACCATGCCCACATCAACGGCACCGCGCAGGACGAGTTCGCACTCGCGTTCTCGCGCATCGAATGCCACTACTTCGTCAACGGCGGCTTCTTCGACCACGACGACCAGCTGCTGCGCAACGTCGACCGCATCCGCGGCATTCCCGCCGTCATCGTGCAGGGCCGCTACGACGTGGTCTGCCCGATGCGCAGCGCGTGGGACCTGCACCGCGCCTGGCCCGAGGCCGACCTCCGCATCGCGGTCGACAGCGGTCACTCGGCGTTCGAGCCCGGCATCCTGCACGAACTCGTCGAGGCGACCGACCGCTTCCGTTGACGTGGTGCGGGCCAGGCCCGCGCCGTCGTGCATCGGCTTTGCCGACAGCGGAATCCGCTTCGCGGGTACCGCCCCAGGAAGAACGGGTAGGGCGGAACCGCCGCAGGCGATTCCGCCATGACCTCGCGACAACGCCGCACACACGCGATCGCGGCATACGGCCCGGCGACACGCCGACCCGGCGCATGACGCGACGACACGTTGCACGGCGGAATCCGCTGCGCGGGTTCCGCCCTACCTGTTACGACCGATCACGCAGGGCGGAACCGCCGCAGGCGATTCCGCCGTGCAGTGTGTCGCCGTCTCGCGAAGGTGTGGCTCGCAACGGCGTGAACCGTCGCGGGGATTCTGCGTTACCGTCGATCCGGCGCAGGCGCCACCTTCACGACGTCGCGGCAGGCTTCCCGCTCAGGCAACTGCTCATGTAGGTCTTGCGTGCCTCGCCCTTGAGTTCCTTGGCGGTGGCCGAGGCGTTGCAGGTCTTCATCTTGTCCTGCTGGGTCTGTGCCGGCGTCTCGCCCTTGAGGCAGGCGCTCATGAAGGTCTTGCGCGCGTCGCCGGTCTTGCCGGTCGCCTGCTGGTTGCAGTCGGTCATGCGCTGCTGTTGCGTGGTCGGCGCCTTCTCGGCGGCATGCAGTGGCATCGCCGCGAGGCCGAGTGCCAGCGCGAACGCGATCGTGGTCCTGGGGAACATGTCGGGGTCTCCCGCACGTGGGTCCGGTGCCGCCCGGCACCGGTGCGCGCGAGTCTACGCCGCGATCGTGACGCGCGAGGGTGTCGGGGGAAGATCGGCGCGGAGGTGTTGCCCGGGTATCCACGGCGGCCGTCGAGCGGCGCGGTCCCGCAGGATGCACCGGTAGCGCGGCATGGACGCAGGCGACACGTCGAGGTCCGCATTCCGGTGGGCAGGGCGAAGCCGTCTCGTACGGTTTCGCCGTCGGCGCGGGCCTTTGCGGCCCGCGCCGTATGGATCAGGCCGCTTCGGCGCGCGAGGGCTTGGCCTGCTGGCCGAGGCGCGGGCCTTCGGTCAGGGCGCGGCGCACGCCTTCGACGAGCAGCTCGACCTCGTCGTTCGTGATCGCGAAATGCGGCGTGAAGCGCAGCGAGTTGGCGCCGCCGTGGATGACGCCCCAGCCGTGCTCGCGCATCCACTCCTCGGTGCTGCCGGCGCCGTAGCACTTGAACTCGGGCGACAGCTCGCACGAGAACAGCAGGCCGGTGCCCTGGACCTTGGTGATGTAGCCCGGCAGCTCGGCCTTGAGCGCCTCGAGGCGGGCGAGGAACTCCTCGCCGCGCTTGCGGATGTTGTCGCGGATCGCCGGCGTGAGCATGTCGAGCACCGTGCAGGCGACGTCGAGCGCACGCGGGTTGGTCGTCATCGTGTTGCCGTAGACGCCCTTGCGATACAGCGCGGCCGTCGGTTCGGTCACCGCGAGCACCGAGAGCGGATACTGACCCGCGTTGAGCGCCTTGGAGTAGGTCTCCATGTCCGGCGGGTCGATGCCTTCGAAGCCCGGGTAGTCGACGATCGACAGCACGCCGTGCGCGCGCAGGCCGGCCTGGATCGAGTCGACCAGCAGCAGCGTGCCGTGGGCGCGCGTGAGCTCGCGTGCGGCGTCGTAGAACGCACGCGTGACGGCACGGCCCGGATCGCCTTCGCCCATGACCGGCTCGAGGAACATCGCCTCGATGAACCAGCCGTTGCGGTCGGCGTCGGCGAACACCTGGCGCAGCTGGTCGACGTCGTACGGCTCGACCGTGACGAGGCTGCGCTCGTCGCGGAAGCTCGCGAGGTTCTGCACGTAGGCCTTGCGCGTGGAATCCGAGTACACGGCCGGACGCTCGGTGCGCCCGTGGAACGCACCCTTGACGGCGAGGCGCTTGATCTCGCGGCCGGCGTGGCGCGCGCCGGTGTCGGTCATGAGCTTGGCGTTGACGTCGGCGATGCGCGAAGCCAGCGAGACCGACTCCGAGCCCGAATTGAGGCACAGGAAATGCGTGAACGGCGAGCCGCCGCGGGTGTGGCCGATCTCGGCCTTGAGCGCCTTGGCCAGGCGCAGCTGGGCGAGGTTCGGCGTCATGACGTTGGCCATGACCTGCGGGCGTGCGAGCACCTCGAGCACGGGCGCCGGCGCGTGGCCGAAGCCGAGCATGCCGTAGCCGCCCGAATCGTGGACGACCGCGCCCTTGGTGGTGACGACCCACGGCCCGCGCGCGGCCAGCGCGACGAACGGGTTGACCGCGTCGTCGGCGTAGAAGTTGACGAAGTCGGCCTGCACGGCGGCCATCTGCGCGTTCTCGTCGAGCGCAAGGAACGCGGCATCGGTGGCGCGCAGCGCCTCGAACGCGGCATGCGCGTCGTCGATCGCGGCGACGAGGTCCGGATGCTGCGCGGCGAGCGCCTCGATGCGCGCATCGGCGAGGCCGGGGCTGCGCACGGAGGTGCCGTGGGCACGCATCGCGTGCAGTTGGGTCAACGACGCATTCATTCGCATTCTCCAAAAGCGGCGGCCCGCGCCGTGGAACGTCGCGGGCCGATCAGGCTTAGCTATTGATTGAGTTGATAAAAACGTGGCGCGAAGCCTATCACGGCGCGGTTTTGGGCGGTACCCCCGGCCCGCCATGACGCTTGTCACATGCGCGGCCTGACCGCTGCGACTGCCACGCCGGGCCGCGCTCGACGAGCATGCTCCCATCGCCACGGGAGATGCCGCATGACCCACGACCGTTCCACGCCGCTGGCCGGACTGGCCGAGGTGCGCAAGCGCTACGGAAGCCATGTCGCGCTCGACGGCTTCTCGCTCGAGCTGCGCGCCGGCGAGCTGCTCGCGCTGCTCGGCCCGAACGGCGCCGGCAAGACCACCGCGATCGGCCTGCTGCTCGGCCTCGCCGCGGCCGACGAGGGCCGCGCGAGCCTGTTCGGCGAGGCGCCGCACGTGCTCGCCGCGCGCCGCCAGGTCGGTGTCATGCTGCAGAGTGTGGGCATCGCCGACACCTTGCGCGTCGGCGAGCTGCTGGACCTGACACGCAGCTACTACGCGCAGCCGCGCAGCGTCGCCGACTGCGTCGCGCTGGCCGGCCTCGACGGGCTGCTCGACCGGCGCTACGGCAAGCTCTCGGGCGGCCAGCAGCGCCGCGTGCAGTTCGCGCTCGCGATCTGCGGCCGTCCGCGCGTGCTGTTCCTCGACGAGCCGACCACGGGCCTGGACATCGACGCCCGCCAGCGTCTGTGGGCGGCGATCCGCGAGCTCGTCGCGGACGGCTGCGCGGTGCTGCTGACCACGCATTACCTCGAGGAAGCCGAGGCGCTCGCCGATCGCGTCGTCGTGCTGCAGCGCGGGCGCACGGTCGCGGAAGGCAGCGTCAACGAGATCCGCGCGCATGTCGCCCAGCGCCGCATCCGCTGTGTCAGCCGCATCGACGCCGCCGATGTCGCGACCTGGCCGGGCGTGCGCAGCGCGACGCGTGACGGCGACCGTCTCGACGTCGTCGCCGACCCGGCCGAGCCCGTGGTACGCCGCCTGCTCGACGCCGACGCCACGCTCGCCGATCTCGAAGTGCAGCGTGCCGGCCTCGCCGACGCCTTCCTCGAACTGACCCGGGATGCCGCCTGATGAACGCCACGACCTTCGATGCCGGTTTCCGCCTGCGTCCGTACCTGCTCGAAGCCAAGTACGAGTTCCTCGGCCTGCTGCGCACGCCTTCGTACGTGCTGCCGGCGCTGCTGTTTCCGTCGCTGTTCTACGTGCTGTTCGGTGTGCTGCTCGGCGGCGGACGCGGCGGCGGCGAAGCTGCACGCTACCTGCTCGCGACCTACGGTGTGTTCGGCATCATGGGCTCGGCGCTGTTCGGCTTCGGCGTGACCATGGCGCTCGAGCGCGAGCGCGGCCTGCTCGTGTTCAAGCGTGCGCTGCCGGTGCCGCCCGGTGCGGTGCTCGTCGCCAAGATGGTCATGGCGATGCTGTTCGCGGCGATCATCTCGATGATGCTGGCCGTGCTCGCGGCGAGCCTCGGCGGCGTGCGCCTCGCGCCACTGCAGTGGGCAGGACTGTTCCTCGTCAACGTGCTCGGCACACTGCCGTTCTGTGCGATCGGCCTGTGGATCGGCGTGCACGTCGGCGGCCAGGCCTCGCCCGCGATCGTCAACCTGATCTACCTGCCGATGGCGTTCCTGTCCGGCCTGTGGATGCCCCTGTCGATCCTGCCCGCGATCTTCACCAAGCTCGCGCCGGTGTGGCCGTCGTTCCACCTGTCGCAGATCGCGCTCAGGATCGTCGGACGCGATGCCGGCGGCAGCCTTGCGATGCATTTCGGTGTGCTCGCGGTCGTGACGGTCGCGTTCTTCGTGATGGCGCGGCGCCGTCTCGCCGACGTGGGTTGAGGAGCACGACGATGCGCTCGAAGACTTCGCTCATCGCCGGCCTCTCCGTGGTCGCCGTGCTCGCGATCGCGGTCGTGATGCAGGACGCCACGCCGCCATCGGCATCGAAAACCGAAGCAGGTCCCGCGCTTCCGGCCGGCAACACGTTCGTCGTGCGCGGCGCGCGCGTGTTCGACGGCGAGCGCGTGCACGAGGCGACCGACGTGCTCGTGCGCGACGGCCGCATCGCCGCGATCGGCACACAGGTCGATGCACCCGGTGTCGAGGCGGTCGACGGCAAGGGCCGCACGCTCATGCCGGGCCTCATCGACGCGCACGTGCACAGTTGGGGCGAGGCGCGCCGCGAGGCGTTGCGCTTCGGCGTCACGCTCGCGATCGACCTGCACGGCGATCGCGGACGCCTGGCGACGTTGCGCCGCGAGCGCGAGGGCATGGAGCGTACCGCCGAGGCCGACCTCTGGGCCGCCGGCGTGGCGGTGACCGCGCCGGGTGGCCACGGCACGCAATACGGCATGCCGGTGCCGACGCTCGCCGAGGGCGACGACGCGGCGGCCTTCGTCGATGCGCGTGTCGACGAAGGTGCGGATCTGGTCAAGCTCATCGTCGAGGACCTCTCCGCGCACAGCACGACGACGCGCTGGCCGACGCTGTCGCCGGCCCAGGTCGAGGCCGTCGTCGCGGCAGCGCACCGGCGCGGCAAGCGCGCGATCGTGCACGTGTCGAAGCAGGACGACGCGCGCATGGCCGCACGCGCCGGCGCCGACGGGCTCGCACACGTGTTCGTCGATGCACCGTCCGACGACGCTTTCGTCGCGCTTGCGCGCGAACGCGACCTGTTCGTGGTGCCGACGCTGTCGGTGTTCGCGGCCGGCAGCGGCGCGGGAGACGGTCGTTCGCTGGTCGCCGACGCACGCCTGCGGCCGTGGCTCTCGGCCGCGCAGGTGCAGACGCTCGAAGCCGCGTTCCCCTCGTTGCACGCGCATCCCGAGTATCCGGTCGATGCGCTCGCGTCGGTGCGGCGCCTGCATGCGGCCGGTGTGACGATCCTCGCCGGTACCGACGCCGGCAATCCGGGCACCGCACACGGCGCGAGCCTGCACGGCGAGCTCGAACTGCTCGTGCGTGCGGGCCTGACGCCGGTCGAGGCGCTTGCGGCGGCAACGTCGCGCAGTGCCGACCGCTTCGGTATCGACGACCGCGGCCGCATCGCCGAGGGACGTCGTGCCGACCTCGTGCTCGTCGACGGGGATCCGACCACCGACATCCGCGCGACGCGCGCGATCGTCGCGGTCTGGAAGAACGGCTACGCGGTCGAGCGTCCGCGTGCCGGCGAGTCGAAGGAAGCCGTCGACGTGTTGCCTGCGAGCGTACGCATCGCCGACTTCGACGACGGCGCCGCCACGGCCGCGTTCGGATCGGGCTGGCACGAGACCACCGATGCCGTGATGGGCGGCCGTTCGACGGTGCGCCACGCGCTCGTCGCGGGCGGAGCGCTCGGCAGCGCGGGAGCGCTCGAGGTCGCCGGCGAGATCGCCGCAGGCTCGGCGTATCCGTGGGCCGGCATCGCGTTCCTGCCGGCACGTACGCCGATGGGCGCGGTCGATGCGCGTGCGAACACCGAACTCGTCTTCCAGGTGCGCGGCGACGGGCGCGAATACCAGGTCATGCTCATGTCCGGGCCGACGATGCAGGGCATGCCCGCGATGCATGCGTTCACGGCGGGCCCGGAATGGACCGAGGTGCGCCTGCCGCTCGCCGCATTCGGTGGTGCCGATCTCGCCCAGCTGCGTGCGGTCAGCTTCGCCGCAGGCGCGCCGGCCGGCGCGTTCCGCTTCGCGATCGATGCGGTAGAGTTGCGCGGGAGCCGGCCATGAACGCCTCGCGCACGATGATGACCACCTTGCTGGCGCTGCGCCGCCGTCTGATCCCCGACGACCTCGGCCTTGGCTGGACGCCGGTGTGGCTGCTCGGCTACCTCGTGTTCCTGTTCGTGCCGATGGTGTTCACCGACACCGCCGGGCCACGCTGGGGCGAGCGTCCGACGATGCTGCCGGCGACGCTCGTCACGATCGTCGCGTTCCTGCCGATCTACGTGCTCAGCTTCCGGCTGCGCACGACGTTCGCGCGCACGCTGTGCATGCTCGGCATCGCGGGTCTCGGCTACGTGCTGCTGCCGATCAACCCGTTCAGCAACACCTACATCATCTACGCGCTGGCCACGGCGGCCTTCGTCGGCGGTCCGTTCGGTCGGCGCGCCGCATGGGCGGCGCTGATCCTCGCACTGTTCCTCGCGCAGATCCTCGCCTTGCGCTACCCGCTGTTCGTGTTCGCGGTGACGCTGATCGTCGGCATCGCGGTGTTCCTCGGCAACCACTACTTCGTGGAGACCACGCGCAAGCGCGCCGAGCTCAAGCTCTCGCACGACGAGGTGCGCCGGCTTGCCGCGCTCGCCGAACGCGAGCGCATCGGCCGCGACCTGCACGACCTGCTCGGCCACACGCTGTCGCTCGTCGCGCTCAAGTCCGAGCTCGCGGGCAAGCTGCTCGATCGTGACCAGCAGGCCGCGCGCCACGAGATCGACGAGGTCACGCGCGTGGCGCGCGATGCGCTCGCGCAGGTACGTCGCGCCGTGACCGGCATCCGCGCCGCGGGACTCGCCGCCGAACTCGCCTCGGCCAAGCTGCTGCTCGAGGCCGATGGCGTGTCGCTGCACTACGAACTCGACGCGACGTCGCTGCCGGCAGACCTCGAGACCGCGCTCGCACTGACCGTGCGCGAAGCCGTCACCAACGTGCAGCGCCATGCGCACGCGCATCGCGTGCGCATCGCGGCGACCCGCGATGCCACGCATGCGCGGCTGCGCATCGTCGACGACGGCCGTGGCGGTGCGATCGTGCCGGGCAATGGTGTCAGCGGCATGCGCGAACGCCTCGAGGCGCTCGGCGGCAGCCTGCGCATCGACGCGGTCGCGGGCCGTGGCACGACGCTCGAGGCGGAGCTGCCGCTGCATGCAGACGACGCACCGCGCGGCGTGCTTGCGGAGTCGCCGCGAGCGGGTTGAGGGTGGCGCTCGCGCGGTCGAATGGCGATCAGGCGGATCGAGAGGAACAGACTGTCCGATCGGGCAGGGCGCGTGCGTCGCGCCCGCGTCAGGCGTCGACGTCGCGAAACGTCACGAGCACGAGTTCGCCCGCACCGTCGATGACGAGACGCTCGCCGACCGCGGGCGAGGCGATCACGGTGTCGCCCTGGCGCGCGTCGAGGCTCGTGCCGCCGGTGCGGAACGTCGCCTGGCCCGACCACACGTGCACGAGACGCAGCGTGCGCGCCTGGCCGAACACGAGCATCGCGCCGGCGAGCGGTCGCGCGAGGGTTTCCGCGACGACCGCGTCACGGCGTGTCATGACGTTGAAGTCGCGCGTCGCGCCGGCCAGCAGGCGGCAGTCGACGCTCGACTCGCCCGCGAACCGCACGCCTTCCAGGCGCTGGCGAAGCGTGCGTGTCGGCGCATCGTCGATGTCGAGCTCGATGCCGTTGCCTTCGAGCAGCAGCAGGTCGCGGTCGACGCCCGGGAACGACGAGAACGGGCCGTCGCGTTCGATCTCGGCGATGCTGACGCGCCAGCGGAACGCGCCGCCGACGGCCTCGGGATCGGCCGGGTCCGACGCGATCTGCGTGGTCCAGCCGCCGTCGTTCTTCCAGCGCGTGCGGCGGTAGTCGTGCGGGCGCAGCAGGCGCATCGCGCGGCTCAGGTCGCCGGGTCGGGGCGGTGGTAGGTGTAGACCAGCGTCGCGCTGCCGAGGAAGTCGATCGTGGTCGACTGGCGGCCGCCGAGGCGGCGCGCGACGCGCTCCGACGAGGTGTTCTCGGCGCGGATCAGGCTGATCGCGCGCTCGGCACCGAGGCGCGAGAACGCGTAGCCGAGCGCGGCGCGCGCGGCCTCGGTCGCGTAACCCATGCGGCGGAATTCGGGACGCAGCATCCAGCCCACCTCGAGGTCGGGCCAACCGTCCGGATGGTGCAGGCCGACGCGGCCGACGAACTCGCCGGTGTCGCGCAGCTCCACGGCCCACATGCCGTAGCCGCGCAGCACCCAGTGGCCGAGCAGCATGGCCATCGAGCGCCACGCGTTCATGCGGTCGAGCGGCTCGCCGTCGCCGATGAACCGCGTGGTCTCGGGATTGGCCAGCATCGCCGCGTAGGCTTCGAAATGCTTGTCCGACAACGCCGTCAGGCGCAGTCGCTCGGTGACGAGGACGGGGATCTCGATCATGCCTGTTCGCTAGTCGAGGAGTGCCAGCAGCGCCTGCGAGGACGCTCCGAGACTCTCTTTCCAGGTGAATCCGACGATCGGCGCATCCGTGGCCGCATCGCGGAAATCTTCCTCCTGCCCAGGGGCGAGCAGGTGGCGGTAGTCGACGGTGATCTCGGTGCCGGCCGGAAGCGCGGACGCCGCGAAGATGAAGCCCAGATGCCACAGCCCGGTCGGTTCGAACGCGTGGTTCACGTAACACTCGTCGGGCCAGTCGGTGCTGACGGTGTAGCGGTCCTCGAACCAGCGCACGGTCGCCGGCAGCGCCTGCGCGGCATCGGGGCGCGCGAGGATCTCGGCGAAGCTCGAGGTTTCGGCGATCGCGTCGGGCGCGACAAGGATGCGCCCGCGCTCGACGTCCTCGTCGAGGAACAGGCCTTTGCCGGCGCCGGCGATCCCCGACGGGCCGATGTGGTATCGCGGAAGGATCATGCGGTCACCGCCGAGGAGCGCGGCGAGGATAGCACGCGTACCAGCGCCATGTTGCAGCACAGCACGAGGGCGCGGCGCGTTGTCGCGGGAGGCGTTTTCACGGGAGGAAACGACCTCAGCGGTGCAGGTGACCGCTGGCTTCGGGCTGGTACGCAAGCCCGGTCACCTCGACGTGCAGCGGGCGCCCGCCCGGCACGTTCCAGTGGATCGTGTCGCCGACGCGCAGACCGAGCATCGCGCTGCCCAGCGGCGCCATGATCGAGATGCGTCCCGCGGCGGCATCGGCGTCGCGCGGGTAGACCAGGGTCACGTCGCGGTCGTCGCCCGTGAGGCGATCGCGCACGCGTGCGGTCGAGTTCATCGTGACGACGTCGGCCGGCATCCCGGCGGGTTCGAGGATGGTCGCGCGGGCGAGTTCGCCGCGCAGCGCCTCGGCGGTCGCGCTGCGCGCGTGCGCAGGCTCGTCGAGCAGGCTCTCGAGGCGTTCGAGATCGAGGCTCGACACGCGGATCGCGGGTTTCATCGATGACGCTCCTGTCGCGGCGGCTGCGGGACGCATGCGGCGGACCGTAGCCCACCGGGCCGGTATTCTCAATGTGCCCGAGGACCCTCGACACCCCGTGCACGCCGTGGCGGAAGGCGGCGCTGGCGTACACTCGCGCGCCACGTTCCGGGAGCCTCGTGCATGCTGCGCAAACTCGTCGTCGTCGGCGTCGGCCTCATCGGCGGATCGTTCGCGCGCGCGCTGCGGCGTGCCGGCGCAGTCGGGACGATCGTCGGCGTCGACCGCAACGAGGTCGCCCTCGCACGTGCACTCGAACTCGGCATCGTCGACCGCGCCGCTCGCGAAGCTGCCGACGAAGTGGCCGATGCCGACCTCGTGCTGCTCGCGGCACCGGTCGCGCAGACGCCGGCGATCCTCGCATCGATCGCCACGCGGCTCGGACCGGACACGGTCGTGACCGATGCGGGCAGCACCAAGGGCGATGTCGTCGCCGCCGCACGGACGGCGCTCGGCGCGCAGATCGCACGCTTCGTGCCGGCGCACCCGATCGCGGGACGCGAGGTGCACGGTCCCGATGCGGCGCTCGACGACCTCTACGATGGTCGCCACGTGATCGTCACGCCGCTGGCCGGCCACGATGCCGACGCGGTCGAGCGCGTGCGTGCTGCGTGGCGCAGCGCCGGCGCGCGCGTACTCGAGATGGACGTGGCGCGTCACGACAGCGTGCTCGCCTCGGTCAGCCACCTGCCGCACGTGCTCGCCTACGCGCTGGTCGCGCAGATCGTCGACGGCGTCGATGCCGAGCTCAAGCTCGCGCTCGCCGGTGCCGGTTTTCGCGATTTCACGCGCATCGCCGCGAGCAGCCCCGAGATGTGGCGGGACATCGTGCTCGCCAACCGCGAGGCCTTGCTCGGCGAGCTCGATCGCTATGCCGCGGTCGTCGCCGACCTGCGTGCGCGCATCGCCGACGGCGACGGCGCCGGCATCGAGGCGGTGTTCGACAAGGCGAGCCGCACGCGGCTCGCGTGGCAGGCTGCGCGCGACGCGGCCACGTCGCGCTGATCAGCGTTTCGCGACGGCGCGGGACTTCCGTGCCGGTGTCTCGGCCTCGGCACGCGGATCGAGCAGGCCCGGCGGCAAGCCGCGCAGCACGCCTGCGAGTTCGAGCAGGAACGGCGCCATCGCCGAGCTGCGTCGCCACACCATCGCGACGTGCCGGCTCGGCGGCTTGCCGCTGAACGGCAGGATGCGCACGTGTTCGACCTGTGGCACCGGCGGCTTCACCGCGAGCGTGGGCAGCAGCGTGATGCCGACGTCGGCGGCGACCATCTGGCGCAACGTCTCGAGGCTGGTCGCGCGGAAACCGGCCTTCTCGCCGGCACCGGCGAGCTGACAGACCTCGAGCGCCTGGTCGCGCAGGCAGTGGCCATCCTCGAGCAGCAGCACGCTCTGGTCGGCGAGATCGTCGAGGGTCAGGGCCTTGCGCGTGGCGAGCGCGCTGCCTTCGGGCACGGCGAGCACGAAAGGCTCCTCGAACAGCGGCTCGGCGTGCAGCTGCGGCTCGTGCAGCGGCAGCGCGAGGATGCCGGCATCGAGGCGACCTTCACGGAGCTGGCGCACGACGACCTCGGTCTTCTCCTCGACGAGCAGCAGCTCCAGGCGCGGGAAGCGCCTGCGGATCATCGGCACCGCGTGCGGCAGCAGGTAGGGTCCGAGGGTCGGGAAGATGCCGAGGCGCAGGCTGCCCGACTCGGGATCGCGCGTGCGTCGTGCGATCGCCTTGATCTGGTCGACCTCGTTGAGCACGTCGCGCGCGCGCTGCGCGATCTCGCGGCCGACCTCGGTCAGCAGCACCTTGCGCGGTGTGCGCTCGACGAGCGCGACGCCGAGTTCCTCTTCGAGCTTGCGGATCTGCGTCGACAGGGTGGGTTGGCTCACGAAGCTCGCTTCGGCGGCGCGGCCGAAGTGGCGCGTCTCGGCGAGCGCGACGAGGTAGCGCAGGTCGCGCAGGTTCATCGGAAGCGGTAGGTGACGATCATCACCGCATCATATCGGGCCGCCACGGACGCGACACACCCGCGTCGGGCAGTGCGTTCGAAGGCCTCGAGGTGGGGCGGAATGACGCAGCCCTTGTGCCCGCGAAGGCGAGCCCCATCTCGTCTGGGCGTCGATGCCGTGGCCTTGCCCGCTCGACGCACGGACGGCGTCTGCACCCCCCTCCCCAAGGCTGCGCCGTCCCGGGCGGCGGATTTCCTCCCCGAATCCGCCGCCCCCCTCTTCGAAGCAAAGCCCGGGCCTCGTGCCCGGGCTTTTTCGTCGGCGCGCCTGCCGAGTCACCACGTCGCGCTCGACAAGGCCCCCCGCGCCTGACGGCCGCGCCCGCGTGCAACCGGACGGTCCTCGCGTCCACGGCGGAATCGCCTGCGGCGGTTCCGCCCCGCGTTCCCCACCTTTTCAGCATCGCGAGTGCCTCGCGACGATCGGGCAGGGCGGAACCCGCGCAGCGGATTCCGCCGTGAATCGTTTCGTCGCGTGCGTGCCGACGAGCGTGCCTGCATGCGGCGCGTCATGGCGCGTGCCGGCGCCGCCAGTGTGGCACGCCGCCGGGCCGTGTCGCCTCGCCGGGCCGACGGCGCAGTAAGATGCCGCCGGACCCGATCCGGAACGCCTGCGCATGAGCGAGACGCCGCCCCCGCTGGACTACGCGCAGATCCCCGAGCGCAACACCGCCGACAACGTGCTGCGCACCGCGCAGCAGCACCACGTGCAGCTGTCGGCGATGGCCGACACCAAGGCCAACATCATCATCACGGTATCGTCGATCGTGCTGACGCTGTCGCTCGGGCGTCTCGCCGATCCCGAGCTGCGCACGTCGGTGCTGATCCTCGCGGGTTTCACGCTGCTCGCTCTGCTGCTCGCGATCCTCGCCGTGCTGCCGAAGTACCGGCCGATCCGGCTCAAGGACGAGACCTTGCCGCCGCACTTCAACCTGCTGTTCTTCGGCCATTTCGCCGAGCTTTCGCGCGAGCGCTACCTGCGCGAGATGAACCGCGTGCTCATGCCCGACGGCACGCCGTACGCGACCTGGGCGTCCGACGTCTACTCGCTCGGCACCTATCTCGCGCACCACAAGTACCGCTACCTGCGCTACAGCTACCTGTTCTTCCTGACCGGTTTCGTGCTGGCCTGCCTCGAGCAGGGCTGGCGCCTGCTCGCGCACTGACCGCGCGCTTCGCGAAACCCCGCGGCGCGGCGCACCGCGTTGCACCTGCGCATCCCATGAGAAGGAGACTCCCGTGCGTCGATGGTGGCTCGTGGTCCTCGCCCTGCTTTGCGCAGGCATCGCAACGTCCTCGGCACAGACGCCGTCCTCGCTCGAGGCCTGGCGAGGTTGGGTGCTCAAGGGCGAGGAGTTCCGCGCCTGCCCGCTGATCGCCGGACGCGCAGGGCAGGGGCGTGACGACTACGCGTGTACATGGCCCGGAACCTTGTCGATCGTCGCCGACGCGAACGGTGCGGTGCTCGAACAGCGCTGGCGCGTCGACATCGATGCCTGGGTCGCGCTGCCCGGCGACGCCGAGCATTGGCCGCAGCAGGTCACCGTCGACGGCCAGCCTGCGCCGGTCGTCGATCGCAACGGTCCGAATGTATGGCTGACCGCAGGCACGCATGTGCTGCGCGCGCGCATCCCGTGGCGCGAGCGCCCGCAGCAGCTGGCCGTGCCGTCGCCGACCGCGATCGTCGCGTTGACGATCGACGGTCGCGCGGTGACACCCGTGCAGCGTGAAGGTGATCGCGTCACGCTGGGACGTGCCGCCGATGCCACGGTCGAAGCCGACAGCCTCGACGTGCGCGTGTTCCGCAAGTTCACCGACACGTTGCCCGGCGAGCTCGAGACGCAGTTCCGTCTCTACGTATCGGGCCAGGTTCGTGAAGTCACGATCGCACCGGTGCTGCCCGAGCGGTTCGCGCCGCTCGCGCTCGACAGCGATGGCTGGCCCGCGCGCCTCGACGAGCAGGGGCGCCTGCACGTGCAGGTGCAGCCCGGTTATGCGGAACTGACCTTGCGTGCGCGTGCGACGGCGCCGATCGAGAAGATCGTCGCTCGCGCGCTCGCCGACGCACAGCGCCAGGAAATCTGGAGCTACGAGGCGGTGCCTTCGCTGCGGACCACGCACGCGAGTGGTGCCGTGCAGGTCGATCCCGCGCAGGCTGACGTTCCAGCCGAGTGGCACGGCTTTCCGGCGTTCGCGCTCGGCGAAGGTGATGCCATCACCATCGACGTGCGCTCGCGCGGCCAGCTCGAGAACGAGGCGAACCGCCTGATCCTCGCGCGCGAGGCCTGGCTCGACTTCTCGGGCGACGGCTGGTTCGCGCGTGATCGCGTCACGGGCCACATGAACAGCGGATGGCGCCTCGATGTCGCGCCGCCATTCGCGCTGCAGCGTGCCGAGGGCGACGGCGACGCGCTGCTCGTCACGCGCGGGGAGATCGAGGGTACGAGCGGTGTCGAGTGGCGTATCCCGCAGGTGAACCTCGCTGCAGGCGTACGCATCGCGCACGGTACGGGCACCTTGCCGATCGGGGGCTGGCAGCAGACCTTCGACCAGGTCACGACGACCGTGAACCTGCCGTACGGCTACCGGCTCGTCGCCGCGCCGGGCAGTGACCGTGCGAACGGCAGCTGGCTGTCGCGCTGGACGCTGCTCGACGTGTTCCTCGTCGCGATCCTCGTCATGCTGGCGGCGCGCCTGCTCGGTCCGATCGGCGGTGTCGTCGCGGCAGCGTATCTGCTGCTCGGTTTCCAGGAAGGCGGCTCGCCGCTGTGGTCGTTGCTTGCGGTGATCGTTATCGCGCTCGTCGCACGAGCGCTGCCGGTGGGACGACTCGCGCGCTTCACGGTCGGCCTGCGCATCGCCGCGCTCGTCGTGTTCGTGATCGTCGCGGTGCCGTTCATGGCGACGCAACTGCGCACGGCGCTCTATCCGCAGCTCGCCGACGACACCGGCGCGGTCGCGTATCCGGCCGGGTTCTACGACGACGCAATCGACCACGACGGACAGTTCGCGCCGCCACCGCCGCCACCGCCGCCTGCGGCGTCACCGGAGCCGATGGTGGCGCAGGAGGCATCACCATCGGACATGTACGTGCGCCGAAGCGCCGAGAGGCCGGCGAAGGCGGGGGCTGCGGATCGCTACGAGTCGATCACCGTCACCGGTTCGCGTGTCCGCAGCGCCGATCTCATGAAGAAGTACAGCGAGAACACCGTCGTACAGACCGGTGGCGGCGAGCCCGGCTGGCGCCTCGGTACGCGCCACACGCTGACGTGGTCCGGCCCGGTGCCGGCATCGCAGACCGTCAACCTGATGGTTGCACCGCCGTGGGTCGTGCGTCCGCTGCGCCTCATCCTCGTCGCGCTGCTGGGCTGGCTGGCCTGGCGCCTGCTGCGCGGTGTGCCGTGGCGGCCGCGGCGTGCGTCGGTTCCTGCGCTCGCGGGCATCACCCTGGCGTCGCTGCTCCCGTTCGCGATGGTCGCCCCTGCACAGGCGCAGGGCTGGCCGTCGCAGGAGCTTCTGCAGCAATGGCGCGAGCGTCTCGTCGAAGTGCCGAAGTGCGCGTCGGCCTGTGCCTCGATGCCGCTCGCCCAGGTCACGGCACGCGCCGACGAGATCCGCGTCGTGCTCGAGGTGCATGCTCTCGAACGCGTCGCCGTGCCGTTGCCGATCGACGAGAAGGGGCTGGTGTTGCGTTCGCTGCGTGTCGATGGCGCAGCGGACGACAGCCTCGCCCGGGTCGGGGGCAAGCCTTGGATCGCGCTCGGCCGCGGCGTGCATCGCGTCGAGCTCGTGTTCGGCGCCGCGCGCGACAAGGTCGACCTCGCGTTCACGCTCGCGCCGCGTCGCGTGGAAGTCGCCGAGGGGGGCGACTGGCAGGCCGGCGGTCTCGTCGACGACCGCCTCATGACCGAAACGCTGACGCTGCTGCGCACGCGCGATGCGGCTGGTGGCCCGGCGGCGGAGGAGGTGCAGCAGTTCCCGGCCTATGTGCGCGTCACGCGCGTGCTGTCGCTCGATCTCGAGTGGTCCACCCGTACGGATGTCCAGCGGCTTGCTCCGGAGAGTGGCGGCTTCACGGTCGATGTGCCGGTGCTCACGGGTGAGCGCGTGTCGACGCCTGGCCTGCGCGTGCGCAACGGCCGTATCACCGCGGCGCTCGCCGACGGCGCGGAAGGAACGCGCTGGGACGCCACGCTCGACAACACGGGCACGATCACGCTGGTCGCACCGCCGCTCGGCGAACGCGCCGAGGTCTGGCGTGTGGCCGCGAGCCCGACCTGGCACGTCGCGTTCGCCGGCGTGCCGGAATCGTCAGCGGATGACAGTGACGCGGAAGGCCATCGCGAGTTCGTGTTCCATCCGCTGCCCGGAGAGGCGCTCACGATCACGGTCACGCGACCGGCTGCTGTCGACGGCGCGACGCGCGCGATCGACGGCGTGCACGTGTCCAGCGAGATCGGCGAGCGTGCGACCACGCACACGCTCGCGTTCACGGTGCGCGCGAGCCAGGGCGGCGAGCATGCCGTTCGTTTGCCCGAGGGCCTCGAGGTGCTCGCGGTCACGCGCGACGGCGGGACGCTCGGCGTGCGGCCGCGTGACGGCGTGCTGAGCCTGCCGGTGTCTCCCGGCACGCAGCGTTACGAGGTGCGCCTGCGCGACGCGACGCCGATCGGCATGCGTTCGGCCACGCCCTCCTTCGCACTCGGCATGCCGTCCGCGAACATCGATCTGCGCGTCACCGTTCCGGGAGACCGCTGGCTGCTCGCCGCGTTCGGTCCGCCGGTCGGCCCCGCCGTGCTGTTCTGGGGCGAACTGCTCGCGAGGGTCGTGCTCGCATGGCTGTTGTCGCGCTGGCGTCCGGGTCCGTTGCGCTTCCACCAGTGGCTGCTGCTCGGCATCGGCTTCTCGACGTTCTCGTGGCTCGCGCTCGGTGTCGTCGTCGCCTGGCTGTTCGCGTTCGACTGGCGCGCGCGCCGCCAGGTGGTGCCTGGCTGGCGCTTCAACCTCGCGCAGGTCGCGCTCGCGGGCCTGACCCTGGTCGCGTTCTGCTGCCTGCTCGCGAGCGTGCACAACGGCCTGCTCGGGACACCGGACATGGTCGTGCGCGGTGCTCAGTCCCGGGGCAGCATCCTGAACTGGTTCGCCGACCATGCCGATGACGTGCTGCCGGTCGCGAGCGTCGTGTCGCTGCCGCTGTGGGCGTACAACCTCGCGATGCTCGCGTGGGCGCTGTGGCTCGCCGCGGCGCTCGTGCGCTGGTCGCGTGCGGCATTCGCGGCGTGGACGCGCGGCGGCTACTGGACGCCGTGGCGTCGGCCGGCACCGGCGATCGACGTGCCGCCGCCTCCCCCACCGGCGGCCGGCGCGGCGTGAGCCCACGCCCGCGCCATCGTGGATGTCGGTTCCGGCGATGTGACGACGTCGCGTCGCCGGGACCCGGCGCCAGCAGGTCGACGTTGCGGCGTGCGCAGGTCGTGACAGGTGATTCCCGTGTCGCTGCGCGGTCGTGTCCCGGAGATGCAGGATGAGCACCGTCGCCGACCTGCTGCGGGGTGCCGCACCACCCGGTGACGGCGAGGCGCGTCACGAAGCCGAGCTGCTGCTCGCGCACGCGCTCGGGCGATCGCGGGCGTGGTTGTTCGCACACGCCGATGCGGTGCCCGACGATGACCAGCGGCAGTGTTTCGACGCGCTGGTCGCCGCGCGTCGCACCGGTACGCCGATCGCCTACCTCGTCGGCCAGCGCGGCTTCTGGACCTTCGATCTGGCCGTCACGCCCGACGTGCTGATTCCGCGCGCCGACACCGAACGCCTCGTCGAGCTCGCGCTCGAGCGCATCGCGCCCGATGCGGCGTGCGACATCGCCGACCTCGGCACGGGATCGGGCGCGATCGCGCTTGCGATCGCGAGCGAACGGCCGCAGGCACGCGTGCTCGCCACCGATGCGAGCGACGCAGCGCTCGCGGTCGCGCGCGGCAACGCACAGCGCCTCGGCCTCGGCAACGTGACGTTCGCGCAAGGCGACTGGTGCGTACCACTCGGCACGCGCCGCTTCGACCTGATCGCCTCGAACCCGCCCTACATCGAAAGCGATGACGTTCACCTCGGCGAGGGCGATCTGCGTTTCGAACCGGCCGCGGCGCTCGCGTCCGGTGTCGACGGCCTCGACGCGATCCGCACGATCGCCGCGCAGGCACCACGCCACCTGGTGCCGGGCGGTTGGCTGCTTGTCGAACACGGATGGAACCAGGGCGAGGCGGTGCGTGCGATCTTCGACGCGAACGGCTTCACGGATGTCGCAACGGCACAGGACCTCGAATCCCGCGACCGCGTGACGCTCGGGCGCGTTGCGGGGTAGGGCGGAACCGCTGCAGGCGATTCCGCCGTCGGCTGGAGAGACGCGTCGCGTGCACATCGTCGCGTCGACCGGGATCCGGAGGCGGAGTGAGGGGATGCCTGTGTAGATCGCGCGTGACGCCGCAGGTGCACGGCGGAATCCGCTTCGCGGGTTCCGCCCTACGCGCGACACCCTCTCGGGTAGGGCGGAACCGCCGCAGGCGATTCCGCCGTCGGCCGGAGGGTCGCGTCGCACGCACATCGTCGCGTCGACCGGGATCCGGAGGCGGAGTGAGGGGATGCCTGTGTAGATCGCGCGTGACGCTGCAGGTGCACGGCGGAATCCGCTTCGCGGGTTCCGCCCTACGCGCGACACCCTCTCGGGTAGGGCGGAACCGCCGCAGGCGATTCCGCCGTCGCGGGCTCAGCCCGCGCTGCGCATCGCCTGCACGGGCACGCGTTCGCCGAAGCGCGTGCGCACGGCGGACTCGATGCCGGCGGCGTCGAGGCCCGATTCGGCGAGCAGTTCCTCGCGGCTCGCGTGTTCGAGGTAGCTGTCGGCGAGGCCGAGGTGCAGTACCGGCACGACCACTCCGTGCGCGGCGAGGCATTCGGCGACGCCGCTGCCGGCGCCGCCCTGGATCGCGTTGTCCTCGAGCGTGACGAACGCGCCGTGCGTGCGTGCGAGTTCGAGCACCAGGCCCTCGTCCAGCGGCTTGACGAAGCGCATGTCGACGAGCGTCGCGTCGAGCGCGTCGGCGACCTTCGCGGCCGGCGTGACGAGCGCGCCGAACGCGAGCAGCGCGATGCCGTGGCCGTGGCGGCGCACGACGCCCTTGCCGATCGGCAGCGGCTCGAGGCCGGCGTCGAGCGCGACGCCCGTACCCGTGCCGCGCGGATAGCGCACGGCGGCCGGGCCCTGATGCAGGAAGCCGGTGGTCAGCATGCGGCGGCATTCGTTCTCGTCGGACGGCGCCATCACGACCATGTTCGGGATGCAGCGCAGGAACGAAAGATCGAAGCTGCCCGAGTGCGTCGCGCCGTCCGGGCCGACGAGGCCGGCGCGATCGATCGCGAACAGCACGTCGAGGTCCTGCAGGGCGACGTCGTGGATGAGCTGGTCGTAGGCGCGCTGCAGGAACGTCGAGTAGATCGCGACGACCGGCTTGGCGCCTTCGCAGGCCATGCCGGCGCCGAGCGTCACGGCGTGCTGCTCGGCGATGCCGACATCGAAATAGCGCTCGGGATGCTCGCGCGAGAAGCGCACGAGACCCGAGCCTTCGCGCATCGCCGGCGTGATGCCGTAGAGGCGATCGTCCGCGACGGCCATGTCGCAGAGCCAGTCGCCGAAGATCTCGGTGTAGGTCGGCTTCGCCGCGCCGGCCTTGCGGGCGAGGCCCTTGCCGGGATCGAACGGACCGACCGCGTGGTACTCGATCTGCTCGCGTTCGGCCGGTGCGTAGCCCTTGCCCTTGGTGGTGACCACGTGCAGCAGCTGCGGGCCCTTGAGCTCGCGCAGCGTCTTGAGCGCATGCAGCAGCTGCGGCAGGTCGTGGCCGTCGATCGGGCCGGTGTAATGGAAGCCGAACTCCTCGAACAGCGTGCTCGGCATGAACATGCCCTTGGCGTGCTCCTCCCAGCGCTTGAGGAAGCGCCACAGCAGACCTTCGCGCTTCATCATGCGCTTGCCGTGCTCGCGCATGCGGTTGAGCGTCCGACTGGCCATGAGGCGCGCGAGCATCTGCGTCAGCGCGCCGACGTTCTCGCTGATCGACATCTGGTTGTCGTTGAGGATCACCAGCATGTCGGGCTTGACGTCGCCACCGTGGTTGAGCGCCTCGAACGCCATGCCGGCGGTCATCGCGCCGTCACCGATCACCGCGACGATGCGGCGAGGGTCGTTCCTGCGCTGCGCGGCGACGGCCATGCCGAGCGCGGCGCTGATCGAGGTCGACGAGTGGCCGACGCCGAACGTGTCGTACGGGCTCTCTTCGCGCCGCGGGAACGGCGCGAGGCCGTCCTTCTTCTTGATCGTGGTGATGCGGTCGCGGCGGCCGGTCAGGATCTTGTGCGGATAGCACTGGTGGCCGACGTCCCAGACCAGGCGGTCTTCGGGCGTCTCGTAGAGGTAGTGCAGCGCCACCGTGAGCTCGACGACGCCGAGCCCGGCGCCGAAGTGGCCGCCGGACGTCGCGACCGATTCGACGAGGTACTCGCGCACTTCACGCGCGATGTCGGCGAGTTCGGACTCGGGGAAACGGCGCAGGTCGGCGGGGCTTTCGATGCGCGAGAGGCGCGGATAGCGGGTCGGATCGATCATTCAGGGAGATGCCGGCGGTCAGGCGCGTATTTTCGGCCACCGGGCAGGGCGGGGCAAGGAACGTCGATGACGCCCGCATGACGGCTTCCGGGCGGGTTCAGGGCACCGCGCGCCGGAACCCGCGTCAATCCGCCACGTCGAGGGCCCAGACGAGGGCCAGCAGGTGCTGCTCGCTGGCGTAGGCCGGCGTGACACCGCACTTCTCCGCCGCGGCGGTGAGTGAGCCGAGGTCGTCGTTCTCGCAGGCGATCGCGAGGTTGAGCAGGTCGGCCATCGGGCCTTCGCCGCGCAGCACCGCGGCTTCGATCTCCGGGGCGGTGGACAACGACGCCATCGCCTCGTGCATCGGGATCTGCAGCATCGCGTCGACCAGCGAGAGCAGGCCTACCAGGAACAGCGCGTCGCGTTCGCGCTCGGGGCGGTTGGCGCCGACCAGTTCCATCATGCGCGCACGCACCAGCGCGCTCTCGAGCAGCGCGGCCGAGCGTGCCGAACCCTTGTCCGCGCTGTAGATCAGCAGCATGAGCCAGCGGTAGGTCTTCTCGCGGCCGAGCAGCAGCAGCGCGCGCTCGATCGAGGTGATCTCGTCACGCATGCCCACCGAGGCGGAGTTGATGTAGCGCATGAGGCGCAGCGAGAGCGCGGGATCCTGCTGCAGGATCTGCGCGATCTCGTGGGCATCGGACTCCTCGCGGCGCAGGCGCGCGAGCAGGTCGGCGATGCGCGCGGTGTTCGGGCCCATCGTGTTGCCGGACCAGTCCTCGCGGCGCGTGATGAACGGGCCCTGGAAAAGGGCCGTGCCGAGGCCGAAGCAGAACAGGAAATCGTCGTGGGTCGGGATGTCGCGCGCGAGGATCTGGGTCTTCGCGCCGGACTTCCTCAGCTGGTCGGCGACCGTGCGCAGGCGTTCAGGATCGCCTATACCGGCGTCGACGACCGCGAAATCGGCCTGTGCCAGCAGGTACAGGCCCGGCGCGTCGGGCGTCGACACGTCGATCGCGACGCGGTAACCGAGTGTGCGCAGGCGACGCACCGATTCGGTCACCTTGGCCGGATCGACCGGCTCGGCGGACGGAATCGTGCCGACGATCAGCACGGTCGCGGCCGGCGGAAGCTCGGTGATCGACGGGTGCTCGAGGAAGGAGTCGGGCACGTCGAGGAACGCCCTGCGGTGTCCGAGCAGGCGCAGCACGTCGAGCTTGAGGATGTTGCGCACGAGCACTTCGGCGTACACGTGGTGGATGCGCCGGCTGCGCGAGCGGATGCGCTCGCGGGTGCCGTGCTGGAGCATGAACTGGTAGCCGGCGACGCGATGGTCGCGGCCGAGGATCGTCTCGCGGCAGATGAAGCCCGTCGGGGGCTCGGGCTCGGCGTGGCCGTCCGGGCGCGGGGTTGCCGTCGCCGAGCGCAGTGGCGCGTGGCGGTTGAGCGTTTCGAAATCCCTTTCCTGGGTGCCTGGCTTGCGTCCGGCAGTGCCGAACAGTCGGGCCAGAAGCCGCTTGAACATGAACAATCCCCCCGTACGCGGCGCCTCGTGGCGACGCGGATCGCCCGAGCATACGCCATGCCTCCACGACCGGGAACGTGCCGTCCGGCGTTCAGCGCGGCCGAAGTGCGGCCACGTTAGGCTGATGCGTCTTCCCTGCGAGTCTTCGACGATGACGACTGCCACGCCCCGCCTCGTCGTGCGCCAGGCCGGCGCCGCCGACATCGACGCGATCGTCGACCTCACGGCACGCGTGTACGGTGCCGAGTGGGGCCACTCGGCCGACATGGTGCGCGGCCAGCAGGCTCGCTTCCCGCAAGGCCAGTTCGTCGCCGCGTACGACGGCAAGGTAGTCGGCTTCTGCGCGACCTTCCGCACCGACGAGGCGACCGCGATGGCGCCGCATGCCTGGGACGAGATCACGGGCGGCGGCTATGCCTCGCGTCACGATCCGGACGGCGACTGGCTGTACGGCATGGACGTGTGCGTCGATCCGGCGTTCCGCGGCCTGCGCATCGGTCGTCGGCTGTACGAGGCGCGCAAGAAGCTGTGCCGCTCGCTGCGCCTGCGTGGCATCGTGTTCGGCGGGCGCCTGCCGGGACTCGAGAAGCGCATCCGCAGCCTCGGCTCGGTCGACGCCTACATCGAAGCGGTGCGTGAGGGACGTCAACGTGATGCGGCGCTGAGCTTCCAGCTGCGCAACGGCTTCGAGCTCATCGGCGTGCTCGAGCACTACGTGCCGGGTGATCGCGAGTCGATGGGCTACGCCGCGCACCTCGCGTGGCGCAATCCGGATCGCCACGACCAGCCCGAGACGCCGACGCCGCGCCATGCCGCGCGTCTTCCGGACCGCGTGCGCGTCGCGACGATCCAGTACCAGCAGCGCCGCATCGAATCGTTCGAGGCGTTCGCGACGCAGGTCGAATACTTCGTCGACATCGCCGCGGGCTACGAATCGGATTTCGTCGTGTTCCCCGAGATGATCACGCTGCAGCTGCTGTCGATCGAGAACGCGAGGTTGCCGTCGGTCGAGGCGATCCGGCGCATCACGGACTACACGTCACGCGTGCGCGCGCTGTTCTCGGATCTGGCCGTGCGCTACAACATCAACATCATCGGTGGATCGCACCCGACCCTCGTCGAGGGCACGATGCGCAACCTCTGCCACGTCTGCCTTCGCGACGGTTCCGTTCACGTGCAGGAGAAGATCCACCCGACACCGAACGAACGCACGTGGTGGGGCATCAAGGGCGGCAGCCGCGCCGCGGCGATCCCGACCGACTGCGGACCGATCGGCGTGCTGATCTGCTACGACTCGGAATTCCCCGAACTCGCGCGCCATCTGATCGACCAGGGCGCGCTGATCCTGTTCGTGCCGTTCTGCACCGACGAGCGCCAGAGCTACCTGCGCGTGCGCTACTGCAGCCAGGCGCGCGCGGTCGAGAACCAGTGCTACGTCGTGCTGTCGGGCAATGTGGGCAACCTGCCGGGCGTCAACAATTTCGACATCCAGTACGCGCAGAGCTGCATTCTGACGCCGTGCGACTTCCCGTTCGCGCGCGACGGCGTCGCGGCCGATTCGACGCCGAACACCGAGATGGTGCTGTGGGCCGACCTGCGTCTCGAGGATCTCGCCCGTGCGCGCAACGACGGCACCGTGCAGAACCTCAAGGATCGCCGCTACGACCTCTACCGCACGCGCTGGAGCGGCCCGCGTCGCGACGCCTGACGGCCGTGCGTTCGCGCGCGGCGAGTCCTCAGTCGCGCAGCGGCCAGTTCACGTGGCCGTCGACCACGGTCTGGGTCTGGCCGCCGACCCACACGGCGCCGTCGGTATCGATGCGCACGAGGATCTCGGCGTCGCGGCCGATCTCGCGGCCCTGGCTGACGCGGTAGCCGCGCGCGAGCGGACCTTCGGGCTCGGCCGAGGCGATCCACGCCGCGACGAGGCCATTGGCGGCGCCCGAGGCCGGATCCTCGACGATGCCGACGCCGGCCGGGAACGCGCGCACGACGAGGTCGTGGCCGGGTTCGCTGCTGCGCGAGAAGGCGCACAGGCCGAGGCTGTCGGTGGCCTTGGCGAGTGCGGCGATGCGCGCATGCTCGGGCTTCCAGGCGCGCAGTGCGGCCGCGTCGGCGAACTCGGCGACCCACCAGCGGCGGCCGCCCTCGACGAACGCGGGTGGCAGCGCACCGGGCACGACGCCGCCAAGCACCTCGCCGAGCAGCGGGTGCGCGTCGAGGCCGGTCTGCAGCACGCGGGCACGCGGTGCCTGCACGAACAGGTCGCGCCGCCCTTCGCGCGGTTCGACGCGCACCGGTAGCAGGCCGGCCTGGCACTCCTGCACGAGCACGCCGTCGCGCGGCGTGACGAGGCCGGCCTCGAGCGCGGCGTGCGCGGAACCGATCGACGGATGGCCGGCGAACGCGATCTCGCGCGACGGCGTGAAGATGCGCACGCGGTAGCTGGCCTGGTCCGTGGTCGGCGCGAGCAGGAACGTGGTCTCGACGAGGTCGGTCCACGCGGCGAAGCGCTGCATCGCCTGCGTGCTCCACGCGTCCGCGCCGGCGACGACGCCGAGCGGATTGCCGCCGCCGGCACGCGGCGTGAACACGTCGAGCTGGAAGAAGCGGAAGGTCATCGGCGGCGCGCGGCAGGTGCGGGATGCGAATGGTAGGGCGAGGTGCGGCCGGCGTGTGTGTGCGTTTCGTTCAGTCGATCGCGGTGCGACGCCGCAGCTGCACTAGGATGGGCGGTCGACCGAACGCGAGGATGCGCCGATGATCACCGTCCACCATCTCAACAACTCGCGCTCGCAGCGCGTGCTGTGGCTGCTCGAGGAGCTCGGCCTGCCGTACGAGATCGTGCGCTACGAGCGTGACGCGAAGACCATGCTCGCCCCACCGCAGCTGCGCAAGGTGCATCCGCTCGGCAAGTCACCCGTGATCACCGAGGGCACGCGCACGATCGCCGAATCCGGCGCGATCGTCGAATACCTCGTCGGCCGCCACGGCCAGGGCCGCCTCGTGCCGCCGCCCGACAGCGAGGACCGCCTGCGCTACACGTACTGGCTGCATTACGCCGAGGGTTCGGCGATGCCGCTGCTGCTCATGTCGCTGGTGTTCTCGCGCATCCCGAAGGGGCCGATGCCGTTCTTCGCAAGGCCGATCGCGCGTGCGATCAGCGCGAAGGTGCTCGGCATGCTCGTCGAGCCGCAGCTGACGCGCCACCTCGATTATCTCGAGGACGAGCTGTCGGCGCGCGAGTGGTTCGCGGGCGACGCGTTCACGGCCGCCGACATCCAGATGAGTTTCGTCATGGAGGCGCTCGCCGCTCGCAGCGCGGAGGTCAAGACCAGGCCGCGCGTGCAGGAGTGGCTCGCGCGCATCCATGCGCGCCCGGCGTACGCGCGCGCGATCGAGCGCGGCGGGCCTTACGAACTGATGCGCTGAGTGCGTGCGAGGCACCACGCACCGGCCGCGTGCACGGGCGCGAGCAGCAGCAGCCAGGGCAGGTTGGCCTGCACGAACCACGGCAGCACCTTCGCGAACAGCGCGAAGCCGGCCAGCAGCACGAGCACGACGCCGAGCCCGCGCGCGAAGCGCGACGGACGCCAGTCGATGCGTCGCGCACCCCACCAGGCCGGCACCAGCAGCAGGCACAGCGGGTTAAGCACGAGCAGGTTCTCGTTGGCCCAGGCCGAACGGTGCTCGGTCAATCCCCACAGGCCGAGCAGCACGAGGCCGGCGAGGCCGCAGGCGACTGCGAGCACGAGGGCGAGCGCCGAGAACGCGCCGCGTGCCCACGTCGCGCGACGTCGCGCGTGCAGGCCGAGCAGTGCGCCGCCGAGCACGAGGCCCGCGGCGAGGAAGCCCCAGCGCAGGTCGGGCGGCAGCGCGGGCGGGTCGGGCAGGCGCGCCGGTGCGAGCACGCGCTCGGACGACACCAGCGCGACCGGCTGACCGTCCGCGCCCGTCACGCGCACCTCGCGCAGGTGCGACATGAGCTGCATCGGGATGAACGCGTCGTCCCAGAACGACAGGCGGCGATCGGCGTAAGGGCCGAGGCCGGCGTCGAGCACGCCCATGAGCAGCGGCTGCGGCGACATCAGCGCGTCGGTCAGCAGGCGGAACGTGTAACCGCGCGACGGCGCCGTGAGCTGTGCGCGCAAGGCGCCGCCGAGCGCCTCGTCGAGCGCGTCGCGCACGCGCGTCGAGCAGTTCGAGGTGAAGTACTCGTAGCGGTAGAAGGCGTTGTCAGGTTCGAGGTTCCACGCCAGATAGGCCGCGAGCGCGCGCGCCTGGTCGGGCTGCAGCGCGAGCTGCTGCTCGACCACCCAGCGGCCCTGCGCGGCGTAGGCGGCGATGTCCTCGTCGGCGTACGCGGCGTCGATGCGGTAGCGCATGTGGCCGCGCATGAAGTTGGCGAGGAAGTCCTCGTCCTCGAAATCGAAGATGCCGTAGTTGTAGCTGACCGCGCGACCGCCGGCGGGATCGCGTACGACGATCGCGTTGTGGCCGAAACGCTCCCAGTAGATCTCGCCGGGGCCGAACGTGAGCAGGCTGATCGAAGGGGCCGCAGGTTCCGCGCCGTCTTCGACCGTCGCCGGGGCGGCCGGTTCCGATGCCGTCGCGCCGCCGGAGGGCGGTACGGGTTCGTCGGCGAACGCGGTGCCGGCGAGGACACCGCACAGCAGCGCGCCGCCGAGCAGCGCGCCGAGCGTGGCACGCCAGCGCGCCGCCGCCGCGGCGATCACGCCTCGTGGACCCGTACGGCGAACTGCTGCACGCGTCGCGCGTCGCCCTTGGTGACGCGGAACAGGAAGCCGCCGAGCGTGGTTTCCTCGCCGGGTTGCGGCACGTGGCCGAACTCGGAGGTCAGCATCGCGCCGATCGTGTCGAATTCCTCGACCGCGAAACGTGACTCGAAGCGGTCGTTGAAATCGAGGATCGGGGTCTGCGCGCTGACCAGGATGCGTCCGTCCGGCAACGGCTGGATGAGGTTCGGGGCGTCCTCGTCGTCGTGCTCGTCGTCGATGTCGCCGACGATCTGCTCGAGCACGTCCTCGATCGTGACGAGTCCGCCGACGCCGCCGTACTCGTCGACGACCACGGCCATGTGGTGGTGCGACAGGCGGAATTCCTTGAGCAGGATGTTGAGGCGCTTGGATTCCGGGATCAGCGCGACCGGGCGCAGCAGCGTGCGCACGTCGCGCGCGGCCTCGTCGTGGAAGCAGCGCAGCAGGTCCTTGGCGAGCAGGATGCCGAGAATCTCGTCGCGGTCGGCACCGTGGACGGGATAGCGCGAATGGCCGGATTCGATGACCGTGCGCAGCACGTCGTCGAAACTCGCGGTGGCCGGGATCGACACCATCTGCGAGCGCGGCACCATGATGTCGCCGACGGTCTGGTCGGTGACCTCGATCGCGCCCTCGATCATCGACAAGGTGTCGTTCGAGAGCAGGCCGTTGGCCTGGGCGTGCCGCAGCTCGTCGATGAGCTCCTCGCGGCTGGTCAGTTCCCCTGAGAGGGCGTGGGTCAGGCGTCCGAACCACGAACGCTGGGGCAGGGTACTGGGAGGTTCCTCGCTCATCGAGCCGCTGGCGCATGCCCGTTCGGGCGGAACGCCGGAGTGTAGCAAAAGCGCGTGACGATGCGATTTGCGCGGTTTCGCGGTTCAGGCAGGTGCCGTGGCGGGGCCTCCGGCGCTTGTTTCCGGCCCCGGCCACCCTCATTGTCGCGGCATTCCCCGCGTCCCGGATCCCCCGCATGACCGATCTCATCGCGCAGGCCGAACACCGGCTGCTGCGCCCCGGCGGCTTCTCGGCGGTCGACCTCGACCGCGTGTTCGCGCGCCTCATGACGCCGTCGATCGACGCCGCCGACCTGTACTTCCAGCATTCGCGCAGCGAGTCATGGGTGCTCGAGGATGGCATCGTCAAGGAAGGCAGCCACGCGATCGAGCAGGGCGTCGGCGTGCGCGCCGTGTCGGGCGAGAAGACCGGTTTCGCGTACTCCGACGAGATCGTGATGCCCGCGCTGCTCGAGGCGGCCGGTTCGGCGCGCGCGATCGCGCAGGCCGGCGCGAACGGCAGCGGCCGTCCGCTCGCGGTGACCAGCGCACGCGCGCTGTACCCGGCGATCGATCCGATCGACACCTTGTCCAGCGAGGCCAAGGTCGCGCTGCTGCGCGAGATCGACGCCTACGCGCGCTCGCGCGATCCGCGCGTGCAGCAGGTCATCGTGAGCATCTCGGCGACCCTCGACACGGTGCTGGTGGCGGCCTCCGACGGCACGCTCGCCGCCGACGTGCGTCCGCTCGTGCGCCTCAACGTGCAGGTCATCGCCGAACACGCGGGCCGACGCGAATCGGGCAGCTCGGGCGGTGGTGGACGCTACGGCTTCATCGAGCTGCTCGAGAACGGCCGCGCGCATCGCCTCGCCGACGAGGCCGTGCGCAGCGCGCTGGTCAACCTCGAGGCGGTCGATGCACCGGCCGGATCGATGACGGTCGTGCTCGGTCCCGGCTGGCCCGGCGTGCTGCTGCACGAGGCGATCGGCCACGGGTTCGAGGGCGACTTCAACCGCAAGGAAACCTCGGTGTTCTCGGGCAGCATGGGCCAGCGCGTCGCCGCACCGGGCGTGACGATCGTCGACGACGGCACGCTCGCCGGGCGACGCGGTTCGCTCAGCGTGGACGACGAGGGCACGCCCACGAACTGCACGGTGCTCGTCGAGGACGGCATCATGAAAGGCCTGATCCAGGACAAGCTCAACGCGCGCCTCATGGGCGTCAGGCCGACCGGCAACGGCCGCCGCGAATCGTTCGCGCACCTGCCGATGCCGCGCATGACCAACACCTACATGCTTCCGGGCGAGCGCGATCCCGAGGAGATCCTGCGCTCGGTCAAGCGCGGCCTCTACGCGGTCAACTTCGGTGGCGGCCAGGTCGACATCACGAACGGCAAGTTCGTGTTCTCGGCCAGCGAGGCCTACCTCATCGAGGACGGCAAGGTCACGCGGCCGGTCAAGGGCGCGACGCTGATCGGTGCGGGCGCCGAGGTGCTGCAGCGCGTGTCGATGATCGGCAACGACCTCGCGCTCGACGAGGGCGTCGGCGTATGCGGCAAGGAAGGCCAGAGCGTGCCGGTCGGCGTCGGTCAGCCGACCCTGCGCATCGACGCGATGACGGTCGGCGGCACCGCGGCGTGACGCTCAGCCCTGCGCGGCCTCGTGCTGCTCGCGCAGCGTGCGGAACAGCTCGCGCGCGGCGCGCGGCGGCTTGCCTTTCTCCGCCTCGTGGCGGGCCTGGCGCACGAGGTTGCGCAGCTGCTGGCGATCGGCGTCCGGATGCGCCTCGAACCACGCGGTCAATGCCTCGTCGCCTTCGGCGAGCAGGCGGTCGCGCCAGGCTTCGAGCTGGTGCAGTGCCGCGGTCTGCCGGTACGACTGCTGGCGGTCGTTGTCGAGCAGCGCACGCACGGGCGCGAGATCCTCGTCGTCGAGCCGGCGCATGTGCTTGGCGAGGAACTGCACCTGGCGCTTGTGGGCGATCTGCTGGCGGATGAGGCGTGCCTTGCGCACTTCCTCGAGGATGTCCTCGGGCAGTGGCAGGCGTGCGAGGCGGGTTTCGGGCAGGGCGACGAGCTGCTCGGCGAGCTTGAACACGGCGATCGCGTCGCGGCGCTGCTGGCTGCGGCTCGGGCCGTCGAAGGTGTCGTCGTCGTGGGTTTCGTCGGACATGGCGAGGGTTCGAAGGTCCGCCTCGGCGGACGCGGGATGGAGTGGCGGTCGCGGTGTGCGGCCGTCGTGGCGACAGGGCCGGGGCGCATCGCGCACGGCATGACAGGAACGAGAGGATAAGCGGTGACCGCAACGATGACCAATCGCGACGACAGCCTGGTGCAGCTCGACCGCCTCGCCGAGCTCACCGAGGACGTGCTGCGGCGTTGCCGCGACAAGGGCGCGAACGAGGTCGACCTCGGCGTCAGCGTCGACACGGGCCTGAGTGTCGGCGTGCGCCTCGGTGAGGTCGAGTCGATCGAACGCACGCGCGACCGCGGGCTCACGCTCACGGTGTTCTTCGGCAAGCGCAAGGGTTCGGCCAGCACGGCCGACCTCAGCGCCGACTCGATCACCAAGACGATCGACCACGCTTGCGCGATCGCGCGCCATACCGAGGAGGATCCGTGCAACGGCCTCGCCGATGCCGACCTGCTCGCGCACGATTTCCCGGACCTCGACCTCTGGCATCCGTGGGACATCACGGCCGAGGCGGCGGTCGAACTCGCGCTGGCCTGCGAGGATGCCGGCCGCGCGTTCGATCCGCGCATCAACAATTCCGAGGGCGCCGCCGTGCAGGTCGGCGAGTCGTTGTCGGTCGAGGCGACCTCGCACGGCTTCTTCGCGCGGTCGCGCGACACCCGCCACATGATCTCGGTCGCGTTGCTCGCAGAAGACGATGCCGGCATGCAGCGCGACTACTGGTACGAATCGGTGCGTGCCGCCTCGGATTTCCCCGACGTCGCCTCGATCGGCCGCATGGCCGCGCAGCGTACGGTCGGCCGCCTCGGCGCGCGCGCGATCGGTACACGCCAGTGCCCCGTGCTGTTCGTGCCGCAGGTCGCGCGCAGCCTCGTCGGCAACTTCCTCGGCGCGGTCAGCGGCGGCGCGCTGTACCGTCGCGCGAGCTTCCTGCTCGACCACGTCGGCAAGCCCGTGTTCCCGTCGTTCGTCGACATCGTCGAGCGGCCGCACCTGCGCCGCGGGCATGGCTCGTCGTCGTACGACAGCGACGGCGTCGCGACGCGCGATTCGGACCTCGTGCGCGGCGGCGAACTCGCGCGCTACATCCTCGGCACCTACTCGGCGCGCAAGCTCGGCCTGCGCAGCACCGGCAATGCGGGCGGCGTGCACAACATCCTCGTGAATGGCGCCGGCGGCGACGATTTCGCCGCGCTCCTCAAGCGCATGGGCACCGGGCTCGTCGTCACCGAGCTGATGGGGCAGGGCGTGTCGCTGATCACCGGCGACTACTCGCGCGGTGCCTCGGGCTTCTGGGTCGAGAGCGGCGAGATCGTGCATCCGGTCGAGGAGATCACGATCGCCTCGAACCTGCGCGACATGTTCGCCAACCTCGTCGCGATCGGCACCGACGTCGACCCGCGCTCGCACATCCTCACGGGCTCGATCCTGCTCGACCGCATGACGGTCGCGGGAGGCTGATCCCTCCTCAGGTGTACGCGCGGCGACGCAGGCGAACCGCCGCGACGCCGCCGAGCAGTGCGGCGAGCAGCACGGCAGCCGTCGGCGACAGCGGCAGTCGTGCCGGCTCGGGCGAGCCGGTGCCGCCCGGCGCCGCACCCACTCGGACGACGCCGTTGGCTTGTCCGGGATCGAAGGCGCGACCGCCATCGGTGCGCTCGACGATATCGTCGGTGAAGTACATCGCGAGGTCGACGGGGCTCGACAACGGCTCGCGGAACCTCAGTCGCACGAGGCAGGAGGCTTCGCCGCCAGCTGTTGTCGGGCCGATCAGGAAGCCACGGCTGTCGAAGGCCTGGCCCGTGAAGTTCAAGCACATCTCTCGATGATCCGAAGTCGGGCAGGCGCCCGGGAAATCGTTCTCGAAGTCGAAGGGAAACGGACCCGTCTGCCCGAACTCGAATTCCGTGCATTCCGTCGTGATGCTGCGCGCGAGTGCCTCTGGACCGAGAGGGTTGCGAGCGGTCAACCGGACGAGCGCCGATGTGGCGCCTGGAGCGACCGGTTCGGCCGGTCCGGCGATCAACTGCATGTCAGGCAATGAGCCGATATAGAACGCTTCTGCGCAGAACAGCCTCCACCGTGTGCCGCTGCATGCATCGAAGGCCAGATCGTTGATCGATTCGATTCCACGGTTCATGCGGTAGCTGCAACGGACAGACTCGCCGGCGGCCAATGGACCGACGTCGAAGCGGATCCTGTCAGGTTCGCCGGCAACGAACGTCGGCGATGAGCAGCGCGAATCCGGGGACGGCTCGAACGTGTACTCATCGAAGGATCCCGGTGCACCGCGGAAGCGTCCGCCGACCGGCGTCGTCCTGGGTGTCTCGGCAACGTTGTGTACGTCGAACACGACCGTCGTCGTCCCGCCAGCGGCGACGTGGAATGCGGATCCGTTCGGGAAGCTCACTACGGGATCGGGCAGCTGTGCCTTGGCGATGCCTGGCGCGAGAACCATGGCGACGACACCCAAAAGACGTTCAAACCTTCCCGCACGCCGGTGCATCCGAGTCATGACCCGCTCCCCGCTCCCTGTGGTGCGGGGAGTGTGGTCCGCCGTGAAAGGCGGTGCAACGGTCCATGACTTCCGTCGCTTGATGCGGGGGCTGCGTGGACCCACCTTGGAGACGCGACGCCGTCGCGCCTTGCCATGAGGAGATCCGTGATGACCGAAGACCAGGTTTCGCAGGTTCCCGATGTCGCCCCGGTCGGCGACGAGCGCACGTGGGCGATGCTCGGCCACCTGTCGGCGCTGTCGGCGTTCTTCACCTTCGTCGGCTGCGTGATCGGCCCGCTCGTGATCTGGCTGGTCAAGCGCGACACGCTGTCGTTCGCGGGCGACCAGGCCAAGGAAGCGCTGAACTTCAACATCACGGTGCTGCTGGCCGGTCTCGGCCTGTGGGTGATCACGCTCGTGACGTTCGGCATCGGCCTGCTCGTCACGATCCCGCTCGGCTTCGTGCTGTTCCTGGGCTGGCTCGTGTTCACGATCGTCGCCGCGATCAACGCGAGCAACGGCGTGCGGTACCGCTATCCGGTCACGCTGCGCCTCGTGCAGTGATCGTCCGCCGGTGCGGGGCGAGTCGCCTCGCGCCGGCTTTCAGCTGGCCCGCGTCGCGATGAAGCGGGCGAGGTCGCGCAGGTGGGCTGCGGATCCGCCGAATCCCTCGACGGCGTCGAGTGCTTCCGCCGTGAGGGCTTCGAGATGCGCGCGCGAGGCCTCGAGTCCGAGGATCGCCGGATAAGTCGGCTTGTCGTTGGCGGCATCCTTGCCGGCGGTCTTGCCGAGCGTGGCCGCCTCGCCCTCGATGTCGAGGATGTCGTCGCGGATCTGGAAGGCCAGGCCCACGCAATGCCCGTAGCGCTCCAGGCGCGCGAGCACGGCCTCGTCGAAACAGCCTGCGGCGAGCGCGCCGAGGCGCACGGAGGCGCGGATCAATGCGCCGGTCTTGTGCACGTGCATGCGCTCGAGTTCGGCGGCGCCGAGGCGCTGGCCGACCGCCGAAAGATCGAACGCCTGTCCCCCGGCCATGCCGTGCGAACCGCATGCGGCGGCGAGCACGCGCATCATCTCGACACGCATCGCGGCATCGTGCTCCGCCGTGTCGCGTGCGAGCACCTCGAATGCGAGCGCCTGCAAGGCGTCGCCGGCGAGGATCGCCATCGCTTCGCCGAAGGCGATGTGGCACGTCGGACGTCCGCGGCGCAGCGCGTCGTCGTCCATCGCGGGCAGGTCGTCGTGGACCAGCGAGTACGCGTGGATGATCTCGACCGCGACCGCGCAGGCATCGAGCGCGCCCGGCGATGCCCCGAACGCGTGGCCGGTCGCGTACACGAGCAGCGGGCGCATGCGCTTGCCGCCGCCGAGCAGGGCGTAGTGCATCGCGCGGTGCAGGTCGACGGGAGGCTGGTCGGCGGGGGGCAGTGCGCGTTCCAGCGCGCGATCGGCGTGCGCAGCGAACGCGAGCAGGGCTTCGGAGAGCTCGTGCGTGACGGGAAGCGGGGCGTTGATGACACGCGCTCCTGCGGGAATCGGTGGAAAGGAAACGGTGTCGTCGCGCGGGGAGGCCCGCGCCGGATCACGGTGTATCGGGCGCGAACGGCTCGGCCGAGTCGGGCGACGAGGGATCGAGCAACTGGCGCACGCGCAGCTCGGCCTGGTCGAGAGCACCCTGGCAGCTGCGGTACAGCGCGACGCCGCGCTCGAACGAGCGCAGCGAATCGTCGAGGCCCATGTCGCCCTGTTCCATGCGCGCCACGAGCTGCTCGAGCTCGTCGAGGGACTGCTCGAACTCGGCGATCTGGTTCGGGGCGGGGGCGGCGGTCGGCGACATGGCGCGAAGGCTAGCGGCAGGCCTGCCGACGGTCAATGCGTGCGTGCCCACGCGAGACGACAGCCGTGGTTCGCGAACAGCGCGGCGCCCGCCTCGCTGGTCCACAGGTCGGCCACCGCGAGCAGGTCGCCGCGGTCGTCGACGACCAGCGGCAGTCGAGCACGTTCCCACGGCGGGAGGCCTGCTTCCTGGAACAGGTCGCGCAGGTCGCGATGGTGCGCACCTTCATGCAGGCGCAGGCTCTCGCCACCGCGTCGGAAGCGCACGCGCACCGTGTCCGCGAGCGGCGACGTCGCGAGCCCCGCGTCGTCGACGAGGGCGAGCGTCCCGAGTCCGGCGGGCAGCGTGAAGACTTCGCCGTGCCAGCGGTGCTCCCATTCGACCGGCACCATCTCGAGCGGACGGCGCGCATAGACGAGCTCACGGTAACGCCGCAGTTCGGTGCCCGGCCAGCGCACGCATGGAAGCTTGTCTTCGCCGGCCTCGGCGAGCTGGCGCACGAGTTCGCCGACCTGGTGCTGGGTCGGTTCGGTCAGGCCGATGTCGCGCAACCAGCGACGCAGTACGGGATCACGCAAGGCATCCGGCAGGGCGAGCCAGTCACGGAAGCGCAGCGTGGCCGGATCGAGGCCCTGCAGGCGTGCGAGGGCCTTGCCGACCTCGGCGTCGACGAAGTCCGCGGCGGCACGCACCCAGGATGCACTCTGCGCGATGCTCGCGTCCGCCTCGAGCCAGCGCTTGCGCAGGCGAGGCAGCACGTCGAGACGAAGGTAGTTGCGATCGATGAGCGTGTCGCCGTTGCTCGGGTCCTGGACCCAGCGCAGGCCGTGGTATTCGGCGTAGGCGCGCAGCGCAGAGCGCGGCAACGACAGCAGTGGACGCCACGCGAAGCCGTCGCCGAACGGCCGCACCTCGCGCATCGCGGCGAGGCCTTCGGGCCCGGCGCCGCGCAGCAGCTTGAGCAGCACGGTCTCGGCCTGGTCGTCACGGTGATGCGCGAAGGCGAGGATTTCGCCGGGCGCGAGCTGGTCCTGCAGGGCGCGATGACGTGCGCGCCGCGCCGCGGCTTCGGGACCGAGGCCGATGCCGCGTTCGACCTCGACTTCCAGCAGCGTGAACGGTACTTCGCAGTCTTCCGCGACGCGCCGGCAGTGCTCGGCCCACATCGTGCTGTCGTCGTGCAGCGCGTGGTCGACGTGGAAGCAGCGCAGGCCACGCTCGCGGGCCGCCGGCATGCCGGCCAGGGCGTGCAGCAGCACCGACGAATCGATGCCGCCGCTGTAGGCGACGGCGATCGCGCCCGGCGGCAGGTGCGCGATCGCGGGTTCGAGCTGGTCGCGCAGCCGTCGCGGCTTCATCGTGGGGGCGCCGTGACGCTCAGGTCCAGGAGCACACGACCTTGCCGCACAGTCCGCTCTCCATGAGCTCGAAGCCGCGCTGGAAGTCGTCGATGTGGATCTGGTGCGTGAGCACCTTCTGCAGCGGGAAGCCGGTCAGCACCATCTGGGTCATCTTGTACCAGGTCTCGTACATGCGGCGGCCGTAGATGCCGTGCATGACGAGGCCCTTGAAGATGACCTTGTCCCAGTCGATGCCGGCGCCTCGCGGCAGGATGCCGAGCAGCGCGATGCGGCCGCCGTGGTACATGCAGTCGAGCATGTCGTTGAACGCGCGCGGATTGCCGCTCATCTCGAGGCCGACGTCGAAGCCCTCGATGTGCAGGTCCTTCACGACCTCGCCGAGCGACTGCTTGGAGACGTTGACGACGCGCGTCGCGCCCATGTCGGCGGCGAGCTTGAGGCGGTAGTCGTTGACGTCGGTGACGACGACGTTGCGCGCACCGACGTGCTTGGCGATGCCTGCGGCGATGATGCCGATCGGGCCGGCGCCGGTGATCAGCACGTCTTCGCCGATGAGGTCGAACTCGAGTGCGACGTGGGCGGCGTTGCCGTAGGGGTCGAAGAACGCGGCCAGCTCGGACGGGATCTGGTCCGGGATCGGCCACAGGTTCGAGGCCGGCATCGCGATGTACTCGGCGAAGGCACCGTGGCGGTTCACGCCGATGCCGACCGTGTGCGGGCACAGGTGCTGCTTGCCGGCGCGGCAGTTGCGGCAGACGCCGCAGACGATGTGGCCCTCGGCCGAGACACGCTGGCCGATGTCGTAGCCGGTGACGCCCGCGCCCTTGTCGACGATGCGGCCGACGAACTCGTGGCCGATGACGAGGCCGGGCTTGATCGTGCGCTGCGACCAGTCGTCCCACAGATAGATGTGCAGGTCGGTGCCGCAGATCGCGGTCTTCTCGAGCTTGATCAGCACGTCGTTCGGGCCGATCTCGGGGATCGGCACCTGCTCCATCCAGATGCCCTTGGTGGCTTCGCGCTTGACGAGGGCCTTCATCGTGTCGCTCATCGCATCGATCCGGGGCGGGAAAGGGGCGCGAGTATAAGGGACCGCGGGGCAGTGGTCCGCCTGTTCCGGCATGGGTCGGTCCACGTGGTAATGTGGCACGAGACGGATGGGCCGCGGAATGGCCGGCCCATGTCGAATGGCCGTGTCTTTCGCCCTCGACACCGTCTTTCGTCCCTCAACACCGCCCGGAGTCCGAAGTCCATGCTCAACCGTTATCTCGTCGCGGCCGTCGCCCTCGCCGTGGCTGCGCCCAGCTATGCCCAGAATGCGTTCAACCGCAGCACGTCGGCGATCACGACGGCCACGTATCCCCATCCGGTGCCGGCGGGCAACTTCGCCCTCACGCAGAGCGGTTCGCTGGACATCACGGCGTTGAACTCCGTGTCCTGCAACGACGGCGTGGGCCATACGGACAACAGCTACTACCGCCGCTTCAATCTCGACGGCAATTTCGCCGCGACCGGCACCGTGACGATCAGCAGTGTCGACATCGGCATCGAGGAAGCGTCGAGCTCGGGCGGCACGCAGCCGATCACCGTCAACCTCTACGCGATCCCGAACGGTGCGGCCCTGACGGTCGCGAACCTCGGTTCGCCGATCGCGACCGCGCCGGTCACGCTCTCCGACCAGACCGGTACGCTCCTGAACGTGCCGATCAGCGGCTCGCTGGATGGCCTGGCCAACGATCTCGTCCTCGAGGTCTTCACGCCGGACGGCCAGACTGCCGGCAACCTCATGTTCATCGGCTCGAACACGACCGCTTCGGTCAACCCGGCGGGTGCTCCTTCGTACATCCGCGCGGCGGGCTGCGGCATCGCGGATCCCACCCCGACCAGCGACATCGGTTTCCCGGGCATGAACATCGTCATGGTCGTCAACGCGACGTCGCTGCCGGTGTCGCTGCAGGAATTCAACATCGACTGATCGTCGAGCCTCCGTTCCACGAAAGCGCCCGGCTCGTCCGGGCGTTTTCTTTCGTGTCGCCGGGCGTCGCGCGGTGCACCCGTCACACCGGTGGTCGTCGGCGTGGCGGACGCCCATCCTCGACGGTGCCGGCCATCGTGCCGATCAGGTGGCTGCGCGTTCCGGCGTGCGCTTGACCAGCGCCACGGCCGCTTCGTGTTCCATCGAGCGATGGAAGTGGAAACCCTGCAGGCGGTCGCAGCCGGCCGACTGGAACCAGGCGAGCTGGGCCGGCGTCTCGATGCCTTCGGCGACGACCTCGAGGCCGAGGCTGTGTGCGAGTGCGAGCATCGCGCGCACGATCGCCGCGTCACGCGGATCGACGAGCACGTCGATGACGAAGCTGCGGTCGATCTTGATGCCGTCGAACGGCAGCTGGCGCAGGTGCTTGAGCGACGAGAAGCCGGTGCCGAAATCGTCGAGCATGACGCGCACGCCGAGCTCGCGAAGGCAGTCCAGGCTCACGACCGCGCGCTCGGGCAGCTCCAGCGCGATCGATTCGACGATCTCGAGCTCGAGGCATCCGGCCGACAGGCCCGTGCGCAGCAGCAGCGTCGTGATCGTGTCGGGGAAGTCGCGCCTCTGGAAGCTGTAGGCCGAGATGTTGACCGCGACCGGGATCGGCTCGCCGCCCGGGCGTTGCCACGACAGCGCCGCGGTGCAGGCGCGCTCGAGCACCCACATGTCGAGATCCTCGATCATGCCGAGTGCCTCGAGTTCGGCGATGAACGCGTCCGGGTAGAGGCGGCCGCGGGTCGGGTGCTGCCAACGCACGAGGGCCTCGAAACCGCAGATCTCGAGGCTCCAGCCGTCGAGCAGGGGCTGGAATTCGAGCACGAGCTCGTCGCGTGCGAACGCCGCGCGCAATTCCGCCTGCAGGACGAGGCGCTGCTGGGCTTCGGCATCGAGGTCCGGTGCGTAGAAGCGGTAGCGCATCGCGCCTTCACGGCGTGCGCGTGCGCGCGCCATCTCGGCACGCGACTGCAGCGCGTCGGCGGTGTCCGCATCCTGGGGCGCCAGCGCGATGCCGATGCTGGCTTCGAGCGCGAGTTCGCGGCCGTTCCAGAACAGCGGTCGCGCGAGCGCGTCGAGCACCTGCTCGGCGATGCGGCCTGCGCCCGCTTCGGTGTCGAGTCCGGTGCCGTGCAGGGAGAAATGGTCGGCATCCGGGCGCGCCGCGAACAGGCCGCGCGAACGCGCGACCTCGTCGATGCGTTCGGCGCTGGTCGCGAGGGCGAGGTCGACGCCGTCCATGCCGAATGCCGCGGCGATGTGGCCGAGGTTGTCGACGCGCACGAGCAGCAGCGTGGTGTCCTGCTGCTGCTCGAGTTGCCGTGCGAGCATCGACAGCATGTGCTGCCGGTTCGGCAGCCCGGTCATCGGGTCGAAGTGGCGCAGGTGCTCGGCGGCGTCGGTCGCGCGCTCGGCGCGGTCGCGTTCGTCCTCGAGCAGCCAGACGACGAGGCCGTAACCGATGAAAAGCTGCGTCAGCACGCTGGCGACGCCCACGTGGCGCATCCACGGCCAGGTGATGCCGTAACCGGCCTGGGCGCAGTACGAGGCGAAGATGTGCAGCAGGTCGGCGGCGTAGAGGATCAGGGCGAGGGCGGTCAGCTGCTGGCCGAGGCGGCCCCGCGGCCAGCGGATCGCGATCGCGAAACCCATCGCGAGCGCGGCCAGTCCGCCGACGAGGTAGCGCAGGCCGACCCGCAGGAAGAACCGCTCCTGCACGTATTGCGGATCGAACGCGAACGCGAGTGCACCGAACAGGCCGAACGTGGTCGCGAGGCCGAGTGCCGCGATCACCTGGCGACGCGACCAGCGGTGCGTGCGCCATATCGCCAGCGTGCCCATGATCAGCAGGGCCACCTGCACATAGGCGGAGACCAGCGATATCGACGACACCGTCAGGCGCAGCGGATGCGACGCCGGCATCGAGCCGAGCAGCGTGATCGAGATCGCCGACGTCGAAAGGTAGAGTGCGAGTGCGAGGAAACTCAGCGCCCACAGCAGCAGGTGGTCGCGCCGGAACACACGGTGGTAATGGGTGAACACGACGCTCTGGGTCAGCGCGACGAGCGAGCCGGCGCCGTACAACACGAGCTGGAGGATGGTCCAGTCGTCCATTCGTGCCTCGGCCTGCCCCCGTGAAGCGGGTATATGAGCGCAGTGGCGCCGGGTTTGTCAAAGCATCGGCGCCGTGTGCGACATCGTCGCGGCTACAATGACGCGATGCGTCCGATCGATACCCGCCCGCCGGCGATCTTCCTCATGGGGCCGACGGCGTCGGGCAAGACCGCGCTCGCGCTCTCGCTGTCGGGGCTCTTGCCTTGCGACCTGCTCAGCGTCGACTCGGCCCAGGTCTATCGCGGCATGGACGTGGGCACGGCCAAGCCCGATACGGAGACCCTGGCGCGTCATCCGCACCGGCTCATCGACCTGCGCGATCCGTCCGAGCCGTATTCGGCGGCGGACTTCCGCGAGGACGCGCTGCGCGAGATGCGGGCGGTGTCGGCCGCGGGCCGCATTCCGCTGCTGGTCGGCGGCACCGGTCTGTACTTCCGTGCCCTCGAACGTGGCCTGTCGGATCTTCCGCCCGCCGATCCGTCCTTGCGCGCGTCGCTCGCCGCCGAGGCCGCCGACGCCGGCTGGTCCGGCATGCACGCTCGCCTGGCCGAGCTCGATCCGATCGCCGCGGCGCGCATACGCCCGGGGGACGCCCAGCGCATCCAGCGTGCGCTCGAGGTCATCACGGTCAGTGGCCGCCCGTTGAGCGAACAGCAGGGCGGCGTGCGCACGCGCCTGCCGTGGCGCGTGCTCAAGATCGCGCTGCTGCCGCGCGACCGCGGCTCCCTGCATGAACGTATCGCGCAGCGCTTCGACGCGATGCTGGCAGGAGGCCTGCTCGACGAACTCGTGCGGCTGCGCGCGCGCGGCGACCTCGATCCCGACCTGCCGTCGATGCGCGCGGTGGGCTATCGCCAGGGCTGGGACCATCTGGACGGCCATATCTCGCGCGAACGATTCCGCGAGCTCGGCATCTTCGCGACCCGCCAGCTCGCCAAGCGCCAGATCACGTGGCTGCGCTCCGAACTCGATGCCCTCACGCCCGATCCCGACGACGCCCATGTGGCGCCAAGGGTGCGCACCATCGTGGCGGCATTCCTCGGTGCGTGAAAAATGCGCGGCGTGGCGCATTTTATTCGCGCCCGGGTTCGGCTAAGCTGCCGAACATGAACCGGAAGCGTTCCGGGCGCCTGGCCTGCAGGGGCCGCCTTCGCGCCGCGCGATTTTTTATCCGGTTCGGAACGACGTTACTGGAGAACAAGAAATGTCCAAAGGGCAGTCGCTGCAGGATCCCTTCCTGAACGCCTTGCGCCGCGAGCGCGTGCCGGTCTCGATCTACCTCGTCAACGGCATCAAGCTGCAGGGCACGGTCGAATCGTTCGACCAGTTCGTCGTCCTGCTGCGCAACACGGTCAGCCAGATGGTCTACAAGCACGCGATCTCCACCGTCGTGCCGAGCCGCAACGTGCGCATCGCCGGTCCCGACGCCGCGCCGGGCGGCGAGTCCGCCGAACACCACGAGTAAGCCGAACTGTTCGATCGCTCCAGAAAAGGCGAGCGTGCGCTGCTTCTGCAGCCGCACGCCCCGGGCCAGTCCGATCCCGCCGTCCTCGAGGAATTCGCGGAACTCGCGCGTTCCGCGGGCGCGACCGTCGTCGGCACGCTGGCTGCGCGCGTGGACACGCCCAACCCGCGCTACTTCGTCGGCACCGGCAAGGCCGAGGAGCTCAAGACGCATCGCGTCGTGCTCGACGCCGACCTGATCCTGGTCAACCACGCGTTGTCGCCGGTGCAGGAGCGCAACCTCGAGAAGCTCACCGAGTGCCGTGTCGTCGACCGCACCGGCCTCATCCTCGACATCTTCGCGCAGCGTGCGCGCTCGCACGAAGGCAAGCTGCAGGTCGAACTCGCACAGCTCAAGCACATGTCCACGCGCCTCGTGCGCGGCTGGACCCACCTCGAGCGCCAGCGTGGTGGTGCGATCGGCCTGCGTGGTCCCGGTGAGACCCAGCTCGAGATCGATCGCCGCCTGCTCGCCGAACGCGTCAAGCAGCTGCAGCGCCGCCTCGACAAGGTCGAGACGCAGCGTGCACAGGCGCGCCGCTCGCGCGAGCGCAGCGCTTTGCCGGTGGTCGCGCTCGTCGGCTACACCAACGCGGGCAAGTCGACGCTGTTCAATGCGATGACCGGCGCGGAGGTCTACGCGGCCGACCAGCTGTTCGCGACGCTGGACCCGACCCTGCGCCGCATCGACGGACTCGCCTGCGGGCCGATCGTGCTCGCCGACACGGTCGGCTTCATCCGCGATCTGCCACACGACCTCGTCGCGGCATTTCGTTCGACGCTGGCCGAGGCGCGCGACGCCGACCTGCTGCTGCACGTCATCGATGCGTCGGATCCCGAGCGCGATACACGCGTGGCGGACGTCGAACGCGTGCTCGCCGAGATCGGCGCGACCGACATCCCGCAGGTGCTCGTCTTCAACAAGATGGACCGCATCGATGCCGATGCGATTCCCGCCGAATCGCCCGACCGCGAGGGCGCGCCACGCGTCTGGGTGTCCGCGCGCGACCGCCTCGGCCTCGACCGCCTCGGTGATGCGATCGCGAGTGTGCTCGGCCGCGAGCGCATTGCCGGTACCGTCGAGCTGCCCGCCACGGCGGGGCGCCTGCGCGCGCGCCTGCACGCGCAAGGCCTCGTCGCCGCCGAGCGCGTGCGCGAGGACGGCGGCTGGGACATCGACGTCGACGCGCCACGCAACCTCGTCGAACCGCTGTTCGGACTGCCCGACGGTGACGGCGAACGCCTGCGCGGGGCCTTGCTTGCCCCGTCCGGGGACCCTACCTACAATCCCGAGTCCCCCTTGCATCGCTGATGACACCGTGGGCGCAGCCGGCCCTCGGCGGCACCCCGGATCGAGCAACGAAGGCGGCAGGCGTCACGAGGCGCGTGCCGCATGCGCATGCCGCGCCTCCGTGCGGCATGCCACCCCAACAGGAACCGAAGCATGGCTTGGAACGAACCCGGCAGTGGCAAACCGCGCGACCCTTGGAAGAACAACGGCAAGGAGCCGCGCAACGACGTCGAGCTCGCGGTCCAGCGCCTCAAGGAGATGTTCGGCCGCCTGTTCGGTGGCGGCGGCAGTGGCGGTGGGCGCTCCGAAGGCAGCGGTGACAGCGGCTCGGGTGGCGCGATCGTCGCCGTGCTCGGCCTCGCGATCGCCTGGGTGCTGTTCGACTCGTTCACCGTGATCAAGGCCAACGAGGCCGGCGTGGTGCTGCGCTTCGGCAAGCTCGCACGCTCGATGCCTCCCGGTTTCAATCTCAAGTTCCCGCGACCGATCGAGACCGTCGAGAAGGTCGACGCGACGCAGATCCGCGCGATGTCGGACTCGGTGCGCATGCTCACGCGCGACGAGAACTTCGTGCAGGTCGACTTCAACGTGCAGTACCAGGTCGCCGACGCGACGCGCTACCTGTTCGCGACCAAGAATCCCGACGAGACCCTCAAGCAGGCGGCCGAGAGTGCGGTGCGCGAGGTGATCGGCACGGGCAAGCTCGACGCCATCATGCCCGACCAGCGCGTCGAACCGGCAGAAGGCGAGGAGCCGGTCGCCAATCCGAGCGCGGAACTGGCGCTGCAGGCCAAGCGCGTCGTGCAGCAGACCCTCGATCGTTACGACGCCGGCCTCATGGTGACCGAGCTGAACTTCCAGAACGTGCGCCCGCCGGCCGAGGTCAAGGAATCGTTCGACGACGCGATCAGCGCGCGCGAGGACCGCCAGCGTGCCAGCAACGTCGCGGATGCCTATGCCAAGCGGGTCGTGCCGGAGGCGCGCGGCGAAGCCGCGCGCATCCTCGCCGAGGCCGAAGGCTACAAGGCCGAGCGCATTGCCAAGGCCGAGGGTGACGCGCAGCGCTTCAGCCTGATAGCGAGCGAGTACCGCGCCGCGCCGGAAGTGACGCGCAAGCGTCTTTACCTCGAAACGCTGCAGCAGGTGGTCGGCAACACGCCGAAGGTCATCGATTTCTCGTCGGGCAAGAACCTGCTCTACGTGCCGATGCCCACGCAGGGCGGCCCCGCACCTGCGGCGCCGTCGCCCGACGCCGCTGCCGCGGCGGTTGGTGCCACCCCCGAAACCGCGCGAGGAGGACGCTGACATGCGCTCGTTCAATGCCATCATCCTTCTCGCCGTCGTCGTCGTGCTCGCGGTCAGCAGCGTGTTCGTCGTGCGCGAGGATCGCACCGCGATCCTGCTGCAGTTCGGCCGCATCGTGTCGTCGGGCCACGAGCCCGGCCTGCATTTCAAGTTGCCTTTCATCCAGCAGGCGCTCACGTTCGACCGTCGCCTGCTCACGCTGGACGCGGCCGCGGAGCGCTACCTGACCTCGGAGAAGAAGGACGTCAACGTCGACTTCGTGGTCAAGTGGAAGATCGTCGATTCGTCGAAGTTCTACACCGCCGTGGCCGGCGACGAGACGCGCGCGCAGCAGCGCATCGCGCCGATCGTCAAGGACGGCATGCGTACCGCGATCAACTCGCGCACGCTGCAGGAGGTCGTCTCGAGCGCGCGTTCGGACCTCACCCTGTCGCTCGTGCAGCAGGCCAACCGCGCTGCGCAGAACCTCGGCATCGAGATCATCGACGTGCGCATCAAGCGCGTCGACCTGCCTGAAGAGAGCTCGGTGCTGCGTTCGGTCTACGAGCGCATGCGTTCGGAGCGCAAGCAGGTCGCCGATTCGCTGCGCGCGGAAGGCAACGAGGCTGCCGAGCGCATCCGCGCCGACGCCGATCGCCAGGTGCAGGTCATCAAGGCCGACGCCTACCGCGAAGCCCAGAAGGGCCGCGGCGAAGGCGACGCGAAGGCTGCAGAAGTCTATGCGGGTGCCTACGGCACCGATGCCGAGTTCTACGCGTTCTACCGCAGCCTCGAGGCTTACCGCGAGTCGTTCCAGCGCACCTCCAACGGCGTGCTGGTGCTCGATCCGAAGTCCGAGTTCCTGCGCTACCTGCAGGACAGCAAGTAAGGAAGGCGCACGATGCCCGGCGACCTGCTCGCCGCGCTGTGCCTCGTGGCGGTCATCGAGGGGTTGTTCCTGTTCGCCGCGCCGTCCGTCTGGAGGCGCATGGCCGAGCAGGTACGGCAACTCGACGACCGCCGCCTGCGCGTGATCGGCGCGGTGCTGGTCGCGTGCGGACTCGCCGCGCTGGCGCTCGTGCGCTGACGCGGCGCTGGCAACCGCAACACTTACGACCGACAATCCACCCTGCGCCGGCGCGAGCCGGCAGGGCACCTCATGCGGGCCGCCCGGCCACGCCCGTCGACGCGGTCGCGCGCGCGGGAGGCCGCGGGTGCCTCCCCCGATCCTGACATGCAAGCGAGAACATCATGGGCCATTCGGTAGTCATCCTCGGCGCGCAATGGGGCGACGAAGGCAAGGGCAAGATCGTCGACCTGCTGACCGAGCGCGTCGGCACCGTCGCGCGCTTCCAGGGCGGCCACAACGCCGGCCACACGCTGGTCATCGGCGGCAAGAAGACCGTCCTGCACCTGATCCCGTCGGGCATCCTGCGCGAGGGCGTGAAGTGCCTGATCGGCAACGGCGTCGTGCTGTCGCCGGCCGCGCTCAAGCACGAGATCGCCGAGCTCGAGGAGCAGGGCGTCGAAGTGCGCTCGCGCCTCAAGATCAGCCCGGCGACGCCGCTGATCATGCCGTACCACATCGCGGTCGACCAGGCGCGCGAGAAGGCCTCGGGCGCCAAGGCGATCGGCACGACCGGCCGCGGCATCGGCCCGGCCTACGAGGACAAGGTCGCGCGCCGCAGCATCCGCGTCGCCGACCTCATGTACCCGTCGGAGCTGCCGGACAAGGTCCGTGCGGCGGTCGAGTACCACAACTTCGTGCTGACCCAGTGGCTCAAGGCCGAGGGCGTGGACTACCAGAAGACGCTCGACGAGGCGCTCGCGTTCTCCGAGTACCTGCGCCCGATGATCGACGACGTGTCGACGCTGCTCTACGACGCGCGCCGCAACGGCGAGAACATCCTGTTCGAGGGCGCGCAGGGCGCGCTGCTCGACATCGACCACGGCACCTATCCGTACGTGACCTCGTCGAACACGACGGTCGGCGGCGCGCTCGCCGGCACCGGCGTCGGCGCCTGCGACATCGACTACGTGCTCGGCATCTGCAAGGCCTACGCGACGCGCGTCGGCGGCGGTCCGTTCCCGACCGAGCTCGACGACGCGATGGGCGAGCACCTGCGCAAGGTCGGCAACGAGTTCGGCGCGAGCACGGGCCGTCCGCGCCGCTGCGGCTGGATCGACCTCGTCGCGCTCAAGCGTGCGACCCAGATCAACGCGATCAACGGCCTCGCGATCACCAAGCTCGACGTGCTCGACGGCCTGCCCAGCATCAAGGTCTGCATCGCCTACGAATACCGCGGCAAGCGGCGCGAGCTCGCCCCGCTCGATGCCGACGGCTGGGCCGAGTGCAAGCCCGTGTACCTCGAGTTCCCGGGCTGGGACGAGCCGACCTCGGGCGTGCGCGAGTGGAACAAGCTGCCGGCCGCCGCGCGCGCCTACCTGCGCGCGGTCGAGGAGCTGTCGGGGTGCCACCTCGCGCTCGTCGCGACCGGTGCCGACCGCGACGACACGATCGTCCTGCGCGATCCGTTCGCCTGATCGACGTCGCATGCGCGCCGGTGGATGCCGGCGCGCCTCCCTCCCGCGTGATCGACCACGATGGCGTACCCTCGCAGGGCGAGGGGGCGTGCGCCGTCGTGGCCGCGCCGTTGGCACGGCACTCAGCCGTCGCGGTGCATCATCGTGATTTCCTGGCATGGCAGCCGCGCAGGAACGCGTGTGTCACGACGGATCCGGAAACGAAAAAGCCCCGCATGCGCGGGGCTTTTCGAGGGGTCCGGATGATCGTCTCGCGACGTTCCCGAACCGGATGTGTGGTGCCCAGGAGAGGACTCGAACCTCCACGGTTTTACCCGCTAGTACCTGAAACTAGTGCGTCTACCAATTCCGCCACCTGGGCATGCCCGCAGGGCAGAGCCAAGCGGGGCGCGAACGATACTGTCAGGCTCGTAGCCTGTCAATGATTCCACGCGGCGATCGTCGATCGCCGTGCCTGCAACAAGAGGAGTTCCACCAACGTGACGAAGAGAATCACGAAAGGCGCGCCGCGCGCCACCAAGAAGACGAACCCGGGCGCCGCGCCGGCGCTCGCCAAGGGCAGCGCCACAGCCGCGAAGAAGACCGGCGTCAAGCGCGCGAAATCCGCGCCGGCGCCTTGGCTGCCGCCCGTGTTCGATGCGCCCAAAGGCCGCACGCGTACGTCGCCTGCAACCGCACCCTCGCCACCGCGCACGTCGAAGGGCCCACGTCCCGGCAAGCCCCCGTTCCATGCCACCGACGTCGCGCCGCCGCGCGGCGCACCGCGGGGACGCACGGGGGACGAGGCTCCGCGCGCGCACGATCCGTTCGCCGACCGCGAGGCGCAGCGTTACGCGCGTCCGATCCCGAGCCGCGAGGCGATCCTCGCGCTGCTGTCCGAACACGCGACGCTCATGAAGACCGAGGCCATCGCGCAGACGCTGGGCCTGACCACCGAACAGGACGTCGACGCGTTGACCAAGCGCCTCGCCGCGATGGTGCGAGATGGCCAGTTGCTGCAGAACCGCCGCGGCGGCTACGGCGTCGCCCAGAAGCTCGACCTGATCCCGGGCGTCGTGCTCGCCAACGCCGAGGGCTATGGCTTCCTGCGTCCCGACGGCGGCGGCGAGGATCTCTATCTCTCGCCCGCGCAGATGCGCCCGGTGCTGCACGGCGACCGCGTGCTCGGCAGTGTCGTCGGCGTGGATCGCCGCGGGCGGCGCCAGGGCGCGATCGTCGAGGTACTCGAGCGGCGCTCGTCGCGCCTCGTCGGCCGCGTCATCGTCGAGAACGGGCTCGTGCTGGTTTCGCCCGACGACCGCCGCGTGCATCAGGACATCCTGATCCGCCCGGGCGAGGACCAGGGCGCGCGTGCAGGCCAGATCGTCATCGCCGAGATCAGCGATCCGCCCACCGTGTACCGCGGACCGATGGGACGCGTTCTCGCGGTGCTCGGCGAGCGCCTGACGCCGTCGATCCTCGTCGAGATGGCGATCGCGAGCCACGGCCTGCCGCACGACTGGCCCGACGACGTGCTGCGCCAAGCCGCTGAGGTCGAACCGCAGGTCACCGAAGCCGAGATCGCGGGTCGCAAGGATCTGCGCGGCCTTCCGCTCGTGACGATCGACGGCGAGGACGCGCGCGACTTCGACGATGCCGTCTACGCGGAACCCACCGCGAACGGCTTCCGCCTCGTCGTCGCGATCGCCGATGTCTCGCACTACGTGCCGGCCGGAAGTGCGCTCGACGAGGAGGCTTACAAGCGCTCTACGTCGGTGTACTTCCCGGGCTTCGTCGTGCCGATGCTGCCCGAGACGCTCTCCAACGGCATCTGTTCGCTCAACCCGAGGGTCGATCGCCTGTGCATGGTCTGCGACATGCAGGTGGATCGCGAAGGCAACGTCACGAAGTCGACGTTCTACGATGCCGTCATGCGCTCGCATGCGCGCCTGACCTACACGCGCGTGTGGCAGGCGATCGGCGAGAAGGACGCCGACGCGCGCGCCGAGGTCGGCAAGCTCATGCCGCGCCTCGAGGCCCTTCACCAGCTCTACAAGGTGCTCGCCAAGGCACGCCAGAAGCGCGGCTCGATCGATTTCGAGAGCACCGAGGTGAAGTTCCGCCTCGTCGCGTCCGGCGAGGTCATCCAGCTCGGCTCGGAGCCGCGCAACGATGCGCACAAGCTCATCGAGGAATGCATGATCGCGGCGAACGTCGAGGCCGCGAAGTTCCTCATCCGCAAGCGCATCCCGGCACCGTACCGCGTGCACGAGCCGCCGCCGTCCTCGAAGTACGAGGACCTGCTCGAGTTCCTGCGCGAGTTCAAGCTGAGTCTGCCGCCGGCCGGCGAGGTGCAGCCCGCGCACTTCGCCGCGCTGCTCAAGAAGATCCGCAACCGCCCGGACGTCAGCCTCATCGAATCGGTGCTGCTGCGCTCGCAGAGTCTGGCCGTCTACCAGCCCGAGAACACCGGCCATTTCGGCCTCGCGCTCGAGGCGTACGCGCACTTCACCTCGCCGATCCGCCGTTACCCGGACCTGCTCGTGCACCGCGCGATCCGCCACGCGATCGCCGGCGGCAAGGGCGCCGACTACCGCTACTCGCCGACCCAGATGGGTTCGATGGCCGTGCATTGCTCGCACAACGAGCGCCGCGCGCAGGAGGCCGAGCGCGACGTCGACGAGCGCTACAAGTGCGCATGGATGGAGAAGCACGTCGGCAGCCAGTTCGACGGCGTGGTCTCGGGCGCGACCTCGTTCGGCCTGTTCGTCGAGCTGACCGAGTCGAAGATCACCGGACTCGTCCACATCACCCAGCTGCCGAACGACTATTACCACTTCGATCCGGTGCGCCACATGCTCGAGGGCGAGCGCCGCGGCATGCGCTTCCGCCTCGGCGACAAGGTCCGCGTGCAGGTGCTGCGCGCGAGCCTAGAGGATCGCAAGATCGATTTCCGCCTCGTCGTCGAGGGTGGCGACACACGCCGCTGAGGTCGCTTCCCGGTCGCCCCCGCGCGCAGCGGGGCGCGACCGGTTCCGCGGCGTGCCGACGCACCGCGCTTTGCGCGGCGACGCCGGCGCGTCACACTGCGCACCCCCCACGTTCCCGTGAAGCCCCATGAGCAACGAACTGCTGTACGGCATCCACGCCGTCGAAGCCGCGCTGAACCACGACGCCGGCAACATCGTCGAGCTGTACGTCGAGTCCGGCCAGCAGAATCCGCGTCTGAAGGAGCTCTCCGAGCGCGCGCGCGAACTCGGCGTCAAGCCGCACGCGCGCGACCGCGAGGCGATGGACCGCATGACCGGCGGCGCGCGCCACCAGGGCGTCGCCGCGCGCTACCGCGCACCGCCGCCGCGCAGCGAGTCGGAACTGCCCGCGCTGATCGAGGCCGCCGGTGCCGATGCACTGTTCCTCGTGCTCGACGGCGTCACCGATCCGCACAACCTCGGTGCCTGCCTGCGCAGCGCAGAAGGCGCCGGCGTGACCGCAGTGATCGTGCCCAAGGACAAGGCCGTCGGCATCACGCCGACCGTCCGCAAGGCCTCGGCCGGCGCCGCCGACCGCGTTCCGTTCATCGCCGCGACCAACCTCGCGCGCGCGCTGCGCGTGCTCAAGGACGCCGGCGTGTGGCTGACCGGCCTCGACGGCGAGGCGCCGCAGACGCTGTATTCGATCGACCTCAAGGGCCCGATCGCGCTCGTCATGGGCAGCGAAGGCGAGGGCATGCGCCGCCTCACGCGCGAAGCCTGCGACCACCTCGCCCACATCCCGCTGCGCGGCAGCGTCGAGAGCCTCAACGTGTCGGTCGCGACGGGTGTCGCGCTGTTCGAGGCGTTGCGCCAGCGCGCGGGATGAGGTGATCGCTGGCGGAATCCGCTTCGCGGGTTCTGCGATGTGCAAGGCCGGGTGACTGTAACCGCAACGGTTTCGAACGCGCCGGCGTCACGGGATAGGCCAAATCGTTCGGCAGCAGCTCGACAGCAGCAGGGCCTTGCGAATATTTCCCTTCTCCCTCCGGGAGAAGGTGGCCCGCAGGGCCGGATGAGGGTGCGGTCACGCGACAAGTTTCGAACGTCGTCACGCCGCCGCATCGTCCTTCTGAGAAGCTGGGGTCAGGTTCATTTTTCCCGTGACTCCACGTGCCGACGAATGGCACGTCGTCGGAAAAATGAACCTGACCCCATTCTCCTCCCGCCCGGGATAAACGTACCCCGGGCGGCGTTTGGTCAACGCCCAAAGGCGTCGAGGATGAACGCGTAGACGTCGGCGGTCTCGTCGATGAGCTTGCTGGTCGGCTTGCCCTGGCCGTGACCGGCGCGCACGTCGATGCGGATCAGCGCGGGACGCTTCGGCTTGGCCGCCTGCAGCGCGGCGGCGAACTTGAAGCTGTGCGCCGGGAACACGCGGTCGTCGTGGTCGCCCGTGATCACGAGCGTGGCCGGGTAGTCGACGCCGGGCTTGATGTTGTGCAGCGGCGAGTAGGCCTTGATGGTGCGGAAGCCTTCCTCGTCGGTGACCGAACCGTAGTCCGATTCCCAGGCGCGGCCGATCGTGAAGTCGCGGAAGCGCAGCATGTCGAGCACGCCGACCGCCGGGATCGCCGCGGCGAACAGGTCGGGGCGCTGCAGTTCGACTGCCGCGACGAGCAGGCCGCCGTTCGAGCCGCCGCGGATCGCGAGCGACTTCGGCGAGGTGACCTTCTCGGCGACGAGGTACTCGGCCGCGGCGATGAAGTCGTCGAACACGTTCTGCTTGTTCGCCTTCATGCCGGCCTCGTGCCAGGCGCGGCCGTACTCGCCGCCACCGCGCAGGTTGGCGACGGCATAGACACCGCCACGCTCGAGCCACGCGATCACGGCCGGCGAGAACGACGGCGTCACCGAGATGTTGAAGCCGCCGTAGCCGTAGAGGATGGTCGGGTTGTTGCCGTCGAGCGCGATGCCGCGCTTGGCCGAGATGAACATCGGCACCTTGGTGCCGTCCTTGCTCGTGTAGAAGACCTGGCGAGTCTCGTAGGCCGAGGTGTCGATCGGGTAGGCCGGTGCGACGATGCGTTCGGCCGTGCCGGTCTTCGTGTCGAGGCGGTAGACCGCGGCCGGGTCGACGAAGCTCGTGTACGAGAAGAAGCTCTCGGTGTCGCGTGCCTTGCCGGTGAAGCCGCTCGCCGTGCCGAGGCCGGGCAGGGCGACCTCGCCGAGCGCGCGGCCGTCGAGGCCGAAGCGGCGGATCACGCTGCGCGCGTCCTTGAGGTAGGAGGCGACGATCTGGCCGCCGACCAGGCGCGCGCCCGCGAGCGTCTCGGGCGCCTCGGCGACGATCTCGCGCCAGTTCGAGCGTGCGGGCTTGCGCGCGTCGATCGCGATCACGCGGTAACGCGCGGCGCCGTCGTCGGTGAGGAAGTACAGCGTACTGCCCTCGCTGCCGAGGAAGTCGAAGCTCGCGGTCCACTCGCCGACGAGTTCGCGCACCTTGCCGCCCTTGGCCTTGAGGTCGCGGATCAGCACGAGGTTCTTGGGCTCGGTGCTGCGCCAGACGCTCAGCAGCAGGTAGCGGCCGTCGTCGGTGACGGTGGTGCCGAAGCCCCAGTTGGGCTCGTCCTTGCGCTCGTAGACGAGGCGGTCGCGCTCCTGCGGCGTGCCGACTTCGTGGTAGTAGACCTTCTGGAACGTGTTGACGGCCTTGAGCGCGTTCTCGCCGCTGGGCTGGTCGTAGCGGCTGTAGTAGAAGCCCTTGCCGTCCTTGCTCCACGCCGTGGTCGAGAACTTGACCCATTCCAGCGTGTCGGCGAGCGGCTTGCCGGTGCCGACGTCGAGCACGCGCCACTGCTCCCAGTCCGAGCCGCCCGAGGACAGGCCGTAGGCGAACAGGCGGCCATCGGGACTGAATTCGCCGCCCTTGAATGCGACCGTGCCGTCGGTCGAGAGCTTGTTCGGATCGAGCAGCACGCGCGCCGGGGCGCCGGGCTTGTCGGTGACGTAGAGCACCGACTGGTTCTGCAGGCCGTCGTTCTTCGAGAACGCGTACAGCGCGCCATGCCGCTCGTACGGAGAGGTGCGCTCGTAGTTCCAGAGCTGCTCGAGGCGCGTACGCAGCTCGTTGCGCTGCGCGATGCCGCGCAGGTGCGCGAACGTCGTCTCGTTCTGTGCGGCGACCCAGTCGGCGGTCTCGCTGGCGTCGATATCCTCGAGCCAGCGGTAGGGGTCGGCGATGCGCGTGCCGTGGTAGGTGTCGACGTGCTCGACCGTGCGCGAGACCGGGTAGGTGATCGTCGACTTCGTCGGTGCGGTGGAGGCGGCGCGTGCGCCATCGGGTGCGGTGGCGGTGTGCATGCAGGCGGACAGGAGGAGGCTGGAGGCGGAAAGGCCGATCAGGGCCGGGGCGTACGTGCGCGGCATGGGGCGGTCCGGTGAAGGTCTCCGCCGACTATAGCCATCGTCGCGCGCTTGGCCAAACGGCGAAGGTCATTACGCCATCGCCCGTGCTCCAGCGCAGGCCTCAGCGCGGTGCGCGGCTGCCGAAGATGCGGAACAGCCCCCACGCGACCGCGGCGATCGCTGCCGCACCGAGCAGGGTCTGCCAGCCCGACGAGACCAGCAGCAGCGCACAGGCGACGAGCGCACCGGCGCCGAGCAGGCGTTCGCGCACGCCGGACGGGCGCTGCGGCGTGCCGACGAGCAGGCTCAGGCCTGCTGCGGCGTAGCCGAGCACGACGAGCAGCACGGCCATCTCGATGATCGTGCCGAACTGCTGCGCGGCGGTCGGCGCGAGCGTCAGCAGCGCGAAGGCGCACATCGACACGGCCACGATGGCGAGGCCCCAGCCGGCCGCACCGTTGGGCAGCATGCGGCCGAAGATCGCCGGCAGGTAGCCGCGCTGTGCGGCGCGTGCGCCGGTCTCGCCGGTCACGAGCATCCAGCCGCCGAGCGTGCCGGTGGCCTTGATGGCTGCGGCGATCGCGATGACCGGCACGGCCCATTCGCCGAAGATGCGGCCCGCGACGAGCGCGAACGGCGCGCTCGAGGCGGCCAGTTCGGCGCTCGGCACGATGCCCATGACGAGCACCGACGCGACCAGGTACACCACGCCTGCGATGAGGATGCCGGCGAGCGTCGCGCGCGGCACGTTGCGGTCCGGGTCGCGCACGATCCCGGCGACCATCGCGCCGGTCTCGAGGCCCACGAAGGCCCAGAAGATCGGTGCCAGCGAGGCGAACACGACCGAGGCATCGGAGCGGTCGGTCACGTTCCACGCGGCCTCGTAGATCGCCGTATCGAAACTGCCCCAGCCGCCGAGGAGCACGACGCTGACCGGCAGCAGGCCGAGCACGACGCACAGCGACTGGAAGCGTGCGACCTGCTTCGGGCCGAACAGGTTGATCGCGAACATGAGCAGGATCAGCGCGATCTGGCCGGCGATCTGCACGCTCGGGTTGCTGCCGTCGAACGGCAGCACGGTGACGAGGTAGCCGAACGCGGCGACCGCGATCGCGTTGTTGCCGATCCACGACGAGATCCAGTACAGCGTCGTCGCGAGGAACCCGACGTCGCGGCCCAGCGACGGCCGTACGTAGTCGTCGGGCGACTGCATCTGCGGGTACTCGCGCGCGAGTCGCGCGAACGCACCGCCGAGCACCACCGCGAGCACCGTGCCGAGCAGCCAGCTCAGCGCGGTCACCGCGCCCGATCCCGCCAGCGTCGCCGGCAGCAGGAAAAACCCCGAGCCGATCATGTTGTTGGCCACGACGAACGTGGCGAGGACGGGTCCGATCTTGCGGACGCTGCTCGAGGTCATGCGCGGGGTCTCGACGCGGAGGATGGAACGAGGGGTGGTATGCAACGCAAGAGGCCGGCGGGGTCACCGCCGGCCTCGGGTGGATCAGGCCTGGTTGCGCAGCTTGCTGTTGCGGTAGCCGTAGCCGAAGTAGATCACGAAGCCGATCACCGTCCAGCCCGTCATCAGCGGCCAGTGCTCGCGGAACGGCTGCCAGAACAGGTACAGGCAGGCGATTGCGCCGAGCGGGCAGATGATCGTCGCGAACGGCACGCGGAACGGACGCGGCAGGTTCGGCTGGGTGCGGCGCAGGATCAGCACGCCGATCGACACGGTCGCGAACGCGAGCAGCGTACCCATCGAGACGAGCTCGCCTAGCAGGCCGATCGGCAGGAAGCCGGCCAGGATGCAGGCCACGAAGCCGACGATGACGGTGCCGACGTGCGGGGTCTGGAACTTCGGGTGCACGCGCTTGAAGATCTTCGGAAGCAGGCCATCCTGCGCCATCGCGTAGAAGATGCGCGGCTGGCCCATGAGCATGACGAGGATCACCGAGCTCAGGCCTGCGATCGCGCCGATCTCGACGACGTGCTTGAGCCACAGCAGCGACGGGTAGGCCTCGAGCGCGGTCGCGACCGGCTTCGGCGTGCCGAGCTGCGTGAACGGCAGCATGCCCGTGAGCACGAGCGAGACGATGATGTAGATGATCGTGCAGATGGCCAGCGAGCCGAGGATGCCCATCGGCATGTCGCGCTGCGGGTTCTTCGCTTCACCCGCCGCCGTGGAGACCGCGTCGAAGCCGATGTAGGCGAAGAACACCACCGCGGCACCGCGCACGATGCCGTCGAAGCCGTACTGGCCCGGCCCCTGGTTCTCGGGGATGAACGGAACCCAGTTGTCCGGATTCACGTACTGCAGGCCGAACGCGACGAACATGAGGATCACGACGACCTTGATCGCGACGATGATCGAGTTCACGAACGCCGATTGCGTGATGCCGACGTAGCACAGCGTGCTGATCGCCGCGACGATCGCGACCGCGGGCAGGTTGAACAGGCCGCCGGTGTAGACGATCTTGCCTTCGACGACATTGAGCGGCGCGGTCGAGAGCGAGGCCGGCAAGGCCATGCCGAAACTGCCGAGCAGACTGTTGAAGTAGCCCGACCAGCCGACGGCCACGGTCGATGCCGCGAACAGGTACTCGAGCACGAGGTTCCAGCCGATGAACCAGGCCACGACCTCGCCGAGCGTCGCGTAGGAGTAGGAGTAGGCGCTGCCCGAGACCGGCAGCATCGCCGCGAACTCGGCGTAGCACAGGCCCGCGAAGGCACAGGCGACGCCCGCGAGCACGAAGCTCAGCACGATGGCCGGGCCGGCATGGGCCGCTGCGGCATGGCCGGTCAGCACGAAGATGCCCGCGCCGATCACCGCGCCGATGCCGAGCATGACGAGCTGGGTGCCGGTCAGGGTGCGCTTGAGCGTGACTTCGCCCTGCAGCGAACCTTCTACCGGTTCACCGGCGTCGACGTGCGGCGAAGCCTGCACAGGCTTCGTTACGAAAAGGCCTTTGGACATTGTATCTCCCCGGTACGCGTGGTCATCGGACGCGCGTGGCGCGTCGAGAGTGCGGGCCCGCATGGACGCGGACGTGGCGTCGTACGATGCCAAACCGGCTCCGCCAGCACAAGCGCGTGACGCCGATGTGATGGCCCGCGCACGGCACTTGCCCGCTTCGCCGCGGACGTGCAGGCTCGCGCGCCCCCGCTTTCGAGCCAGGCCACATGACCGTTCCCGATGACGCCACCGCCCGTGCGTTCGACGACTACGCCCACGGTGTCGACGCCGCCGGCGCGGCCGAATTCCTCGATTTCCTCGCGAGCTCGCCCGAAGCGTTCGAGCGCCACCACACGGTCGGTCACTTCACGGGTTCTGCCTGGCTGGTCAGCGCCGACGGCCGCCGCGTGCTGCTGACCCATCACCGCAAACTCGCGCGCTGGCTGCAGCTCGGCGGCCATGCGGATGGTGATCGCGAGCTCTCCCGCGTCGCGCTGCGCGAGGCCGAGGAGGAATCGGGCCTGTCAGGCCTCGTCGTCGAGCCGGCGATCTTCGACCTCGACCGGCACTGGATCCCCGAGCGCAAGGGCGAGCCTGGGCACTGGCATTACGACGTGCGCTTCGTCGTGCGGGTGACGACCGACGAGGCGTTCGTCGTGAGCGCGGAATCGCTCGAACTCGCCTGGCGCGACGTCGCCGAACTCGCCGCCGACCCGGCCACGGACGCGTCGCTGAAGCGCATGGCGTTGCGCTGGCTCGCGCGGGAGGGATGACGGTTCCACGTCCCCCGCGCGTTGAAGGCGCGACGCGCATGCCGCCCTGCCGGCTACTTCATCTCGGCAGGCTGGTATGGCCTGAACCAGCGGATTCGCGAGCCTCACGAATGTGAGGCATTTTAGATGCCGAACCCTCATCCGGCCCTTCGGGCCACCTTCTCCCGGAGGGAGAAGGGAGCGCAGCCCGCGCGAGGCGATCAGTCGTCGAACCCGTCCGCGAAGATCGCATCGGTGGCGACCGGCACGAGCAGGAAGCTCGCGACGCTCTCGTCGGTGAGGCGGCCTGTTCCGGCGATGACGCCGGCGCCGTTGATCGACACCGCGCTCGCGAAACGCGTGAAGCCGGTCGTGTCGACGGTGCGCGTGAAGAGGTCGTGGCTGGCACCGTCGACATGCACGAAAGCCTGCATGCCCGGCACGATGCCGTTGGCCGTACCGATACCGGCATTGCCGACGATCACGCCGCCCGCGTTGATCGCGGTCGCGCCGCCGTTGGTCTGCGACAGCGTCGCGCCGGGGATCTCGGTGTAGGTACCGTCCGCCGCGAACACGACCGGTACGAGCACCGGATTCGCGTCCGCGAGTCCGAGGCCGACCGCGGTGCCGCCCGGGTTGATGCCGGCGGCGATGGTCGGGAAGGCCTCGGTCTGGCTGCTCATCGGCAACACGGCCGGCGTGCCGACCTGGCCGACCGTCGCGTGGATCGTCGAGAAGCCGAGGCTCCAGTAGCCGACGAGCTTGCCGGCCGCGTCCACTGCGGTCCAGCGTGCGTGCTGGTTGTCGACCGTCGGGTCGGCGACGCCGTAGTCGACGAGGCCACCCGCCGCGGTCCACACGAAGGCATGGCTCGGTGCGCCGGTACCGAAGCCCGAAAGGCCGCCGACCGCGATGCCGGCGTCGTTGATGTCGGCGACGTTCGCCGCTTCGCCCGCGACGTTGTGCATGACGGTGTAGGTATCCGGCGAGGCGGTCGTCCACAGCAGCCCGGCGACGCCGCCGAACTCGTAGTCGGTCGCGGTGCCGACGATCTGGCCCTGGTTGTTGATCGCACGCGCGATGCCTTCGACCTCGACGCCCGGTGTGACCGCGAGCGTGTGCGCCGTGCCGGAGGCATCCCAGTACACCGCGTGGCGCAGGAAGTCGGCGTCCTGATAGCTGCCGACGGCCTCGCCGAGGTCGTTGACGTCGTTGACCGAGACGCTGGTCGCGCCCGGCACGTCGAGGCGCACGAGCTGGTAGGACGGCGCCTGGCCCGCGTGCAGCGGGGCGCTCAAGGCGACTGCGAGCAGGGCGGGCAGGGGGCGGAGCACGAAACGCGGCATCGACGTCATGACGGACCTTGGCATGGGCTGGAGGGCAGCGCGGCGAGTGCCGCGTGGGACGCCCCGACCATCCCGCCGATCGCGTGCCGGCGCTTGTAGAAACCTTGTAGCGACGCTGTAGGTGGTCGTCTGGAAAGGATTTTCGTCACGTCGGTGTCGCGTTCGCGGGGGCGTGGCGATCTCCTGTCTCGCGAACGCCGTGCGTCGGATCCCGCTCGGGCATCATGCGGCCGGCATGTACGCCGCGCGTCGGCGATGCGATCGGGGCGTGCCGTTCGCGGCGGTTTCGGGAGTCGTGGCAACGGGAGCCCGTTGTGGCCCTTGCCGGCTCATTCACCACGCTGCTCGCGATGGCGAAGAGGTGTTCGGGACCGGGGCACAGCCTTCGATCCCGGGACGGTGTGCTCGCGAGGGCACATGGAAAGCGACAGGAACATGGACATGTTCCTGTCGATCACCGCACTCAGTGCGCTTTCGCGTAGGTCTTCTCGCCGGCTTCGACACGCAGGCCGAGGCGGTTGCCGGGTGGCGCGGTCGGGCAGACCACGTGCGGCGACAGCGCGCACGGCGGGTTGTAGGCCTTGTTGAAATCGAGCTCGACCTTGCCGTCCTTGGGTGCGTCGGCGTAGAGGAAGCGCGCGGCGCCGTAGGTTTCCTTGCCGCTCGTGCGGTCGGCGATGATGAAGAACAGGCGGCCGTCGTCCTCGGTCACGGGCTCGAGCTCGTAGCGCTTGCCGTCGCGTTCGAACACGGCCTTGCCGGGCACGGTCGCCTTCTCGAGCGTGTTGATGATCGTGACGAGCTCGATCGCGCGCGGCGGGTCGAACGGCACCCAGTCGGCCTGCACGCGCCACGTCGCGTCGACCGGGAAGTGCTCGATGTGCGTAAACGCCTTGCGTGCCGGCGATTCGGTGTCGCGCAGGCGCCAGCCCGTCGTGTCGCCGGACTTGACCACGTAGAACCAGCGGCTGCCGAACGTGACGCGTGTCGGTTTGCCGTCGAGGTTGGTCTTGAGGACCTGTTCGCCTTCGCTGTCGGTGCCTTCGATGCGTGCGCCGCTCTCGGCCAGCACGCGGAAGCGCGGTACGCCATCCGCGCCGAGCGTCAGCGTGCCGACGTGCTTCGGGCCCGACGGCAGCACGATCGCGTTGTCCGCGGCACTACCGACCGTGCTCGTCCCCGTATTGACGATGCCCGAGCCGATGAAGCTGAACCAGCCCTCGGGCTGGCGCAGCGAGGCGTAGCGATCGGCGCGCCACGTTTCCACCGTTGCGGTGTAGTCGTCCGCGGCATGGGCAGCGGCGCCGGCGAGGACGAGGCAGGACACGAACAGGCGGCGGATCATGCAGCGGACTTCCTCGAACGGGGCCGTCCAGTATACGGGCGACCCCGTCGCGTACCGTTGCGACGCAGCGGCATGACGACATGCGACGAAGGCGATCGCGACGCCGGTCCGGGCTGCGGGAGGCCTGGCCCGGGGGCGAATGCCCGAAGGTGGCGGCGCTCGTTCCACTGGCGCTGCCTTTCGAACGACGTCGCGCCCATCGCCGATCGACGCTCACGGTGGTGTGTGCGCTGACTGCCAAGCGTAGGTCGCCGCCTCGCCGCGACGCTATGATGGCGTCATCAAGGGGACTCCACGCGCATGCTGATCCTTCCGCTGCACCGCCTGCCGACGCGGGCCACGTTTCCGTGGGTGACGCTCGCGCTGGTGCTCGTGAACGTGTTCGTGTTCCTGGGCTGGCAGGTCGGCGGCGAACGGGCACGCGAACGCGCCGTCGAGGTCTACGTCGCCTCGGGCCTCGGGGTACAGGAGTTCCCCGTGTACGCGGAATGGCTTTCCGCCAAGGGCGACAGCGAACGCGCAAGGGAATTCGGGGTTGTCGCATCGGCGAACCCGAAGCACGCCGCCCTCGTCCTCAACCACGACGACCGCTTCACCTCCGCGCTCGCCGACGGCAGCGTCGTGCCACGTGCCGACGACATGGCCGACTGGCGCGCGCGGCGCGACGTGTTCGCGCGTGCCTGGAAAGGCGTGTTCACGGAACGCTGGCTGCAGCGATTCGACCGCTTCGATCCGGTCAGGATGATCTCGGCGACCTACCTGCACGGCGGCGTCGGCCATCTGGTCGGCAACCTCGTGTTCCTCGTCATGCTCGGGTTGCTCGTGGAAGGTGCGCTCGGTGCCGGCCTGTTCTTCGCGCTGTACACGCTGGGAGGATTCGGTGCCTCGCTCGCGTCGCTCGCCTGGAACTGGGGTGAACCCGGAGGTGCGCTCGGCGCCTCGGGGGCGATCGCGGCCCTGATGGGGGCCTACTGCGTGCTGTGGGGCATGCGTCGCGTGCGCTTCTTCTGGTGGTTCTTCTTCGTTTTCAACTATGTGAAAGCGCCGGCACTCGTGCTGCTGCCCGCCTGGCTCGGCTGGGAGCTCTACAACCTCGCCTTCACGAAGGGCGCCGGCATCGGATTCGAGGCGCATGCAGGCGGCATCGTGTCCGGCGCTCTGCTCGGCCTCGCGGTGGTCGGGCTCGGCTGGCAGCGCCGCGACTTCCTCGACGAGGACGAACGTGCCGATGCCGCCGTGCAGGCGCGCGACGACCTCGAGCGTGCGCTCGGCCATGTCGGTCGCCTCGAGATTTCCGCCGCGCGCCAGCTGCTCGAACCGCTCGCGGCGCGTGATCCCGCCGATCTGGACGTGCTGGAGGCGCTCTACCGTTGCGCACGATGCGAGAAGGGTCAGCCGCGTCTTGGCGAGGCCGCCGCGGCGGTGCTGGGCATCGTGCCGAAGGATGCCGACGACGTCGCGAGCCAGCGCCGCGTGTTCGACGATGTGTCACGCATCGCGCCGGGCGCGACACGCCTGCCAGCCGCGCTGCGCGTGTCGGTGGCACGCCAGTGGGCGCGCCTCGGCCAGGTCGCGGCGGCCCTGCGGGTGCTCGCGACGATCGATCTCGCCGCTCCGGCGGCTGCCGGACTCGCGGGCGATTGCCTCGCGGTCGCGCAACGTGCGATCGCGAGCGGGGAAACCACCGTGGCACGCCCGCTGCTCGAGGCCATCGTACGCGCCTTGCCCTCGACGCCCGAGGCAGGCAAGGCGCGCGTGCTGCTCGGCGACGCCGCGGGCGTCCGCGCCTGATCCGTCAGCCGTTCGGCGCGCGCGCAGGCGCCGGTGCGGCAAGGGTGTCGAGGAAGGCGCGATAGCGCGCGATGTCCTCGCGCAGCGCGTGCTGGGGAAACGCGCCGAGAAGGTGATCGAGCAGCTTGCGGGCCTCCGCGTCGCGTCCCATGCGCTCGGCGAGCAGGCGCGCGGCGAGCAGGTAGTTCGCCGGCAGGTCCTTGTGCTTCGGGTTGGTGCGATGGAAACCCGACAGCAGGCTCAGCGCGAGTTGGGTCTGGCTGGCTTCCGAGGCGAGCGTGGCGAGGCGCAGTACCGTGTCCGCCGGCGGCTTGAAGGCGGGATCCAGCGCCACGCATTCGCGCAGCAGCGCGAGCGCGCGACGGTTGTCGTCCTGGCCGATGAGGATGTCGAGCCACTCGCGGCCGTGGCGCAGCGACTCTTCGCGATGGTCGCCGAGGGCCAGCAGCTTGCGGTACTGCGTGTGCACGGAAGGCGTGCCGCCGCGGCTGCGGATGTGCTCGCGCAGCACGGCGATCGCGGCGTCCACCTCGCCCTCGCGCACCAGCGCCTGGCTCTGCTCGAGCAGTTCACCGTCGGGATCGTCGCGACGCGCGGCGAGCGGTGCCACGGTCTCGATCTCCGGCTCGAAGCCGAGCTCGCTGTGGTACTGCCAGATCATGTAGCCCATGAGGTGGAAGGTCATCAGTGCGACGTACTGGGCGATCATGTAGTACACCACCACCGCGAGCGGCCCCGGCAGGTAAGGCGGCAGCAGGGCCATCACGCGGGACTCGCTGATGTTGAACAGCAGGGTGAGCCCCATGAGCAGCAGGTACGGTCCGCCGATGCGCGCGATCACCGAAAGCCATGTCGCGGGGTTGAGCGCGTGGCCGAGGCTGCCGTCCATCGCGATCGACATCGTCATCGCGGGCAGGCCGATGCCGAGCACGATCATCGTCGCCGCGCCTGCGATGGGCCCGAGGAAGATCGTCGCGACGAGGACCAGGATGACGTAGACGATCTGCAGCTTGACGATCGTCCAGCCGCTCGACTCGTCGACGCGGGTCGCGAACTCGGGAGGCGTGAGTACGCCGTTGGCGCTCGCGCGCAGGCACTCGGCGGCGTACTTGTAGAAGGGGATCCACACGAGCAGGTGGAGCAGCCAGCCCATCGGCAGGTAGATCGACAGGCGGCACAGCGCGAGGACGAAGATCGTCAGAAGTGCGGACGAGTGCATCGGGTAAAGCGCGATCGCGGGCAGGCGCGACCAGAACGGCTCGATACGACGCGGGTCCGGCGTGGACTGCGGCTGGCGGGTGGACATGCAGTGTTTTCCCCAAGGCCCGGCCCGCGACGCGGGCCGTCGGCGGCGCGCAGCATATCAGCGCCGGATTCGCTTGGAACGGGGGCGCGCGGTCGCAGTCGGAGCCTGCGGTCAGCGTGCTTTGCTAGCATGGCCGGATGCCTGAATCCGCCTTGCAGATCCTCAACACCGTCTTCGGCTATCCCGCGTTCCGCGGCGAGCAGGAGGCCATCATCGGGCACGTCGCGGGAGGCGGTGACGCCCTCGTGCTGATGCCGACCGGCGGCGGAAAATCGCTGTGCTATCAGATTCCCGCGCTGATGCGGCCCGGTACGGCGATCGTCGTGTCGCCGCTGATCGCGCTCATGCAGGATCAGGTCGAGGCGCTCCACCAGTACGGCATCGAGGCCGCATTCCTCAACTCCAGCCTCGATGCGATCGCGCAGCGCGACGTCGAATCACGTCTGCGCGCCGGCGATCTCAAGTTGCTGTACGTGGCGCCCGAGCGTCTGCTCACGGAGCGCTTCCTCGACCTGCTCGATCGCACCGAGATCGCCTTGTTCGCGATCGACGAGGCGCATTGCGTCTCGCAGTGGGGGCACGATTTCCGTCCCGAGTACCGCCAGCTCACGATGCTGCACGAGCGCTATCCACGCGTGCCGCGCATCGCGTTGACCGCCACGGCCGATGCGCCGACGCGGCGCGAGATCGTCGAGCGGCTAGGTCTCGACGAGGCGCGCAGCTTCGTCGCGAGCTTCGACCGCCCGAACATCCGTTACCGCGTCGTCGAGAAGGACAACGCGCGCCGCCAGCTGCGCGATTTCCTCGTCGCGCACCGCGGCGAGTCGGGCATCGTCTACTGCCTGTCGCGGCGCAAGGTCGACGAGACCGCGGCCGCGCTGGTCGAGGAGGGCATCGAGGCGCTGCCGTACCACGCCGGCATGGAGTCGGCGCAGCGCGCCCACCACCAGCAGCGCTTCCTGCGCGAGGACGGCATCGTCATGGTCGCGACGATCGCGTTCGGCATGGGCATCGACAAGCCCGACGTGCGCTTCGTCGCCCACATGGATCTGCCCAAGAGCCTCGAGGGCTACTACCAGGAGACCGGTCGTGCCGGACGCGACGGCCTGCCGTCCGAGGCCTGGATGTGCTACGGCCTCGGCGATCTCGTCACGCTCGTGCAGTTCATCACGCAGTCGGACTCCGGCGAGGAGCGCAAGCGCGTCGAGCGCGCCAAGCTCGATGCGCTGCTCGGCTATGCGGAGACCACCGCCTGCCGCCGGCAGCGCCTGCTGGCGTATTTCGGCGAACAGCGCGCCGAGGCCTGCGGCAACTGCGACAACTGCCTCGAACCGCCGCAGACCTGGGATGCGACCGTGGCCGCACAGAAGGCGTTGTCGTGCGTGTACCGCACGGGCCAGCGCTACGGCGTCGGACATCTCACTTCGGTATTGCGCGGCGAGGACGACGAGCGCGTGCGCCAGCTCGGCCACGACAGCCTCAGCGTGCACGGCATCGGCAGCGAGTTCGACGAACGCCAGTGGCGCGGCATCTTCCGCCAGCTCGTCGCCGCGGGCCTGCTCGCCACCGACGAAGAGGGCTACGCGACGCTGCGCCTGACCGAAGCCAGCCGCGCCGTGCTGCGCGGCGAGACGGTTGTGCGCCAGCGCCGCGTCGCCGACCGCGCCGAGCGACGCGCTTCACGCAAGTCGGACCGCAACGGCAAGGCACGCGCCTCGATCGACATCGCTCCACACGAGGCCGAGGTCTGGAACGCGTTGCGCGAGGCGCGCGCGAGGCTCGCGAAGGAGCAGGGCGTACCGGCCTACGTGATCTTCCACGACGCCACGCTGCTCGCGATGCTGCGCGAGCGGCCGCAGTCGCTGCGCGAACTCGGTGGCATCAGCGGCGTTGGCGAGAGCAAGCTCGCGCGTTACGGCGAAGCCTTCCTCGAGGTGCTCACCGCGGCCTGAGGTCGCGTGCGTCGCGCCAGGTCAGCACGAGTACGTCGCGGAACGCCGGCTTCGATGCATCGACCGGCTCGACCGCGGTGACGCCGTGGAACACGCGACGATCCTCGACGAGCGCCGAATCCAGCGGTCGCGTCAGCGTGAAACTGCCGAGCTCGTGGCCTTCGAGATCGTGGATCGACGTCGTGCCGCTCGCGATGTTCTCGCGCCGCACGAGCAGCACGAGCACGTGGTCGACGCCGTCGCGGTGCATGCCCTCGGGCGTCGGCTGGCCGGCGTGTCCCGGTGAAGCCTCGATGCGGAACTGGTGCATCTCGACGTGCCAGTCGGTCACGTCGGGCGACAACGCACTGAACGTCGCGTTGCTCCAGCGCAGGATCGTCGCGAGCGCGGTGCCTCGCGCGATCGCCTCCTCGACCGGCTCGAACCAGCGCTCGATGCCGCCGTTGAGCGTGTTGTAGTCGAGGCTCTGGTAGTGCGGCTGGTGTATCTGGCGCGTCGTCTCGCCGCCCGCGACGGCATGGAACGTCGCATGGCGACGCCGGCGGTAGCGTCCGCCGTCGGCCATGTGGCGATCGAGGTGAAGATCGTTCCAGCTCGCCGCGAACACGTCCCAGTCGTCGAGCCCGCCTGCACCCGACAGCGCCTCGCGCATCGTCGGTGCCTCGACGAACGCGAAGCCCTGCTGGTCGAGCGCGTCGGCGATGCGGGGAATCGAAGGCGACATGGCGATGCGGCGATGCGAGGACGCGGGGCGCGTAGTGTAGGAGCAGCGGCGCCGCACGGGGAGCGCCATGACTCCGCGACGCGACGTCGCGGCACGATCGATCACGAAGTGCGCGTGATCGCTTGACGTCCGCGACGCCAATCGCTCTAATACGCGCCCTTCCCGCACGGCCATCAGCGCCGCTGCGAAAGTCCCGTGGCCGGGTAGCTCAGTTGGTAGAGCAGGGGATTGAAAATCCCCGTGTCGGCGGTTCGATTCCGTCCCCGGCCACCATTTCCCGAACAGCGTCGCCTGATGCCGATCTTCGGCTCGAAGTCCTTCGTCCGAACGCGCTATCCGAATTTGCGAACTCGCTTTTCGCCCGCATCCCTGACCCTGATCACGGTCGGCGTTCCCGCGAGGCCGGATGGCAGGTAGGGCGTGATCTTGACGTCGAGTTCGAGCGGGGTTTCGTCCAGGGGCACCCAGGGGAAAGTGATCTCCATTCGGCTGTCCCTGAGTCGCCCCCTGGTGCGGCCAGGTCGGAATGTCACGGCGGCCTGCTGCCCTTGCACGGGCATGACCTCGAACGAGTAGGAGACGTACTCGGTCTGCTCGGTCACATCGATATGGAACGTCACTAAATCCTGTTGTTGCCAATCCGTTCGGGTGTAGCGGCCCCCCGTGGGGCTCGGATAGGTTTGCTCTACGGTCGTCCATATCTCCACGGCGCTGACCACGGGAGCGGACGGAGGAGCTTCGGAAAGGATGCCCGGCACGCGGTCTGATGCGTCGCGAATCTCATGAAACTCCGAATTTTCCTCGACTCCCGCTACCGGCGAGCCTGCGAAAGATGGCAGAGGGCACCCGAGCACGAGGGGGATCGTCAACAGCAGCGTGCGCATGTCGAGCCCATCCTTTGGTTCAGGCGCATGGTGATGCTGCGTCAGCTTCGAGGCAACAGATCGGTGTTCTTCGAGGATGAGCGTTTCTTTCCGACGCGTCTCGTCGTGGCAATCGTCCATCCGCAGCAACGTGCGAGGAGCTCAATCCCCCCGCAACTCGCCCCTTCTGCGCCTGAACCCGCGCGCGACGCCGATCCCGAGCGCCTCGATCGACTGCACGACATCGAGCGAAGCCGTGGTCGTGTCGAGGTGCGTGGCGTTGACGATCTGCGCGGCATCGGCATGGCCGCCCTCGTGCAGGGCCTTGTAGGTCATGTCGAGCTTCATGCCGGCGAGGTCGAGCTTGTGGACGGCCTCGGCGAGTTTCTCGCCGACGTGTTCGGCGTCGATGCCGGTGGGGACATCGGGCTGGATCGGGTGGTCCGTCATCGCGTCGTCTCCTCGGGCGGATCACGATGCAGGTGGACAGGTTCGCTTCCGGCGGCCGATACGCGCGGCGGTTCCTGCCGCCGGATGATAGTGACCCGGGAAAGACGGGGCGAGTTCAGCTCGGTGCGTGCAGAACACCACCCATGTCAGCCGATCTTCATCCTTGCGCCCATGCGCCTTGCGTCTGCCTCGTCGAAGGCGACGACGCCTATTGCTGCACCCATTGCCGGGACGAGGATGCGCGTGGCGGCGACACCTGCCGGTGCGGGCACGCCGATTGCGCGTTGGAGCCTGTCCTGCAGCCGGCGTGAAATCCTCGCCCTTACGCGGCGCTGGCCCGCGTGCGTCAGGCCTGCGACGGCAACTCGTTGCGGCGCGAACGCCCGACGAGGTCGGCGAGAAGGGGAGCGACGTCGCGATCGCGGAAATAATCGATGGCGTCGTGCCAGCTCATGAAGCTGACACTTTCGCGTTGAACATAGTCGCCGGGAGAGATCTCGTCGGCGGTGGAATCCGCAGCGAGAGGGTGCAGTCGGCCGCTCCAGACCATGATGCCGTAAGGGCCGCGGTTGAGCAGCGTGACGGCGAGGTAGTGCCCATCGGGCAAGGGCTGTTCCGACCGCGCGTGCGCGGTGTCGACCGACATCATGCTGACTCTCCCCCTGATGCGCGCAGGGTAACGCGAACCGTGTTCGGCAGGGCGTGCCGGATGACATGCGTGAACCGAACACAACGGTCACATCCCCGGCACGCTCGCGATCGAGCCACGTTCATGCGCGCCCGGGCACGATCGCCGCGCTTCGCAACATCAGTGGATCAGGACATGCGTTCGACGGTACAGGTGCAAAGGCGTTGGGACTCGTTCGGCCCGGCGCAGATCGGTGACAAGGCCAAGCGTGTCCTCGAACTCGTCAGGTACATTTCCGATATCCGCGTGGAACGGCAGTATGTCGACCAGGCGCTGCTGTCGTTCGAGGACAGCGATGATTTCGACACGTTCTCCGAGCTCGACGAACTGCTGGCCGAACGTGGTCTCGAGCGGGTATGAGGTGTGCGGGAACGCGGCGACGGTTCGTCGTCCCGCGCCGTCCTGCGGCAAGAGGTATTCGAAACAGGCCGTCCGCGTGAGCGTGACGATCCGCAACGCTCCAGCCCGCAGGTGACCACGTCATGAAAGCCACGGTTCTCGTCCTCGCCGCGCTCGCCGGCATGTCGCTGTACGGCGTGCATGCGCAGACGCGCGACACGCAGAAGCTGAATCTCGAGGCCTACGCGCCGTTCCTCGGCCAGCCGGTCGAGCAGTTCCAGTTCTTCAGCCTGCAGAAATGGGAGCTCGTCGGCGAGGACAAGGTCATCGTCTGGCCGCGCCTCAACGACGCGTTCCTGCTCACGGTCGACAAGCCGTGCCGCGAGCTCGAGTGGGCGCAGTCGATCGGCATAACCTCGACCGCCAACCGCGTGAGCCGGCGTTTCGATTCGGTCAAGGCGGGCGCCGACACCTGTCGCATCCAGGAAATCCGCCCGCTGGACTACAAGGCCTTCCAGGTCGCGCGGCGCGAAGACAAGGCGTCCTGATCGTCAGGACGCTTCGGGTGAGCTGTAGCCGTCGGGTTTCGCGGATCCTTCTCCGAAGAAGTATTTCTCCATCTCGCCGGCGAGGAAGGCGCGGGTCTTGGCGTCCAGCGGATTGAGGCGGTTCTCGTTGATGAGCATGGTCTGGTGCGCCAGCCACTCGGCCCAGGCCTCTTTCGATACGCCTTCGTAGATGCGCTTGCCGAGTTCGCCCGGCCAGGGCGCGAACGGCAGGCCTTCGGCGTCCAGGCCGGTCTTCACGCAGTGCACGGTTCGCATGGGGCGTCCTCCATCAGGGTTTCAAGCAGGGTGCGCACGGGCGCTGGCAGGCCGATGTTGCCGAGATCGTCGCGACGCACCCACATCGTGTCGCCGTCGTCGGCGATCGTGTCGTCGACGTGGGTGGCGGCGTAGAGCACGGGCGTCACGCGCAGCTTGTAATGGCTGAACACATGCATGAAGTCCGCGAGCACGCGAGGCGAGGCTGCGGTAACGCCGTGGCGACGGGCGAGGCCGCTCGTGCCTTCGACGACGCCGTCGGCTTCGGGCAGGCTCCAGAGTCGTGCCCAAACGCCGGTTGGCGGGCGTCGCTCGAGCAGCACGCGCCCGTCGCCGTCACGCACGACGAGCATGTGCGTCGCTCGCGTCGGCGCGGCGCGCGTCGGCTTGGCTTCGGGCAGCACGTGAGTCAGCGCGTCGAGGTGTGCGATGCAGTCCGCGTTCACCGGGCAGGCGGGGCACAGCGGCTTGCGGCGCGCGCAGACGAGCGCGCCCAGATCCATGATCGCCTGCGTGTAGTCGGCGGCGCGCACGCTCGGCGTGTACGCCTCGGCGATGCGCCAGAGTTCGCGCTGCACGGCGGGCAGGCCGGTCCAGCCGTACACGGCGCGGTGGCGTGCGAGCACGCGGCGCACGTTTCCGTCGAGGATCGCATGCGGCTCGCCGTGCGCCTGGGCGAGGATCGCCGCGGCGGTCGAGCGGCCGATGCCGGGCAGGGCCGCGAGGGCGTCGATGTCGCGTGGCAGCTCGCCGTCGTGTTCGGCCAAGCAGCGCTTGGCGCATTCGTGCAGGTGTCGGGCACGCCGGTAGTAGCCGAGGCCCGACCACAGCGCGAGCACCTGGTCGAGCGGTGCTTCGGCGAGCGCTTCGAGCGACGGCAGTGCTGCGACGAAGCGCTCGAAGTACGGGATGACCGTGCGCACCTGGGTCTGCTGCAGCATCACCTCGCTGAGCCAGACGCGGTAGGGTGTGCGCGGATGCTGCCACGGCAGGTTGCGCCGGCCGTGGCGATCGAACCAGTCGAGCAGGCGCGTGGCGAACGCGTCCATCGTGGTCCGGCTCAGCCCAGCGAGGCGGGGAGCAGGCCGTCCACGAACGCGCGCGCGTCGAACGTGCGCAGGTCCTCGATGCCCTCGCCGAGGCCGACGAAGCGGATCGGCAGGCCGAACTCGCGCGCGAGCGCGAACACGACGCCGCCCTTGGCGGTGCCGTCGAGTTTGGTGACGACGAGGCCGGTCACGCCGATCGCCTCGCGGAACTGGCGCACCTGGCTGATCGCGTTCTGGCCCGTGGTGCCGTCGATCACCATGAGCACCTCGTGCGGGGCTTCCGGATCGAGCTTGGCGAGCACCCGGCGGATCTTGGAGAGCTCGTCCATGAGGCCGGTCTGCGTGTGCAGGCGTCCCGCGGTGTCGGCGATGAGCAGTTCGGTAGCGCGCGAGCGTGCGGCCTGCAGAGCGTCGAAGATCACGCTGGCCGAATCGGCGCCCGAGCCCTGCGCGACGACCGGCACGTTGTTGCGCGTGCCCCAGGTCTGCAGCTGCTCGACTGCGGCAGCGCGGAACGTGTCGCCGGCAGCGAGCATGAGCGAGCGGCCTTCGGACTGGAAGCGGTGTGCGAGCTTTCCGATCGTGGTCGTCTTGCCGACGCCGTTGACACCGACCGTGAGCAGTACGAACGGAGAGCGGCCGCGCACGTCGAGAGGCTTCTCGACGCCTGCGAGCATGCCGAGCAGTTCGGTCCGCAAGGCCACGAGCAGGGCGCCCGCATCGGCGAATTCGCGCTTGTCGACGCGCTTGCGCAGGCGTGCGATGAGGTCGGTCGACGCACCGACGCCGACGTCGGCGGTGATCAGTGCGGTTTCGAGCGTGTCGAGGAATTCGTCGTCGAGCTTCGCGTGCCGCACGAACAGGCTGCCCAGGCTGCGCGCGAAGCCACTGCCGGCGAGCCGCTCGCGCCAGCTGCGCTTGGCCGGAGCAGCGGGCTCGGCAACGGCGGCGGGTTCCGGCACCGGGACCGGCTCCACGATCGGCGGCGGTGGAGCGAGAACCTCGGCGGAGATCACGCCGGGCTCGACCATCGCGGCAGCGTCGTCGGCGGGCGTGGCCGGTTCGACGGGAGGCGCGGGTGAAGGCGCGTCCTTCTTCTTCCAGAACTTGAGCATCAGGGGGTGTGTACGGGGCAGTCGATCGGCGGCATGCTATCACTCCGCCGCTGAACTCCATTCCCGCATGCCCAAGCGGCCTTCGTCACGCCCACCCGCCAGTTCCGGCCGCCTGCGCATCGTCGCGGGACGCCTTCGCGGCAGTCGCCTGGACGTGCCTCACTCGCCCGGGCTCAGGCCGACCGGCGACCGCGTGCGCGAGACGCTGTTCAACTGGCTCGCGCCGGTCGTCGAGGGCATGCGTTGCCTCGACCTGTTCGCCGGGACCGGCGCGCTCGGCATCGAGGCCTTGTCGCGCGGCGCTGCCCATTGCACGTTCGTCGAGCGGGATCGCATGCTCGCGCAAGGCCTCGAGGCCAATCTCGCAAGGCTCGACGCGGGCGACGCGCGCGTCGTCAACGCCGACGCGGCCGCCTGGCTGCGCGCTGCGCAGGGACCCTTCGACCTCGTGTTCCTCGACCCGCCGTTCGAGGCCAGGCTCTGGAACACCGCGGCGAGCGGGCTCGAGGCCGCCGGTTGCCTGGCCGCGCACGCGTGGCTGTACGTCGAATCGCCCGCCGAGGAGCCGCTGGCGTTGCCGCCGACGTGGCGGATCCATCGCGAAGGGCAGGCGGGCGGCGTGCGCCACGCGCTCTATCGTCGCGCCGCGCCCGATCCGCTAAGCTAAGAGGATTCAGATTGAGCGCAGGCCCGATTCCTCCGATGTCCGTTTCCATGTCGCGAGCACGCGTGGCGGTCTACCCCGGCACGTTCGATCCGATCACCAACGGCCACATCGACCTCGTGTGCCGTGCGGCGCCGCTGTTCGACCGCTTCGTGGTCGCGATCGCCGACAGCCAGACCAAGGGACCGAGCTTCTCGCTCGACGACCGCCTCGATCTCGCACGGCGCGCGCTGGCCGGCGTGCCGAATGTCGAGGTGCGCGGTTTCGCGACGCTTCTCGCCAACTTCGTCAACGAGATCGGCGCGGGCGTGATCCTGCGCGGCCTGCGCGCGGTCTCCGATTTCGAGTACGAGTTCCAGCTGGCCAGCATGAACCGGCATCTGATTCCCGATGCCGAGACGCTGTTCCTCACGCCGGCCGAACAGTACAGCTTCATTTCGTCGTCGCTCGTGCGCGAGATCGCGCGCCTCGGTGGCGATGTGTCCGGGTTCGTGCACCCGGTCGTCCAGGAGGCGCTCGCGCGTCGCTGGTCCAATCCGTCAGTACCCAGTTAGGGAGTGGAAACCATGTCCAAGCATATCCTCGCCGCCGTCGCGCTCGGCTTCGCCGTCACGCTGGCCGGCTGCAACAAGCAGGAGGCCGCACCGCAGCAGGCCGCCGAGCAGCAGGTCGAGACGGCCGTGCTCCCCACCGATGCCAACGACCAGACCGCGTGGAAGAAGTACCTCGCCGCGGTCGTCATGCAGAACATGCAGGGCGTCACCACGACGCGTCCGTACATGTACTTCGTGCCGGGGGGCGATGACGGCAAGGCGCAGCTCGATCGCAGCAATCAGCTCGACAACGTGCAGACGGTCATCGCGCGCGGCGTCCTCCCCGGCAACATGGTCGCGTTCGGCGGCCCGGACTCGAAGATCACGGCCGACCTCATCGTCGATGCCTACGACGGCGCCAGCGCCGGCACGTTCAAGGACGTGTTCGTGCTGTTCATCGGCAAGCAGGAGGACTCCGCCCGCGTGCGCGATGCGCTCGCGACGGTCGGTGCGACCTACCGTTTCGCCGAAATGAAGTGATCCAGGGACGGCGCCGCGCCATGCGGCGCCGTCTTCACGCGCATGGCCCTCAAGATCACCGACCAGTGCATCAACTGCGACGTCTGCGAACCGGTGTGCCCGAACGCGGCGATCGCGCCCGGTAGCGAGATCTACGAGATCGCGCCCTCGAACTGCACCGAATGCGTCGGGCATTTCGATGTTCCGCAATGTATCGAGGTCTGCCCGGTCGAATGCATCATCCTCGATCCCGAGCATCCCGAATCGCGGGACCAGCTCATGGCCAAGTACGCTCACCTGACCGGATCGAATCCTTGAAGCAGACCTTCCTCGTCGCCGCGCTGTGCGTGGTGCTCACCGCGTGCGGCGCGTCGCAGCCCCCTGCCACCGCGAACCAGGCGCCTGCGGCAGCGAACGACGCAGCCGCGCGTGGCGCGCCGTCGATCACGGGGCGACCGGGCAAGGCCGCGATCGCGAGTGCGCATGCGCTCGCGACCGACGCGGGTTTCGAGGTGCTCGGCAAGGGCGGCAACGCCTTCGATGCGGCGATCGCGGTGGGTGCCGCCCTCGCGGTCGTCGAGCCGCAGAGTTCGGGCATCGGCGGTGGCGGTTTCTTCCTGCTGCGTCGCGCGAGCGACGATCGCCAGGTGTTCCTCGACGCGCGCGAGACCGCACCCGCGGCGAGCCGGTCGGAACTGTGGGCCGATGCGCAGGGCAAGCTCGATCGCGACAAGTCGATCAACGGCCCGCTCTCGGCCGGCATCCCCGGCGAACCCGCCGCGTTCACATGGCTCGCGCAGCATTACGGCAAGCTGCCGCTGGCGGACTCGCTCGCGCCGGCGATCCGCCTCGCGCGTGACGGATTCCCCGTCTACGGACGTTTCGCGAAGAGCATCGCGTCGCGCAAGTCCGTGCTGTCGCGCTGGCCGTCGTCGACCGCGCTGTACCTCGGCGAGTCGGGCGAGGCGCCGGCCGAAGGTGCGGTGTTCCGCAATCCCGACCTCGCCACGACGCTCGAGCTGATCGCGTCGAAGGGGGCCGACGGCTTCTACAAGGGCGAGTTCGCGAAGCGCCTCGCCGATGCCGTGCAGGCCGCCGGCGGTACGTGGACGGTCGAGGATCTCGCCGGCTACCAGGTGCGCGAGCGCGAGCCGATCACGCTCGACTACCGCGGTTGGCGCATCGTCACCGCACCGCCGCCGTCGTCGGGCGGCATCGCGTTGGCCGAGATGCTCAACATCCTCGCCGGCTACGACCTCGCGAAGCTCGAGCGCATGCCGCGCGTGCACCTCACCATCGAGGCGATGCGTCGCGCCTACCGCGATCGCGCCGAGTACCTCGGCGATCCCGACTACGTGAAGATGCCGATCGCCGAGCTCACGAGCCCGCTGTACGCGGCCGGCCTGCGCGCGTCGATCCATCCGTCGAAGGCGACGCCGAGCGACATGCTGCCGGGCTACATGCCGCCGGTCGAGGCCGAGCACACGACGCATTATTCGATCATGGACGCCGACGGCAACCTCGCCGCGGTGACCAAGACCGTCAATCTCACGCTGGGCTCGGGCTTCGTCGTCGAAGGCACCGGCTTCGTGCTCAACAACGAGATGGACGACTTCGCGTTGCTGCCGGGCCAGCCGAATGCATTCGGACTCGTCGGCGGCGACGCCAACGCGCCGAAGCCCGGGCACCGCCCGCTGTCGTCGATGACGCCGAGCTTCGTCATCGGCGAGGACCGCGTCGGCGTGATCGGCACGCCCGGTGGCAGCCGCATCATCACGATGGTGTTCGAGGGCATCCTCGCGTTCGTCGACGGCCAGTCGCCACAGCAGGTCGCCGCGAACCCGCGTTACCACCACCAGTACCTGCCCGACGTCGTCTCGGCCGAGCCGAACGCGTTCACGCGCGACGAGACGCGCGTGCTGCAGGACATGGGGCACATCGTCAACGACGCCGAGCGCACCTGGGGCCTCATGAACGTGGTGGGCTGGAACCGCAAGGACGGTACCGTCGAGGGCGGCTCGGACCCGCGTGAAGAGATGAGCAGCGCTCGCGTACAATGAGCGGATGAAGCTCTGGTCGCTCCTCGGCAACTCGCAACGCCTCGACGGCGGCGCGATGTTCGGCAACGCACCGCGCGCGGTGTGGCAGAAGTGGATCGCCCCCGATGCCGACAACGGCATCCCGCTGGCTTGCCGCTGCCTGCTCGCCGAGGACCTCGACGGACGCACCGTACTGTTCGAAACCGGCATCGGCGCGTTCTTCGAGCCGAAGCTGCGCGCGCGCTACGGGGTGCTCGAGGATCGCCACGTGCTGCTCGATTCGCTCGCCGCGGCGGGGTTCTCGCACGAGGACATCGACGTCGTCGTGCTCTCGCACCTGCACTTCGACCATGCCGGCGGCCTGCTAGCGGCGTGGTCGGAAGGCGATGCGCCGAGCCTGCTGTTCCCGAACGCGACGTTCGTGGTCGGTGCGCGCCACTGGGCGCGCGCCGTCGAGCCGCATCCGCGTGACCGCGCCTCGTTCATTCCCTAACTCGTGCCGCTGCTGCGCGAGAGCGGTCGCCTCGAACTCGTCGACGGTGCGCACGCGCAGGCGCTCGGCGAGCGCGTGAGGTTCGAGATTTCCGATGGCCACACGCCTGGCCTGCTGCTCGCCGAGATCGTCGCCGACGGCGGCGGCGTGGTGTTCTGCGCCGACCTGATCCCGGGGCGTCCGTGGGTGCACCTGCCGATCACCATGGGCTACGACCGTTATCCCGAACTGCTCATCGACGAGAAGCGCGCGTTCCTCGCCGACAAGCTCGCGCGCAATGTGCGCCTGTTCTTCACCCACGACAGCGCCTGCGCGATGGCCGCGGTCGCGCGCGACGACGGCGGCCGCTATTCGACACGCGATGAACACGCCGAGCTCGCCGCCTGGCCGCTGGCGGCCTGAACGTTCTTCCGATCACCCCGCGTGAGCCGATCGCCAACGCACCCACCAAGGAGAGTCCGATGCGTGCCCTTGTCCTGATGCTCGCCCTTTGCGCCACCGGCGCCCAGGCCCACGACGACCATGCCCACGCCGCGGGCGAGCGCGACCACAGCCGCACGCCGTCCGGTCCCGCGCCCGTCGCGAAGACTGCAGAAGGCGAGGTTTACGGCGCCGCGCTCCCGGCGACGCGCCCGGCCGCTGTCGACATCGACGCGGTCGCCGCCGATGCGAAACCGCACCTCGGCAAGCCCGGTGCGTTCAGCGGCCGCATCACCCAGGTCTGCCAGAAGAAGGGCTGCTGGCTCGTGCTCGCCGGCGAGAAGGGCGAGCTCGCCCGCGTGTTCATGCACGACCACGCGTTCAGCGTGCCCAAGGATGCGAGCGGCCAGGCCGTGGTCTACGGCACGCTCAGCGAGAAGGCGCTCAGCGAGGCCGAGATCGCTCATCTCAAGTCGGACGGCGCGAAAGCGCCGACGCCGCGCGAGCTGCAGATCGATGCCGACACCGTGCTGATCAAGACGGCGGGCTGAGCGGATGTCGGTCGCGCGCATCGGTCTCGTCGTCGGCTTCGCCGCGCTCGTCGCGGGAGCAGCCTGGTGGGGACTGCGTGCGCGTGACGCCGCGCCGGACGTGCCGGGGCAGGGCACGCCCACGGCCGTGAAGGCCGATGCCGTCGATCCGGCCAACGAAGGTCGCCTCGTCAGCATCGCCGGTGCCTTGCGCATCGACGCGCGTGCGGTGGACACCCAGCTCGGCGTGTCGACCGACGCAGTCGCGCTGCTGCGCGACGTCGAGATGTACCAGTGGCAGGAACAATGCGTCGCGAATGCCTGCGGCCAGAAGGCCGTGTGGTCGCCCGAGGTGATCGACTCGAACGCGTTCCGCGAGCGCACCGGCAACGTCAATCCGGGGCGCTTCCCGTTCGAGCGCGCGCGTTTCCCTGCGGGGCGCATCCTGCTCGGTGCGTTCGTGGTCGATCCTGCGCTCGTCACCGAGAGCCTCGGCACGAAGCCGCATCCCGTCGGACTGCGCGACGTCCATCCGAACCTCGAGGCGAGCTTCGGCGAGCACGACGGCGTGCTCTACGCCGACGGCGATCCCGACAAGCCCATGATCGGCGACTTGCGCGTAAGCTACCGCGTCGTACCGGTCGGCGATGTCGTGCTGACCGGCATCCAGCGCGCCGACCGGCTCGAGCCGGCGGTGACGTCCACCGACTGAAGGGGAGCGGTCATGCGCATCACCGGAATCTACGCGGCGCTGTCCGCGTTGCTCGTCATCGTGCTCACGATCCGCGTGGTGCTGCGCCGGCGCGAGGCGCGCATCGGCATCGGCGACGGCGGCGACCACGAACTGGCCAAGCGCGTCCGCGCGCACGCCAATGCGGTCGAGTACCTGCCGCTCGCGCTGCTGTTGCTGTTGATCGTCGAGCTCAACCAGACGCTGCCGCTGGTCGTGCACGTGTTCGGCATCATGCTCGTGGTCGGGCGCATCGCCCACGCATTCGGGCTTTCGCGCTCGTCGAAGATCAGCGCGGGCCGTGCCGTCGGAACCCTGCTCACGCTCTTCGCGATCATCGGCATGGCGGTGCTGCTGCTGTGGCAGGCCGTCGTGCTCGCGACGGCCTGAACGCCCGGATCAACCTGCCGCGCGGTCGCGCATGAGGTCGGCGTTGTCGATGAAGAACATGCCGGCGAACATCTTCGGATCGACCGAGTAGCCGTCGGCCATCTTGCGGACCAGCCAGCGCGCGGCCTCGGCACGCGGGATCTCGTGGACCACGATGTCCTCGGTCTCGTCGCCACCACCGGCGTGCACGCGCTCGAGATCGAGGGCGCGCACGAACGCGAGGATCTCGTTGCTCATGCCGGCCGAGGTCGGCCCCGCCATGATGAACTCGACGCGACCGGCCGCGTAGCCGGTCTCCTCGATGAGCTCGCGGTGTGCGGCCTCCACGGCGCTCTCTCCGCTGCTGTCGGCCTGGTCGCCGACGAGTCCGGCCGGCATCTCGATCGTCATGCACTCGAGCGCGGGACGGTACTGCTCGACGAAAAGCACCTTGTCCTCGGGGGTGACGGCGATGATCATGACCCCGCCGCCCGGGTTGGTGCGCTCGGCATATTCCCAGCGGCCGCGCTTCTTGAGACGCAGCCAGGTGCCGTTGCAAAGCGTAATCGTTTCCGTCATCGTAACTGGCTCCGTGAAACTTTCGATGCGAGGCAAGGTCTCGATCGCCTCGGTTTCCGCATCCGGTCGCGCTCCGGCGGCGCAGGTCCCCGATTATGGGCTTGTCGACGCTCCGTGGCATGAAGCGCCGGACCGGTCCCAGCGCCCTCGGCGGCGCCCCCTTTCCCGACCAGCCCGACAGTATCCAGGGATATCCAGATGATGACCAAGCATTGGCTGTGCGCAATCGTGATCGGCGCGCTTTCGTTCGGCGTGGCCGCCCAGCCGCCGGCGTCGCAGGGCGCCGAGGAGCCCGCGGCCGAGGGTGCTGCGCCGCAGCGCCAGATGCCGGTGCTGACGCAGGAGCAGATCGCCGGGATCACCGATCCCAAGGCGCTCAAGCAGCTCATGGCGGTGTATCGCCGCAGCGGTGATTTCCAGCGCCTCGCATGGACGCTGGAGCGGTTGACGGTGGCGCTGCCCAACGTCGGCGAGTACAAGTTCGCGCTCGCGGTGGTCTATGCCAACACGGGCGAGAAGACCAAGGCCTACGACCTGCTCATGCGCATGAAGTCGCAGGGCTACGGCTACGACATCGAGAAGGACAAGCGCTTCGAGAAGGTCGCCGACACGCGCGTGTGGGGTTATGTCGTGAGCAACCTCAAGTCGAACCTGCAGCCTTTCGGCGAGGGCAAGGTCGCGTTCGAGCTGCCCAAGGGTGACACGCTCTCCGAAGCGCTCGGCTGGGATCCCAAGCGCAAGAAGTTCCTCGTCGGCAGTGCGCGCGACGGCGGCATACAGCTCGTCGACGACAAGGGCAAGGCGTCGGACTTCATCAAGGCCGATGCGACCAACGGCCTGTGGAGCGTCTATGCGCTCGCCGTGGACGCGGAGCGCGACCTGCTCTACGTCGCCTCGACCTCGTCGGTCTACTTCAAGGGCTTCAAGCAGGACGACTTCGGCAAGGCCGGCGTGTTCACGTTCCGCCTGTCGACCGGCAAGCCTGTCGAGCGCTACCTCGTCGAGGGTGGTGGCGTGCATACGCTGTCGAGCATCACGGTCGGCAAGGGCGGCCAGATGTTCGTGGCCGACGGTGTCCGCAACGTCATCTACACGATCGAGGGCAAGAAGCTCAAGGTCGCGGTGTCCGATCCGAACCTCACCAGCATCCGCGGCCTCGCGGTCAGCGACGACGGCAAGCTGCTGTACTTCGCCGACTACCAGCTCGGCCTGTTCGGCGTGCACCTGTCGTCGGGCACGGGCTTCGCCGTCCAGTTCAATCCCGAGGTCCTCGTGCTCGGTGGCATCGACGGCCTCTACTGGTACGACGGCACGCTGGTCACCATCGCGAGCGGCATGGTGCCCAAGCGCGTCATGCGCCTGACGTTGTCGCAGGAGGGCTCGGCGATCACCAAGGCGATGCCGCTCGACGTCGGCAACGCGGCGCTCACGGTGCCCACCTACGGCACGGTTGCGGACGACAAGCTGTTCTTCGTCGCGAACAGCCAGAAGGCGCTCTACGGCCAGTACGGCGATGTCAGGGACGCCTCGAAGCTCGAGTCCGTCAAGGTGTTCCGCAGCGACCTGCGTTTCGCGTGGAACGAGACCGGCGTGACCACCAATGCGTTGCCGATCCGGGAGGCTCCTCTGGAAGAGGGCAAGAAGCTGATGCAGGAGCGCCCGAGCCTCGACAAGGGCGGTGCGAAGCCCGCCGAGAAGAAGCCCGGGGGCTGAAGCTTCTCAGCTGCCGGCGAGCGCGCGGACGCGCGCTCGCGTGAGCGGCCCGAGCTTCAGTCGATCGAAGAGGGGGCCGACGACCGCCGTGTCGGGAAGGCGTCGCACGTAGTGCGCGACGTCGGGGGGTACCGGTGCGTCGAGCGCGATCGCCGTGAGGGAGCGCGACAGGCGCGCCAGTGCGGCATGCTCGCGCAGCTTGCGTGCGGTAGCCGCCGCGCCGCGCAGGCGCAGGAAGCCGACTTCGTCGACGCGCTCGAGCAAGGCTTCCAGCGTGTCGAAATGCGCGAGCAGGGCGGCGGCGGTCTTGGCACCGATGCCGGGCACACCCGGGATGTTGTCCACCGTGTCGCCCATCAGCGCGAGGTAGTCGGGCACCTGACGCGGATGGATGCCGAAGCGCTGCAGGACACCGTCGGCACCCCAGCGCTCGTTGCGCGCGTAATCCCATTGCTCGACGCGGTCGCCGATCAGCTGGCCGAAATCCTTGTCGGCCGAGACGATGACCGCGTGGCACGCGTGGCGGTCCAGGGCCTGGATCGCGCTGCCGATGAGGTCGTCGGCTTCGTAGAGCGTGTCCGTCAGCACGGTGAGCCCGAGTGCCGCGGCGACCTCGCGGCAGTACGCGAACTGGCGCACGAGCTCGGCCGGCGGCAACGCGCGGTTGGCCTTGTATTCGGGATAGATGCCGTTGCGGAACGAGCTCGTCAGCGACTCGTCGAACGCGATCGCGGCATGGCTCGGCTGCGCCCGCTCGAGCAGCTCGAGCAGGAAGCGCGTGAAGCCATGCACCGCGTTGACCGGATGGCCGTCGACGTCGGTGAAGTCGGGCGGGATCGAATGCCACGCCCGGAACACATAGAGGCTCGCATCGACGAGGTGGACCTTCACGGGCACGTGCGGTCGCTCAGCCCTGCCACTCGCCGAGCACGTCGGCGAGCGCGGCGCGCGGATGCTGCGACGCCGGTTGCAGCACGCTGCCGATGTGCACGAAGCCGGTGATCGACTCGTTCGCGGCGAGTCCGAGCAGGGTCGCGACATCGCGGTCGTAGGCGGCCCAGCCGGTCAGCCACTGCGCGCCGAAGCCGAGGGCCTGCGCACCGAGCAGCAGGTTGTAGGCGATGCAGCCCGAGGTGAGGACCTGTTCGATCTCGGGCACCTTGTGGCCCGCGGTCACGCGCGCCACGACGACGACGATCACCGGTGCCTGGTTGAAGCGATCGCGGTCCTTCGCGAGTGCGCCGGCCGGCGCACCGGGCTCGTTGCGTGCGTGGATCTGCGCGGTCGCCTCGCCGAGGCGCTGGCGCGCTTCGCCGCGCACGAGCACGAGGCGGTACGGCGTCAGGCGGCCATGGTCCGGCACGCGCACGGCGGCCTCGAGCAGGGCATCGAGCTGGGCGGCGTCGGGGCCGGGCGCGCCGAGCTGGCGAGAGGGAACGGAAAGGCGTTGCTGGAGCGGGGCGAGCGACATGCGGACTTCCTGGGAACGGATGGAAGGCGGCGCGCCGCGAGGACGCGCCGCCGTGGGTGGATCAGAGCACTTCGGACGCGAAATCGGCCAGGCGCGAACGCTCGCCGCGACGCAGCGTCAGGTGCGCCGAATGCGCCCAGTGCTTGAAGCGGTCGACCGCGTAGGTCAGGCCAGACGTGGTCTCGGTGAGGTAGGGCGTGTCGATCTGCTCGACGTTGCCGAGGCAGACGATCTTGGTGCCCGGGCCGGCGCGCGTGATCAGCGTCTTCATCTGCTTGGGCGTGAGGTTCTGCGCCTCGTCGATGATCACGTAGCGCGACAGGAACGTGCGGCCGCGCATGAAGTTCATCGAGCGTATCTTGATGCGCGAGGCGAGCAGGTCGTTGGTCGCCGCGCGTCCCCAGGCGCCGCCTTCCTGCGGCGAGGTCAGCACCTCGAGGTTGTCGGTCAGCGCGCCCATCCACGGCGTCATCTTCTCTTCCTCGGTACCGGGCAGGAAGCCGATGTCCTCGCCGACCGACACGGTCGCGCGCGTCATGATGATTTCACGGTAGCGCTGCTGGTCCATGACCTGGGCGAGGCCCGCGGCGAGCGCGAGCAGCGTCTTGCCGGTGCCGGCCGTGCCGAGCAGGGTGATGAAGTCGACGTCGGGATCCATGAGTGCGTTGAGCGCGAAGTTCTGCTCGCGGTTGCGCGCGCAGATGCCCCATACGGTGTGCGAGCCGCTGCGGTAATCGTCGACGATCTGCAGCGTGGCCTTGCCGTTGGCGACCTGCAGCACGCGCAGCTCGATCTCGTTCTCGCCGGGCAGGTAGAGGAACTGGTGCGGATGCCAGTCCTCGTCCTTGCGCAGCGTGACCTCGTAGAACGTGTGGCCGCGCTCCGACCACGAGCGCAGGTCGGCGTGCTGCTCCCAGAAATCCTCGGACAGCTCGTTGTGGCCGGCGTAGAGCAGGCTGAAATCGTCGAGCGCGCGATCGTTCTCGTAGTCCTCGGCGGTGACGCCGAAGATCGAGGCCTTGATGCGCAGGTTGATGTCCTTGGTGACGAGGACGACCGGCGTCTCCGGGTGCGCATCGCGCAGCGCGACCACCGACGCGAGGATCAGGTTGTCGGGCACGCTGCGCTTGCGCGGCCCCGTGGCCGGCTCCGGCACCTGGGTCTGGAAGTACAGCCTGCCGACCGTGTTCGCGCGGTTCAGGCGCAGGCCCTGAGGCAGCAGCAGGTCGAGGCCTTCGTCGATGTGGCGGCCCTTGCCGGTCTCGATGAGCTCATTGATGAAACGGCTGACCTGGCGCGCGTTGCGCGACACTTCCGACTGGCCCTTCTTGGCGGCGTCGAGTTCCTCGAGGACCGTCATCGGCAGGAACACGTCGTGCTCCTCGAAGCGGAACAAGGCGGTCGGATCGTGCATGAGCACGTTCGTATCGAGCACGTAGATGCGCTTGCCTCGGGTCATGCGAAGGCCTCGTCCGGCGGGGAAGAAGAAGATGCGCGTGATGCGCGGGTGATGATGGCGTTCGCGAGGAGGTCGGTCACGCGCCGCCCAGTCGCTCCAGCACCGCGGCCGCGTGGCCCGGCACCTTGACGCCGCGCCATTCGGCGCGCAGGACCCCGTCGGGGTCGATCAGGAACGTGCTGCGCACGACGCCCATGTGGCGCTTGCCGTACAGCACCTTCTCGTGGATGACGTCGAACGCGCGGCACCAGCGTTCGTCGGTGTCGGCGATCAGCGTGAACGGGAGCGCCTGCTTCGTGCTGAAGCGTGCATGCGACGAGGCACCGTCGCGCGACACGCCGACCACGACCGCGCCACGTAGCGCGAAGGTTTCGTGCAGATCGCGGAAATCCTGCGCCTGACGTGTGCAGCCCGGCGTCGCGTCCCTGGGATAGAAGTAGAGCACCACCCACTTCCCGCGCAGGTCGGCGAGCGACAGCGTGGTGCCGTCGCCGGTGAGGCCTTCGAGAGCGGGGGCGCGCTTGCCGATGGCCGGCGTGGTGATCGTCGTCATGTCGTTCGTCTGCGACCTCAGAACTTCATCGGGTCCATGATCGCGTCGAGGTTGAGCCCGTCGCAGAACTCGAGGAAGTCGTCGCGCAGCGCGGCGAGGTGCATCGTGTTGGGGATCCCTATGGTGATCTGCGCCGAGAACATGTCGGCGCCGGTCTGCATCGCGCGGTAGCGCGTCGAGTGCAGTTGCTCGATCGTGATGTTGTGGCCGGCGAAGAACTCGGCGAGCTGGAACAGCACGCCGGGCTTGTCGGCCGCGATGACCTCGACGACGTACGGCAGCAGGCTGGCCTGCTGCTGCTTGGCACCGGTGCGGAAGTGCAGCACGCGCATGCCGCCGTCGCGATCGAGCTTGCCGAGAGCGTTCTCGAGCTTGGCGATCGCGTCCCACGAGCCTTGCGCGAGCACCTGTACGCCGAGGTCGCTGCCGAGCGAGGCGACGCGTGCTTCGGAAACGTTGCAGCCGCAGTCGGCGATGCGCTTGGTGACGGCCACGAGGGGTGACTGCTCGGCACTCGCGAAGACGCTGACGAGCAGGTGGTTCTCGTTCGTCGTCGGACGTGGCGCGCGATCGCTCAAGAGCTGCTTTCCTGCCTTTTCACGGCGTGTGCGGCGCGGTGGCGCAGCCGCATCGAGGCCTGCGATCCGAGCATACTGGCCGTCCATGGACCCCGCAAGACACGTCCGGGCGAGCCCTTCCGGGCATTGGACTTCGCCCGTGCTTGGCCATACCATCCGTCGATTGACGATGCGCATGCCGACCCCGCCTTGAACCTCTCCGGAAGCATCTGCGCGCTGGCCACGCCGTTCGCGTCGGGCGGCGACACCCTCGACCTCGACGCGTTCGCGCGCCTCATCGACTACCAGCTCGACGCGGGCACGCGTGCGCTCGTCGTGGCCGGGTCGACCGGCGAAGGCGCTGCGCTCGAAACCGACGAGTTCGCCGCGCTGCTGTCCGCCGCGGTCAAGCGTGTCGCGCGCCGAGTGCCGGTCATCGCCGGCACGGGCCTGCAGTCCACGCGCAGGACGATCGTGCAGACGCGTCTCGCCGCCGAGCTCGGTGCGGACGCTGCGCTCGTCGTGACACCGGCTTACGTGCGTCCTACCCAGGAGGGCCTGTACCGGCACTTCGGTGAAGTCGCCGCACACGGCGGCCTGCCCGTGATCCTGTACAACGTGCCGTCGCGCAGCGCCTGCGACCTGCTGCCTTCGACCGTCGCGCGACTGGTCGACACGGCCGGCATCGTCGGCATCAAGGAGGCCGTGCCCGATGCGACGCGCATGCACGAGCTGCTCGCATTGCGTGGCGACGGTTTCGTCGTGCTGTCCGGTGACGACCCGACCTGCATGCGGGCCATCGGCGATGGTGCCGCGGGCGTGATCTCCGTCGCCGCCAACGTCGCGCCGTATGCGATGCAGCAGCTGTGCGAGGCGGCTGCGCGCGGCGACGAGGCCACGGCCTCGTCCCTCGATGCGCGCCTGCATGCGCTCTACGACCTGCTCGGTGCCGAGCCGAACCCGATTCCCGTCAAGTGGTGCCTGCAGGCGCTCGGACTGGGCGATGCACAACCTCGCCTGCCGCTCGTCACGCTGTCGGCCCCGCACCACGAACGCGCACGCCGCATTCTCGTCGACCTCGGCCTCGCCGATGCGGCCCGCGCCGCCGGTTGAGTGCCAAACGAACCATGGAAACCTTCACCGTGAACAGAACCCTCAAGATCGTCGCCTGTGCGGTCGTGTCCGTGTCGATGCTCGGTGGCTGCAGCTGGCTGCGCACCAAGTTCGGCGAGAACGACGCCTACAAGAAGGCCCGCCAGGAACGGCCTCTCGAGGTGCCGCCGGATCTCGACGTTCCGAACACGGGCGGCTCGCTCGTGATTCCGGAGGCCGCCGGCGGCGCGGCGTCGAGCGGCTCCGCGCCGCGTGTCGCTGCACCGGGTGATGCCGCGCCTGCGATAGGCGCCGGTGTTGGCGTCGTCGGCGAAGGCCTGCGTGTCGCCGACACGGCCGACAGCACGTTCCGTCGTGTCGGCCTCGCGCTCGAGCGTTCGGGCATCGCGACGGTTCGTTCCAGCGATGCTTCGGCGGGGACCTACGACATCCAGGGCAGCGGCACGACGACGCAGCGCGCGGGCTGGCTCAAGCGCGCGGTCACGTTCGGCAAGGCCGGCGGCAAGAAGGTCTCGACGTCGGTCTCCCTGACCGTGCGCGTGACCGGCGAAGGCGACGCGAGCGTGGTCACGGTCGAAGGTGGGAGCGACGAGGCATCGAAGAACGCCGCGCGCGACGTGCTGTCGGTGCTGCGCGAGCGCCTGTCCTGAACAGCGCTGTCGCTGAAACGAAAAAACGCCGCGTGAGCGGCGTTTTTTTTTACCTGACGGTGCCGGTCAGCGTTCGATGAGATCGATCTTGCCGGGCTTGCCGTCCCATTCCTTGGCATCGGCCGGCGGGTCACGGCGTTCGGTCAGCACGGGCCAGGCCTTGGCGAGTTCGGCGTTGAGCGCGATGAAGGCTTCCTGCCCAGCCGGGACGTCGTCCTCGGGATAGATCGCGTTCGCCGGGCACTCGGGCTCGCACAGCGTGCAGTCGATGCATTCCTCGGGATCGATCACGAGGAAGTTCGCACCTTCGTGGAAGCAGTCGACCGGGCAGACTTCGACGCAGTCGGTGTACTTGCACTTGACGCAGTTCTCGGTGACGACGAAGGGCATGCGATCAGTGCGGCGGCGTACGAAGCGGAGGAGGCGAGACAGGCAGTTGGCGCTCCCTACGAGGTTCGAACTCGTGTTCCCGCCTTGAGAGGGCGGTGTCCTGGACCACTAGACGAAGGGAGCGTTGTTTGGGGCAAACTGCGTGGGGGGCGTAGTATAACGGATTCGTAACCGACGACAATCGTCCCGTTGCACGGAACCGCCTCCAACGTGATCACTGAATGAACCCAGCAGCGCCGCAGTCCTCATCGACGATACCCGCAGCAGCGATCGTCCCGCGCATCGTGCCGCGCTCCGAGCACGGCATCTCGCGCAAGAACATTTCCAGCGGCGCATTGCGCGTGCTGTATCGCCTGCACGAAGCCGGCTACAAGGCGTTCCTCGTCGGCGGAGCGGTGCGTGACCTGCTGCTCGGCGGACATCCGAAGGACTTCGACGTCGCCACCGACGCGACCCCCGAACAGACGCGCGCGCTGTTCCGCAATTGTCGCCTGATCGGGCGGCGCTTCCGCCTCGCGCACGTCGTGTTCGGGCGCGAGATCGTCGAGGTCGCGACGTTCCGCGGCATCGGCGAAGACGGCAACGCCGATCGCCAGGTGGTCGACGGACGCATCCTGCGCGACAACGTGTACGGATCGATCGAAGAGGATGCGATCCGTCGCGACTTCACGGTCAACGCGCTCTACTACGACATCGCCGATTTCAGCGTGCGCGACTACGTCGGTGGCCTGGAGGACCTGCATTCGCATGCGATGCGCCTGATCGGTGATCCCGAGCAGCGTTACCGCGAGGATCCCGTGCGCATGCTGCGCGCCGTGCGCCTCGCGGCCAAGCTCGGTTTCACGATCGCGCCCGAGGCGGCCGAACCGATCCAGCGCCTCGCGCCGCTGCTCGCCGATGTCGCGCCCGCGCGCCTGTTCGACGAGTCGCTCAAGCTGTTCCTCTCGGGGCACGGCCTCGCGAGCCTGCGCGGTCTGCACAACAACGACCTGCTCGGCCAGATCTTCCCGGCCACGGCCGCTGCACTCGCGGGACCGAACCGTGCGACGTTCGGCCGCATGCTCGGCTACACGTTCGAAAGCACCGACGAGCGCGTGCGCAGCGACAAGACCGTCACGCCGGCGTTCCTGTTCGCGGCGATGCTGTGGGAACCCGTGCGTGCGACCGCGCAGAAGCTCATCGACGAAGGCACCGAGCCTGCCGTCGCGTGGCCCGTCGCAGCCGATCGCGTCATGCACGAACAGGCTTCGCGCGTCGCGATACCGCGACGCTTCGGCCTCGGCATGGAGGAGATCTGGGCGCTGCAGCCCCGCTTCGAACAGCGCCAGAAGAAGCGCGTGAACCGCCTGCTGTCGCATCCGCGGTTCCGTGCCGCGTTCGATTTCCTCGTGCTGCGCGCCAACGAGGAGGCCGAGCTCGTCGAACTGGTCGACTGGTGGACCGAGGCGCAGGAAGCCGGCGGTGCCGAACTGTCGCGCATGCTGACGCAGCCGGCGCCTGCCGGCGACGACGAGGGCATCGAGCGCACGCCCGCGCGCAAGCGTCCGCGGCGTCGCCGCCGCAAGGCTCCCGGTGGTGGTGGCGGGGCACCGGCGGACGCGGTGGAGTGAGCGCGGTCCGCGCCTTCATCGGCCTCGGCAGCAATCTCGACGATCCACCTCGCCAGCTCGGCCTCGCCCTCGATCGCATCGCTGAGCTGCCGGGCACTCGGCTGGTCGCCACCTCGGGCCTTTGGCGCACGCCACCCTGGGGCGTGATCGAACAACCCGCATTCGTCAATGCGGTCGCCGGGATCGACACCGGGCTCGCGCCACGCGCACTGCTCGACGCCCTGCTCGCCATCGAGCGTGCACTCGGGCGCGTGCGTGACGGCGAGCGCTGGGGGCCGCGTCGCATCGATCTCGACCTGCTCGTCTACGGCGACCAGCGCGTCGACGAGGAAGGCCTCGTCGTGCCGCACCCGCGCCTGCGCGAACGTGCGTTCGTGCTCGTGCCGCTGGCCGAAGTCGCGCCGTCGGTCGAGGTTCCGGGGCAGGGGCGTGTGGACGCGCTGCTCGCCGGCGTCGACGCCTCGGCCTGCACGCGCCTCGACATCGCGGCGCCGGTGCAGGGCACGTTACGATAGCGGTCCCGCTGCCGTCCCGGCACGCCGCGTCATCCCTTCATCCATGTATGCCTCGTCTCCCGGTGCCGCCACGGCACCGATCACCGTCCCGTCGCTGCGTCAGCGCAAGGTCGACGGCAGCAAGATCGCTTCGCTGACCTGCTACGACGCGAGCTTCGCGGCCTGTCTCGATGCGAACGGCGTCGACGTCGTGCTCGTCGGCGATTCGCTCGGCATGGTCGTGCAAGGCCATTCGAGCACGCTGCCCGTGACGCTCGACCACGTCGTCTACCACACGGCCGCGGTCGCACGCGGCCTGCGCAAGGCCTTGCTGGTCGCGGACTTGCCGTTCATGACTTACCGCGACGTGCCGACGGCACTCGCGTCGGCGGCGCGCCTCGTCGCCGAAGGCGGCGCGGCGATGGTCAAGCTCGAAGGCGCCGGTTACGTGCTCGAATCGATCGCGGCACTCGCCGATCGCGACATCCCGGTCTGCGCGCATCTCGGCCTCACGCCGCAGTCGGTGCATCGCTTCGGCGGCTACCGGGTACAGGGTCGCCAGGCGTCGGAGGCCGAGCGTCTCGTCGCCGAGGCACATGCCGTCGCCGAGGCCGGTGCCGACCTGCTCGTGCTCGAGTGCGTGCCGGCCGCGCTGGCCGCGCGCATCACGCAGGAGCTCGCGATCCCGACGATCGGCATCGGTGCCGGTGCCGAGTGCGACGGCCAGGTGCTCGTGATCCACGACCTGCTCGGTGTCACGCCGGGCAAGCGTCCTCGCTTCAGCAAGGACTTCCTCGCCGGGCAGGGTTCGGTCGCGGCTGCGGTCGCCGCCTATGTGGATGCCGTACGCACGAAGGCCTTCCCGGCCGCCGAACACGCGTACTGAGATCGCCATGCAGATCGTCACGTCGATCGACGAGCTCCGCGGCATCACGCGCGCCACCCGCCGCGAGGGCGGTTCGATCGGCCTCGTGCCGACGATGGGCAACCTCCACGCAGGCCATCACTCGCTGGTGGCGCAGGCGCGCGGGCGCGCGTCGCTGGTCGTCGCGAGCGTGTTCGTCAATCCGACCCAGTTCGGGCCGAACGAGGATTTCGCGCGTTACCCGCGCACGCCCGACGACGACGCGCGCGGACTCGCTGCGCACGGCTGCGATGTGTTGTTCCTTCCCGACGTCGCGACGATGTACCCGCTCGGCGCGGACGACGGCGTGCGCGTCTCGGTGCCGGGTCTGTCCGACGTGCTCGAAGGTGCGATCCGTCCCGGGCATTTCGACGGCGTGGCGACCGTCGTGTCGAAGCTGTTCAACCTCGTCCAGCCCGACGTGGCCATGTTCGGCCGCAAGGACTACCAACAGCTGCTCGTGATCCGCCGGCTCGTGCTCGACCTGTGCTTCGGCATCGAGATCGTCGGTGCGCCAATCGTGCGAGAGGAGGGGGGGCTCGCGATGAGTTCGCGCAACCAGTACCTCGATGCAGGCCAGCGGCAGGCGGCACGCGAGGTCAACGCCACGCTGCGCGCGATGGTTCGCGAGCTTCGTGACGATGGCCCACCGCTCGAGGCGATCGAGGCCGGCGCGTCGCGTCGACTCGTCGAAGCGGGCTTCATTCCTGATTACGCGGTCTTCCGCGATGCGGTGACGTTGGCGGTTCCCGGCCCCGACGTGCGCGAAGGCCTTGTCGCGCTCGTGGCGGCGCGCCTGGGGGGCGTACGTCTCATCGACAATCTCGCAGCCGACGATCCGGCGTCCTGAGCCGGTCGCGGTTCAGGCGCCATGCCGACGGTCGAAAAAGTTGTGTGACCGGTATGGCACTTCGCAACACGCTGTGGTATTGTCACCACCGTCCTAGGGGTTTTCGCAACGGATGTTGCGGAACCTCGAGGCCACCAGGGCGCATTGCAGGTAGTCGTCACTCCAATCTGGACCCTCGCGCGATCTCGCTGCGAGGGTTTTTTTTGCCCGGAGTTCGTGGCGATATGGCTGCAAGATCATGATTCATATGGGTTATTTCGCCCTGTCATCGAGCGCCCGTCCTTCCGCCATACGCGAGCGTTTGTTAGGTCGATCGCTCGACACGGCATCGGATATCATTATTACGTTGTTTTCCTGCAACATTGTTGTGAAGGCTTCGCCATGCACCTGAACATGCTCAAGGCCAAGATCCACCGGGCCATCGTCACCCATGCCGAGCTCCACTACGAAGGCTCCTGCGCCATCGATGGCCGCCTGCTCGATATCTCGGGCATCCGCGAGTACGAGCAGATCCACATCTACAACGTGAACAGCGGCACGCGCTTCAGCACCTACGCGATCCGCGCCGAGGAAGGCGCCGGCACCGTGTCGATCAACGGCGCGGCCGCCCACCTGGCCCAGCCGGGCGACATCATCATCATCTGCGCCTATGGCGTGCTCGACGAGGCTCAGGCCGCCGCGTTCAAGCCGACGCTCGTGTACGTCGACCGCCACAACCGCCTGACCCACACCAACGATTCGATTCCGAAGCAGGCTGCCTGACGCTTCAGCGCGCCGCGGCATCGCGGCGCGCGAGCTGCTCGTCCAGCGCCCAGGCCACGTGCTCGCGCACGAGGTCGGACGGGTCGTCGCGCCTCGCGTCGAGCGCAGCCAGCGTCGCCGGCGAGAACGGCGCGTTGCCGAGCGCGACGGCGATGTTGCGCAGCCAGCCGACGTAGCCCGTGCGGCGGATCGGCGAGCCCTCCGTGCGTGACAGGAAATCCTCTTCGGTCCATGCGAACAGCGCGAGCAGCGTGCTGTCGTCGAGGTCGTGCCTGGGCAGGAAATCGGTCTCCGGCGTCGGCACCGCGAACTTGTTCCACGGGCAGGCGAGCTGGCAGTCGTCGCAGCCGTAGATGCGGTTGCCCATCGGCCGGCGCAGCTCGAGCGGGATCGATCCGCCGAATTCGATCGTGAGGTAGGCGATGCAGCGTCGCGCGTCGACCTGGTAAGGCGCGACGATCGCCTGGGTCGGGCAGACCTCGAGGCAGCGCGTGCAGGTGCCGCAGTGCGCGCTCGCCTCGGCATCGAGCGGCAGCGGCAGGTCGGTGTAGATCTCGCCGAGGAAGAACCACGAGCCGGCGTCCTTGTTGATGAGGCAGGTGTGCTTGCCGATCCAGCCGAGCCCTGCGTTGCGTGCCAGCGCACGCTCGAGCACCGGCGCCGAGTCGACGAACGCGCGATAGCCGAACGGGCCCGTGCGCGTCGCGATGCGGTCGGCGAGTTTCTGCAGCCGGTTGCGCATCACCTTGTGGTAATCGCGGCCGAGCGCGTAGCGCGCCACGTAGGCCGCATCGGGATCGTCGAGCGTGTCCCATCCGTCGCGTGCGGCAGCGGGCAGGTAGTCCATGCGCACCGAAATCACGCGCACGGTGCCCGCGACGAGATCCTGCGGGCGGCTGCGCCGCGTGCCATGGCGCTCCATGTAGTCCATCTCGCCGTGGCGACCTTCCGCGAGCCAGTTGAGCAGGTGGGTCTCGTCCGCGCCGAGGTCGACGCCGGCGATGCCGGCCTGCTGGAAGCCGAGCTCGCGCGCCCACGCGCGGATCTCGTCGACGAGACGTGCGTGGTCGATCGGCAGCGTGGCGGGAGCGGTGGTCACGACGTGGGCTGGCGGCAGGCTCGCGAGGCGCACGAGGATAACGGCAGCCTGGACGCGTCGCGAGGCGTCGTATCATCGCGCGATGAATCCGCTTCCGACATCGCGAGCCCTCTACACCGCCGCACAGGTCCGTGCGCTCGATGCGCGGGCGGGCGAAGCGTTCGCACTCGACGGCGCGAGGCTGATGAGCCGTGCGGCGGCCGGAGCGTTCGCGGTGCTGCGCCGATCGTGGCCTTTGGCGCGGCGTCTCGCCGTGCTCGCCGGGCCCGGCAACAACGGCGGCGACGCCTACCTGGTCGCCTGCGAGGCGCATGCGGCGGGGCTCGATGTCGACGTGGTCGCCCTCGGCGATGCGGCGACGGCCGATGCGCGGGCGGCACGTGAAGCCTGGCGTGCGCGCGGCCCGATCCTGTCGCCGACCGATGCCGGCGATCGCCTCGCATCGGCCGACGTCGTCGTCGACGGCCTGTTCGGCAGCGGCTTGCGCCGTCCGCTCGAAGGCACCGCCGCAGCACTCGTCGCCGCGATCCATGCCTCCCGCAAGCCCGTGCTCGCACTCGACGTGCCTTCGGGGCTCGATGCCGATACCGGCAGCGTGCGCGGCACCGCCGTGCGCGCGACGCGCACCGTCGTCTTCGTCGGCTGGAAGCGCGGCCTGTTCACGGCCGACGGTCCGGATCATGCGGGCGCCTGCGAACTCGACACGCTCGGCGTGCCCGCGGCCTTGTTCGAATCGGTCGGCCCCGATGCCGAGCGGCTCGACGGCGATGTGCGCGACGTGCTCGCGCCGCGCGCGGCCAACACGAACAAGGGACGCCACGGCCACGTGCTCGCGATCGGTGGCGACGATGGCATGGCCGGGGCCGTGCGCCTCGCGGCCGAAGCCGCGCTGCGTGCGGGCGCCGGGCTCGTCAGCGTCGCGACGCGCGGCGCGCACGTCACGGCGCTCAACGCCGCACGTCCCGAACTCATGGTGCGTGGCGTCGACGGTCCGCAGGCGATCGCGCCGCTGGTCGCGCGCGCGAGCGTGCTCGCGGTCGGGCCCGGCCTCGGCACGTCGGCGTGGTCGCATGCGCTGTGGGACGTCGCCCTGCGCAGCGGCAGGCCGCTCGTGCTCGATGCGGACGGCCTCAACCTGCTCGCGCGCGACCCGCTCGCATTGCCCGACACCTGCGTGCTGACACCGCATCCGGGCGAGGCCGCGCGCCTGCTTGGCGTGTCGACGGCGGACGTGCAGGCCGATCGCTTCGCGGCCGTGCGCGACCTCGCGCGCAGGCATCGCGCCGTCGTCGTACTCAAGGGCGCCGGCAGCCTCGTCGCCGATCCTGCAGGTCGCGTCGCCCTGTGTCCGTTCGGCAATCCGGGCATGGCCAGCGGCGGCATGGGTGATGTGCTGACCGGCGTCGTCGCCGGCCTGATCGCGCAAGGCCTCGAGGCCTGGCAGGCCGCATGCGCCGGCGTGGTCGTGCACGCACGCGCCGGCGATCTCGCCGCAGGTGGTGCACCTCGCGGACTCGTCGCGGGCGATCTCTTCGAGCCGTTGCGGCGTCTCGTCAATCCGGAGTCGACATGAGCGCGTCGCGCAGCATGCAGGGCATCGACGAGGCCGCCTTGCAGGCGCTGGCGCGCGTGCTCGCGCCGCATCTGGTCCAAGGCGGCGTGCTGCACCTGGTCGGTGATCTCGGCGCCGGCAAGACCACGTTCGCGCGTGCACTGCTCGTCGCGCTCGGCGTCGAAGGCCGCATCAAGAGTCCGACCTACAGCCTCATCGAGTCGTATCGCGTCGGCGACGACCTGCGCGTGCATCATCTGGATCTCTACCGCATCGCCGATGCGGGCGAGCTCGAATGGCTGGGCCTGCACGATCTCCTCGAGGGGCGTTCGCTGCTCGTCGTGGAATGGCCGGAGCGCGGCACGGGGGCGCTTCCGCCGCCGGATCTTCGCCTCGCGCTCGCGCATGCGGGCGAGGTCCGCGACCTCGAGGCGGTGGCCTTTTCGATCCGTGGCGAGGCCTGGCTCGCGGGTTTCGGCAAGCCCAATGGAGGCTGAACCCAGGCGAGTGCGGATTCAACCTTAGGAAGGTTGTGCAGGATCCGGATTTGTAAAGGAAAAGGGTCTTGTCAAGCGGCCGCGCTTTGGGATTGAATACGCACCCATGCGCACTCCGGTCGGGACATACCTCCGCACGCTGCTTGCTTTCGTCCTCGCAGGCGTTGCGGGCGGCACCGCGCACGCGGCCGAAGTGAAGGCGTTGCGCATCTGGGCCGGCCCCGAATACACACGCGCCGTGTTCGATGTTTCGGGCCCGCTCGACTACAAGCTGTTCGACCTGAGTGGCCCTGATCGCCTCGTCCTCGACCTGCGTGGCAGCACGTTCTCGGGCAGTTACGGCACGCCCGACGCGAAAGGCCTGCTCAAGGCCGTGCGCAGCGGCAAGCAGGGCGACAAGGACCTGCGCGTCGTGTTCGACCTCGCGCAAGGCGTGCGCCCGAAGAGCTTCCTGCTGCCGCCGGCGGAGAAGCTCGGCTACCGCCTCGTGCTCGATCTGTATCCGAAGAACGCGCCGCCGGTCGTCAAGACGATCGAGAAGGTGCTGCCGCCGGGCAGTTCGCGCAACGTGCTCGTGACGATCGACGCCGGTCACGGCGGCGAGGATCCGGGTTCGATCGGCCCGAGCGGCACGCACGAGAAGATCATCACGCTCGCGGTCGCGCGCGAACTCAAGCGCCTGCTCGACAAGGAGCCCGGCATGAGCGCCGAGCTCACACGCGACGGCGACTACTTCATCCCGCACAAGGAGCGTTACCAGAAGGCGCGCGACGCCAAGGCCGACCTGTTCGTGTCGATCCACGCCGATGCGTTCACCAAGCCCGAGGCGCGCGGCGGTTCGGTCTGGGTGCTGTCGCCGCGTGGTGCGACGAGCGAGGCGGCGCGCTGGCTCGCCGACCGCGAGAATCGCGCCGACCTCGTCGGCGGCGTCTCGCTCGACACGCGCGAGAACACGCTCGCCGCCGTGCTGCTGGACCTGTCGCAGGGCGCGACGATGGAGGTCAGCCAGAGCATCGCCGGTCAGGTGCTGGCCTCGATGCGCAAGGTCGGCCCGACCCACAAGAACCATGTCGAGAGCGCGAACTTCATCGTGCTGCGCTCGCCCGACGTCCCGTCGATCCTCGTCGAGACCGCGTTCATCTCGAACCCGGCCGAGGAGAAGCGCCTCAAGAACGCCGCCGAGCGCACCAAGCTCGCCGAGGCGATCCTCGAGGGCATCCGCAACTACTACCGCATGGCGCCGCCGCCCGGCACCTGGTTCGCGGCCAACTTCGGTCGCGACAAGGCGAGCCGCCACGTGGTGTCGCGCGGCGAGACGCTCAGCGTCATCGCGGCGCGTCACGGTACCTCGGTGACCGCGCTGCGCAGCGCCAACAAGCTCGCCCGCGACGACGTGCGCGTCGGCGACGTGCTTGAGATCCCGCAGGGCTGACGACGGCGGCGCCGCACGCGCGGCGCTATGATGCGGTGTCCACGCACGCCGTATCCCGCATGTCGCGCATCCGTCCGCTTCCCCCCGAGCTCGTCAATCAGATCGCCGCCGGCGAGGTCATCGAGCGCCCCGCGTCCGTCGTCAAGGAACTCGTCGAGAACAGCCTCGACGCCGGCGCGCGGCGCGTCGAGATCGACGTCGAGGAAGGCGGTGCGCGCCTGATCCGCATCCGCGACGACGGCGACGGCATCGAGGCCGAGGATCTCGCGCTCGCGGTCACCTCGCACGCGACCAGCAAGATCACGAGTTTCGAGGATCTCGAGCGCGTCGGCACGCTCGGCTTCCGCGGCGAGGCGCTGCCGTCGATCGCTTCGGTGTCGCGCTTCGCGATGACCTCGCGTCGCGCCGGCGCGGAACACGCGATGCGCCTCGAGGTCGACGGCGGCAAGGCCTCGTCGCAGCGACCCGCGCAGCACGGGCAGGGCACCACGATCGAGGTGCGCGACCTGTTCTACAACGTGCCGGCACGGCGCAAGTTCCTGCGTGCCGAGCGTACCGAGTTCAATCACATCGACGATCTCGTGCGCTCGATCGCGCTCGCACGACCGGGCATCGACCTGCGACTGAACCACAACGGCAAGGCCGTTCGCGTCTACAAGCCCGTGCAGGATCTCGCCGATGCGGCGCGCCGGGTCGGTGACGTGCTCGGCGACGGCTTCATCGGCGACAGCCTGCGCATCGAACATGCCGGCGCTGGCCTGTCGCTGCACGGTTGGGTCGGCTTGCCGACCGCGTCGCGCGCGCAGGCCGACCAGCAGTATTTCCACGTCAACGGACGCCTCGTGCGTGATCGCACGGTCGCACACGCGGTGCGCCAGGCCTATGCCGACGTGCTGTTCCACGGCCGCCATTCGGCGTTCGTGCTGTTCCTCGATCTCGATCCCGCGCTCGTCGACGTCAACGTGCACCCGGCCAAGAGCGAGGTGCGCTTCCGCGAGGCGCGGCTGATCCACGATTTCCTCTACCGCAGCCTGCACGAGGCGCTCGCGGCGACGCGCGCCGGCGCGCAGCCGACGACCATGGACGCTGCCGCGATGCCACCGTCGTCGTTGTCGACGGCGGGATTCGGTGGCAGCGGGCAGGGCGGGTTCGCGCGGCCCGAATACCGACACCAGGGCGGCCTCGGCCTCGGCGTGCGCGAGCCGCTCGCCGAGTACGCGGCACTTCTCGGCACGTCGCCGTACGCCACGGCGTCGATCGGGCATGACGACAGAACGCCTGCTTCGTTGCCTGCTGCCGATGCAGGCCTGGATATTCCACCGCTCGGTTTCGCGCTGGCGCAGTTGCACGGCGTCTACGTGCTCGCGCAGAACGCCCACGGACTCATCCTCGTCGACATGCACGCCGCGCACGAGCGCATCACCTACGAGAAGCTCAAGCTCGCGCAGGACGGCGAGGGCATCCGCGCGCAGATGCTGCTCGTGCCGTTGCCGATCGCGGTCAGCGAGCGCGAGGCGGCGACGGTCGAAGAGCATGGCGAGCGCTTCGCCGAGCTCGGTTTCGACATCGTGCGCAGCGGTCCGCAGGGCATCACGGTGCGCCGCGTGCCGAGCCTGCTCGCCAACGGCGACCTGCCGCAGCTCGTGCGCGACGTGATCGGCGACCTCGCCGCGAACGGCCGCTCGCGACGCATCGAGGAGGCCGGCAACGAACTGCTCGCGACGATGGCCTGCCACGGCTCGGTGCGCGCGAACCGCCGCTTGAGCCTGCCGGAAATGGACGCATTGTTGCGCGAGATGGAGATCACCGAACGCTCGGGCCAGTGCAACCACGGCCGCCCGACCTGGGTCCAGCTCGGCATGCACGAGCTCGACAAACTCTTCCTGCGCGGCCGCTGACCGCGCATTGTCCACGGATCACCGCCATGCTCATCGCCAGCCTGCTCGTCGCCTCGATCGCCCTCACGCCCGCTGCCGCCGCAGCCACCGACGAGGCCTACGTCAAGGGCATCGAAGCCTGGCACGCACAGCGCACCGAGCGCCTCAAGGCGCCGGGCGGCTGGCTGTCGCTGGTCGGCCTCGACTGGCTCAAGCAGGGCACGAATCGCATCGGCAGCGCGAAGGACAACGACATCGTGCTCGCCGCTGCACCCGCGCATCTCGGCACGGTCACGTGGTCGGGCGACGCGGTCACGCTCGCGCTCGCCGACGGCGTCGACGCGACGATCGACGGCGGCAGTGCGCGCACTGCGACGCTGCTCGACGACTCGAACGAGAAGCCGACCACGATCGCGTTCGGCACGACGACCTTCTACCTGATCGACCGCTCCGGTCAGAAGGCGCTGCGCGTCAAGGACACTGCCGCGGCCACGCGCACGGGCTTCCTCGGTATCGAGCATTTCCCGATCGACGCGTCGTGGCGTGTCGAGGCCGAGTGGGTCGCGTTCGATCCGCCGCGCACGCTCGAGATCCCGAACATCACGGGCCAGGTCGAGCACATGAAGGTGCCCGGCAAGGCCGTGTTCGAGCGCGACGGCAAGCGCTTCGAGCTGCTGCCGGTGGTCGAGTCCGACGAGGCGAAGCAGCTGTTCTTCATCCTCGCCGACCGCACGAGCAGCAAGCAGACCTACGGCGCCGGGCGCTTCCTTTACAGCGATCTCGCGAAGGACGGCAAGGTCGTGCTCGATTTCAACAAGGCCTACAACCCGCCATGCGCGTTCACGCCGTACGCGACGTGCCCGCTCGCGCCGCCCGAGAACCGCCTCGCGATCGCGGTCGAGGCGGGCGAACTCAAGTACCGCGGCGCCGCGCACTGAGCGCGGTGCCGCGAGGCATCACTCGCCGGTGAAGACGGGTTTGCGGCGCTCGAGGAAGGCAGCCGTGCCTTCGCGCATGTCGGCGGTCGAGAAACACACCGCGAACGCCTTGCTCTCGTAGTCCGCGCCTTGCTCGAACGCGGCTTCGCCGCCGAGCACGATCGCGTCGAGGATGCCGGCGAGGGCATGCGGGGCCGACGCCGCCAGTTGCGAAGCGACCGTCTCGACTTCGGCGTCGAGCGCTTCCGGCGCGACGACGCGCGTGAGCAGGCCGAGCGCATGTGCGCGTGCGGCGTCCACGGGTTTGCCCAGCAGGGCGAGTTCGAGCGCGGCGGCACGGCCGGCCAGGCGCGCGAGGCGCTGCGTGCCGGCGAAGCCGGGCAGCAGGCCCAGCGTGATCTCGGGCAGGCCGAGCCTGGCCTTGTCGCTGCCGATGCGCAGGTGGCAGCTCATCGCGAGCTCGAGGCCGCCGCCGAGTGCGAAACCCTGGATGCGTGCGATCACGGGTTTGCCGAACGTCTCGATGCCGCGCATCATCTGCTGGCCGGCGCGCGAGAACGCCTGCGCCTGTACCGGCGACATCGCGGTCAGCTCGGTGATGTCGGCGCCCGCCACGAACGCCTTCTCGCCCGAGCCGGCCAGAACGACCACGCGTACCGCGTCGTCGTGGCGCGCCTGCGTGAACGCGATGGCGAGTTCACCGATCGTTTCCCGATTCAGCGCATTGAGCTTGTCGGGCCGTTCGATGGTCAGCGTGCGCACGCCGTCACGGTCGCGGCTGGAAAGGTTGCGGAAGGCCATGGCGTCTCCGTATCGGCGGGGTTCAGAAAGGCGCCGGATCATACCAGCGCCCGAACTTTCGCCTTTCCGCGCGTTCCCACGTTCCCCGCGGGGGCCGGCATCTCGATTGGAGCGCGGCACGCGCTCGGGTACACTACCGGGCCTTTTGTTCAGCCGACGGGCGGCGTCTTCGCCGAGCCGTCATCCGTTTCGCGTTCTTCTGGAGGCAGCATGAATTTGCGTTGGTCACTCGCTCTGGCGGCGATGCTCACGGCGGGGTCCGCCATCGCCCAGGACACGACGTCCGAGAAGGGCAAGCTTTCGTACTCGATCGGCTACCAGATCGGCAAGGATTTCACCGAGCGCCAGATGGAAGTCGACATCAACACCATCGTGCGCGCGATGCAGGACGCCTATGCCAAGCGCAACCCGGCCGTGTCCGAGGAGGTCATGCGCGACACGCTGACCAAGTTCCAGCAGAAGATGGTCGGCGAGGCCAAGGCCGAGTTCGACAAGGTCGCGTCGGCGAACAAGACCAAGAGCGACGCTTTCATGGCGACCAATCGCGCCAAGAAGGGCATCACCGCGCTGCCGTCGGGCGTGCAGTACCGCGTCATCGAGGAAGGCAACGGCAAGCAGGTCACCGCGACCGCGGAGGCGACCGTGCACTACCGTGGCTCGCTGACCGACGGCCTCGAGTTCGACAGCTCGTTCGCGCGTGGCGAGCCGGTCAAGTTCAAGGTCAACGAAGTCATCAAGGGCTGGCAGGAAGTGCTGCCGCGCATGAAGGTGGGCGACCACTGGCAGGTGTTCATCCCGGCCGACCTCGCCTACGGCGAGCGTGGCCAGCCGCCGCGCATCGGCCCGAACCAGGCGCTCGTGTTCGACCTCAAGATCATCGACTCGAAGTAATCGCCGGGTCCGATCGCAACGAACGCCGCGGCTCGCCGCGGCGTTCGTCGTTTCGGAATCCGTCGAACCGCTTCAGGGATAGGCGCGCATCTCGTCGACCGCATGCTCCATCGCGAGCTTGATGCGGTTGATGATGCGCATCGCGGGTTCGGTGCTCGCATCGTCGGTGGCGACCGCGGCGACGCTGGCCTGGCCGCGCGCGACGAGATCGGCTTCGTCGTCGGCGACGAACTGGGCGAGGTAGACGTAGCCCTGGCGCAGGCCTTCCTTGACTTCGGTATGCTCGGGGCCAAGTTGCTTGAGCAGCGTGAGGATCGCGTAGCGGATCGTCTCGCGTGCATGCGGCAACACGCTCTCGGGCAGCCCGTACACACCCGGCTCGACGCGCGAGAGCACCTTGCCGTAGTCGCTGACCACCTTGGTCGCCATGCCGAGCATCGATCACACCGGTCCCGTGAAAACGGCCGTCACTGTACCAGCACGCGGTCATGCGACCGCAACCCCGAGGAGCGCATGGCCGACGTCGTCACCCCCGTGCTGAGTCCGTGCATCGGCCTGTGCAGGCTCGGTGTCGACGGCTTGTGCGAAGGGTGTCTGCGCAGTGGCGACGAGATCATGCGCTGGATCACGATGACGCCCGCGCAACGCGCGTTCTACATGGATGTCGAGCTGCCACGCCGCGAGGCCGAGCGCGCATGACCGAACATGTGGACATCGTGCGCCTGCGCCGCGCCGTGCGCGCGCTCGACGATCCACCACAGCCGCCGGGCTGGAACGCCACCGACTTCCCCGAACTGTGGTCCGACGACACGCCGCTGCGCGCGGCGGCCGTGCTGCTGCCGATCGTGCAGCGCGGCGATGCGCTGAGCATGCTGTTCACGCGTCGCAACGAGCAGATGCGCCATCACGCCGGGCAGGTCAGCTTCCCCGGCGGCGCCGTCGAGCATGACGACACCGACGCGGTCGATGCGGCCCTGCGCGAGACGCTCGAGGAGACCGGCATCGCACGCGACTTCGTGCGTCCGTTCGGTTTCCTCGACTGCTTCGACACGATCTCGGGCTACACCGTGTGCCCGGTCGTCGGACTCGTCGACGCCGGTTTCACGCTCGCGCCCGATCCGCGCGAGGTGGCCGAGGTGTTCGAGGTGCCGCTCGACTACATCCTCGCGCCCGATCGCATGCGCCGCCAGGAAATCCTCTGGCACGGCCGCGCGCGCGAGATCTTCGAGTTCGAATACGCCGGCAAGCGCATCTGGGGTGCGACTGCGGCGATCCTGCAGAACCTGTTGCGCCGACTGGAGGCCCTCGCATGACCGTACTCGTCGATGCCGCCGCGCTCGCCGCGCGCCTGGCCCAGGGCGGCGTGCTGCTCGTGGACTGCCGCAAGGATCTCGCCGATCCGCTGGCCGGCCGTGCCGCCTACGAAGCCGGTCATCTATCGGGCGCGTTGCATGCCGAGCTCGACACCGATCTCTCCGATCTCGGCAAGCAAGGCCTCGGCCGCCACCCGCTGCCCGATGCGGAGGCGTTCGCTGCGGTGCTTGCGCGCTGGGGCTGGACGCCCGACGTCGAAGTCGTCGCCTACGACGCCGCCGGCGGCGCAATGGCCGCGGCGCGGCTGTGGTGGATGCTGCGCCTGGTCGGCGCGCGCCACGTGCGCGTGCTCGATGGCGGCATCGCGGCGTGGCAGCGTGCCGGTCTTCCCTTGGAGACCGCGCCTGCCGCGACACCGTCGCCGAGCCGCGTCGACGTGGCCTGGGATACCCACCAGCTCGTCGACGCCTCGCAGCTGCGTGAAGGTCTCGCCGACGGCAGCCTGTGCGTGCTCGATGCGCGCGCCGCGCCGCGCTACCGCGGCGAGGTCGAGCCGCTCGACACCAAGGCAGGCCACGTCCCGGGCGCGCGCAACCGGCCGTTCCAGGACAACCTGCGCGAGGACGGCACGTTCCGTCCGTCGGACTCGCTGCGCGAGGCGTTCCTGTCGGTCATCGGCACGCATGCGCCGGGCGCCGTCGTGCACATGTGCGGTTCGGGCGTCACCGCTTGCCACAACCTGCTCGCGATGGAGCACGCCGGCCTGCACGGTTCGCGCCTCTACGCGCCGTCGTGGAGCGGCTGGATCGCCGATCCGTCGCGTCCGGTCGCGCTCGGTTCCGAGCGCGGCACGCCGGCCTGAACACGTCCGGGAGGGGCGGCGCCACTGGGGCTGGCCGCAACCTTTCGCGCGGGATTTGGGCCTATACTGCCCGCGCGCCAGTCCCGGCGCGACGCTAGCGCTGAGGTCGATTTCCCCTTGACCACCACCAAGAAGCCGGCCAAGAAGGCCGCGCCGAAGAAGGCGGCACCCGCCAAGGCCGCCACGAAGAAGGCCGCGAAATCCGCCACCGGTACCGCGCCACGCAAGGTCGCCACGAAGGCGCCCGCGAAGGCGACCGCCGCCCGCAAGGCTCCTGCCAAGCCGCGCGCCGCCGCCAAGACCACCACCAAGGCCGTCGCCGCGCCGCCGCGTGCGCCGCGCACGCGCGTCAAACCCGTCGTCGAGCAGGATGTCGTCGCGCGTCTGCACGAGGTGGTCAAGACCGCCCTCGACGACCTCAAGGCCAAGGACGTGCGCGAGATCGACGTGCGCGGCAAGACCTCGGTCACCGACATCGTCATCGTCGCGAGCGGCACCTCGACGCGCCACGTGAAGTCGATCGCCGACGAAGTCGTGCGTTCGGCCAAGAAGGCCGGCCTGCCGCCGCTCGGCGTCGAAGGCCAGCGCGAAGCCGAATGGGTGCTCGTCGACCTCGGCGACATCATCGTGCATGTCATGCTGCCGCGTACGCGCGAGTTCTACGGCCTCGAGAGGCTGTGGACCGTGGGTGACGACACCCCCGAGACGGCGCTCGCCGGCTGACCGGCTCCGCATGCGCACGCGCCTGATCTCGGTGGGCGAGCGCATGCCCGCCTGGGTCGGCGAGGGATTCGCCGAGTACCGCAAGCGCCTGTCACGCGAGTTGCCGATGGATCTCGTCGAGATCCCGCTCGGCAACCGTGGCCGCACGCGCGATCCCGTGCGTGCTACGGCCGAGGAGGGCGCCGCCGTCCTCGCCGCCCTGCCGAAGGATGCCCATGTCGTCGCGCTCGATGGCAGCGGCAAGTCGTGGTCGAGCGAGGAGCTTGCACAGCAGCTCGCAGCATGGCGCATGGCCGGACGCGACCTCGCCCTCGTCATCGGCGGCCCCGACGGCCATGCGACCGAGGTGCTCGCGCGCTCGGCGCAGCGCTGGTCGCTCGGTCCGCTGACGCTGCCGCACATGCTCGTGCGCCTCGTCGTCGTCGAGCAGCTCTACCGCGCCGCCACGCAGCTGGCCGGGCATCCCTACCACCGCGCCGGCCAGGTCGCGCGATGACGGTCTTCCTTGCCTCGCAGTCGCCGCGCCGGCGTGAGCTGCTCGCGCAGATCGGCGTCGTGTTCGAGGTGATCGAGGTCGACGTGCCCGAAGTGCGCGACGTCGGCGAACCCGCGATCGACTACGTGAGCCGCGTGGCCCGCGAGAAGGCCGGTGCCGGCCTGCTGCAGGTCGCCGCCGTGCCCGGCGCGATCGTGATCGGCGCCGACACCGAGGTCGTGCTCGACGACGAGGTGTTCGGCAAGCCGCGCGACGCCGACGAGGCCGCCGCGATGCTCGCGCGATTGTCCGGCCGCGAGCACGAGGTGGTGTCGGTGGTCTGGACGGTCTCGGCCGGCCGCGAGGAACATGCCGTGTCGGTGTCGCGGGTGCGTTTCATGCCGCTCGACGCGGCGCGCATCGGCGCCTACGTCGCCACCGGCGAGCCGTTCGGCAAGGCCGGGGCCTACGCGATCCAGGGTAGGGCCGGCGCATTCGTGACCCGGCTCGAAGGCAGCTATTCCGGCGTCATGGGCCTGCCCCTGCACGAGACCGCGCAGCTGCTCGAGGCATGGCGGGCGGTCGAGGCCGCGCCGCGCGACTGAACCGCAGTGCGCCGATGTCCCCGACCTGTGGGATGGCGCATCGACAACGAGGCCATGCGGCCGCTATAAACCGTCTCAATAATCCCTTCCAAGTCCTTGCCGTGTCCGAAGAAATCCTGATCAACGTGACACCGCGCGAAACCCGCGTCGCGCTCGTCGAGAACGGCATGCTGCAGGAGCTGCACGTCGAACGTGCGAGCCGGCGCGGCTACGTCGGCAACGTGTACAAGGGCAAGGTCAGCCGGGTCATGCCGGGCATGCAGGCCGCGTTCGTGGAGATCGGCCTGGATCGCGCCGCCTTCCTGCACGCCTCCGACATCATGCGTCCGCACGCCTCGCTGCTGAACGAGAACGGCGACGCCGTGCCGACCGCGACGCCGCCGATCAACGAACTGCTGCGCGAAGGCCAGGACATCGTCGTGCAGGTGGTCAAGGATCCGATCGGCACCAAGGGTGCGCGCCTGACGACTCACCTGTCGATTCCGTCGCGCTACCTCGTGCTGCTGCCCTACAGCACCGTGCTCGGCGTGTCGGTGCGCATCGAGGACGAGGGCGAGCGCGCGCGTCTCAAGGAGCTGCTCAGCGGTGCACTCGGCGAGCAGCCGCTCGGCTACATCGTGCGCACCAACGCGGAAGGCCAGTCGCGCGAGGCGCTCGCCGAGGACATCGACTACCTCGAGAAGCTGTGGGCGAGCCTGCGCGTACGCATGGCCGAGGCGAAGGTCGGCTCGCGCGTCTACGAGGATCTGCCGCTCGCATTGCGCGCGCTGCGCGACCTCATGAGCCCGAACATCGAGAAGGTGCGCGTGGATTCGCGCGAGACGCTCGACCGCGCGCAGGATTTCGCGCGCCAGTTCATGCCCGAGCTGGCCGAGCGGCTCGAGCATTACCCGGGCGAGCGGCCGATCTTCGATCTCTACGGCGTCGAGGACGAGATCCAGCGTGCGCTGCGCAAGGAGGTTCCGCTCAAGTCCGGCGGTTACCTGATCGTCGACCAGACCGAGGCGATGACCACGATCGACGTCAACACGGGCGGTTTCCTCGGCACGCGCAACCTCGAGGAGACCGTGTACCGCACCAACCTCGAGGCCGCGCAGGCGGCCGCGCGGCACCTGCGCCTGCGCAACCTCGGCGGCATCATCATCATCGACTTCATCGACATGGTCGACGACGAGCACAAGCGCCAGGTGATACGCCAGCTCGAGAAGTCGCTCGTACGCGACCACGCCAAGACCACCGTCTACGACATGTCGCCGCTCGGCCTCGTCGAGATGACGCGCAAGCGCACCACCGAAAGTCTCGAGCGCCAGCTCTGCGAGCCGTGTCCGACCTGCGCCGGGCGCGGCGCGCTCAAGACCGCCGAGACGATCACCTACGAGATCTTCCGCGAGATCACGCGCGCGGTGCGCCAGTTCGATGCGCCGAAGCTGCTCGTGCTCGCCGCACCCAAGGTCGTCTCGCGCATCCTCGACGAGGATTCCGCCGCGGTCGCCGAGCTCGAGGAGTTCATCGGCAAGACGATCCGCTTCCAGCCCGAGGAAAACTACTCGCAGGAACAGTTCGATGTGGTCCTGCTGTAGCCGCACGATGTCGCGGGACGCGGCATGAGCGTGGCGCAGGTGCGCCACGCGACGGATCGCGCGTGACCACGTCGCGACGCTGGCGGCGCGTCCGTTTCGCGCTCGTGTCGACGGTCGCGGGCACGCTCGTGCTCGTCGCCGTGCTGATGGGCCTCGCCCAGCTCGCATTGCCGTGGCTGGTACGCAACCCGCAGCGTGTCGAGGCCTGGCTCAGCGAGCGAAGCGGGCGCGAGGTGCGCATCGGTGCGGTCGAAGGGCAGTGGACGCGCGGCGGTCCGCGCCTCGTGCTCGAGGACGTACGCCTGGGGCCCTCATCGCCCGGCGGACGCACGCTCGCGCTGCCGCATGCCGAACTCGCGGTGAACCTGTTCGCCGCGCTCCAGCGCAACCGCGCCTGGAACGAGTTCCGCCTCGTCGGCCTCGACCTCGCGTTGTCGCGCGGCGACGACGGCGCCTGGAAACTGCACGGCCTCGATCTCGACGTGCCCGAAGGCGCGGATGCGACGGCGATGCCGTCGATGGGAGCGCTCGGTGCGCTCGTGCTGGTCGACCTCAAGCTCGCGATCACCGATCCCGCGAAGGATCTGGATCTCGCGCTGCACGTGCCCGAGCTGCGCGTCATCAATCGCGAGCCGCTCACGCACGTGCTCGGTCGCGTCGCGCTCGCGGATTCACCGCTCGCGGGCTTCGCGGTCGTCGCCGACGTCGATCTGGAGCGTCGCTCGGGGCGCGTCTACGTCGCCGGCAACGAGCTCGATCTCGCCCGCTTCGGCAGCCTGCATGCGCCGGGCGGCATCGCGTTCGCAGCAGGCACGGCCGATATCGAACTGTGGGGCGAGTGGCGCGACGGCCGTGTCGTCGATGTGCGCACGCGGCTCGGCCTTGCCGAGGCCGTGCTCGCCGCGACGACGCCGGTCGATGCCACCGATACCCTCGCCGTTCTGCCACGCACGCTGTTCGAGCGCATCGGTCTGCTCGCACGCTGGCGACGTGACGGCGAGGGCTGGAACGTCGACATCGCCGATGCGAGCGTCACGCGCCAAGGCGAGACGACGGGGCCTGCGCGCATCGTGATGGCCCGCACGGGCGACGGCGGAACGCGTGTCGAGGCGTCGGGCGTCGACCTCGGGACACCGGCTGCGATCGCGATGCTCGCCGACGTGCTGCCGCCCGCGTTGCGACGCTGGCTTTATCTGTCGAGCCCGCGCGGCACGCTCGCCGGCGCCACGCTGCGCTGGCGCTCGGCGCAGGATTTCGATGTCGACGCCCATGTGGAAGGCGTCGTCGTGCGCGGCGCCGCGAAGATCCCAGGCATCGACCCGCTCGAGCTGCGTGTGCGCGGCGACGCGCAGGGCCTGCTCGCCGAAATTCCTGCATCGCCGACGCGCGTCGACTATCCGGGCGTGTTCCGCAAGCCGTTCGTCTACGACGCGTTCGGCGGCGAGATCGCGGCGTGGCCCGACGACCTCGGCATGTGGAATGTGCAGACGCCAGCATTCGTGCTCGACGCCCGCGACCACGCGGTCGAGATTCGTGGCGGTCTCGTGTTCCAGGGCGACGGCACACGCCCTCTGCTCGACGCGACTGCGATCGTGCATCGCGCCGAGGTTCCTGCGGCCAAGCTGTTCTGGCCGACCACCACGATGTCGGCGAACACGATCGGCTGGCTCGACCGCGCACTCGTGAGTGGCCAGATCGTGGCCGGGCGCGTCGCCGTACACGGTGATCTCGATCGGTGGCCGTTCGCCGATTTCAGCGGCCGGTTCGAGGCACGCGCGTCGATTCGCGATCTCACGCTCGACTATCTGCAGAACTGGCCGGAAGGCCGTGAGCTCGATGTCGAAGCCGCGTTCATCAACAACGGCATGCAGGCCGAGGCGACCGGCGGCAGCGTGCAGGCCCTGCGCCTGGAATCCGCGACGGCGGAGATCGCCTCGTTCGCCGAGTCGCGCATGCTGCTGCAGGCCAAGGCGGAAGGCGAGGGCAAGGCACTGCTCGGCTTCCTGCGCTCGACGCCGGTCGGCGAGCGCTTCCGCGAACCGACGAAGGGCTTGTCGATCGGCGGTACCGGCAAGGCCGACGTGAAGATCGACGTCCCGCTCAAGCGCAGCGAGGAACTCGTGCTCGACGGCAGCGTCGACCTCGCTGACGCCGACCTCGTCGACTCGACATGGTCGCTGCGCTTTCCCAAGGCCAACGGCCGCGTGCGTTTCCGCAAGGACGCGCTCGAAGCGTCCGAGCTCAAGGCGCTCTACGGCACGTCGCCGGTCACGCTCGGCGTTGCAGTAGGTGCCGCCGTGCGCGACCCGCGCCACATCTTCGAAGCGACACTCGGTGGTGTGCTGCCTGCATCGGCCGTGTTCGAGCGGGCGCCCGATCTTCCCGCCGCCGTCATGGCATTGCCCGGCAGCGCGCACTGGGACATCGCGGTCGGCGTCGGTGCCCGTCCCGACGTTCCCAACACCTTGAGCGTGCGCAGCGACCTTGCCGGCATCACGCTCGGCTTGCCGGCACCGCTCGAGAAGGCCCCCGAAGCTGCACTGCCGTTCGCGCTCGACATCGAGTTGCCGCCGTCGGGCAGGCCGTTCTCGATGCGCCTCGGCAGCGAACTCGCCGTGCGCGGCACCTTGCCGACCGATACGACGCCGCTCGCCGCACTGCTCGATTTCGGTGGCGAGGCCACGCGCCCGGTACCGACCGACGGCATCGCGATCGGTGGCCGCGTCGGCGCGGTCGATGCGGGTGGATGGTTGGGTCTGCTCGGTGGTGCGGGTGATGCGATCGGCACGTTCCGCGGGCTCGGTCTCGATGTCGGCGAGCTGCGCGTCGCGGGACGCCGCATCCCGGACGTGCGCGTCGACATCGAACCCGGCGACGACACGCGCCTGCGCTTCGCCGGGCCTTCGCTCGAAGGCGAGATCACACTCCCGCCGTTCGCGCAGATGGCGCGCCGCGGCGTGACCGCGCAGTTCAAACGCCTGCACTGGCCCGACGCGCCCGAAGGCAGCGAGGCTGCGCTGTCGGGCATCGCGCCGTCGACGATCCCGCCGCTGCGCCTGTGGGTCGGCGACCTGCGCTTCGGCAACGGCAGCTTCGGCGAGGCACGCCTCGAGAGCAACCCGACCTCGGAAGGCATGCGCATCGACCTGCTCGAAACCAAGTCGCCGAACGTCGACATCCGCGCCTCGGGTACGTGGAACGGTGACGCCAGCGCGAGCCGTTCGCAGCTGCGCATCGACATGACCGCGCACAGCCTCGGCCGCATGCTCGATGCGCTCGGCTTCGCCGGCATCATCGACGGAGGCGCGACACTCGCGCACATCGATGCGGGCTGGCCGGGCGGTCCGACGTCGTTCGCGCTCGCCGACCTCGACGGCGCGCTCGAGGTCACGGTCGACAAGGGCCGCATCCTCGACGTCGATCCCGGCGCGGGTGGGCGACTGTTCGGCCTGCTGTCGCTGCGCGAGATCCCGCGCCGCCTGTCGCTCGATTTCAGCGACCTGTTCAAGTCCGGCATGAGCTTCAACAGCATCGAAGGCCGCTTCGCGCTGCGCGACGGCAACGCCTTCGCCGAGCGCCTGCACATCAACAGTCCCGCCGCCGACATCGAGATCACGGGCCGCACGGGCCTGCGCGGCCGCGACTACGACCAGCAGATGGTGGTGACGCCGCGTGCCGGTGTCGCGCTGCCCGTGGTCGGCGCGCTCGCCGGCGGACCGGTCGGCGCCGCCGCCGGCCTCGTCGTGCAAGGCCTCGTCGGCAAGCAGATCAACCAGGCCGCACGCTCGCGCTACCAGGTCGGTGGCACGTGGGACAAGCCGGTGATCACGCTGCTTTCGCGCGAGGGGCCGAAAGGGACGGTGAAGCCCGAGGCCGGCAAGGACGAGCCCGTGCCGCCGGCACCTTCGAGGACGCGGTCGGGCACGCGCTGAGGCAGCCTTGCGGGCCGTCCATGGGCCGTCGCCACGGAACCTATCGCGCGGCCCGCGTATCATCGCGGCATGCCCCGCCGAAAGACCGCCGCGCCGACGCTGTTCGGCGAACCCGAAGGCCTCAAGCCGCTCGCCGAGCGCATGCGTCCGCGCACGCTCGACGAAGTGGTCGGCCAGTCACGCCTCGTCGCCGAAGGCCGCCCGCTGCGCCGTGCGATCGAGAGCGGCCGCATCCATTCGATGATCCTGTGGGGGCCGCCCGGTTGCGGCAAGACCACGCTCGCGCTGCTGCTCGCGCGCTACGCCGACGCCGATTTCAAGGCGATCTCCGCCGTGCTGTCCGGCCTCGCTGACGTGCGCGCGGCGCTCGTCGAGGCCGAGGCCAACTTCGGCCAGGGCAAGCGCACCGTGCTGTTCGTCGACGAGGTGCACCGCTTCAACAAGGCGCAGCAGGATGCGTTCCTGCCGCACATCGAGCGCGGCGTCATCATCATGGTCGGCGCGACCACCGAGAACCCGTCGTTCGAGCTCAACTCGGCGCTGCTGTCGCGTTGCCGCGTGCACGTGCTCGAGGCCGTGTCGGCCGTCGACATCGCCGCCGCGTTGCGTCGTGCGCTCGACGACAGCGAACGCGGCCTCGGCACGCAGCAGCTCGCCGTCGACGACGAAGCACTCGGCCTCATCGCGCAGGCCGCCGACGGCGACGTGCGTCGCGCACTGACCTTGCTCGAGATCGCCGCCGAACTCGCCGAGGACGGCCGCATCGACGAGGCCACGCTGACCCAGGTGCTGGCCGACCGCACGCGCCGTTTCGACAAGAGCGGCGAGCAGTTCTACGACCAGATCTCGGCGCTGCACAAGTCGGTGCGCTCGTCCGATCCCGATGCCGCGCTGTACTGGTGCACGCGCATGCTCGACGGCGGCGTGGACCCGGCCTACCTCGCGCGGCGCATGACGCGCATGGCGATCGAGGACATCGGCCTCGCCGATCCGCGCGCGCTCACGCTCGCGCTCGAGGCCTGGAACACCTACGACCGCCTCGGCTCGCCCGAAGGCGAGCTCGCGTTCGCCGAGCTCGCGATCTACCTCGCGATCGCGGCCAAGAGCAACGCGGCCTACATGGCGTTCAACCACGCCAAGGCCGAGGTGCGCGCGAACGGCACGCTCGAGGTGCCGATGCACCTGCGCAACGCGCCGACCAAGCTCATGAAAGGCCTCGGCTACGGCAAGGATTACCAGTACGACCACGATGCCGAGGGCGGCGTCGCGCTCGATCAGCAATGCCTGCCCGATGCGCTCGCGGGGCGTGTGTTCTACGCGCCGGTGCCGCGCGGGCTCGAGCTCAAGATCGGCGAGAAGCTCACGGCACTGCGCGAGGCGCGTGCCAAGGCGCGCGGCGAGGGTGGTGACGCATGAGGCGCACGATGCTGCGCGTCCTCGTTGCGTGCCTGTCCGTTTCATCGTCGTGCACCGTCATCGCGGTAGCGCCGCCGGCCGACACGCGCCTGTCGACGCTCGCCGCGCGGCTCGACGCGCACCTCGACGATCCGCGTTTCGCCGCGGCGGCGTGGGGCGTCAAGGTGGTCTCGCTCGACACCGGCGCGACGCTGTACGCGCGTCATCCCGACGCGCTGTTCGTGCCGGCCTCGACCGCCAAGCTGTTCACGGCCGCGCTCGCGCTCGACACGTTCGGACCCGATCATCGCGTCGCGACGAGCCTGTTCGCGACGGCCAAACCCGCGCGCGACGGCGAACTGCGCGGCGATCTCGTGCTCGTCGGCTACGGTGATCCGACGCTCGGCTTCGACACGCGCACCTCGTGGGCCGACACGTTCGCGATCGCGTTGCGCAAGACCGGCACGACGCGCGTGCGCGGCGACCTGATCGCCGACGCGACCTGGTTCTCGTCGCCGACGTTCGGCAACGGCTGGGAGGCCGGCGACCTGCAGAGCTGGTTCGGCGTGCCCGCGAGCGCGCTCAGCGTCGACGAGAACATCGTGCGGGCGTTCGTCATGCCGGGGCCCAAGCCCGGTTCGCTCGCGAAGCTGCGCTTCGAGCCCGAAGCCTCGGCACCCGAGGTCGAGACCACGCTGACCACGCGCGAGAAGCGCGAGGGCAGCGACATCAGCCTGTACCGCGCGCCGGGCGATGCGCGCCTGCACGCGTTCGGCGCCGTCGCCGCGGGCAGTGCCGAGCAGACCTACCGCGTCGCGCTGCACGATCCCGCGCTCGCCGCGGCGGCGCAGCTGCGCGAGGCGCTCGCGCGCCAGGGCGTCACCCTCGGCGGCAAGCTGCGCAGCGTCTACTGGCCGCACACGCACGATGCGCTCGCCTCCGACACCTTGCAGCGCATCGGCGACATCTGGTCGCCGCCGCTGTCGGAGATCGTCATGCGTGGCCTCAAGGTCTCGCAGAACCTCTACCTGCAGAACCTGCTGCTGCTGGTCGGCCGCAAGGCGCAGGACGACGCGCTCATGGTCGCCGTGCCGACGGCGTTCCGCAGCACCGAGAACCGCGGCGTCGATGCGCTGCGCACGTTCCTCGCCAGGCTCGGCATCACGCCCGACGCCGCGACGATCGAGGACGGCGCGGGCCTGTCGCGCCGCAACCTGACCTCGCCGTCGGCGTTGGTGACGCTGCTCGTGCACGAAGGCACCTCGCCGGCCGGTGCCGCGTTCCGTCGCGCGCTGCCCGAGGCCGGCGTCGACGGCTCGCTCACGGTGCGCATGCGCAACACGCCCGCGCAGAACCGCGTCCACGCCAAGACCGGCAGCATGGCGCACACGTATTCGCTCGCGGGCTACGCCGAGACGGCCGCAGGCGAGCGCCTTGCGTTCGCGATCCTGCTCAACCAGTACCGGCAGCCCGCCGGAACCACACCGCCACGGCGTCCTTCGGCCGAACTCGATGCGATCGCGATCGCGCTGGCCGAGTTGAGCGAGCGCAGCGTGGTACCGGCGTCCGTGCCCGCTACGCCGCCGGTACCCGCGCCGCTGCCGTCCGTATCGACACCTGCGGAACCGACGGAAGAGCCCACAGGCCAGCGTTGACGTAAGGACCTCGCGGCGAGGCCTTGCGGTCGGCCACGTCGAGCGAGCGCTGCGAGAAGCGGGCGTCCGTGCCGACGCCGCCGACGGCACCCGTGCCGCAGTCGGCTGCATCGACGCCGCAGGAGTCCATGGACGGAGCCCGACACGTGGCGTTGATGTCTGGTCCACGCCGGCGGGCGGCACGCTTGGCTGTCACGATGCCGATGATGCTTCCGGTGTTTCGTGCCACCGCCTTTGCCGCGTATGGGCTGCCGGTCCATCCGCACGGCGAGACGTCCGTCACCCGGCCTGCGGCGTGTGATGAAAGGCCGGGCGATCGCGCCGGAACGGCACGCACCGCCGCCGCGATCATTCGACGGTGCGACGTCACGGATTCTGACGGTTTCCCTCTTGCCCGCATCGGGGCGCCGGCGTAGCGTGCACGGCGCAAACACTCTGGGGAGCGTGTCATGCGTATCGCTGTCGCCGGCCTGCTCGGGGCCATCGTGATGTTCATCTGGCAGATGCTGTCGCACATGGTGCTGCCGATCGGGGAAATGGGCATGCGCGCGCCGCAGAACGAGGACGTCGTGCTGCAGGCGATCAAGGCCGAGCTCCCGCCGCCGGGCATCTACATGCTGCCGTACCTGTCGCCCGAGGGCATGAACGACGAGGCCGTCGTCAACGCCTGGCAGGCGAAGGCGAAGCAGAATCCGTTCGCGTTCGTCGTCGTGTCGGAACAGAAGGCCGAGCCGATGTCGATGGGCAAGGAACTCGGCGTGCAGTTCGCGAGCTGCTTGCTCTCGGCGCTCATCATCGCGCTCGTGCTCGCCTCGACCACGTGGACGTTCGCACCGCGCGTGATCGGCAGCGCGCTGTTCGGCGTATTCGGCTGGCTCGCCTGCGTCGTGCCGCAGTGGAACTGGTACCGCTTCCCGACCGACTTCATGATCGGCGGCCTCATCGAGCAAGGTGTGGGCTGGCTGCTCGCAGGCCTCGCGATCGCGGGCTGGCTCGGCCGCCGCCGCTGACGGAACGAAACGGCGTCGGACGTAGGGCGGAACTGCCGAAGGCGATTCCGCCGTGAATCGCGTCGCCGCGTCGCCCAATGGCGCGGTTTCGACGCTTGTCGAAACCGGTGGCGGTCACGCCATCGCGGCCGACGGTTCCGTGTTCACGCTCGAGAACCGTCCGCTGCCGCGCCGCGGTTCCATGGACGTTTGTCGGACCGACAGTTTCTCGTCGCGGTACGTTCGGTGATGTTCCCGCCCCGCGCGCGAGGTGCCGGCTATGCTCGTGGCCCCGCTCGCCGCGGAGACACCGCATGACCGACCACGCGGGCGCCGACCGCCGCATCGACAACATCGAATTCAACGTCAGCGATATCAATCGCAGCAAGGCGTTCTACGGCGCCGCGTTCGGCTGGAGCTTCACCGACTACGGCCCCGGCTACACCGAGTTCGACGACGGCCGCATCAAGGGCGGCTTCACGACCGATGGCGAGGTGCGGCCGGGCGGCCCGCTCGTGATCGTCTACGCGAAGAACCTCGCGCTCGCCCAGGAACGCCTCGAGGCCGTCGGTGCGACGATCAGCAAACCCGTGTTCGCGTTCCCGGGCGGTCGCCGTTTCCACTTCCTCGATCCCGACGGCTACGAACTTGCCGTCTGGAGTGCCGAGTGACGCATGAGGTCGGGTTCATTTTGTTCGCACCCACCGATCTCGGCACGGAGACGAACCACACGAACCTGACCTCGTGTCGTGACCTGTGAAGGCCGTGCTTCCTCCGGTGGATCGCCCCGCGTGGCACCGGGACATGTCGCACCAGTAGGCCGACCGGCCTCCGCGTGACACGCGCGTTTGCGGGGTAGGGCACCGCACGGCGATAATCCGCGGTCTTCCCGACCCATCCGGACCGTTCCCATGCTCGATCCCGCCCTCCTGCGCGGCCAGCTCGACGTCGTCGCCGAACGCCTCGCCGTGCGCGGCTTCGCCCTCGACACCGCCGCGATCGACGCGCTCGAGAGCCAGCGCAAGGCCGTGCAGACGCAGACGCAGGAGCTGCAGAACCTGCGCAACACGCGCTCCAAGGCGATCGGCATCGCCAAGGGCAAGGGCGAGGACACGACCGCGCTCATGGCGGAAGTCTCGGGCATCGGCGACCAGCTCAAGGACAACGAGCAGCAGCTCGCCGCGATCCAGCACCAGCTCGCCGCGATCACGCTGCGCGTGCCGAACCTGCCCGACGCCTCGGTGCCGGCCGGTGCGGACGAGACGCAGAACGTCGAGCAGCACCGCTGGGGCACGCCGCGCACGTTCGATTTCCCGGTCAAGGACCATGTCGAACTCGGCGCGCACAACGGTTGGCTCGACGGCGAGACCGCGGCCAAGCTGTCCGGCTCGCGCTTCACCGTGTTGCGCGGCGGCCTCGCGCGCCTGCACCGTGCGCTCGCCCAGTTCATGCTCGACCTGCACACCGAGGAGCACGGCTACCTCGAGACCAACGTGCCGGTCATCGTCAACCAGGAATCGATGCTTGGCACCGGCCAGCTGCCGAAGTTCGAGGACGACCTGTTCGGCGTCGAGATCAACGACTCGCGTCGCTATCTGATCCCGACCTCCGAAGTGCCGCTCACCAACATCGTGCGCGACAGCATCGTCGACGCGGCCTCGCTGCCGCTGCGCATGACCGCGCACTCGATGTGCTTCCGCGCCGAGGCCGGCTCCGGCGGCCGCGACGTGCGCGGCATGATCCGCCAGCACCAGTTCGAGAAGGTAGAACTCGTCAGCATCACGACGCCCGCGCAGAGCGCCGAGGAACACGAGCGCATGACGCGCAGCGCCGAAGTCGTGCTCGAGCGCCTCGGCCTGCCGTACCGCCGCATGCTGCTGTGCACCGGCGACATGGGCTTCTCGGCCTCCAAGACGTTCGACCTCGAAGTGTGGCTGCCGAGCCAGGGTGTCTACCGCGAGATCTCGTCCTGCTCCAACTGCACCGATTTCCAGGCCCGCCGCATGCTCGCGCGCTTCCGCAACGAGGCCGGCAAGACCGAACTCGTGCACACCCTCAACGGCTCCGGCACCGCCGTCGGCCGCGCGCTCATCGCCGTGATGGAGAACTACCAGAACGCCGACGGCACGATCGACGTCCCCGACGCTCTGCATCGCTACATGGGCGGCGTGACGCGGCTGGGCTAGACTTCACGCAGCGGTATGCTCTTGTTCTTCGCCTCAGTAGCGCGGTAAGTCACCTACTTGCGTCATCCCGGCGAAGGCCGGGATCCAGCGCCTTCCAATCCATCGGGACGCTGGTCCAGTCGACAGTCGTACGCAAAGGCATGGATGCCTGAGCAAACATCGATCGACACGATCGATGGCCCCGAAGGGACAAGGGGCGGGATGCCCCGAGTCAACCGGCCAGAGGCAATCTCTGACCGCAGCGGCACGCGTCAGACAACGGAGAGATGGCCGAGTGGTTTAAGGCAGCAGTCTTGAAAACTGCCGTAGGTGCAAGCCTACCGTGGGTTCGAATCCCACTCTCTCCGCCAAACGCCTCCCGAAAAGGCTGGATGAGGCCAGTTCTGTGTCGCTCCCATGCTTCCGGTTCTGCAATTGGGCACAATCTTCCTGCCGATCGCGCGCATCTCCATGCGTGCTTGATCCGCGCTGAGCGTTCTTCGTATCCGGCGTAGGAAAATTCTTACACCAAAACAGTGACAAGCTCGATAGGTGGGAACTTCTCAGCCTGATAGCGTGATAAAAACGCTGGGATTATCAAGGAGGATTTGTTGTGAATCCACGTTCCCCGTTCGCGTGGCTGTTCCTATGCGGCATTAGCCTTACGTCAACTGTATCTGCGTTGGAAGTTTGCGGACTTCGGGATGCCAACATCGATACAATTTTTTTTGACGGATTCAGTCCGCCAATTTCCACTGGCGGTCTGGGGCCGCCGGCTCACACTGTCCAAACGCCCCAGACGGGAATACAGCCGACTGTCACCGTTTTGTGGCCTCCACCAGGCGCAACCGTTCCGTCAGGTGCATTACAGGTTATGGGGACTGTTACTGGTCCTGTAAATACTGGCGTGCTGGTCTCCGGAGTCCGCGCCTATGTGGATGATGGAGTCTTCCTTACCCCTCCATTTGCCTTGGATAGTGCCGCTACTAGTGTGACTGTCACCGCAACTACATTAGATGGGCTGACTGCACAGTCGATCTCCACGGTATCAGTTTCTAGCACTGCACAAAATTTCTCGATCGCGTCTGACGAGTCGATCGGATATTCTCCTTTCCCGGTGAGATTTCACCTCACTGTGGATGATAGTCTGCTAGGACAGCCGCTATCAATGGATGTTGATTTCAATGGCGATGGAGTATACGAATATTCTGGGTCATTTCAGAATGTAACTCCAATCTTTACATACGACGTTCATGGGGTATATGAGGCAACAGTGGTAGTAAGACTGGCGAACGGGAGTTCGGTAGCTGCGAGTCAAAAGGTCATGGTTTTATCGATCGCCGAACAGAGAGCGGCAATCTGCTCGGCGTACGCGCATCTTAGAAACCGCCTGTTACAGCAGGATGCATCGGGTGCTGGCCAGTCGCTTATGAAAGGCCTAAGAAATCGCCTGATGCCGCTTTTTGAAGCACTTTCGACACAAATGCCAGATGTGGCAGGGCGACTAGGGATACTGGCGGATGGGTTCATTAGCTTGGACAGTGCTGAAATTGTGACGGTTCGCGACCTTGATGTTGAGATTAGAGGTTACCCAACTCTGTTTTCTCGCGACTATTATGGCGTTTGGAGAATAGACTCGATGTAGTGCGGGCTTTGGAAAGGAGTAGCTTCCAGTGGCAAGCGTCATTCATCGCATACTTGGTGCGTTTGTAATATCCTCATCATTAATGGTAACTGTTCTCACGTTGCTTGTTTTTGATAGGGGGTGGATTTTTGATTATGACGAGATGGGATGGATTCTAAGCCCTCTATTCTTGATTTCAATCGTTATATCGGGGGTGGGAGGGGTGATGATGCTTGTATTGACGAAGAGAACGATCTGGGCACTAACTATTATCGCTCCGTTGGGTTCCATTGCCGTGTTGCTTGGAATAGCATCAGCGATGATCTGAAAATATGCGATGATTCGAGAGGGACTTATGCTGAAATCAAGGATGATTTACTTGCTTATCCTGGCTGTTCTGCCGGAGCAACTGAGAGCCTACGAGATTGTGGCGCATGGTTTGATAACCGATCATGCGTACCGAATTTCGGTACTTAGCGAATCATCGCCTGGATCCATATATAATGTGTTAGGTTTTGATCGTTTAGATCGTAATTACCCATTTTCTTTTGACAACAATTTAAAGGGATCAAATTACAGGGATGAGATTCCGGTAACGAATCCTTCTAGCAACCTTCCCGTTCTAGGCCTTGGCTTCACAAGAATGCCTCAACCAGAAGAGGCAAAAGTGTCAAGGCGATTAGCAGCTCGTGGTCTTATACCGAGCGACGTCGGAGATAACATCCATCAGAAAATAAGATCTTGGTTGGTTCGTGGTGCTGTAAGAGAAGATGACAACGACGTCAGGGTTCCTTATGTTGGAATCTGGTGGAAGGTTGGAAATCGAGATCCGGATCCATATGGGCGCTTGCTGCGTGCGGTTGGTCATTTCTACGATCCTATCTATAATAGATACTTCGATCACGATAGCTACTGCGAGTATTATACATGCGTGCGGTCAATAACGTGGGCGCTAGGAAGTATTGATCCTTTGCTTCCAGGTTCGGATAGTGATGATACTAGTAGGCGTAATCACTTCACTTGGCAGGACGCGCGCAATAATTACTGGTGGGCTTTAATTTCAAAGCGTGATAGTCAAGATGACGGCTATGACTCTGTTGATGCAACAGTCGATGGCTATGACAGGATGTCTAGATGGGCGACCACCATGAAGAGCGTTGGTCATGTGATTCATCTTCTGCAAGATGCTGCTCAACCACAGCATGTACGAAATGATGCTCACGGCCCCGCAGTCATGGCACGAACTCCGGAAGGCGAGGCGGATGCTGCTTTTGAGGCGTTTACAGATTACAGGATTCTGATGGATCGACGAGAGGCTCTCTCAATTTCGATTCCCGAGGGAAATCCGTTGCGTAGAATGAATGAGGAACTTCCAGCAGAGTATGCTATTGCCAAGCTTGAACTAGGTGAGCGAAATTATTATCCTGGAAATGGACAGGGAGTGCAGTTCAGCACTCCTGTTAAGTACTTCACTACTAATCACGTTGAAGGACGTTCAGATACTCAGGCCTTGCTTAGCAGGAGAGGCTTGGCGGATTTGTCGAATAGGAGTTTCTTTACATCGGGAACGCTGCCCGGATATACCGAATGCCCGCCACCAAATGGGGGGAGTTGTTCTGTTCCTACGTACTCTCTTCCTCCGAGTGATCTGACTTCTCCCAATTTTAGCGAGGTCGCGAGTTCATCGGGTCTCAGGATAGGTTGGAATAAGATCGTATTGCGTGAATATGCGTATCCTATCTCCGACATCGTTTCACCAAACTTTGATGTGATAAGTGGCACGCTTTCCTATTATGGAGGGAAGGCTCCTTTGGTTACTAAAAGCATATGGTGGGATGTCGTGCCGCTGGGTTTCGGCAATCACTTGCCATCGGTTGGCTATGTCGTTACATACAACAACATGCGCTATATGGCAGACGTCATGATCCCCAGAGCCGTCGGCTACTCCGCCGGCATGATCGACTTCTTCTTCCGAGGCCGGCTCGAAGTGACCCCTACGGATCACTCGGTATTCGCCGTCATGAACCAGGGCGACAGTCATTTCATGGATGCCGACGGCTATCCGAGAAAGACCGGGCAACCCACCAAGATTTTTGGTTTCGAAAGCGTCCGGTTGAAGGTCAGGAACGCGACACCAGCGATCATCGAGAGCGGTACGTCCGTCAACGTCCCCCAGTCCACTGGCGGTCCAGGGTCCCGTCTGGTCGCGATCGCCCGCTACCACCGTAATGCCTGCTATGAGCCCGATCTGCGCGGCGAGCGAGTACGTACGCGTGACGGAACGATCACCGAGCCCGTATGCACGGAACGGCGTCCCGTCCGCACGAGCTATCAGGAGATCTCGGTATCCGCACCGCTCTCGCTTGCGCTCGGCGAGCTGGACGTCGCTGCGCCCATCGAGCGGCGGTTCGACTTCTCCAATGATCCGATCCCCGTCAATGCGACGGACCTCTTCATCCAGGTCGCCTACCGCGGACCATTGGGGGAAGAGCGGGACGGGATTGCCGTCGGCATGTACGACGTGAGTGAGCCGACGTTCGCTGCGGCCTGGAACAACACCGACTACCACTGGAACGGCGCAGCATGGGCTCCGCCCAACACCGCCAATCCCATTCGCAATATTTACAACTACTGGGGATGTGTGGGTTCACCGAGCAAGTACGTCTACCACTTCGGTGGATCGCAGGGGAATATTGCCATGCCCCCGCCACCCATCCCGGGGTACGTCCGTCTCGCGTTCATCTTTCCCAAGCCGATCAGCGCCACGCAGCGCTTTGCCGTGCGATCGGTGCCGACCATGCAGGATTTCCCGCACGCGCCGGCACGTTCGGGCTTCACCAGGGGGCAGATCCGTCAGGCGAACAAGGAGATTGTTCCCGCCTCGGTAGTTGCTTCTCCAGTGTCCGGCTGCTTCCTGTCGCCCCCATCGGCGCCCGAACATTGGTGTTTCGATCCGGTCGAGAAGCGCCGCGGCATCGTCTTTGGCGAGATCGCGCAACCGATCTACTTTGGCCTGGGCGATGGCTCCGATGTCGACTCCGTACCGTTGCCACCTTGGACGAACGCCATCGCGAGAACGGGTGGCAACAACATGTTCGACATGCCGGGCGACTTGTTGAACTGTCCATCGCAGCCGTCTGCAACACCGGCCGAGATCGAGGACCTGGAATTGTTCGAGGAGATCGTGGCACGCGGTAGCGAACACTGAGGCCGGCATATCGACGTGGTGGTGCACGGCCCGTAGAGCGGGTGCGTGCACACCACGTCGATACCGCTCTGGCTTGGACGATCGAGCCGAGTTCGAGCGGGGCGGAGCGCGATCTTCCGATCCTCATACGCGTGGAATGGATCGCGTCGGGACAATTCGCTGATTGCGTCGCGTACCGGCACGGTCGCCCTGCCGGCCTACGCCACCACCGCCTGCTCCCTCCACCTCCGCGCCGCTTCCGCCGGCGGCTGCCCGAACAAGCGCTTGAACTCGCGGCTGAACTGCGACGCGCTTTCGTAGCCGACCGCGTAGGCGACCGCGGCGGCATCGGCGGGTTCGGCCATGAGGCGTTCGCGGGCGGCCTGCAGGCGTACCTGCTTCTGGTACTGCAGCGGGCTCTGGCGCGTGGCGGTCTTGAAGTGGCGGTGCAGCGACGAGGGGCTCAGCGCGACCTGTGCGGCGAGGTCGTCGATGCGCAGCGGCTGGTCGTAGTGGGTGCGGATCCACGCGATTGCCTGCTGGACCTGGCCGATGCGGCCTTCGCCGCGGGCGATCTGCTGCAGGGTCGGGCCGTACGGACCCGTAAGCAGGCGGTAGAGGATCTCGCGTCGCACGAGCGGTGCGACGATGGCAATGTCGTGCGGTGAATCAAGAAGGCGCGCGAGGCGCAGGCAGGCGTCGCCGAGGTCGGTGGACATCGCGGCGATGTCGAGGCCGGCGCGCAGCGGCGCGGCGGGTTTCGGTTCGACCTGCATCAGCAGCGAGGCGAGTTCGGTGCGGTCCAGGCGCAGCGACAGCGCGAGATAGGGCGAAGCCTGCGAGGCATCGACGATCGCGCCCACGACGGGCAGGTCGAGCGACACGACGAGGTAGTTCGCGGCGTCGTAATGGCACACGTGATCGCCGAGCACGAGGCGCTTCCGGCCCTGCACGATCACGCACAGCATCGGCTCGTAGACGATCGGCAGCGGCGTGGTGGGCAGCGACGAGCGGTGCAGGTCGACACCGGGAATCGCGGTGGCATGGCTGCCGTCGCGCGCGTGGTGCAGCAGCAGGTCGCGCAGCGGCAGCAGGGCAGGGAGAGTCGTCGTCGCCATGCGGCGACGATAGCAGGCGCGGGGCGCGTGGCCGGCCGCGTTGACAGGATCAGGCAAGCTTCGGCCACGAACGGGCTCACGCCCCGGGGCGCCGGAGGACGAACCTGCACGCCCCCCCACGAGCAGGACGTTCCCCCATGACTTCCCAGACCTGGTTCATCACCGGCGCGAGCCGCGGCATCGGCCTCGAACTCGCGCGTGCCGCGCTGGCCGCCGGTCATCGTGTCGCGGCGACCTCGCGCCGCCATGCCGACATCGTCGCCGCGCTCGGCACGCACGAAGGCTTGCTCGCGCTCGACCTCGACGTGACCGACAGCGCACAGATCGCAGCCGCGGTCGCCGCGACGCAGGCGCGTTTCGGCGGCATCGACGTGCTTGTCAACAACGCGGGTTACGGCTACCTCGGCCTGTTCGAGGAATCCACCGAGGACGACGTGCGCGCGCAGTTCGAGACCAACGTGTTCGGACTGTTCGCGGTGACGCGGGCGGTGCTGCCGGTGATGCGTGCGCAGCGTCGCGGCCACGTGTTCAACGTGTCGTCGGTCGGCGGCATCTCGGGCGCGGCGTCGGGCAGCCTGTACTGCGCGACGAAGTTCGCGGTCGAAGGCTTCTCGATCTCGCTCGCCGACGAAGTGAAAGGCTTCGGCATCCACGTCACGATCGTCGGCCCCGGCTACATCCGCACCGACTTCCTCGATGCGCGCTCGGTGCGCTTCGCGACGACGTCGGTGGACGACTACGTAGCCTTGTCGGCAGAGCTGCGCGGTTTCTTCGAGGATCGCAGCCATCAGCAGGCCGGCGATCCGGTGCGCCTGGCCGAGGCGTTCCTGCAGCTTGCGGCCGAGAAGGCACCGCCGCTGCGCTTCTCGGCCGGCAGCGACGCGCTCGAGATCCTCGACACGCGCCTCGCCTCGCTCAAGCAGGAGCGTGATGCCTATGCCGATCTGTCGAGGTCGGTGGATGGGCGTTGGGCGTGAGGTGATCCACGGCGGAATCCGCGGTGCGGATTCCGCCGTGCGTTTCGAGCATGTTTCGTGGGTTACCCGCGCATGGCGAATGCCATGTTCTCGACGTTCGAGAGGTAGGGCGGAACCGCCGAAGGCGATTCCGCCGTGAGCGGGCGGTAGCACGGGTTCGTCGACATTCGCCTGCAGCCTCGAAGGTGCGATTCCGGCTTCCACCGCCATGCCGTGAAGAGCATTCGACGAGATCTTCGCCACGTCGCGATTCACGGCGGAATCCGCTGCGCGGGTTCCGCCCTACGCATGTCTGCAGGCTCGATGGGGCGATTCCGAGGTCCACGCCCATGCCGTGAAGAACTTTCGGCGAGATCGTCGCCACGTCGCGATGCACGGCGGAATCCGCTGCGCGGGTTCCGCCCTACGCACGTGTGTAGCCTCGATGGGGCGATTCCGGGGGCCACGCGCATGCGGTGTGAAGAGCATTCGACGAGATTGTTGCCACATCGCGAATCACGGCGGAATCCGCTGCGCGGGTTCCGCCCTACGTGTCTGCAGGCTCGGTGGGGCGATTCCGAGGTCCACGCCCATGCCGTGAAGAACTTTCGGCGAGATCGTCGCCACGTCGCGATTCACGGCGGAATCCGCTGCGCGGGTTCCGCCCTACGCATGTCTGCAGGCTCGATGGGGCGATTCCGAGGTCCACGCCCATGCCGTAAAGAACCTTCGGCGAGATCGTCTCCACATCGCGATGCACGGCGGAATCCGCTGCGCGGGTTCCGCCCTACGCGTGGCGCACGAATCGTGTTCTTGCTGTGGCGCGAGTGATGCCGTGGCTTCAACCCGCCGGCTCGGCGCCGATGTAGCGCGCGCGCGGCCGGATCAGGCCACCTTGCGTCTGCTGTTCGAGCGCGTGCGCGAGCCAGCCGGCGACGCGGCCGGCGGCGAACAGGGCGAGGGCGGCCGGTGCGTCGAGGTCGTGGTGTTCGACGATCGCGGCGAGCATGAGGTCGATGTTCGGGCGTTGGCCGCTCGCGGCTTCGACTTCGTCGATGACGCGCAGCGTCGCGTCGAGGCGCGGCGGTGGCGTCGGCAGTGCGCGTAGAGCCGCGAGCACGGCCGCGCCGCGCGGATCGCCGTCCGGATACAGCGCATGGCCGAAGCCGGGCAGGTCATCGCCGCGACGCCAGCGTTCGCCGACCCAGGCGGCGAGATCGTCGGCCTGGTGGGCTTCGCGCAGGAAGGCGAGGGCACGCGCGGTCGCGCCGCCGTGGCGCGGTCCCGTGAGTGCCGACAGGCCTGCGCAGACGGTCGCGTGCAGGTGCGCGCCGGTCGAGGCGACGACGCGCGCGGCGAACGCCGACACGTTGAGCTCGTGATCGGCGCACAGCACGAGCGCGCGACGCAGCAGGTCGGCGAAGGCCGCGTCGCCGGGTTTCCAGCGGTGCGCGAGCAGCGCGTGCACGGGTTCGGCACTCGGCGCGGTGCCGGCGAGCAGCGCCGCGTTCTGGCGCAGCAGCAGGGCGGCCGTGCCGCGTCGCACCGCGGCGCCGGCATGCAGCGACTGCGGCGAGCCGAGGGCGAGCAGCGGCATCGTCGCGAGCGCGCGCTCGAGCGGCGGCAAGGCGAGGTTCGTCGCGAGGTCGACGGCCGTGGCGGGCCAGGCCGGCGGCGGCGTCGCGAACGGATCGTGGTCGCCGCATTCCCATAGCAGCCGCGCGGCGTCCTCGAGGCTGGCGCCGTCGCGGGCGAGCGCGATCGCCGAGCGGCCGCGGTAGTACGGGCCTTCGGGGCGGATCAGCGAGATCGCCGTTTCCATGACCGGCAGGCCGCGATCGAGGCTTTGCGCAGCACCGCGCGCCGCGCCGCGTCCCGCGCGCTTGCGTGCGGCGAGGCGCTCGACGTCGCGCAGGCGGTAGAGGCGGCTGCGGTGATCCTCGCCGGGACGCGATTCGACGAGGCCGCGACTCACGTAGGCGTACAGCGTGGCCGTGCTGATACCGAGGCGCGCGGTGGCTTCGTGGGCGGGGATGTAGTCGCTGTCGTCTGGATACATTGATCGACACGATCAAGATTGATCAATGCGAGCGATGGTGCCAGATTGGGCGGTGTTCCGTACCGGCCCGACCACGGCATCGAACGCCGCGCCATGGTCCCGCCCCGCCATCGCTCCCGGGAACCGTCCATGACCCCATCGCTTTCCGCCGGCGCGCGCTTCCGCGCCGCCCTCGCCGAAGAATCGCCGCTGCAGGTGATCGGCGCGATCAACGCCAACCACGCCCTGCTCGCGCGCCGCGCCGGCTACCGCGCGATCTACCTGTCGGGCGGCGGCGTCGCCGCCGGCTCGCTCGGCCTGCCGGACCTCGGCATCAACACGCTCGAGGACGTGCTCATCGACGTGCGCCGCATCACCGACGTCTGCGACCTGCCGCTCATGGTCGACATCGACACGGGCTTCGGCCCGAGCGCGTTCAACATCGCGCGCACGGTGCAGTCGCTGATCAAGGCCGGCGCCGCCGCGTGCCACATCGAGGACCAGGTCGGCGCCAAGCGCTGCGGCCATCGCCCGGGCAAGGAGATCGTCTCGCAGGGCGAGATGGTCGACCGCGTCAAGGCGGCCGCCGATGCGAAGACCGATCCGGCGTTCTTTCTCATCGCGCGTACCGACGCGATCCAGGTCGACGGTGTCGACGCCGCGATCGAGCGCGCCGTCGCCTGCGTCGAGGCCGGTGCCGACGGCATCTTCGCCGAGGCCGCCTACGACCTGCCGACCTACAAGCGCTTCGTCGACGCCGTGAAGGTGCCGGTGCTCGCCAACATCACCGAGTTCGGCAAGACCCCGCTGTTCACGCGCGACGAGCTCGCCTCGGTCGGCGTCGCGATCCAGCTCTATCCGCTGTCGGCGTTCCGCGCGATGAACAAGGCCGCCGAGAACGTCTACGAGGCGATCCGCCGCGACGGCCACCAGAAGAACGTCGTCGACACGATGCAGACGCGCGAGGAACTCTACGAGCGCATCGGCTACCACGATTTCGAGCAGCGCCTCGACGCGCTGTTCGCCGCGAAGAAACAAGGAGACACGCCGTGAGCGAAGCCGCCATCCCGTTCAAGCCCAAGAAATCCGTCGCGCTGAGCGGCACGGCCGCGGGCAACACCGCGCTGTGCACGGTCGGCCGCAGCGGCAACGATCTGCATTACCGCGGCTACGACATCCTCGATGTCGCCAACGCCTGCGAGTTCGAGGAGATCGCGTACCTGCTCGTGCACGGCAAGCTGCCGACCACCGCCGAGCTCGCCGGCTACAAGGCCAAGCTCAAGTCGCTGCGCGGCGTGCCGGCCGCGGTCAAGTCCGCGCTCGAGCAGCTGCCGCCGTCGGCGCATCCGATGGACGTCATGCGCACGGCCGTGTCGGTGCTCGGCTGCGTGTCGCCGGAGAAGGACGACCACAACCATCCCGGCGCGCGCGACATCGCCGACAAGCTCATGGCCTCCCTCGGTTCGATGCTGCTGTACTGGTACCACTTCAGCCACAACGGCAAGCGCATCGACGTCGAGACCGACGACGATTCGATCGGCGGGCATTTCCTGCACCTGCTGCACGGCGAGAAGCCGCGCGACTCGTGGGTGCGCGCGATGCACACCTCGCTGATCCTCTACGCCGAGCACGAGTTCAACGCCTCGACGTTCACCTGCCGCGTGATCGCCGGCACCGGCAGCGACATGCACAGCTGCATCGCCGGCGGCATCGGCGCGCTGCGCGGCCCGAAGCACGGCGGTGCCAACGAGGTCGCGTTCGAGGTGCAGAAGCGCTACGACACGCCCGACGAGGCCGAGGCCGACATCAAGGCGCGCGTCGAGCGCAAGGAAGTCGTGATCGGCTTCGGCCATCCGGTCTACACGGTCGGCGATCCGCGCAACAAGGTCATCAAGCAGGTCGCTGAGGAGCTTTCGGACGAGCAGGGCAGCCGCAAGATGTACGACATCGCCGAGCGCCTCGAGTCGGTGATGTGGGACATCAAGAAGATGTTCCCGAACCTCGACTGGTTCAGCGCGGTGAGCTACCACATGATGGGCGTGCCGACCGCGATGTTCACGCCGCTGTTCGTGATCGCGCGCACGTCGGGCTGGAGTGCACACGTGATCGAGCAGCGCATCGACGGCAAGATCATCCGCCCGAGCGCGAACTACACCGGTCCGGAAGACCTCACGTTCGTGCCGATCGATCAGCGCACGTAATCCTCACCAACGTCATTCCCGCGAAGGCGGGAATCCAGCGACTTTCGGTCGGACGTGACGCCAAGGCACTGGGTCCCCGCCTGCGCGGGGACGACGGCCGTTTCAACTTTTCTTTTTCCGAAGCCAGCCATGAACAGCCAGCACCGCAAGCCGCTTCCCGGTACTTCCCTCGACTGGTTCGACGCGCGTGAAGCCGTCGACGCGATCCGTCCCGGTGCCTGGGCGACGCTGCCGTACACCGCGCGCGTGCATGCCGAGAACCTCGTGCGGCGCGCCGATCCGTCGCGCCTGCGCGACTACCTCGGGCAGCTCGTCGAGCGTCGCCGCGATCTCGATTTCCCGTGGTTTCCGGTACGCGTGGTCTGCCACGACATCCTCGGCCAGACCGCGCTCGTCGATCTCGCCGGCCTGCGTGATGCGATCGCCGACATGGGCGGCGACCCGGCGCAGGTGAACCCGGTCGTGCCGGTGCAGCTCATCGTCGACCATTCGCTCGCGGTCGAGTGCGGCGGTGCGGATCCGCAGGCGTTCGCGAAGAACCGCGCGATCGAGGATCGCCGCAACGAGGACCGCTTCCACTTCATCGACTGGACGAAGCTCGCGTTCCGCAACGTCGACGTGATCCCGCCGGGCAACGGGATCATGCACCAGATCAACCTAGAGAAGATGTCGCCCGTGGTCTACGTGCAGGACGGTGTCGCGTTCCCCGACACCTGCGTCGGCACCGACAGCCACACGCCGCACGTCGATGCGCTCGGCGTCATCGCGATCGGCGTCGGCGGCCTCGAGGCCGAGAACGTCATGCTCGGACGCGCGTCGTGGATGCGCCTTCCGGAGATCGTCGGCGTCGAGCTCACGGGCCGCCCCGCGCCGGGCATCACCGCGACCGACGTCGTGCTCGCGCTGACCGAGTTCCTGCGCCAGCAGAAGGTCGTCGGTGCCTACCTCGAGTTCCGTGGCGAGGGTGCCGCCGCGCTCACGATCGGCGACCGCGCGACGATCTCGAACATGGCGCCCGAGTACGGCGCGACCGCGGCGATGTTCTTCATCGACGCCAACACGCTCGACTACCTGCGCCTGACCGGCCGCAGCGACGAGCAGGTCGCGCTCGTCGAGACCTACGCGAAGACGGCCGGCCTGTGGGCGGATGATCTCGCCACGGCCGAGTACGAGCGCACGCTGCAGTTCGATCTGTCCACGGTCGTGCGCAACATGGCCGGGCCCTCGAACCCGCACAAGCGCCTGCCGACCTCGGCGCTGGCCGAGCGCGGCATCGCCGACGAGGCCAAGCTCGAGGCGGGCAGGGGCGAGGAAGCGCAGGGCCTGATGCCCGACGGCGCCGTCATCATCGCCGCGATCACGAGCTGCACGAACACCTCCAACCCGCGCAACGTCATCGCCGCGGCCCTGCTCGCGCGCAACGCGAACGTGAAGGGCCTCGTGCGCAAGCCGTGGGTCAAGAGTTCGCTCGCGCCGGGTTCGAAGGCCGTGCAGCTCTACCTCGAGGAAGCCGGCCTGCTGCCCGAACTCGAGAAGCTCGGTTTCGGCATCGTCGCGTTCGCGTGCACGACGTGCAACGGCATGAGCGGCGCGCTCGATCCGGTGATCCAGCAGGAGATCATCGACCGCGACCTCTACGCGACCGCCGTGCTGAGCGGCAACCGCAACTTCGACGGCCGCATCCATCCGTACGCGAAGCAGGCGTTCCTAGCTTCGCCGCCGCTCGTGATCGCCTACGCGATCGCGGGCACGGTGCGCTTCGACATCGAGAAGGATGCGCTCGGCTTCGATGCCGACGGGAATCCGGTCACGCTCATGGAGATCTGGCCGAGCGACGCCGAGATCGACGCTGTCGTGCGTGCGAGCGTCAAGCCCGAGCATTTCCGCAAGGTCTACGAGCCGATGTTCCGTATCGCCGTCGACAGCGGCGAGCGCGTGAGCCCGCTCTACGACTGGCGCCCGATGAGCACCTACATCCGCCGCCCGCCGTACTGGGAAGGTGCGCTCGCCGGCGAACGCACGCTGCGCGGCATGCGCGCGCTCGCGGTGCTGCCCGACAACATCACGACGGATCATCTGTCGCCGTCGAACGCGATCATGCTCGACAGCGCGGCCGGCGAGTACCTCGCGAAGATGGGCGTTCCGGAAGAGGACTTCAATTCGTACGCGACGCACCGCGGCGACCACCTCACCGCGCAGCGTGCGACGTTCGCGAACCCGAAGCTCGTCAACGAGATGGTCGTGGTCGACGGCAAGGTGAAGGCCGGATCGCTCGCGCGCCTCGAGCCCGAAGGCACGGTCATGCGCATGTGGGAGGCGATCGAGACCTACATGGACCGCAAGCAACCGCTCATCATCATCGCCGGTGCCGACTACGGCCAGGGCAGCTCGCGCGACTGGGCGGCGAAGGGCGTGCGCCTCGCCGGCGTCGAGGCGATCGTCGCCGAGGGCTTCGAGCGCATCCACCGCACCAACCTCATCGGCATGGGCGTGCTGCCGCTCGAGTTCAAGCCGGGCACGACGCGCCTCACGCTGGGCATCGACGGCACCGAGACCTTCGACGTGGTCGGCACGCGCACGCCACGCGGCGACCTCACGGTCGTGATCCATCGTCGCGACGGCAGCACGGTCGAGGTGCCGGTGAAGTGTCGCCTGGACTCGGACGAGGAAGTCTCGATCTACGCGGCCGGCGGCGTGCTGCAGCGCTTCGCGCAGGACTTCCTCGCATCGTCGCAGGCGGCGTGAGGAAGACCAAGGTGAGCCGATCGCGCTGGCTGTTCGTGGCGAGGCCGCCGGAGTCCGTACGCGACGCGATCGCGGCCGCACTCGATGCGGTCGGCTTGCGCGCGCGTCTCGGCGATGCGGCCTTCGCGATCGAAAACTGGCATCAGTCGCTCTCGGACAGGCAGTGGCATATCTCCAAGGTCGACGCGATGCAGCGTGCCGGTGCGCGTGTGCGGGCGACGCAGGTGAAGATGATCCTGAATCGCGTCGCGAACCGCGGCGAATCGCCTCGAATACATTGGACCTTGCTTGCGCAGGGCCAGCCCGAGGGCTTCGCCGAGCTGCTCGAGGCCGTGCGCGTGGCCGAAGCTGCAGAAGGTCTCGTCGACGTCGTCGGCAACACGCCGCACATCACGCTGAGTTACGACGCGCCGTCTCCGCTCGAAGGCTCCGTGTCGATCACGCCGGTGATGTGGACCCTCGACCACCTCGAACTCGTTCGCGGTGGCGGTGATCCCTACGGCTACGAGACGATCGAACGCTGGCCTCTCGATCCGCCTCCACAGGGCGGGTTGTTCGGCTGATCGCCGATGGCGCGCTCGAGGCGCGCACGTCTGCTGCTAGATCGGTCGAATGTCCTGCGGCGTCAGCTCGTGGTGTCGGCCGCAGGGGTCGCCATGTCGAGGAAGTGGGCACCGCGGATGATGCGGAAATCGAGCAGGACACCACCGTCCGCAGCGTCCTTGAGGACGCGCAGGGCCGTGCCCGCGATCGCGGCCTGGCGCTCGATAGGGTGGCCTTTGACGCCGAGTTCGAACCACGAGAAGCCGGCGGGCGAACTCGCCGAGCGTGCGATGACGAGGGAGGGATCGATGTCGTCGAGAAGGGGGCGAGGATCCGGACCGAGCTCGTCGACCTCGATGAACGCGAAACATTCCTCCGGCGCAATGCCGTTGGATCGCGGAGTCATGAGGGTCATCCGGTGGGCCGGTGAAACCCGGCATGATGCTGAGCGGCTACCGGTGAACGCGCTGGCCATTGCGGCCCAGTGGGCAAGCGGTCCCCGAACGAGGGAGCGTCGGCTTACGTGCGCGGGTAGGGGAGAGAAGCACAAACCACCCTACGCGCATGCCGTGAGGATCGCAAGGAAAGGTTTCGTGAAAGCGGCGAGCCTTGTCGCTGCGTTCACGCGCTCCGCGCCACGTCGTCACGAAGGCTCGTCATGCGGTTGCCACCCATGGCTTCCGACGCCGCCATGGGGACCTCGACGTCGGGCACGGTTGGCCCGGGTGTCGCGCGGGAGAGAGCGTGTCCGCAGGATCGCAGGTCGCGACGGATCTTCTCGGCATGCCCGTCGCATCCGCTTCGATCGAAGCGCAACGCGTCGATCAGGCAAAAAAAATGCCCCGGACGTTGCCGGGGCATTTCGGTGTCGAGCGTGTACCCTGGTCAGTCGACCGAGAACTGCTGCAGCGACACCGGCGTCGTGCCGGCGGTGATCTGCGCACCCGTGTCGTCGTAGCAGTAGCGCGAGATCGTCGCCGGGAAGCCGGCATTCGCACCGGTGCCGTTGCCGCTGACGATTTCCACCCAGCCGTAGTTCGCCGCACCGGTGACTTCGTTGGTGAACTTCACGCCGAGGAAGCGGGTGCCCGGCGTCTGGAACGCCGCACCGCGGGTCTGGAACTGGTTGTAGAAGCCGGTCGCCGGCGTCGGCGCGATCGGCGCGCCCGAAGCCACGGCCTGGGCTTCGGCCAACGTGCCGGCCGTGCCGGTGGCGAGCACGCCCTGCGGCGAAGCCGCGCCGTAGAAGGTCAGGCCGGCATTGTTGTTGTACGGGTTGATGTCCCAGCCCGCGGCGGAGCCCGTCGAGCCGGTGACGAGGTTGAGGTACACGCCGTCGATCGTGCTCGGAATGTCGAGGTTGGGGCTGGCGCACACGACCGCCGCGAACGCGGCCGGGGACGTGAAGGTGATGGCGAGGGCGGCGAGGGCGGAGCGCGTGAGGCGGGTCTTTGCGAAGTTCGTGATCATGATGAGTTCCATAGGACATGAAGTTGAAGCGGCATCCATCCCGGCGACACAAGGGACCGCTTCCGGAGATCCCCACCAAGCCGTATGGCATGCGCAACGAACGACGGTCCGCCACTCATCCAACATGTTTCACGCACCGCGTCGTCGAGAATGAAGCGCCCCGAGCGCCGATCACGTACCCCTTGCGTCCCTTCGGACGATCCCGGGACAAAAAAAACCCGCGCAGGGCGGGTTCCTTCCACGTACTGCAATATTTGGTCGGGGAGACAGGATTCGAACCTGCGACCTCTACGTCCCGAACGTAGCGCTCTACCAGACTGAGCTACACCCCGATTGGACCCCGCGGTGAGCGGGGCGCGCATCATAACGACGGCACGCGTGGCATGCAACGGTCGAATCGAGGATGAAGTCGTTCTGCTAACCTATGCGGCCCGTTTCGCCGCGCCCGGCCTCGCGCCGCGGCTGATTTCCGCCGAGGATTCCGATGGCCCTGACACCCGCCCGCACGCCGCCCGGCGTGCTCGAACTGCTGCCCCTCGACCAGATCGCGTTCCAGGGCATGCTCGATACGATCCGCGGCAACTTCGAGCGCTTCGGCTTCCTGCCGATCGAGACGCCGGTGATGGAGTACGCCGACGTGCTGCTGACGAAATCGGGCGGCGAGACCGAGCGCCAGGTGTACTTCGTGCAGTCGACCGGCGCGCTCGAGCAGGGCGAGAAGCCGGACCAGGCGCTGCGCTTCGATCTCACGGTGCCGCTGGCGCGCTACGTGGCCGAACACGAGCACGATCTGAGCTTCCCGTTCCGCCGCTACCAGATCCAGCGTGTCTACCGCGGCGAGCGCGCGCAGCGCGGGCGTTTCCGCGAGTTCTACCAGTGCGACATCGACGTCATCGGCAAGGATGCGCTGTCGGTGCGCTACGACGCCGAGCTGCCGGCGACGATCCATTCCGTGTTCCGTGAGCTCGCGATCGGTCCGTTCACGATCCAGCTCAACAACCGCCGCCTCATGCGCGGCTGGTTCGAAGGGCTCGGCATCGCCGACGGCGAGCGCCAGATGGCCGTGCTGCGCGAGGTCGACAAGCTCGACAAGCGCGGTGAGGGTCATGTGCGCCAGACACTCGAAGGCGAGGGCTTCGGCCTCGATGCCGATGTCGTCGCGCGCATCCTCGCCTTCGTGCAGGTGCGTTCCACCTCGCTCGCCGATGCGCACGCGAAGCTCGACGCGCTCGGCAGCGGCAGCGAGACGTTCGAACAGGGCCGCGCCGAACTGCGCGAGGTGCTCGACCTCATCAAGGCTTTCGGCGTGCCCGAGACGCATTTCGCGCTGAACCTGTCGATCGCGCGTGGCCTCGACTACTACACGGGTACCGTCTACGAGACGACGCTCAACGACCATCCGCAGATCGGTTCGATCTGCTCGGGCGGCCGCTACGAGAACCTCGCCGGCAATTACACGAAGTCGAAGCTGCCGGGCGTCGGCATCTCGATCGGTGCGTCGCGCCTGTACTGGCAGCTGCGCGAGGCCAAGCTGATCGGTACCGCGACGAGTTCGGTGCAGGTGCTGGTCACGCAGATGGACGAAGCGAAGCTGCCCGAGTACCTCGCGCTCGCGGGCGAACTGCGCGCAGCCGGCATCAACACCGAGATCGTCATGGAGCCCTCCAAGCTCGGCAAGCAGTTCAAGTACGCCGATCGCGCCGGCATCCGTTTCGTGGCCGTGCTCGGTGACGACGAGATCGCCAACGGCACGGTGACGCTCAAGGACATGCGCCGCGAGGATCAGTTCCAGGTCGCGCGTGCCGACCTCGCGCGCACACTGCGCGTCGAACTCGAGCAGGCTGCCGTGATGGGAGCGCGCCCGTGAGCGTGCGCCTCGACGGCCTGTCGCTGACACGCGCGCAGCTCGTCGCGATCGCGCGCCACGGCGAGACGATCGAACTCGACGCCGGTGCGCTCGAACGCGTGCGGCGCGCCGCCGATTTCCTCGCCGACAAGGTGAGCTGCGGCGAGCCGGTCTACGGCGTCACTACCGGTTTCGGCAGCAACGCCGACAAGCTGCTCGGCGCGCACCGAGCGCGCGACGAGCTGCCGGGCGGCAATCCGGAATCGCACGACGGCACACTGCTGGAAGAACTCCAGCACAACCTCGTCGTCACGCATGCGGTGTGCGTCGGCAAGCCGCTCGCGCGCGAGGTCGTGCGTGCGATGCTCGCGATCCGCGTCAACACGCTGTTGCGTGGCCACTCGGGCATCCGTGTCGGCACGCTGCAGTCGCTCGCGGAACTGCTCAACCGCGACGTAATCCCCGTGATTCCCGAGAAGGGCTCGGTCGGCGCGAGCGGCGACCTCGCGCCGCTGTCGCATCTCGCGATCGTGCTGCTCGGTGGCGGCGAAGCGTTCTTCGGCGATGAGCGCTTGCCCGGTGCCGAAGCGATCGGCCGCGCCGGCATCACGCCGGTCAAGCTTTCCTTCAAGGAAGGCCTCGCACTCAACAACGGCACCGCGCAGATGCTCGCGACCGGCGCGCTCGCGCTCGATCGCATCGAGCGCCTGCTCGCAACGGCCGATCTCGCCGCGGCGATGACGCTCGACGCGTTCGCGGGGCGCAGCGGCGCGCTGCGTCCCGAAGTGCATGCGCTGCGCCCGCATCCGGGTCAGGTCGCGACGGCCGAGTCGCTGCGCGGCCTGCTCGAGGGCTCCACGCTCGTCGACATCCCGTACCACCTCGTGCCGCGTTTCCGTACGTGGACTGCTGGCGCGTGGAGCGATCCGGCCGACCAGGCGCAGCGCTTCGACATCGCCTGGGACTACGTGCCGCCCTCGCAGCGCCATGGCCGCGAAGCGTTCTACGACCGTTTCCTGCCGTTCAAGGGCGGCAAGAAGCACCAGCCGCAGGATGCCTACTGCCTGCGCTGCATGCCGCAGGTGCACGGCGCCGTGCGCGACGCGTGGGCGCAGGCCTGCCGCGTGTTCGACATCGAGCTCAATGCGGTCACCGACAACCCGCTCGTGTTCCCCGATGCGGAGAACCCGCGTTTCATCGAGGACCAGGTCATCTCGGCCGGCCATTTCCACGGCATGCCGCTCGCGCTCGCGATGAGCTACGTCAAGGCCGCAGTTCCCGTGCTCGCGTCGATCTCCGAGCGCCGCCTCGCCAAGCTCGTCGATCCGTCGACGAACGACGGCCTGCCGGCGTTCCTGATCGGCAACGAGGACGCGACCGATTCGGGTTTCATGATCGTGCAGTACACGGCCGCGGCGCTCGTGAACGATCTCGCCACGCGCGCGCATCCGGCCTCGGTGTACTCGATCCCGACCAGCGCGAACGCCGAGGATCATGTCTCGATGGGCACCAACGAGGCCCGCCACGTGCTCGACATGACCGAAGACCTCGGCCACGTGCTCGCGCTCGAGCTGTACACGGCCGCGCAGGCGCTCGAGTACCGCCAGGACATGCTCAACGCGGCGCGGCGCCTTGCTGCACGCGGCGACTGGCAGGCGCTCGCGGCGAAGGTGTCCGGTGGCCCCGTGGCGGGTGGCGACACGGCGGCGTTCGAAGCCGAGGTGCGCGCGCTCATGCAGGCGCTCGCCGGCTCGGAGGACTTCCACGCCGGTGGCGCCGTGCGCGCGGCGCATGCACGCATCCGCGAGCGCATCGCGTTCATGGCACGCGACCGCGCAATGGACGGCGACGTGCGCACGATCTGCACGATGATCGAGCGCGACGAGCTGCTGGATGGTGCGCCTGCAACGCACTGAGGCCGGACACGGGTCCGGGCAGGGGATGCCGCTTCCCGTCACCCTGCGGAAGAAGCGCGGGTGATGATCCGGATGATGGCAGCGAATCGCCGGCATCGACATGCGTGGATTCCGGTACGTCGCTGCCGTTGCTAGGATCACCTCGTCTCCACGGGGAACCACGCATGGACATCCGCATCGACGACCTGCGCGGTCCCGAGATCGCCGGACTGCTGGCCGAGCACCTGCGCGGCATGCATGCGCATTCGCCGCCCGGGAGCGTGCACGCGCTCGACCTCGATGCGTTGCGCCAGCCGCACATCACGTTCTGGTCGGCATGGCAGGGTGGGGATCTTCTCGGCTGCGGCGCGCTCAAGGCGATCGATGCGGCACACGGCGAGATCAAGTCGATGCGCACGGCCGCGGCGCATGTGCGCAAGGGCGTCGCCGCGGCACTGCTGCGCACGATCCTCGACGAGGCGGGCCGGCGCGGCTATCGCCGCCTGAGCCTCGAGACCGGATCGGGTCCCGCCTTCGAGCCCGCGCACGCCTTGTACGCCGGTTTCGGCTTCGACCGCTGTGGCCCGTTCGAGGGCTACACCGAGGATCCCTTCAGCGTGTTCATGACGCGCGAGCTCGCGCCGGGCAAGGCCTGACGCGAGCGGCGGGATCGACGCTGCGCGACAGGCGTGGATCCGTGTCGTCAGGAGGCCTCTGCGTTACCCCATGTCGTGCGGAACGCCGGACGAGCGTGGAACGCCGCGAGCCAGCGCTCGACGTTCGCGTGGCCGCTCGTCGTCACGCCACAGTACGTGCTGTAGGTGACGACGCTGGCCACGACGAGGTCGGCCAGCGAATACGCGTCGCCAAGCAGGAACGGCGACGTCGCGAGCCGCGCATCGAGGCGGCCGAGGGCGGCGTCGAGGCGCTGCAGCGCGTCCGCGGCGAGCGGTGCATGGTGCAGCGAGGCATCGACGCGCGGGCTCTGCGAGAAGTTGAGCACGTTGACGAGCATGCCGTAGCTCACGTACGCCCAGCTCGTCCACGACAGCGCGACGAGGCGTTCGGGCGTGCCGGCCGCCGGCCACAGGCCGCGCTCGACGCCGTGCGTGTCGCCCAGCCATTGCAGGATCTCGACCGTCTCGAACAACGGCGTGCCGTCGACGACGAGCGTCGGCACGACGCCGTGCGGGTTGATCGCGAGGTAGGCCGGCTGCTTCGCCTCGCCGGCGGCGAGATCGAGCATGACGATCTCGCAGTCGATCCCGAGTTCGGCGAGGGCGGTAACGACGGGGCTGGCGCTCGACATCGGTGCGGCGAAGAGTTTGAGGGACATGTCGGGATCCTTTTCGTGGAGGGTGAGAGTCCGTGGCGGCGCAGGCGGCCGTCGGCGGGCAGGGCTAGACTAGGCTTCATCGAGGACAGCTTCTGTCCTCGACATGCCGGATGCTGGGGCCATGCTCGAAACCTCCTCACGCCTGTTGCGCCTGCTCGCGCTGCTGCAATCGCGCCGCTACTGGCCCGGGCAGGAGCTCGCGGATCGCCTCGAGGTCACGCCGCGCACGGTGCGTCGCGACGTCGATCGCCTGCGCGGACTCGGCTATCCGGTCGATTCGAGTTCCGGGCTCGCCGGCGGCTACCAGCTCGCGGCGGGATCGAACCTGCCGCCGCTGCTGCTCGACGACGACGAGGCGCTCGCCGTGTCGCTGGGCCTGCGTCTCGCGACCGTCGGCACGGTCGCGGGTGTCGAGGACGCCGCGTTGCGTGCGCTCGCCAAGCTCGAGCAGGTGATGCCGGCACGCCTGCGCACGCGCGTGCGTGGCCTGCACGCGGCGGTGACGCCGCTCGCGATGGCGGGACCACGTGTGCCGCACGAGCGCCTCGACGTGCTCGCGACGGCGTGCCGTGCCCTCGAGCGCGTGCGCTTCGGTTATGCGGATCATGCAGGCAAGACCAGCGAGCGCGAGGTCGAGCCGCATGCGCTCGTCAGCACGGGGTCACGCTGGTACCTGCTCGCATGGGATGGCTCGCGCGCGGACTGGCGCACGTTCCGCGTCGATCGCATCGACGGCGAGCGTTCGACCGCCGTGCGCTTCCTGCCGCGTCCGGTACCCGGAGGCGACGCGGCGGCCTACGTGTCACGCGCGATCACGGTCGAACCGTATCCCGCGAAGGCCGAGATCGTCCTGCATGCACCGTTGCAGGCGATGCGCGAACGCATCCCGCCCTCGATCGGCAGCCTGCGCAGGCTCGATGCGTCACGCTGCGTGCTCGAGGTCGGCGGGCATCGCCACGAGGTCATCGCGTACCACGTCGCGCTGCTCGGGGTCGCGTTCGAGGTGCGTGATCCGCCCGAGCTCAGGGAGCATGTGACGGTGCTGGCGGAGAGGCTTGCGGCAGCCGTCGGCCAGACCGTTGTCGGGTGCGTGACGCCGGTGACGTGATCCCGAGCGTCGTGTCGGCGAGTGCGTGTCAACCGGTCGGATAGATGCCTGGAGTGTCCTGCACGCTTCGCGAGGTCGAAACGACCAGATGTGCGCGCAGCCAGTCGGTGAATGCCGGTTCGTCGATCGATCCGTCGGCGAGTCCGATCATCGCGGCGTACTTCTGTTCTTCGCTCGCGACGAGGTCGGCATCGTTGAGCGCGAGGAACACGCGATAGCAGACGTGCGCGGTGCGCTTGTTGCCGTCGACGAAAGGATGGTTCCGTGCGAGGCCGAATGCCAGGCTCGCGGCGAGGGCGGCAAGGTCGGGTGATGGATCACCGTAGGCGTGACGTTGCAGCGGTCTTGCGAGTGCGGCCTCGAGCAGCGACTCGTCGCGTACGCCCGAGCCGCCGCCGTGCTCCGCGAGTTGGCGGTCGTGGATGGCGAGGGCGAGCTCGCGCGTGATCCAGACGATCATCGTCGTGCCTACTTGGCGAGTTGACGAAGGACGTCGCGGTCTTCACGCATGACCTTCTCCGCCACCTCCATCTGCGCCGCCAGCGTCGGGTCGTAGACGGTGAGCCGGATGCCGTCGGGGGTCTCGAGCGCGTGGAGGTCGTCACCCTTGCCCACGCGCAGGCGGGCCAGCAGCTCCTTGGGCAGGATGACGCCGGCCGAGTTGCCTATCGTGGTGATCTTGAGCTTCATCACAGCGGGTCCGTTGTTATAACGGACGTTATGATGCGCTTGGTCCGAGGTCGGCGCAACACGCACGCGGGCGTGTCGGCACGTGTCCGGACGACGGGAGACAAGGAGGGGAATCACGGGACAAAACCGAACGAGGCGGCCTCGCTCGGGAGTCCCGTAGCGTGACCGCCTCGTCCGAATCCACCAGCGGGAGGGAGGGAGCCAGTGGAGTACTGCCGCCATACGAGGAGGTATGGCATAGCGTCAGTAGACGCGCTGGGAGGTTTGCCCGCATCATCGTTCAGGTCAAAAAGCCTTGCGTTCGGGCCGCATGAAAGACATCCATCCCTACGACGTCGATACGGTGCCGGGTGCGCTGCTCGGCGTCGCCAATGACTACGTCGCGGGCGAACACGTCGGGCGCCACCAGCACTGGCGCGCGCAGTTCGTCTACGCGGCGTCGGGCGTGGTCGCGATCGGTACCGAACTCGGCAGTTGGATCGTGCCGTCCGAGCGGGCGGTGTGGATCCCGGCCGGCGTGCCGCACGAGGTCACCGCGATGTCGGCGGCCCACTTGATCAGTCTCTACATCGACATGACGCGCAACGCGGTCACGATGCCGTCCACCTGCCGCGTCGTCGGTGCCTCGCCGCTCATGGGCGCGCTCATGCGCGAGGTGATCGATCTGCCGGACCGCTACCTGCGCGGATCGCGTACCGATCTCGTGCTGTTGCTGCTGCTGCGCGAGATCGAGGGTGCGGCCGAACTTCCGCTCAACGTGCCGATCCCGAACGATGCGCGCCTCGCCGCGCGTTGCCGCGCCTACCTGCAGCATCCGTCGCCGCACGAGACCATCGACGACTGGTGCGCCGACCTCGCGATGAGCCGCCGTTCGTTCACGCGTCGCTTCCGTTCCGAAACCGGATTCAGCTTCGCGGCCTGGTGCCGCCAGGCCAGCCTGTTCGCGGCGCTGCCTCGTCTCGCCGCCGGCGACGCGATCACGACGATCGCGTTCGATCTCGGGTATGAAAGTGCCTCGGCGTTCGCGACGATGTTCCGGCGCACGATCGGCGTCGCACCGAGCCGCTACTTCTCGCCATCCCCCGGCGCCGCATGACCGTGGCGTGACGCATCGCGGAACTTTTCGCGCGCGCCGCCGCCCAAGCCCGTCCCCTTGCAGAGGTCGATCCGTGAACGAGAACGAACAGAAAGCCATCCTGACCCTGGCGCTCACGGCGGCCTTCGCCGACGGCGACAAGGACGAGCGCGAACGCGCCGAGGTCAAGCGCATCGCCGATGCACTCGCGGGCGAGGGCTCGCTCAACGTCGCCGCGCTGTACCAGGACGTGCTGCTCAAGCGCGTGTCGATCGCCGACAGCGTGGCGCTGCTCGGCTCGGCCGAATCGCGCCAGCTCGCCTACGAGATGGCCGTGTGCGTGTGCGATGCGGACGGCGTGCAGTCGCCGGCCGAGAAGGCGTTCCTCGCGAACCTTCGCGAGGCGCTCGGATTCGGCGCGCAGCAGGTGAAGGAGGTCGACGACCAGGCCGAGGCGATCGCCGCGTTGCCGCTGGCCGCGACCGGCGCGGCTGCGTACTCGGCGACCGCTGCCGAGTCCGCGTCGGATGCGCCACCCGTGGGCGCCACGTCGACGATGGGCGACGCCGAGATGGACAAGACCATCCTCAATGCGTCGATCCTCAACGGTGCGCTCGAGCTGCTGCCCGAGTCGCTCGCGACGATGGCGATCATCCCGTTGCAGATGAAGCTCGTGTACCGCATCGGCAAGTCGTACGGCTACGAGCTCGATCGCGGCCACGTGAAGGACTTCCTCGCCACGGCCGGCGTCGGACTGACCTCGCAATACCTCGAACAGGCCGGACGCAAGCTGCTCGGCGGCCTGCTCGGCAAGCTCGGTGGCGGCCTGCTGCGCGGCGTCGGCCGCCAGGCCGTCAGCTCGGGCATGAGCTTCGCGAGCACGTACGCGCTCGGCCATGTCGCCAAGCGCTACTACGCCGGCGGACGCACGCTGTCGACGGCGATGTTGCGCGAGTCTTTCCAGGGCATGCTCGGCGAGGCCAAGGGCCTGAGCTCGCGCTACCTGCCGCAGATGCAGCAGCAGGCCAGCACGCTCGACGTCGGCAAGATCCTGCAGACCGTGCGCAACGGCTGATGGCGATTCGCACCGCCTGGCCGCACGGCGATGCATGTCGCCGTTGCGGTCAGGGGGCTGTGATAGGTTGCGCGCTCACTTCGAGGGAGGGACTCGATGTCTGCGCAACTGCGACGTACCCGCATCATCGCCACGCTGGGCCCGGCGACCGACGCCCCCGGCATGCTCGAACGCCTGCTCACCGAGGGCGTCGACGTGGTGCGGCTCAATTTCTCGCACGGCCATCCGGATGATCACCGCACGCGTGCCGCCGCGGTGCGTGCGGCTGCCGCGAAGCTTGGCCGCGAAGTCGCCGTGCTCGGCGACCTGCAAGGCCCGAAGATCCGCGTCGAGCGTTTTGCCGACGGTGCGATCCACCTCGAACCCGGCGCGACGTTCACGCTCGACTGCCGTCCCGATGCGCCGCCCGGCGACGCGACGCGCGTCGGCGTCGGCTACCACGAACTCTGGCAGGACGTGTCGGCAGGCGACATCCTGCTGCTCGACGACGGTCTCGTCGCGCTCGAAGTGAGCGCGGTCGCGCCGCAGAGCGTGCAGTGCACGGTCACGGTCGGCGGACGCCTGTCCGACCGCAAGGGCATCAACCGCCTCGGTGGCGGCCTCACGGTCGCCGCGCTGTCGGACAAGGACCGCGCCGACATCCGCCTCGCCGCGGAGCTCGGTGTCGAGTTCCTCGCCGTGTCGTTCGTCAAGAACGCGGCCGATGTCGAGCAGGCGCGCTCGTTGCTGCGCGAAGCCGGCGGCGACGCGGCGATCGTCGCCAAGATCGAGCGCACCGAGGCGATCGCCGTGCTCGGAGAGATCATCGACGCGAGCGACGTGGTCATGGTCGCGCGCGGCGACCTCGGCGTGGAGATCGGCGACGCCGAGCTGCCGGGCCTGCAGAAGAAGATCATCCGCGAGACGCTCGAGCGCAGCCGCGTCGTCATCACGGCCACGCAGATGATGCAGTCGATGGTCGAGTCGCCGATCCCGACACGCGCCGAGGTGCTCGATGTCGCCAATGCGGTGATCGACGGCACCGACGCGGTCATGCTGTCGCAGGAAACCGCATCCGGGAAGCATCCCGACAAGGCCGTCGCCGCGATGCGCCGCGTCTGCCTCGGTGCCGAGCGCCAGTTCGAAGCCTCGGCCGATTTCGCGCCGGGTGCACCGCTCGACCGTACCGACCAGGCGATCGCGCTCGCGTCGATGTTCCTCGCGGCGCGCATCGGCGTGCGAGCGATCGTCGCATTGACCGAATCGGGCGCGACCGCGCGCTGGCTCTCGCGGCATCGTTCGAGCGTGCCGATCTATGCGCTGTCGCGCAACGCGGCCGCGCGCCGCCGCATGCTGCTGTTCCGCGACGTGTATCCGATCGAGTTCGATCCGCACGACGTCGGTCCGACCCAAGCCGCGCGCGCGGCGATCCAGCACCTGTTCAATCTCGGTCACCTCGCCGAGGACGATCGTGTCATCCTCACCACGGGCGACCACACGGGGCGCCTCGGTGGCACGAACACGCTCAAGCTGCTGCGTGTCGGCCCCGGTGGTCTCGCCGAAGGCCTCGGCGATCTCTGAGGAGGGAAGGGATGCGTACCAGCCTGCACTCGATCCTGTGCATCGCGATCCGGCTCGGCGCGGTACTGATGGCGTGGACGACGTTCGCGCAGGTCTTCGCGCTGGCAGCCGGCGGCATGTTCCGGGAAGGCGGCCTGTCGCCGTGGCTGATGGCCGGACTCGCATCGGTGTCGTTCGCCATCGCGGTGCTGCTCTGGCTGTTCCCGTCGCCGCTAGCGAGCCTCGCGCTCGGCCGCAACCGGCACGAGGTCTTCGAGAGTCCGGTTGGTGCCGCCGAGCTGCAGTGGATCGCCTTGAGCGTGCTCGGCATGTGGTTCGTCGTGACGGGACTGAGCCATCTGGCGTACTGGGGTATCGCGCAGGCGGCAGGTTCCGACTACATCCAGCTCACGGACGACATGCGGCGTGCGCGGATCGTCGACGGCATCGGCCATGGCGTCGACATCGTCCTCGGGTTGGCGCTCGTGCTCGGTTCGCGGGGGCTTGTGGCGCTGCTGCATCGCATGCGTCATGGCCGCGCGCTCGGCGCGCCCGTGAGGGCTTCGGGTGAGTCGTTGGCACGCTGATCGGCCGGAGGCCGTTCGGCATCCGGGCAGGGTTCACGCCATGGCGGTATGCTGCGCGCCGTCGAGATGGAGAACCACGATGCTGCGCAACCTTGCCTTGTCACTCGCCCTTGCCGGATTGCCGCTTGCCGTGATGGCGCAGGACGCGCCGGCACCGAAATCGGTTCGTCCCGAGAGCCTGTCCAAGTACTGGGTCATGATGCATGCGTCGATCCAGGCCGACGTTCCGCTGTCGGGCAAGAACATGAACGTGCCGGGCTGCGCGACGGTGTCGTTCGTGGTCGAATCGAACGGCCGCACGAGCAACATCAAGGTGCAGAAGGTCGAGCCGGCCGGCGATCTCGCGACGGTCGCCTTCAGTGCCGCGGCCAACCTGCAGTTCGAGCCGACCATGATCAACGCGGGCCGCGACCGCATGTTCAGTTCGCTGATCTTCCCGTTCAACCTGCCGCCCGATCCCGAGGCGCGCACCGCGATCATGCAGCGCTGCGCGATCGAGCCGCTGCTCTGGAGCAATCCGGCTTCGCGTCCCGCCGCCACGGCGGCGAAGTAGGGCGACGGATCGCACCGTAGCGCCGCGCTAGACTGCGCGCATGACCGACATCTTCACCATGCACCGCGGCGGCGCGCCGCTGCTGATCAGCCTGCCGCACGACGGCAGTGCGGTTCCAGAAGGCATCGCCACGCGCCTGACGCCGTCTGCCCGCCGCGTGCCCGATACCGACTGGCACGTCTCGCGGCTCTACGCATTCTCCGAGGCGCTCGGTGCGTCGATCCTCGCGCCGCGCCACTCGCGTTACGTCGTCGATCTCAACCGTCCGCCCGACGACGTCTCGCTGTATCCGGGACAGAACACGACGGGCCTGTGTCCGATCGTGCAGTTCAGCGGCGAACCGGTGTACCTCGAGGGTCAGGCGCCGTCGCGCGACGAGATCGAGGCGCGCGTCGACACGTACTGGCGGCCGTACCATGAGGCGCTCGCGGAGGAGATCGCGCGGCTGCGCGACGCGCACGGCCGTGTCGTGTTGTGGGAAGGCCATTCGATCCGCAGCCTCGTGCCGTTCCTGTTCGAGGGGCGCCTGCCTGATGTCAACGTCGGCACGGCGGCGGGTACGAGCTGCTCGACCGCGCTGCGCGAACGCCTGCGCGGCGTGCTCGAGGCGCAGGATGACTACTCGTTCGTGCTCGACGGCCGCTTCAAGGGCGGCTACATCACGCGCCATTACGGCCGACCCGAAGAGGGCGTCGACGCGGTGCAGCTCGAACTGGCCCAGCTCAACTACATGGACGAGGACAGCTTCGCGTACCGCGATGACGTCGCCGCACCGACCCAGGCGCTGATCCGCCGCCTGCTCGAAGCGGCGCTCGAGTGACCTCGCTCGCCGCAGCGTCGCGCCGCGAGCCCTCGTTCGTGTGCATGCCGCGCCGATGACGTTGGTCGCGGCGACGGATCACCGCAGGCGCTGGATCGGCTTCGCGCTCGCCGCCTTCGGCGCGATCGCATTCTCGGGCAAGGCGATCATCGTCAAGCTCGGTTTCCGCTACGGGGCCGATGCGGTGACGCTGCTCGCGCTGCGCATGCTCGTCGCGCTGCCGTTCTTCCTCGCGATGGGAGCGTGGGCGCGACGCTCGCGGGCGCGCACGCGCATCGGTGCGCGCGACGCGCTGCGCATCGCGCTGCTCGGGTTCTTCGGCTACTACCTCGCGAGCTTCCTCGACTTCGCCGGCCTGGCCTACATCACCGCGACGCTCGAGCGCCTGATCCTCTACCTGACCCCGACGATCGTGCTCGCGATCGGCGTGCTCGTGTTCCGGCGCCGGCCGACGCGTGTACAGCTCGGCGCACTGGTGCTGAGCTACGCCGGCGTAGTGCTCGCGTTCGCGCACGATCTCGAAGTCGGCGGCCGCGACATCGCTCTCGGCAGTGCACTCGTGTTCGCGAGCGCGCTGAGCTATGCGATCTACCTCGTCGGCAGCGGCGAGCTCGTCGCACGCGTGGGCGCCATGCGGCTGACCGCGTACGCGAGCACGGTCGCGTGCGTACTCTGCCTGGGTCAGTACGTGCTGTTGCGCCCGCTCGATGGGGTCGCCGCGATCCCGCCAGCGGTGTGGTGGCTGAGCCTGCTCAACGGCACGCTGTGCACGGTCGTGCCGGTGCTCGCGGTCATGATGGCGATCGAGCGCATCGGCTCGGGACTCGCCGCACAGGTCGGCATGCTCGGGCCGGTATCGACGATCGTGCTGAGCCTGCTCGTGCTCGGCGAGCCGATGGGGCCGTGGCAGGTCACCGGCACACTGCTCGTGCTGTCGGGCGTGCTGCTGGTGTCGCGAGCCAAGGCCGTCCAGGGCGGGTGATCCGCGCAAGACGTGGCGCCACGCCGCAGGTTTCGAGCCTTGCGTGCCACGCCGGGGCAGGGTATCGTCCGCGCCCCATCGTATTAATGCGCTAATACATCATGAAGCGTCGATCCCTGCAGGCCGAGACTCCCGATGCACGTGCCGAGGAGAGCCTGTGCAAGGCCTTGCTGTCACTCGGCAGTGTCGCGGACATGCGCGCCTTCCTGCGCGACCTCTGCACGCCGGCCGAGCTCGAGGCCCTGGTCGACCGCTGGCGTGTCGTGCCATACCTGCTCGATGGCGTGCCGTACCGCGAGATCCACGAGCGCACCGCGGTCAGCATCACGACGATCGGCCGCGTCGCGCGCTTCATCAACCAGGGCAACGGCGGCTATCTCGCCGCGCTCGCGGGCGGGAAGGCTGCAGCCAAGCCGGCCGCGGCCACACGGCGGCGAACGGCGTCGAACGGAGCACGCGCATGAGCGCGCGTGACCGCCTGCGCATCGCGATCCAGAAGTCGGGTCGCCTCAGCGATGCCTCGCAGGACCTGCTCGCGCGCTGCGGCCTGACGTTCCGGCGCAGCCGCGACAAGCTGTTCTGCTTCGGCGAATCGCTGCCGGTCGACCTGCTGCTCGTGCGCGACGACGACGTGCCCGGCATGATCGCGGACGGTGTCTGCGACCTCGGCATCGTCGGACGCAACGTGCTGGCCGAACAGGCGCTCGGCGCCGGTCCCGAGCCGGCGTTCCGCGAGCTGCGTGCGCTCGGATTCGGCCAGTGCCGGCTCTCGCTGGCGGTGCCGCAGGAGTCGACCTGGGAGGGTGCCGCGGGCATCGCCGGCCAGCGCATCGCGACGACCTACCCGAACCTGCTCGCCGACTGGCTGCGCCGCCAGGAGGTCGAGGCGAAGATCGTGACGCTGTCGGGCTCGGTCGAGATCGCGCCTCGCCTCGGCACGGCGGATGTGATCTGCGACCTGGTCTCGAGCGGCGCGACGCTGGCGGCGAACCAGTTGCGCGAAGTCGCGACGGTGCTCGAGTCCGAGGCCGTGCTCGCGGGCGGCGCGGCACTGCCGAACGACGAGCGCGCCGGTCTCGCGCAGATGCTCATGCGGCGCATCGACGGCGTGATCCAGGTGCGTGTGTCCAAGCTCGTCATGCTGCACGCGCCGCGTGCGGCACTCGATGCGATCACGCGCCTGCTGCCGCAGGGCCAACCACCGACGATCATGCCGATCGAGGGCAGCGTCGACGACATCGCGCTGCAGGCCGTCTGCACCGACGCGATCACCTGGCAGCACCTCGAGGACATGAAGCGTGCCGGCGCGCGCCAGATGCTCGTCTTGCCCGTGGAGCAGATGCTCGCATGAGGCGCGTGGACTGGAACGATCTCGACGAGGCCGGGCGCCGCGAGGCGCTCGCGCGGCCGCCGCAGGCCAGTGCCGCCGACACGCGCGACGGCGTGCGCCGCATCCTGGCCATCGTGCGTGCCGATGGCGACCACGCGCTGCTCGCGTTCACGCGCCGCTACGACGGTTGCGAACTCGCCAGCATCGCGGTCGGCGAAGACGAGTTCGAAGCCGCAGAAGCCGTGCTCGACGACGCGCTGCGGTCCGCGATCCACGATGCTGCTGCACGCATCGAGGCGTTCCACCGCGCGACGATGCCGCAGCCCGTGCGTCTCGAGACGGCCCCGGGCGTCGTCTGCGAGCGCGTGTCGCGTCCGATCGTGCGTGTCGGACTCTATGTGCCGGCCGGCGGCGCGCCGTTGCCGTCGACGGCGCTCATGCTCGGTGTGCCCGCACGCATCGCCGGCTGCCGCGAGATCGTGCTGTGCACGCCGGCACGTCCGGACGGGCGCTGCGATCCTGCCGTGCTGGTGGCCGCGCGTCTGTGCGGCATCACGCGCGTGTTCAAGCTCGGCGGTGCGCAGGCGATCGCCGCGATGGCCTACGGTACCGAGTCGGTGCCGCGTTGCGACAAGCTGTTCGGGCCCGGCAACGTCTGGGTGACCGAGGCCAAGCTGCAGGTCGCCGCCGAGCCCGATGGTCCCGCCGTCGACATGCCGGCGGGTCCGTCCGAGGTGCTCGTGATCGCCGATGCCGAGGCCGATCCGCGTTTCGTCGCCGCCGACCTGCTCGCGCAGGCCGAGCACGGCGAGGACTCGCAGGTCGTGCTCGTGTCGCCCGACGAGGCGATCGTCGACGCGGTCGTGGCCGAGGTCGAGCGCCAGTGCGCGCTGCTGCCGCGTGCCGAGGTGGCCGCGCGAGCGCTGGCGCATGCGCGCTTCGTACTCGTCGATTCGCTCGAGGACGCCGCCGCGGCGAGCAACCTCTACGCACCGGAGCACCTCATCCTCAACGTGCGCGAGCCACGCACGCTGCTCGAATCGATCGAGAGCGCGGGCTCGGTGTTCCTCGGCGCCTACACGCCGGAATCGGTCGGCGATTACTGCAGCGGCACCAACCATGTGCTGCCGACCTACGGCCACGCACGTGCATGGAGCGGGCTATCGGTGGCAAGCTTCGTCAAGCAGGTCACCGTGCAGGAACTCACGCCGGCCGGCCTGCGCGCGATCGGACCGTGCGCGATGACGCTGGCGCGCGCCGAACGGCTCGACGCGCACGCGCGCGCCGTCGGCGTGCGCCTCGACGCACTGGAGACCGCGCCATGAGCATCCTCGACCTCGCCCGTCCCGAAGTCCTCGCGTTGACGCCGTACTCGTCGGCGCGCAACGAAGCCGGCACCGCCGACGTCATGCTCAACGCGAACGAATCACCGTGGGGGCCGACCGGTGCGCAACCCGAATTGCGCGGCCGCCCGCTCAACCGCTATCCGGACCCGCAGCCGCGCATCCTCGTCGAGCGCCTCGCGGATCTCTACGGTGTCGATCCGGGTCAGGTGCTCGTCGGTCGGGGCAGCGACGAGGCCATCGACCTGCTCATGCGCGCGTTCTGCCGGCCCGGTCGCGACGCGGTCGTCGTGTCGCCGCCGACGTTCGGCATGTATGCCGTCAGCGCGGCCGTGCAGGGCGCGCGCGTCGTCGAGGCGCCGCTCGGCGAGGGCTTCGCGTTCGACGTCGATGCCCTCGTCGCCGACCTACCGGCCGACACCAAGCTCGTGTTCCTGTGCTCGCCGAACAACCCGACCGGCGGTACCACGCCGCTTGCCGATATCGCGCGCCTCGCCGGCGCGCTGCGTGAGCGTGCGTTGCTGATCGTCGACGAGGCCTACATCGAATTCGCGGACCTGCCGAGTGCGGCGACGCTGCTGCGCTCGAACGAGAATCTCGGCGTGCTCCGCACGTTGTCCAAGGCCTGGGCACTCGCCGGCGCACGCGTCGGCTGCCTGCTCGCCATGCCCGAGATCGTCTCGCTGCTGCGCCGGATCATGGCGCCGTATCCGCTGCCGACCTCGAGCGTGTCGGCGGCACTCGCGGCATTGACGGCGGAAGGTCATGCGCAGACCCACCAGCGCGTCGCACTGATCACCGCCGAGCGCGAGCGCCTCGCGAATGCGCTGTCGCGCCTGCCCGGCGTGATCGACGTGCTGCCGTCGCGCGCGAACTTCCTGTGCGTGCAGTTCGAGGACGCACCGGCCGTCTATCGCGCCCTGCTGCGCGCGGGCATCGTCGTGCGCGACGTCGGGCGCTATCCGCGCCTCGAAGGCCACCTGCGCATCACGGTCGGTTCGCGCGAGGAGAATGCGCGGCTGCTCGAGCAGTTGATCCGGCAGCAGGCGGCCGCATGAGTCGACGGCGCATCCTGTTCGTCGACCGCGACGGCTGCCTGATCGAGGAGCCGGCGGACTTCCAGATCGACCGCTTCGACAAGCTCGCGCTGCTGCCGGGCGTCATTCCCGCGCTGCTGCGCTGTGTCGCCGCGGGTTACGAACTCGTCATGGTCACCAACCAGGACGGCCTCGGCACGTCGGGTTTTCCCGAGGCCGACTTCGAGGGCCCGCATGCGCTGCTGCTGCAGATCCTCGCCTCGCAGGGCATCACGTTCCGTGAGGTGCTGATCGATCGCAGCTTCCCGCACGAAGGCCTCGATACGCGCAAGCCGGGCATCGGCCTCGTGCGCCACTGGCTTGCGCGTGACGACTGGTCCCGCGAGGCCTCGGCAATGGTCGGCGATCGCGACACCGACCTGCAGTTCGCGGCCAATCTCGGCGTGCGTGGCCTGCGCGTCGGACCAGCGGGGCAGGCGTGGCGCGAGATCGCGCACCAGCTGTGCGACACGCCGCGTGTCGCCAGCGTCGTGCGCGAAACGCGCGAGACGCGCATCGCCGTGCGCGTGGATCTCGACGCCGGTGCGCGTTCGAGCGTGCGTACCGGCCTCGGCTTCTTCGACCACATGCTCGACCAGATCGCCAAGCACGCGGCGTTCTCGCTCGACCTCGACTGCCACGGCGATGTCGAGGTCGACGAACACCACACGATCGAGGACTGCGCGCTCGCGCTCGGCCAGGCCTTGCGTGAAGCGCTCGGCGACAAGCGCGGTATCGGCCGCTACGGCTTCACGCTGCCGATGGACGAGACGCTCGCGAGCGCCGCGCTCGATCTTTCGGGGCGGCCGTACCTCGTGTTCGAAGGCACGTTCCCGCGCGAACGCGTCGGCGAGGTGCCGACCGAACTCGTGCCGCATTTCTTCCGTTCACTGTGCGAGACGCTCGGCGCGAACCTGCACGTCACGGTGCGCGGCGACAACGCGCACCACATGGTCGAGGCTTGCTTCAAGGTGTTCGCGCGCACGCTGGGGCAGGCCATCCGTCGCCACGGCGACGACCTTCCGAGCACGAAGGGAACGCTGTGAGCGCGCACGACGTGGTGCTCGTCGATGCGGGCGGCACCAACATCGGTTCGGTGCGCTACGCGCTGCAGCGGCTCGGCGTGGAGGCCTCGCTGACACGCGACGCCTCGCGCATCCGCGCGGCATCGCACGTGATCCTGCCCGGTGTCGGCGCGGCCGGGCCCGGCATGGCGCGCCTGCACGAGGCCGGTCTCGTCGAGGTGCTGCGCACGCTCGAGCAGCCGGTGCTCGGCGTCTGCCTCGGCATGCAGCTGCTGTTCGAGCATTCCGAGGAGGGCGATACGCCGTGCCTCGGCGTCATCGAAGGGCGCGTGTCGCGCATCGCGCCGGGCGGCCAGCGGCGCGTCCCGCACATGGGATGGAACCGCCTCGTCGTGGATCGCGACGATCCCCTGTTGCACGGCCTCGGCGACGAGGCGTACGCGTATTTCGTGCACGGCTACGCGGTCGCGCGTGGCCCTGCGACGCTGGCGTCGGTCGACTACGGTGCGCCGTTGTCGGCGGTCGTGCGTTCGCGCAACTTCACCGGCATGCAGTTCCATCCTGAGCGCTCGGCCACGGTCGGCGCCCGCCTCCTCGGGAATTTCCTCGCCTCATGAGCTTCGTCGTCCTTCCCGCCCTCGACCTGCGCGGTGGTCGCGTCGTGCGCCTGCGCCAGGGTGACTACGCGCGCGAGACCGGTTACGCAGTCGATCCGCTCGAGCAGGTACGTGCCTATCGCGATGCCGGTGCGACCGACCTGCACGTCGTCGACCTCGACGGTGCGCGCGAAGGCCGCTTCGAGAACCTGCGCGTGCTCGAAGGCCTGTGCACGCTCGGCCTGCACGTGCAGGCCGGCGGAGGCGTGCGCGGCGAAGACGACGTGAAGCGTCTGTTCGACGTCGGCGTGTCGCGCGTCGTCGTCGGCAGCGTGGCCGTGCGCGAACCCGACCGTGTCGTCGGATGGATCGGCACCCACGGTGCAGACCGCCTCGTCATCGCGCTCGACACGCGTCACGACGGCACGGCGTGGACATTGTCGTCGGCCGGATGGACCGAGGCCGCGCCGGAAACGCTCGATACGCTCGCACCGCGATTCGCCGCCGCGGGCGCACGCCACCTGCTGTGCACCGACATCGCGCGTGACGGCATGCTCGCGGGACCCAACCTCGACCTCTACGCGCATGTTCGTGCGATCGCGCCAGCGCTCGCCGTGCAGGCTTCGGGTGGCGTGCGCGACATCGCCGACGTGGTCGCCTTGCGTGCCTCGGGCGTCGCCGGTGTCGTGCTCGGCCGCAGCCTGCTCGAGGGCACGCTCGATGTCGCCGGGGCGCTCGCATGCTGACGCGTCGCCTGATCCCGTGCCTCGATGTGCGCGACGGCCAGGTCGTCAAGGGCGTGCGCTTCCGCGACCACGTCGTCGTCGGCGACATCGTCGACCTCGCGTTGCGCTACCGCGACGAGGGGGCCGACGAACTCGTGTTCTACGACATCACCGCGAGCCCGGACGGGCGCAGTGTCGACCGCGAGTGGGTCGAGCGCGTCGCGCGCGTCATCGACATCCCGTTCTGCGTCGCCGGCGGCATCCGCGACGTCGAGGTCGCGCGCGAGGTGCTGCACGCCGGTGCGGACAAGATCTCGGTCAACTCGCCCGCGCTCGAGCGCCCCGGATTGATCGACGAGCTCGCGGCCGCGTTCGGCGTGCAATGCGTGGTCGTCGGCATCGACAGCCTGCGCGACGACGACGGCGAGTGGCGCGTGCGCCAGTACACCGGCGATCCGTCGAAGACGCGTGCGCTCGCGCGGCGCACGCTCGACTGGGTCGTCGAGGTGCAGCGCCGCGGCGCCGGCGAGATCGTGCTCAACTGCATGGATACCGACGGCGTGCGCACCGGCTACGACATCGCCCAGTTGCGTGCGGTGCGCGCGTGCTGCGACGTGCCGCTCGTCGCATCGGGTGGCGCCGGCGAGCCCGCGCACTTCGTCGCCGCGTTCGAGGAGGCCGATGTCGACGCGGCGCTCGCCGCAAGCGTGTTCCACTCGGGCGCGATCGCGATTCCCGATCTCAAACGCGAACTCGCCGCACGCGGCGTCAAGGTGAGGCCATGAGCGACGACGCGGACTGGGACAAGGGCGGAGGTCTCCTGCCGGCGATCGTGCAGCACGCACGCACGGGCGAAGTGCTCATGCTCGGCTACGTGTCGCGCGAGTCGCTCGCGGCGACGCGCGCGAGCGGCCACGTGACGTTCTTCAGTCGCAGCAAGCAGCGCCTGTGGACCAAGGGCGAGCAATCCGGTCACGTGCTGCGCGTCCTGTCGATGCACCTGGACTGCGATCGCGACACCTGGCTCGTGCGAGCCGAGCCGCAAGGTCCGACCTGCCACACCGGCACCCGCACCTGTTTCGCCGACGCGTCAGCGCCGCCGGTCGCGTTCCTCGCCGAGCTCGATGCGCTGGTCGCGACACGCGAGCGCGAACGACCCGAGGGCAGCTACACGACGCGCCTGTTCGAGTCGGGCCTGCGGCGCATCGCGCAGAAGGTCGGCGAGGAAGGCGTCGAGACCGCACTCGCCGCGGTCGCGCAGGACAAGGACGCGCTGCTCGGCGAGTCGGCCGATCTCGTGTTCCACCTGCTCGTGCTGCTGCGCGCGCGGGGTATGGGCCTCGACGATCTCGTGCGCGTGCTCGAGGCGCGCCACCGCGCGCCGGGCTGAGCTCAGTCCGCGGCGATCTCCAGGCCGTCACGGAAGATGCGGTCGCCGGATTCGAGGACCTGCACGTATACGGCGTCCGGCGCTCCTGCGGTGCCGCCTCCCGACGCATTCACGCCTTGCACGTAGACGAGATGGCGCCCCGGCGCGAGGTCGGTCGTCGGCACGCGCGCCGTGACGCGTTCCTGCGTGCTGTCGTAGGCGCCGTCGACCGGTTCGAACGCGGTCACACCACCATCGGTCTGCCACGGCAGCCTGCCGACGTAGGCATGCGCCGAGGTGATCGCGAAGGTCGGTTGAGCGGAGCTGGTCTGGCGGAAGCGCGTGTCGTCGATCGTCGCGTGGATGACGGCGTCCTCGCCCGACTCGATCGCGTACTCCACGGTGAGCGTGTGCACGTCGGGACCCTTGCCGAGGCGGTACGGTGCCTCGGCCGTGCGTGCCGCGAAGCGCAGCGCCTGCAGGTTCGCGGGCAGGATCGTGTTCTCGAACGACGTACACGGCTGGAAGAACTCGGTGCCGATCTCCATGACGTAGGCCGGTGCGCCGAGCTGGCCGTAGACGAGATCGATCGTGCCGCCGTCGGTGGGGTAGAGCTGGGACGCGCGCTGCGGCGTGTAGCCGTTGAACCAGGCGATGCGGCGGCCGAGCGTCTGCAGCGCCTCGCCGTTCGGTGACACGGTCAGCGTGTCGCCCCACGGCCACAGCACGAGCCCGGCGTAGCTGTGGATGTCGAAGAAGAGGCCCTTGTAGTCGTCCGGAGCGGCGACCGTGACGGCATCGTCCTTGCGGTCGGGCAGGGCGCCGCCGACGTAGGCGCCGTCGGCCCCTGGCGTGCCGGCGACGTAGCGGATCAGGTTCTGCGTCTCGGGTTCGGATGCCGGCGCGGGACCGCGGTAGACGGCGTTGCATGGCGCGCCGCTCAAGCCGCCCTGGGCGGTATTCCAGTGGAACGGCCAGTTGCGGTTGAGGTCGATGCCGGCATGGAAATTCGAGGTCGGGTTGTTGCAGGTGCCGTTCGTCGTGTTCGTGTTCTTGCGCCACAACACGCCGGCCTCGGCCTTCTTGCGGCCGTCCGGATTGGCGTGCAGCACGAGACGGAAGTCGACATGGTCGACCAGCCAGGTCGCTTGCGGGTCGCGGCCGTAACCGTCGAGGAGCCCTTCCGCGAAGCGCGTGACGAGTTCGGCGGGTGCGTATTCGCGGGCATGGATCGAGGCGAGCACGACCATGCGTGGACGGTCCGGATCATCGACGAGGGTGTCGTGGCGCGTGATCCGCAGCGCGTACATGTCGTAGCCGGCACCGGGCCCGTTGTCGCGCTCCCAGGTCGGCCCGAGCGACTCGATCGACGCGAGGTCGGGGTGCGCCGCGACGAGCGCCTCGGCATCGGTGCGCGTCTCCTCGACCGTGCGGTAGCAGGCGAACTGCGGGATGCTGCGCAGCCCGTCCGGCAGGTCGAGCATCGCCCGGAGCTCCGCCGTCCTGACCATGTCGATCGAGACGCGCATGCCGGCCTGCTCGAGCAGGCGTATGCCGGCGTCGTCGGTGTCGACGCGCAGCACGCGCGCCTTCTCGTCGATTGTGACATGGGTGAAGAGGCCGCCGACGCGCCTCAGCGCGGCGGGATCGTCGTAACGGGCTTCGACGTACCACTCCGTGGCGAAGCACTCCGTCGCGGCCATGGCGAGGACGCCCGCCAGCAAGGGTCTGAACACGCGAGGATCCCCGGGGCACGAAAGCGCCTGACACTAGCGTGCCCGCGCCCGGCCGGGAAGGGGGCGGCCGGCCCGGGATGCGGCTCCTGGGGCTTACCCTTGGATGGGCCTAACCGGTTAACGAATTGTTCGCAATTGTCAAAAGGCTGGCGTACACTCCGCGCCACTGTGTATGCCGGAGTCACAATGAATCGTGACATTGGTACATGCCGATCGTTGATCTGCCTGTCTGCCGCGTCCCGCACTTCCTCCTTGCACACCCAGTACCCGCGACGGATCGAACGGTCCGCGCGTTCCCACATTTTGTTTGTCCAAGGATTCAGTCATGTCCAATCGCGAAAACGGCACGGTCAAGTGGTTCAACGACGCCAAGGGTTTCGGTTTCATCACGCGTGAGTCGGGCCCGGACGTGTTCGTCCACTTCCGCTCGATCGAAGGCAGCGGCTTCAAGTCGCTCGCCGAAGGCCAGAAGGTCAGCTTCACGGTCACGCAGGGCCCGAAGGGTCCGCAGGCCGAGGCCGTCCGCGCCGAATAACCGGTCTTCCGGTACGCGTCACCGGCCCTGGACGTTCGCGTCCGGGGCTTTTCATTTGTATCGAGGGAAAACAGCCATGCAGATCGCCGACCGCACCGTCGCGTCCTTCCACTACACCCTGACCAACGATGCCGGCGACGTCGTCGACAGCTCGGCCGGCCGCGAGCCGCTGACCTACCTGCAGGGCGCGGGCAACATCGTGCCGGGCCTCGAGAAGGCCATGGAAGGTCATGTCGCGGGCGACGTGTTCAACGTCGACGTGCCGGCCGCCGAAGGCTACGGCGACTACATCGAGGAGCTGGTCCAGGTCGTGCCGCGCAAGGCCTTCGCCGGCGTGGACGATCTCGAGGTCGGCATGCAGTTCCAGGCGCAGACGCCGGGCGGCATGCTGCCGGTCATGATCACCGAGATCAACGGCGACGACGTCACCGTCGACGGCAACCACGCGCTCGCCGGCGAGACGCTGCATTTCGCGATCGAGATCGTCGAGGTGCGCGAGGCCAGCGTCGAGGAAGTCCTGCACGGCCACGTGCACGGCGAGGGTGGTCATCACCACTGAGTGACGCTGCGTGACGGCGCGGGGATGCGCGCATCCCCGCTTCACGCGCACGCGGCAGCAGGGATCCAGACGCGACGCGCCTCCTGCGGCCACGGTGGGCGGGTTCCACCGTGCTCATCGAGCGCAGGGCGCAACCGCTGCAGGCGACTCCGCCGATGCCTCGCAGGTACGCGCGAACTCCGCGTCGGGATCAGCGTGCCGGCGGCTCGCGCACGGGGATCGGCACGTTGCACAGGTCGATGTGGCCTGCCGGCACGTGGTACCAGTCGTCGCGTCGGTTGCGGCGTGATTCGACGAGTGACGCGAACGTCGCGGTCTCGGTGCGCATGATTTCGAGCGGCGTGCGTTCGGCCTGCGGCACGTCCGCGGCGACGCGTACCGAGGTGATCGGCGTGCGCTTCGCGGGATCGTCGTAGAACCCCATCGGCGCGGGTCCGCGCGGCAGCGCGGCGAGCAGTTCCATGCCCCTCACGACGCGACCGACCGCGGCGATGTTGCGTTCGAGCTGACGCGGCGCGTGACCGATCACGGCGTAGAGCTCCGCGCCGCTGCCCGAGTCGGCCGCGTTGTCGCGCCCGGCACCGACCACGCCGTAGCAGTGCGCAACCCAGGTTTCGCCGGTCTTCGGGTCGCGCCCGACCGGGAAACCTTCCGAAAAGCCGACCTCGGCGGCGTAGACGTCGCCGTCGGCGAGTTTCGTGAACGGCACGTCCTTCGACGGCCGCGTGAACTCGGGTGCAAGGGTCTTGCTGGCCTTGCCGAGCGGACGCGCCTTGTCCTCGCCGGCGTTCGGGTCGCCCCATTGGGTGACGAAATTGTCCTGCACCCGCAACACGGCGAGACCGTCGAAGTAGTGCTCGCGCGCGAGCGTGCGGATGTTGGCCGCGTGCAGCGGCGTGAAGCGCTCGGCCAGCTCGATCACGACACGGCCCGAAGGCAGGTCCATGTAGAGCGTGCGTTCGGGGTCGAGTGCACGCCAGTCCGAGGGCCTGGAGGCGGCGATCACGTCCTGCATCGTGAGCGGTTTGGCCGGTTTCGCCTCGGGGGCCGCTGCGGCGACTCCAGGCACGGCGGCGAGCAGTGCGACCGCGATGGCGAGTCGGCATGGCGCAGGAGGGGAGAGGGGCATGCCTGACCTCGCGTCGAAGGGGCCTTCGAGCTTAGCGCAGGGGCAGGCGCTTGCCGGGCATGACTTCCGGCGCATGAGCTATTACGAACTTCACACTAACATGCACATCGTCACGTGGTTGATAGGACGGCAGGCATGGGTGACGAAGACCTCCACCTCAGGAAATTCCAGAAGGAGCTCTCGGCCGGCACGGTGTCGCTCGTGCTGCTGGCCGTGCTCGCGCAGGCGACCGAGCCGATGTACGGCTACCAGATCGCCAAGCGCCTCGACGACGGCGCCGGCGTGGTCGCGGGCAAGCAGAGCGCGCTGTACCCGGTGCTGCGCAACCTCAGTGCGGCCGGCCTGCTCGACAGCGAGGTCGAACCGTCGGTATCCGGTCCGCCGCGCCGCTATTACCGCATCACCACGCTCGGGCGCATCGTGCTCGCGCAGTGGATCGCGTCGTGGACCGCCACGCGCGATTTCGTCGACACCGTCCTCGATCCGTCCACGCCACAAGGGGCCCAGGCATGAACACGCCGATTCCGCGCACGATCCGCGAGTATCTCGACCAGCTGCGCATGGCCTTGCACGGTGCCGATCCGGCGATGATCCAGGACGCGCTCTACGACGCCGAGGAGCACCTGCGCGCCGAGATGGCCGATCACCCCGAGCTCGACGAGGCGGCGCTGCTCGAGAAGATCGTCACGAGCTACGGTGCGCCCGACGAGGTCGCCGAGATCTACCGGGTCAAGGAGGGCGAGGTCGAGCGCGCGCTGCGCCCGCGGCCGCGCTCGCCCGCGCCGACGGCGGAAAAGCGTTCCGCGCTCGCGGCGTTCTTCGGCATCGCGCTCGATCCGCGCGCCTATGCCGCGCTGTTCTACATGGCCCTGTCGCTCGCGACCGGCGTCTTCTACTTCACGTGGGTCGTGACCGGACTAGGCCTGTCGGCCGGCTTCGCGGTCCTCATCATCGGCGTACCGTTCATCGTGCTGTTCTTCGGCACGGTGCGCGCGCTGTCGTTCGTCGAGGGGAAGATCGTCGAAGCGATGCTCGGCGTGCGCATGCCGCGCCGGCCGCTCTACGTCGACCGCGGGCAGTCGATCTGGGCGCGCATCGGCGAGATGTTCACCGATCCGCGCACGTGGAGCACGATGCTCTACATGATCCTGATGCTGCCGCTCGGGGTGATCTACTTCACCATCGTCACGACCGGGCTCGCGCTATCGATCAGCTTCGCGATCGCGCCGTTCGCCTACCTTTTCGTGGACCACGGCATGATCGTCATGTACGACGGCGAGCCGAGCTGGACCGCACCGTTCTGGATGCTGCCGCTGATCACGCTCGCGGGCGTGATCGGATTCTTCCTGATGCTGCACCTGGCCAAGGCGATCGGCCAGCTGCACGGGCAGATCGCCAAGCACCTGCTCGTGCGCGTGGCGGGCGACTGAGGCTCAGGCGGCGAGCGTCTCGGCGGCGTGGCGGCGGATCGTCGCGAGCATCGCGGCGAGTCCGTTCGAGCGCGTCGGCGAGAGGTGCTTGGCGAGGCCGATCGACTCGATGAAGCGCGGTTCGGTCGCGACGATCTCCGCCGCCGGCCGGCCAGAATAGACACGCAGCAGCAGCGCGATCAGCCCCGAGACGATCGACGAATCGCTGATCGCGCGGAAGTGCAGGGCAGAAGCATCGCCTTCGCCGACCAGCCACACCTGCGACTGGCAGCCGGTGACCTTGTGTTCCTCGGTGCGCAGCGCGTCGGGAAACGCAGGCAGCTTGCGGCCGAGGTCGATGAGGTACTGGTAGCGCTCGGTCCAGTCGCTGAAGAAGCCGAATTCCTCGGCGATCGCCTGCTGGGCGAGTTCGGCCGTCGCCTCGGCCGGCGGCACGACGTCAGGCGGCACGGTCATCGTTCCCCACGACCTTCCAGCGGGCGCCTTGCGGGCCATCCTCGATGACGATGTTGCGTGCGGCGAGCTCGACGCGGATCGCATCGGCGCGTGCGTAGTCCTTGGCCGCGCGCGCGGCGAGGCGCTCGTCGAGCAGGCCTTGCACCCAGGCGGCGTCGATCGCGTCGCCGCCGACGGTCTGCTGGAACCAGGTGTCGGGATCCTGCACGAGCAGGCCGAGGAAGCGTGCGGCGCCGAGCAGCGCCGCCTTGGCCGCCGGGCGCGCGTCGCCGTCGGCCTTGCGGGCCTCGTCGGCGAGCCGCGCGATGACCGCGAAGGCTTCGGGCGTGTTGAGGTCGTCGCAGAGGGCCTGCTCGAGATCGGCCGGGACGTCGAGCGCAGACTCGTCGACGACGACGTCCGCGCGGTCGCGCAGCACGCCGTACCAGCCGTCGAGCGTCGCGCGCGCCTGCGCGAGCGCGCTGTCGGACCAGTCCAGCGGCTGGCGGTAGTGCGCCTTGAGCAGCAGGAAGCGCAGCACCTCGGGCGGGTGGCGATCGAGCAGCTCGTGCAGCACGAGCACGTTGCCGATCGACTTGGACATCTTGCGCCCGTCGAACGTGAGCATGCCGTTGTGCAGCCAGTAGCGCGCGAACACCTTGCCGCCGTGCGCGCAGGTGCTCTGCGCGATCTCGTTCTCGTGGTGCGGGAACATGAGGTCGTTGCCGCCGGCGTGGATGTCGATCGTCTCGCCGAGGTGGGTCGCCGCCATCGCCGAGCACTCGATGTGCCAGCCGGGGCGGCCACGGCCCCACGGGCTGTCCCAGCCCGGGAGATCGTCGGTCGATGGCTTCCACAGCACGAAATCGGCCGGATTCTTCTTGTACGGAGCGACCTCGACGCGCGCGCCGGCAATCATGTCGTCGACCGAGCGGCCCGACAGGTGGCCGTAGTCGGCGTAGCTGGCGACATCGAAGAGCACGTGGCCTTCGGCCGCGTAGGCGTGGCCGGCCTCGATGAGTCGCTCGCAGAGCGCGACGATCTCGGCGATGTGGGCGGTCGCGAACGGCACCACGTCGGGCGCGTCGACGCCGAGGCGCGCCATGTCCTCGACGTAGGCTTTCGTGTAGCGCTCGGTGATCGTGCCGATCGGCACGCCGGCCTGCGCGGCCGCGGCGTTGATCTTGTCGTCGACGTCGGTGATGTTGCGCGCGAACACGACGTTCGGGTGGCGGCGGCGCAACAGGCGTGCCAGCAGGCCGAACACGACGGCCGGTCGCGCGTTGCCGATGTGCACGTAGTTGTAGACGGTCGGGCCGCACACGTACATCGTCACGCGCGCCGGATCGGCCGGGACGAAGTCTTCGACCTTGCGGGTCAGGGAGTTGTGCAGGCGCAGCGTCGTCATGGCATCGGCGGGACGTCGGGGGCCGCGGATCATAGCAGGCGGGCCGCAGGGGCCGCCGGCCGAATGTTAAGGCCGGTCGGCCTTAGTTAGCATTCAGTGAAATGATGATGTAATCCGGCCTTACGCAATGTGGGCGCAGCGTGTCCGCGGACACGCGACCGGAACGCATCGAACCCGGCAGACCGTCCGCTTCCCCGATGCTGGAGGTTGTTGTGATGTTGAAGTACGCACTGGCCGCTGCCGTGGTCGCCACCTTCGCCGCGACGGCTCATGCGCAGGACCGCGACCGCTACGACGACCGCGTGTCCGAATCCTCGAAGGTGGCCTGGGCCGACGTGCTCAGCGTCGATCCGGTCTACGACTACGTCGAGACCTCGCGTCCGCGCGAGGAGTGCTACGACACCGAGGTCGAGCATCGCGAGACTCGCGGCAACAATGCCGCGGGCACGGTGATCGGCGCGATCGTCGGCGGCGCGCTCGGCAACACGGTCGGCAAGGGTGACGGCCGCAAGGCCGCAACGGTCGCCGGCGCGGTCGTGGGCGGCGCGATCGGCAACAACGCCTCGCGCCGCGACGATCGTTACTACACGAGTACGGAAACGCGCTGCCGCAGCGTCAACGACTATGCGCGCGAGCGCCGCGTGATCGGCTACGACGTGCAGTACCGCTACCGTGGCGACGTCTACATGTCGCACCTCAACTACGATCCGGGCGAGCGCATGCGCGTCCGCGTGAGCGTCGCCCCGGCCGAGTAAGCCGTTCTCCGCTTCTGCACCCGCGGCCGTCCATACGGCCGCGGGTTTCGTGCGTCCTGTTGCACGGCAGCATGAATCACGGTAACGTCGCGCCCATGCAGCATCACCTCTCCGACGGCGACTTCCAGTCCAGCGCGCATCTCGCCGCGGGCATGACGTCGCGCGCGCGCCGACCGCAGGCCGTCATACCGGTCGGGTAGGCTGTCGCGCACGCGCAACCGTGCAGATGATCCGAAACCCGGCCCGCGAGCCGGGTTTTTTTGTGCTCCGCCCCACCCACCGCCAACCCATGGGACCCACGATGCCTCGACATTTCCTGACCACGCAGGACTGGAGCCGCGCCGAACTCGACGACCTCCTCGAACAGGCCGCGCACTTCAAGCAGTCGAAGCAGGGCAAGGCCCTGGAGGGCAAGGCGATCGCGCTGCTGTTCTTCAATCCGTCCATGCGCACGCGCACGAGCTTCGAGCTCGGCGCACACCAGCTCGGCGGCAAGGCCATCGTGCTCGCACCGGGCAAGGACGCGTGGCCGATCGAGTTCGACGTCGGCACCGTCATGGACGGTGACACCGAGGAACACATCGCCGAAGTCGCGCGCGTGCTGAGCCGGTACGTCGACCTGATCGCCGTGCGCGCGTTCCCGAAGTTCCAGGACTGGTCGGTCGACCGCGAGGACCGCGTCATCCACGCGTTCGCGCGCTACGCCACGGTGCCCGTCATCAACATGGAGACGATCACCCATCCCTGCCAGGAACTCGCCCACATCCTCGCGCTGCAGGAGCACCTCGGCACGAAGGACCTGCGTGGCCGCAAGTACGTGCTGACCTGGACCTATCACCCGAAGCCGCTCAACACGGCCGTCGCCAACTCGTCGCTGCTCATCGCGACGCGCTTCGGCATGGACGTGACGCTGCTGTGCCCGAACCCCGACTACCTGCTCGATCCGCGCTACATGGAACACGGCCGCGACAACGCCGCGCAGAACGGCGGCTCGCTCAAGGTCAGCCACGACATCGAGGACGCCTATCGCGACGCCGACGTCGTCTACGCCAAGAGTTGGGGCGCGCTGCCGTTCTTCGGCCGCTGGGAGCAGGAAAAGCCCGTGCGCGAGGCGAGCAAGCACTTCATCGTCGACGAGGCCAAGATGGCGCTCACGAACAACGGCCTGTTCAGTCACTGCCTGCCGCTGCGCCGCAACGTCAAGGCGACCGACGCCGTCATGGACTCGCCCGCGTGCATCGCGATCGACGAGGCCGAGAACCGCCTGCACGTGCAGAAGGCCATCATGGCCACGCTCGCGACTTCGTAACCGACACCTCTTTACCGGACATACCCATGAGCCAAGACATCGTCCTCGCCTTCTCGGGCGGCCTCGACACGAGCTTCTGCGTGCCCTACCTCAAGGAGAAGGGCTACGCGGTCCACACGGTGTTCGCCGACACCGGCGGCGTCGACGACGCCGAGCGCGACTTCATCGAGAAGCGCGCCGCCGAACTCGGCGTCGCCAGCCATCGCACCGTCGACGGCGGTCCCTCGATCTGGAACGGCTTCGTCAAGCCGTTCGTGTGGGCCGGCGAGGGCTACCAGGGCCAGTACCCGCTGCTCGTCTCGGACCGCTACCTGATCGTCGACGCCGCGCTCGCGCGTGCGGCCGAACTCGGCACGAAGGCGATCGCGCACGGCTGCACCGGCATGGGCAACGACCAGGTGCGCTTCGACCTCGCCGTCAAGGCGCTCGGCGACTACACCATCGTCGCGCCGATCCGCGAGATCCAGAAGGAGCACACGCAGACGCGCGCCTACGAGCAGAAGTACCTCGAGGAGCGCGGCTTCGGCGTGCGCGCCAAGCAGCAGGCCTACACGATCAACGAGAACCTGCTCGGCCTGACCATGTCGGGCGGCGAAATCGACCGCTGGGAAGCGCCCGGCGAAGGCGCGCGCGGCTGGTGCGCGCCGCGCGCCGAATGGCCCGAGGCGCCGTTGTCGGTGACGCTGACGTTCGTCGAGGGCGAGGCCGTCGCGCTGGACGGCGAGAAGCTCGCCGGCGAGAAGATCCTCGCGAAGCTCAATGCGCTGTTCGCGCCCTACGGCGTCGGCCGCGGCGTCTACACGGGCGACACCGTGATCGGCCTCAAGGGCCGCATCGTGTTCGAGGCGCCGGGTCTCGTCTCGCTGCTCGCCGCGCATCGCGCGCTCGAGGACGCGGTGCTGACCAAGCAGCAGAACCGCTTCAAGCCCGATGTCGCGCGCAAATGGGTCGAGCTCGTCTATGAAGGCTTCTTCCACGATCCGCTCAAGAGCGATCTCGAGGCGTTCCTGAAGTCGTCGCAGGCCAAGGTCAACGGCGAGGTCGTGCTCGAGACGCGCGGCGGCCGTGTCGACGCGGTGGCGGTGCGTTCGCCGCACCTGCTCAACGCGAAGGGTGCGACGTACGCGCAGTCGGCCGACTGGGGCGTCGAGGAGGCCGAGGGCTTCATCAAGCTGTTCGGCATGAGCTCGACGCTGTACGCGCAGGTCAACGGCGGGCGTTGATCGCGGTTCTTCTCCCACCCGGAGCGGAATGAGGAAGGCGCAAGGGCGATTCCAGCTCGATGGTGTCGCGGCCCCGCACCCTCATCCGCCCCTTCGGGGCACCCCGTGTCACGTACGGGGCAGGCCCTTCTCCCGGAGGGAGAAGGGACATGCACTGGCAGGACCATGACGACATTCGACATCTCCACCGACAAGGCACGCCTCGACCTCGACGTGATCCACGGCTTCCTGGTCGAGGCCTACTGGTCGCGCGGCATCCCGCGCGGCACGGTCGCGCGCGCTATGGAGGGTTCGCTGTGCTTCGGCGGCTACGTCGACGGTGCGGGGCAGGTCGCGTTCGCGCGCGTGGTGTCGGACTTCGCGACGTTCGCGTACCTCGCCGACGTGTTCGTGCTCGAAGCGCATCGCGGGCGCGGCTACAGCACGCAGCTCATGCACGCCGTCATGGCGCATGCGCAACTGCAGGGCCTGCGCCGCTTCATGCTCGCGACGTTCGACGCGCACGGCGTCTACGCACGCCACGGCTTCGCCGCGCCGGCACGCCCGGATCGCCTCATGGAGAAGCTCGACATGGACCTCTACACCCGCGCGATCGCGGCCTGACGCAACGTACCGGACCGTCCATGACGACCCTGCTCGACAGCACACTCGCCCACCTCGAACACCTCGTGTCGTACGACACGCGCAACCCGCCGCGTGCGATCACGACCGGCGGCATCTTCGACTACCTGCGCGCCCAGCTGCCCGACTTCGCGATCGAGGTGATCGACCACGGCGCCGGCGCGGTGAGCTTCCACGCCGTGCGCGGCACGCCGACGATCCTGTTCAACGTGCACCTCGACACCGTGCCCGATTCGCCGCACTGGAGCGCCGATCCGCACGTCATGCGCCGCCTCGACGACCGCGTCGTCGGCCTCGGCGTCTGCGACATCAAGGGCGCGGCCGCCGCGCTCGTCGCCGCCGCGCAGGCCGGCAGCGGCGACGCGGCGTTCCTGTTCTCGACCGACGAGGAAGCCAACGATCCGCGTTGCATCGCGGCGTTCCTCGCGCGCGGCATCCCGTACGAGGCCGTGCTCGTCGCCGAGCCGACGCGCTGCGAAGCCGTGCTCGCGCACCGCGGCATCAGCTCGGTACTCATGACGTTCGCGGGCCGCGCCGGACACGCGTCCGGCAAGCAGGATCCGTCGGCGAGCGCGCTGCACCAGGCCATGCGCTGGGGCGGCAAGGCACTCGACCATGTCGACTCGCTCGCGCACGCGCGCTTCGGCGGCCTGACCGGCCTGCGCTTCAACATCGGCCGTGTCGAAGGCGGCATCAAGGCCAACATGATCGCGCCCGCCGCCGAGCTGCGCTTCGGTTTCCGGCCGCTGCCGTCGATGGACATCGACGAGCTGCTCGCGACGTTCGCCGGCTTCGCCGATCCGGCCGCCGCGACGTTCGCCGAGACCTTCCGCGGACCGAGCCTGCCGTCGGGCGACATCGCCCGTGCCGAGGAGCGCCGCCTCGCCGCGCGCGACGTTGCCGACGCCTTCGACCTGCCGATCGGCAACGCGGTCGACTTCTGGACCGAGGCCTCGCTGTTCTCGGCCGGCGGCTACACCGCGCTCGTCTACGGGCCCGGCGACATCGCGCAGGCGCACACCGCCGACGAGTTCGTGATGCTCGAGCAGCTCGAGCGTTACGCCGCCACCGTGCACCGCATCATCAACGGCGTGTGACCCCGCGCGCCCTTCCGCATCCGGCGTCCGCGCTGGCCGATTTCCCTTCGATGACCCGACGCCCGTGAACGTTCCCGCCACCCACCTCCAGACCCGCCAGACCATCGTGCGCCTGCTTTCGAGCATGGCCAGCGCGAAGGAGATCAGCCAGTACCTCAAGCGCTTCTCGCAGCTCGACGCGAAGCGCTTCGCCGTCGTCAAGGTCGGCGGTGCGGTGCTGCGCGACGAACTCGACGACCTCACCTCGTCGCTTGCGTTCCTGCAGGAGGTCGGCCTCACGCCGATCGTGCTGCACGGTGCGGGTCCGCAGCTCGATGCGGAACTGTCGGCCGCCGGCATCGAGAAGCACACCGTCAACGGCCTGCGCGTGACCTCGCCCGAGGCGCTCGCGATCGTGCGCAAGGTGTTCCAGTCGTCCAACCTCAAGCTCGTCGAGGCGCTGCAGCAGAACGGCGTGCGCGCGACCTCGATCACCGGCGGCGTGTTCGAGGCCGACTACCTCGACCGCGACACCTACGGCCTCGTCGGCGAGGTCAAGGCGGTCAACCTCGCGCCGATCGAGGCGAGCCTGCAGGCCGGCTCGATCCCGGTCATCACGAGCCTCGGCGAGACGCCGGCCGGGCAGATCCTCAACATCAACGCCGACTTCGCCGCGAACGAACTCGTGCGCGAACTGCAGCCCTACAAGATCGTGTTCCTGACCGGCACGGGCGGCCTGCTCGATGCCGACGGCAAGGTCATCGATTCGATCAACCTGTCGACCGAGTACGAGCACCTCGTCGCGCAGCCCTGGATCCACGGCGGCATGAAGGTCAAGATCGAGCAGATCAAGGACCTGCTCGACAAGCTGCCGCTCGAGTCGTCGGTGTCGATCACGCGCCCGGCCGATCTCGCCAAGGAGCTGTTCACGCACAAGGGTTCCGGCACGCTCGTGCGCCGCGGTGAACGCGTGCTGCGCGCGACGCGCTGGGACGAGCTCGACCTCGTGCGCCTGCGCGCGCTGATCGAGTCGAGCTTCGGCCGCACGCTCCTCGACGACTACTTCGAGCGCACGACGCTGCTGCGCGCCTACGTCAGCGAGAACTACCGCACCGCGGTGATCCTCACCGACGGCGGCGGCATGACCTACCTCGACAAGTTCGCGGTGTCCGACGACGCGCAGGGCGAAGGCCTCGGCCGCGCCGTGTGGAACGTCATGCGCGAGGAGACGCCGCAGCTGTTCTGGCGCTCGCGCCACCACAACCAGGTCAACATCTTCTACTACGCCGAATCCGACGGCTGCTTCAAGCAGGAGAAGTGGAAGGTGTTCTGGTACGGCATGGACGACTTCGAGCAGATCCGTCACTGCGTCGCGCACTGCTCGACGCGCCCCGCGACGCTGGTCGGCTGACGTGCACGACATCGACGCCCGCTGGCGCGAGGTGCCGACGCTGCGCGGCCGCCACGCCGTGCTCGAGCCGCTCACGCCCGAGCATGCCGATGCACTCGCAGACGCGAGCGCGGACGGCGCGTTGCACGAGGCCTGGTACACGAACGTGCCGGCGCCGGCCGACGTCGCCGCCTACATCGACAAGGCACTCGCCGCGCAGGCGCGTGGCGAAGCGCTCGCGTTCGCCGTGCGCGATGCGTGTGGTGAGGTGATCGGCAGCACGCGCTGCTACGACCTCGAGCCGTCGGTGCCGAACCTCAAGATCGGCTACACGTTCTACGCGGCGCGTGCGCAGCGCACCGGCCTCAACACCGAGGCCAAGCGCCTGCTGCTCGGCCATGCATTCGAGGTGCTCGGCTGTGCGAGCGTGTCGTTCGAGACGAGCTGGTTCAACCACGCCTCGCGCAACGCGATCACGCGCCTCGGTGCGAAGCAGGACGGCGTCCTGCGCCACCACAAGCGCCACGCCGACGGATCGCTGCGCGATACCGTCGTGTTCTCGATCCTCGATGCCGAATGGCCGGCCGTGCGCCGCCATCTGCACGCCTTGCTGGAGCGTCACGCATGAGCACCTCTCCGACCCTCGGCATCGTCGGGGCACGCGGCCACACGGGCGCGGAGCTGATCCGCCTCGTCGCCGCGCATCCGCAGTTCAGGCTCGCGTTCGTGTCTTCGCGCGAGCTCGACGGTCAGCGCGTCGCCGACCACAGCGATGCCTACGCGGGCGAGCTGCGTTACGAGAACCTCGATGCCACCGCAGTCGCTGCCAAAGGCGTAGACGCGGTCGTGCTCGCGCTGCCGAACGGCAAGGCCGCGCCGTACGTCGAGGCGCTCGATGCGGCCGCTCACTCGACGCGCATCGTCGATCTCTCGGCCGATTACCGCTTCGACGGCCGCTGGTATTACGGCCTGCCCGAGCTCACGCGCGGCCGCTACGCGGGCCAGGCGCGCATCAGCAACCCGGGCTGCTACGCGACCGCGATGCAGCTCGCGATCGCGCCGCTGCTCGACGTGCTCGCGGGACCGCCGCAGTGTTTCGGCGTGTCGGGCTACTCGGGCGCAGGCACCACGCCGTCGGACAAGAACGATCCGGAACTGCTGCGCGACAACCTCATGCCGTACGCGCTGACCGACCACATGCACGAGCGCGAGGTTTCCGCGCAGCTCGGCGTACCGGTCGAGTTCATGCCGCATGTCGCGCCGCATTTCCGCGGCATCACGATGACGGTCAACCTGTGGCTGAGCCAGCCCATCACGCGCGACGCCGTGATCGCGCGCTACCGCGAGCGCTACGCGGACGAACGTCTCGTCGAGGTGATCGACGAGGTGCCGTGGGTCAGTCGCATCGCGAACCGTCACGGCGTGCAGATCGGCGCGTTCACGATGGCGCCGGGCAACCGCCGTGTCGTCGTCGTCGCGACGCTCGACAACCTGCTCAAGGGCGCGGCGACGCAGGCGATGCAGAACCTCAACCTCGCATTCGGCTTCGACGAGCTGACCGCGATTCCGGCCTGATCGGGCCGTTCCCTACTTTCACTCGATGCGCGGGCAGGCCCGCGGAGCAACGAACATGGCAGAGCTGTTGTGGCAGAAACCCGGCGTCGAGGTCGACGCGGGCATCCAGGCCTTCCTCGCGGGTGACGACGTCATCCTCGACCGCGAGTTCTTCCTGCACGACATCGCCGCGAGCAAGGCGCATGCGCAGGGCCTGCAGCAGATCGGCATCCTCTCGTTCGACGAGCTCTCGGGCCTTTCGCACGAACTTGACCTGCTCGCCGAGGATTTCCGCGCCGGCAGCTTCGTGCTCGACGCGCGCTACGAGGACGGCCATTCGGCGATCGAGGCGCGCCTGACCGAGCGCCTCGGCGATGCCGGCCGCAAGATCCACACGGGGCGCAGCCGCAACGACCAGATCCTCGTCGCGACGCGCCTGTGGCTAAAGGAGAAGCTCGCGCGCGTCGGCGAGCTCTCGCGCATCGTGGCCGGCATCGCGCTCGAGCGCGCCGAGGCCGAGAAGGATCTGCCGATCCCCGGCTATACGCACCTGCAGCGCGCCGTCGTGTCGTCGGCCGGCATGTGGTGGGCGGGTTGGGCCGAAGCCTTCCTCGACGACGCGATGCGCGCCGACGACACGCTGCGCCTCGTCGACGCGAATCCGCTCGGAACCGCCGCGGGCTACGGCGTCAACCTGCCGCTCGCTCGCGAACACGTCACCGCCGAGCTCGGCTTCGCGCGCCTGCAGGTGTCGCCGATCTGCGCCCAGCTCTCGCGCGGCAAGTTCGAGCTCGCCGCGCTCGAGGCGCTCGGCAGCGCGACGCTCGACCTGCGCCGCCTCGCCTGGGATCTCTCGCTGTTCACGGCCGCCGAGTTCGGTTTCGTGTCGCTGCCCGCGCAGTACACGACCGGCAGTTCGATCATGCCGAACAAGCGCAATCCCGACGTGATCGAACTCATGCGCGCCACGCACGCGAGCGTTGCCGCCGCGCGCATCGAGATCGAGCAGCTGCTGTCGCTGCCGTCGGGTTACCACCGCGACCTGCAGGCCAGCAAGGGCGCGATCTTCCACGGCTTCGGTCGCGGTCTCGCCGCGCTGGAACTGCTGCCGGCGCTGCTCGCGAGCCTCGAATGGCGCGGCGAGCGCATGCGCGCGGCGATCGATTCGGGCATGTACGCGACCGACGTCGCGGTCGAGGCCGCGGTCGCCGGCGTGCCGTTCCGCGAGGCCTACAAGGCCGCTGCGGCAGGTGCCGACACGGCCGGTCAGGGCAGGACGCCGGAAGGCAGCCTCGCCGCACGCGTGTCGCCCGGTGCCGCGGCCGACCTGCAGCTCGACGTGCTGCGCGCGCGCCTCGAAGGACTGTCCTCGTGACCGTGTACCTCGTGCTCGCGATGCGCAAGCCGGGCTTCCCGGAATCGGTGATCGCGCCGCACCGCGCCTTCATCGCCGACCTGCGCGAGCGCGGCCTGCTCGAGCGCAGCGGCGGCTTCGGCGACGGCAGCGGCGGCGCCTACATCCTGCACAACGTCGCCGATCTCGAGGCCGCGCGTGCGATCGTCGCGCGCGATCCGCTCGTGCTCGAGGACGCCTCCGAGCTCACCGTCCACGCCTGGCACACGCACTGATCTCCGGATGACCCGATGACGCCGCCCGTCGCCACCACCGCGTTCACCGAGCAGGCCTTGCCGACGTGGCGGCGTGCCGTGCTCAAGGTCGGCAGCAGCCTGCTCGCGGCCGACGGCGGCGGCCTGAGTCCGCGTCACGCACTCGGCCTCGCGCAGTTCGTCTCGGCGAGCCTCGCCGCGGGGCGCGAAGTCGTGATCGTGTCCTCGGGCGCGGTGGCCGCGGGACGCGCGATCGTGCCGAAAGTCGTCGAGGCCGGCGCGCCGATGGCCGCGCGGCAGGCACTCGCCGCGCTCGGCCAGGCCCAGCTCATCGGGCTATGGCAGCGCTTCTTCGAGCGCCCGGTCGCACAGGTGCTGCTGACCCACGACGACCTGCGCAACCGCCGCCGCTACCTCAACGCGCGCGCGACGCTCAACGAGCTGCTGCGCCTCGGCACGCTGCCGGTCGTCAACGAGAACGACACGGTCTCGGTCGACGAGCTCAAGCTCGGCGACAACGACAACCTTGCCGCGATCGTCGCCGCGCTGGTCGACGCCGAGGTCCTGTTCATCGCGACCGACATCGACGGCCTGTACACGGCCAACCCGCGCACCGACCCGACCGCGCACCCCGTGCACGAGGTCGCCGCGGTCACGCAGGAAGCGTTCGCGATGGCCGGCGGTACCGGCAGCGCGGTCGGCACAGGCGGCATGCGCACCAAGCTCGAGGCCGCCGCGAAAGCGGCCTCGGCCGGGATCGAGACCGTGCTGTTCAACGGCACGCGCGGCGACACGGTCGGCGCGCTCGCGCAGGGTCGGCTCCTCGGTACGCGCTTGCTGGCCTCGCGCACGCGCCTCGCCGCGCGCAAGTACTGGCTGCGCCACGTGCCGCCGGTGCCGGGCCGGCTCGTCGTCGACGACGGTGCGCTGCGCGCGCTGCGCGACAGGGGCGCCTCGCTGCTGCCCGGCGGCGTCGCCGGCATCGAAGGCGATTTCGCGCGTGGTGACATGATCGAGATCGCAAACGGCGACAGCACGGTCGCACGTGGCGTCACGCAGTACTCGGCCGCCGACGTGCGCCGCATCGCCGGGCGTCGCTCGCACGAGATCGACGCGCTGCTCGGCTACCACTACGGCGAGAGCGTCGTGCATCGCGACGACCTCGTGCTGCTCGTCGATCCGATCGATAGCAGATGAATCATTCGCATTAAAGTCGACGATCCGTTTTCCAGAGCTCGACCCATGGCCGACATGCCGGCGCCCGCCGCCGCATCCCCCGAGACGATCGACACCTTGCCGCTGCGTCCGCTCGTCGTCGCCTACATGGCGTGCACGATGGCGATGATGGCGTTCGTCGCGATGATCGGTCCGGTCGTGCGCGTGCTCGGCCTCGCGCCGTGGCAGGCCGGTGCGACCGTGACCGTGGCCGGCGTGCTGTGGATGCTGCTCGCGCGGCCGTGGGGACGCGCCTGCGATCGTCATGGCCGGCGCGCCGTGCTGCTCGCCGGCACGGCCGGGTTCGCGGTCAGCTACCTCGTGCTCACCGCGGTCATCGACGTGTCGCTGATGCTGCAGCCCGGCGCGCTCGTCGCGTTCGCGGCGCTGATGCTCGCGCGTGGTGCGATCGGTGTGTTCTACGCGGCGATCCCGACCGCGGGCACTGCGCTGGTCGCCGATCATGTCGCGCCTGCTCGTCGCGCCGGTGCGATGGCCACGCTCGGTGCCGCCAACGCGGTCGGCATGGTCGCGGGACCCGGCATCGCCGCGCTGCTCGCGCCGTTCGGTCTGCATGTGCCGCTGTACGCGATGGCCGTGCTGCCGATCATCGCGCTCGTCGCGACATGGCGTTTCCTGCCGCGCGATCGGCCGGCGTCGGCGCGCGCGCCCGCGACGCTGCCGCTCGGCGAACCGCGTCTGAGGCACGCGCTCGTCGTCGCGTTCGTCGCGATGGCCTGCGTCGCGATCGCGCAGATCACGGTCGGCTTCTTCGTGCTCGATCGCTTCGGTCTCGAACCCGGCGACGGTGCGCGCATCGCCGGCATCGCGCTGACCGTGGTCGGTGTCGCGCTGATCCTGTCGCAGATCGTCGTGCGCCGGCTCGGCTGGCCGCCTGCGCGGCTCGTGCGCATCGGTGGCGCGGTCGCCGCGCTCGGATTCGCGAGCACCGCGCTCGCGACCTCGCCGATCATGCTGTGGGCGAGCTATTTCGTCGCGGCGGCCGGCATGGGCTGGGTGTTCCCGGCGTTCTCGGCGCTCGCCGCGAATGCGGTCGAGCCGCACGAGCAGGGCGCCGCCGCGGGTTCGCTCGGCGCCGCGCAGGGGCTGGGTGTCGTCGTCGGTCCGCTCGCGGGCGCGTCGCTGTACGGGCTGTCGCCGTCGCTGCCGTACCTTGTCGTGGGTGTCATGCTCGCCGCGGTCGCGGCCTGGCCGGCGCGTTCACGCCCGTCGCCGGCGAACGCCACGATCTGATCCCCGACGCGTGCTGTGGCACCATCGGCGCCCCGCGAACGCCCGCTGCGTCAATGTCCGAATTCGAGTCCGAAACCCCGCCTGCCGTGTCGACTCCCGTGTTCGACGACGCGGACCGGCACTGGATGCAGCGTGCGCTCGCGCTCGCCGCGCAGGCGCGCGACCTCCACGACGAAGTGCCCGTCGGTGCCGTGCTCGTGCGTGACGGCGAGCTCCTCGGCGAGGGCTGCAACCGCAACATCACGCTGCACGATCCGAGCGCGCACGCCGAGATCCTCGCGATGCGCGAGGCCGGCACGCGCGTGTCGAACTACCGGTTCCCGGGTGCGACGCTGTACGCGACGCTGGAGCCTTGCGCGATGTGCGCGATGGCGATCGTGCACGCACGCGTCGCACGCGTCGTCTACGCGGCGACCGATCCCAAGACCGGCGCTGCCGGCAGCGTGTTCGACACGCTCGTGTCGACGCGCCACAACCACCGCGTGATCGTCGCATCGGGTCTCTGCGCCGACGAAAGCGGCGACATGCTGCGCGCGTTCTTCCGCAGCCGGCGCTGAGGCGTCAGCCGATCGGGCGGCGGAAATCGAGGTCGTAGCGGCCGCCGCCGGTCAGCGAGTGCAGGCGCAGGTTGGTGATGCGGATCGGCGCGCCGTGGTCGAGCTCGGCCGCGTTGGAGTCGGCCATCTCGCTCGGGTCGATCACCGTGATGCCACCCGCACCGATCACGTCGAGCACGTTGTCGGGGCCGATCACCGCGAACGTCGCCGCGTCGATGCCAAGTCCGAGCGCGAACGGATTGAGCGCGAGCGCGGCGAGCAGGCGGCCGAGGCGGTCGCTGGCGTGGCCGCCCTGGTCGATCACGACGCGGTTGGTCAGGCCGAGGCCCGGCGCGAGCGAGGCGCCGCCCATGTGCGGGGTCGGACCCGGTGCACCGGCCGCGAGCATGTGTTCGCACAGCACGGCCGCCGCGGCGCCGATGCCGCATACGGCCATGCCGTCGGCGTTGCGACGGCGCAGCAGGCGCGCGAGCGTGGTGCCGCCGATCAGCGTGCTGAGGCGCAGCGGCTGGCTGGCCTGCAGCATGACGAGGTCGGCCTGCTCGACGACGTCGAGCAGTTCGCGCTGCTCGGCGTTCGCGCGCGTCGCGAGCACGTAGCGGTTGACCGCTGTGCAGCCCGCACCGAGCAGCAGGGTCTCGAGCTCGATGTCGTCGTCCTCGCTGGCGTCGGGCGCCGACACGAGCACGATGCGCGGCGCGTCGCCTAACGGCGCGACGACGCGCGCGAGCAGCGGCGGCGTGCGCTGGTTGGCCGGCAGTTCACCGCAGGCGATGATGGCGCCACGGGTGCGTTCGGGGGCGAGTTTGGCAGGCACGCGGGCTCTCCGTCGGGGTTCGCGATCTTAGCAGCGTGCGATGGCGCGTCTCAGACGCCGGCGCGCGCGACCTTGCTCGAGGTCTCGCGGCCGAGCTGCGCCGACAGCCACAGGCCGGTCTCGACGAGCTTCGGAAGGTTCACGCCGGTCGCGATGCCGAGGCCTTCGAGCATGTAGACGACATCCTCGCTGGCGACGTTGCCGGTGGCGCCGTTCGCGTACGGGCAGCCGCCCGTGCCCGACACGGCGCTGTCGACCACGGCGACGCCTTCCTCGAGGCAGGCGAGGATGTTCGCGAGCGCCTGGCCGCGCGTGTCGTGGAAATGCACGGCGAGTGCCGCGATCGGCACCTCGAGCGCGACCGCGTGCAGCATCGCGCGCGCCCTGGCCGGCGTGCCGATACCGATCGTGTCGCCGAGCGAGATCTCGTAGCAGCCGAGCGCGTGCAGGCGTTGCGCGACGCGCACGACGTCGGCGACCGGCACCTCGCCTTGGTAAGGGCAGCCGAGCACCGTGGAGACGTAGCCGCGCACTTTGACGCCGTCGGCGCGCGCACGCTCGAGCACGGGACGGAAGCGCTCGATCGACTCGTCGATGCCCGCGTTGGTGTTGCGGCGGTTGAACGCCTCCGAAGCCGCCGTGAACACGGCGACTTCCTGCGCGCCGACCTCGCGTGCGCGCTCGTAGCCTTTCTCGTTCGGGACGAGCACGGGGTAGGCGATCGCGGGATCGCGCGCGATGCCGGCGAACACCTCGGCCGCGTCGGCGAGCTGCGGGATCCACTTCGGGCTCACGAAGCTCGTCGCCTCGATCGTGCGCAGGCCCGTGCGCGAGAGCCGGTCGATCAGCTCGATCTTGGTCGCCGCGGGAATGATCGCCTTCTCGTTCTGCAGGCCGTCGCGCGGACCGACCTCGACGATGCGGACGCTGGCGGGCTGGCTCATCGTGACCTCTTCGCGCCGAGGCGCTCGCGTTCGTAGATGGGCAGGTCGCGCGGATCGCGCGCGAGCACGAGCGGCTTGCCCTCGGCGAAGATGGGTTCGCTGCGCAGGATCTCCAGCACGCGCTGCGGATCGCCACGCACGAGCGCGTGCACCTCGTTGCCGTCGCGGTCGACGCTGCCCGACAGGCGGCCGTCGCCGATCAGGCGCGCGACGCGTGCGGTGTCGACGAGATCGATCTCGAGCCGCGCACCGTCGATGCGGTAGCGCGCGACGAAGAACGCCTTGGCGAGCCCGTGTCCGACTGGCTTGATGCTGGCGACGCCGCGCAGCTGGTCGTCGGCGACGACGACGTAGTCGGTGCCGCGGTCGTGCACGAAGTTGAGCGGGATGTGCACGGGCTTGAGCGGACCGCCGCGCTCGGGATCCTCGAGCAGCAGGAAGCGGCAGTCCTTGTCGACGAAGAAGCCCGGCGCGGCCTCGTCCTGGCGCGAGGCCGGATCGACATCGAGCCAGAGCCCTTTCCAGCGCGCATCGCAGGCGTCGATCGCGGTGCCGGGCGTCGACGCGAAGCGCGTCTCGACGCAGCCTCCGAGCAGCAGGAAGGCGAGGGTGAGTGTGGCGAGACGGAGGATCGCGGTACGTCGACGCACGAGCGCTGTCGCCGGAACGGTTCGAGGTTTCAAGGCGGATTCTCCGTGGTCTCGTCGGGTTCCGATGCCGGCAGGCCATCGACCCGCGTCAGGATGATGCTCGGGCGTCGCTCGAAGAGGCCGCGACGCGTCACGATCGACGCCATGGCTTCGGTATCCCCGGCGACGAAGTTCTCGAGCGTGTTGCCGTGTCGGGGTCGACGGCCGCCGGCATGCCGTGACGCGAAGTCCACGGTGCCTTCCAGATCGCCCTGGATCAGCCAGTTCGCCACACGCCGGTCGTCGACCGGATGGAGCATGATGCGGTCGCGTCGCGCCTCCTGCCGGAAGTACATGAAGCCCATGCGTCGTACGGCTTCACTCGGCACGGCGTCGGTGCCATCGATGGCACGCATCGTGACGATCTCGATCTGCGCGACCCGCGCGAAATGCACCTCGATCATCGGTTCGTCGGTGCGTTTGCCGTTCTCCACGAAGGTGACGGTTGAACATCCGGTGCCGATGTCGACGTATATCGTGTCATCGGGATCGTCGTCTTCGTCGGGCATGTCGATGCGCCATTGCCCCTCCCATCGCGTGTCGCATACGGCGGCATCCGCAACAGGCAGGGACTCGAAGCCGGTCCTCTGGCATGCCGCAAGCCCGACGCACAGCAGCGCAGCGAGAACGAGCCTCACGCGCCTTCTGCCGCCTCGAACCGCACGATCACCGCGTCGGCTTCGACGAAGTCGCCGACGGCGGCCTGCACCACGGCGATCGTGCCGGCGCGCGGGGCACGCAGCGTGAGTTCCATCTTCATCGCTTCCATGACGAGCACCTCCTGGTTCTCGGCGACGACGTCGCCCGGCGCGGCCTTGACGACGACGATGCGGCCCGGCATCGGTGCGACGATACGGTCGGACTGCGTCGTCGACGTCGCTGCGAGCACGAACGCGGGCGCGTGCTCGAACGTGTTGCGGCGTGTGCCATCGTGCACGACCACGCGTTTCGCGTCGGCGAACACGCGGTGGCGCGCGCCGACGCCGTCGTAGCGTGCGGAGAGGTCGCCGTCGACGAGGCGGGCGCCCTCGACCTCGACGTGCGCGTCGCCGAGGTCGAGCCGGTAGCGGCCGTCGGCGCCGTGCGCGGCGATTTCGATTCGCTCGCCGTCGCGCAGCAGCGCGACGATGCGCTTGCCGGCGTGGCCGAGACGCCAGCCGTCGGCGCGCGCCCACGGCGAATGCGGATCGGTGCCCGTGCGCGCGGCGTCGATCGCGGCACGCTCGCCGTCGAGCAGTGTCGCGACGACGGCCGCGGCGAGGTCGAGCGGCAACGCGGATGCGGCGTCGCCGCTGGCCCCGACGAACGCGTCGAGATGGCGGTCGAGGTAGCCCGTGTCGATCGTGCCGTCGACGACCGCGGCGTGGCGCACGAGGCGCTCGAGGAACGCAACGTTCGATTTCGGGCCGACCACGTCGACCTCGGCGAGCGCGTCGCGCATGCGCTGCAGCGCGGCGGCGCGGTCGACGTCGTGCACGATGAGCTTGGCGATCATCGGGTCGTAGAAGATCGTCACCGCGTCGCCCTCGACCACGCCCGAGTCGATGCGCACGTGGGTGGACGGCGGCGGCAGGCGCAGCGTCTCGAGCACGCCCGAGCCGGGCAGGAAGCCCTGGTGGGGATCCTCGGCGTAGAGGCGCAGCTCGATCGCGTGGCCGCGCGAGGCGACCGGGCCGTCGCGCAGCGCGGGTGGCAGCGCTTCGCCTGCGGCGACGCGCAGCTGCAGCTCGACGAGGTCGAGCCCGGTCACGAGTTCGGTCACCGGATGCTCGACCTGCAGGCGCGTGTTGATTTCCATGAAGTAGAAATCGCCCTGCTGGCCGACGATGAACTCGACCGTGCCCGCGTTCACGTAGTCGAGCGCGCGACCTGCGGCGATCGCCGCCTCGCCCATGCGTGCGCGCAGCTCCGGCGTCACGAACGGCGAGGGCGTTTCCTCGAGCACCTTCTGGTAGCGGCGCTGCGCGGAGCACTCGCGCTCGTTGAGGTGCACGACATGCCCATGCGCGTCGCCGAAGATCTGGAACTCGATGTGGCGCGGGCGCTCGACGTAGCGTTCGAGCAGCACGCGGTCGCGGCCGAACGCGTTGCGCGCCTCGCGCTGGCAGGATTCGAGCGCAGCGCCGAACTCCTCGGCTGTGCGCACGATGCGCATGCCCTTGCCGCCACCGCCGTAGGCGGCCTTGATCATGAGCGGGAAGCCGATGCGCCCAGCCTCGCGCGCGAGCACCGCGGGATCCTGGTCGTCTCCCGTGTAGCCCGGCACGACGGGCACGCCGTGCGAGGCCATGAGGTCCTTGGCGCCGGCTTTCGATCCCATGCGGCGCATCGAGGCGCCGGACGGGCCGATGAAGCGCAGGCCGGCCGCTTCGACCGCATCGGCGAAGTCGGCGTTCTCCGAAAGGAAGCCGTAGCCCGGATGGATCGCCTGCGCGCCGGCGGCGCGCGCGGCCTCGAGGATCGCGTCACCACGCAGGTACGACTCGGCCGGGCGCGGTCCGCCGATGTGGCGTGCGTCGTCGGCGAGGCGCACATGCTGCGCATCGGCGTCGGCGTCGGAATACACCGCGACCGTGCGGATGCCGAGGCGGCGGCAGGTGCGGATCACGCGGCAGGCGATCTCGCCGCGGTTGGCGATCAGGACCGTGTCGAACAAGGGCATCGCGTCATCCTTCCGCAAGGTGGCAGACGGCTTCGACGTTGTGCCCGTCGGGATCGAGCACGAACGCGCCGTAGTAGTCGGAGTGGTAGTGCGGGCGCAGGCCAGGCGCGCCGTTGTCGCGCCCGCCCGCGGCGAGCGCTGCGGCATGGAACGCGTCGACGGCCGCGCGCGTCGGGGCCGTGAACGCGACGTGCACGCCGCCGTGGCGCGCCTCGCCGTCGCCGATCCAGAAGAACGGCTTCTGCGCGGTGCCGAAACCGACGTGCGCGCCGGCGCCGCTCTGCTCGGGCGTCACCTGCATGACCACGGCAAGGCCGAGCGGTGCGAGTGCCTGGGTATAGAACGCGGTGCTGCGCGCGACATCGGCGACCGCGAAGCCCACGTGGTCGAGCCCGCTCACGAGGCGCGCGCCCAGGAAGGGGCACGCTTGTCGAGGAACGCGCCGAGGCCTTCCTGGCCCTCGGGCGATACGCGCAACCGCGCGATCAGCGCGGCGTTCTCGCGGTCGAGCTGGTGCGCGCCTTCGGCGTCGATGCCGGCCGCGCGCAGCGCGAGGCGCTTGGCCTCGTCCTGCGCGACCGGACCGCATTTGCCGAGCATGTGCAGGACACGATCGACCTGCTCGTCGAGCGCGTCGCCGGCGACGGCGTCGTGCAGCAGGCCGATGCGACGCGCCTCGCCAGCGTCGAACACCTCGGCGCTGACGAAATAGCGGCGCGCCTGGCGCAGGCCGATCGCGGCGACGACGTAGGGCGAGATCACCGCGGGGACGAGGCCGAGCTTGGCCTCGGACAGCGAGAACTTGGCGCCGTCGACGCCGATCGCGATGTCGCAGCAGGCGACGAGGCCGACACCGCCGCCGTAGGCCGAGCCGTTGACGCGCGCGACGGTCGGCTTGGACAGGAAGTTGAGCGTGTGCATGAGGCGGGCGAGGCGCAGCGAGTCCTCGCGGTTCTCGTCCTCGCCGGCCGCGGCCATGCCGCGCATCCAGTTCAGGTCCGCGCCGGCCGAGAACGTGCTGCCGCGTCCCGTCAGCACGACCGCACGCACGCTCGCGTCGCTGTCGACGCGCTCGAGCGTCGCGGTGAGTTCGGCGATCAGCGCCGCGTCGAAGGCGTTGTGCACGTCGGCCCGATCGAGCGTGAGCCATGCCGTGCTGCCGCGGTGTTCGAGATGGACCGGTCCGGTCATGCGCGCGCCGCCTTGCGAAGGGGGCGACATGATAGCCGGGCCGCCCGCGGCGTTCGTGTGCGGTCGCGGCATGAACGCTCGCGCACGACTCGGGCTGCCGCGCAAATCACCCTGTCACGATGGCCACGCCTCGTCGGCTTCGTACCTTCGAACGTAAGCGAGCAGCCCCTCTCCCCTTGCGGGAGAGGGGTTGGGGAGAGGGGGCGGGCGCGGGACAAGCAGTCGATCTCACGCGATGTCGTCCAGCCGTCCCGCTCCACGCGCGCCACTCTGCGCGCATGCGGTCGACATGGGCGATCGTCTACAATCGGCGGCCCTTTCCCGCGTGCCGCCGTCGCCCCGCACGCCATCGCCTGTCGAGGATGACCCATGCGGATGCCGTTTGCGCTCCTGTTCCCGTTTGCCGCCGTGTTCGGCGCGGCCGATGCCGTCGCCGCCGAGGCGGACCCCAAGGCCAAGCCCGTCTCCGAGGCGGCCGTCGTGACCACCTACGCGGACATCGCGCTGGCCGGCTACGAAGATGCGCTCTCGAGTGCGAAGGCACTGCAGAAGGCCGTCGACGCGCTCGTCGCCAAGCCCGGTGCGACGACGCTGGCCGCCGCGCGCAAGGCCTGGATCGACGCACGCGTGCCGTACATGCAGACCGAAGTGCTGCGCTTCGGCAACCCGGTCGTCGACGCCTGGGAGGGCCGCGTCAACGCCTGGCCGCTCGACGAAGGCCTCATCGATTACGTCGATGCCTCGTACGGCAGCGAGTCCGACGCCAACGCGTGGTTCACCGCCAATCTCATCGCGAACCCGAAGACCAGGGTCGGCGGCCGCGACGTCGACGCGACGACGATCACGAAGGAGTTGCTCTCGGAGACGCTGCACGAGATCGGTGGCATCGAGGCCAACGTCGCCACGGGCTACCACGCGGTCGAATTCCTGCTGTGGGGCCAGGACCTCAACGGCACCGGCAAGGGGGCAGGCAACCGCCCCGCGACGGATTTCGACACCAAGGCCTGCACGGGCGGTCATTGCGATCGCCGCGTCGCCTACCTGACCACGGTGACCTCACTGCTCGTCGACGATCTCGCCGAAGCCGTGGCCGACTGGAAGCCCGGCGGCAAGGCACGCGCGCACGTGCTCGCGGGCGGCGCCAAGGCAGGGCTGTCGGTGATGCTGACCGGCATGGGCAGCCTGTCCTACGGCGAACTCGCCGGCGAGCGCATGAAGCTCGGCCTGATCCTGCACGACCCCGAGGAGGAGCACGACTGCTTCTCCGACAACACGCACCATTCGCACGCCTACAACCAGGCCGGCATCCGCAACGCCTATCTCGGCCGCTACGTGCGCACCGACGGCAAGGCCGTCGAAGGCCCGTCGCTGTCGGATCTCGTCAAGGCCAAGGATCCCGCGCTCGATGCCGAGATGCGCGCCAAGCTCGACGCGACCACCGCGGCGATGACCGCGATGGTCAAGCGCGCCGAAGGCGGCGAGGCCTACGACCAGATGATCGGGCAGGGCAATGCCGCGGGCAACGCGGTCGTGCAGGCCGCGATCGACCGCCTCATCGAGCAGACGCGCTCGATCGAGCGCGTCGTCACCGCCCTCGGGCTCGGCGCGATCGAGATCGAAGGATCCGACAGCCTCGACAAGCCCGAGGCCGTGTTCCAGTAAGCGACACACGCGGCCGGCCCCGATGCGTCGTTCGCTTCTCCTCGCCGGCCTGTTCGCCGCGATGTCCGTGCACGCCACGGACACCACGCGCACCGACCTCACCGACGAGGACCGCGCGCGCGTGCGTCGCATCACCGCGCCGGCGACCACGTTCGACGCACCCGAACCGTTCGAGACGCTGCCGGGCGGTGGCTCGACCGTGCGCGAGAAGCTCGTCACGCGCGACATCTTCTCGTTCCCTTCCGCGAACCTCGATTTCGAGGCGCGCCAGCGTTTCGCGGTCGGCAACGGCCTGTTCCGCAAGGACTGGGTGTCGGCGCCGTCGTCGACGCAGGCCTCCGACGGCCTCGGCCCGCTGTTCAACGCGCGCTCCTGCCAGGGCTGCCACATCAAGGACGGTCGCGGCGTGGTGCCCGAGGCCGACGAGCCCGCGGTGTCGCTGTTCCTGCGCCTGTCGGTGCCGCCGCGCTCGCGTGCCGAGAAACGCGCGCTCGCCGAGCGCCGCCTCGCCGCGATCCCCGAGCCGACCTACGGAACGCAGCTGCAGAACTTCGCCGTGCCCGGTGTCGCCGCCGAGGGGCATATGCGCATCGACTGGACCGAGGTGTCGGTCGCGCTCGCCGGCGGCGAGACCGCGACGCTGCGTCGCCCGCGCTACCGCGTCGAGGACCTCGGCTACGGCGCGATGCGCAAGGACGTCATGCTGTCGCCGCGCATCGCCGCGCCGATGATCGGCCTCGGTCTCGTCGAAGCGATCCACGAGGACGACATCCTCGCCCACGCCGCGCGCAAGGACGATCCCGACGGCATCGTCGGCAAGCCCTCGTACGTGCGCGATCCCGCGTCCGGCGCGCTCGTGCTCGGCCGCTTCGGCTGGAAGGCAGGCCAGCCTGCCGTGAAGCCTCAGGCCGCGCACGCATTCTCAGGCGACATGGGCTTGTCGACGCCGCTGCTGCCCGACCACTGGGGCGACTGCACGACGAAGCAGAAGGCCTGCCGTGCCGCACCGCACGGTGCGCAGCCCGCATTCGGGCCCGAGGAAGTGCCCGGCGACCTGCTCGATTTCGTCGCGTTCTACTCGACCCACCTCGGCGTGCCTGCGCGGCGCGGCAGCGACGAGGCGCCGGTGCTCGCCGGCAAGCAGCTGTTCTACGAGGCGCGTTGCGCGAGCTGCCATGTGCCCAAGTACGTGACGCGGCGCGATGCCGCCGATCCCGCGCACCGCTTCCAGCTGATCTGGCCGTACAGCGATTTCCTGCTGCACGACATGGGCGAAGGCCTCGCCGATGGGCGCCCCGAAGGCGACGCGAACGGCCGCGAATGGCGCACCCAGCCGCTGTGGGGCGTCGGCCTCGCCAAGACCGTCGACGCGCGTGCGACCTTCCTGCACGACGGCCGCGCCCGCACGGTGCTCGAGGCGATCCTCTGGCACGGCGGCGAGGCGCAGGCCGCGCGCGATCGCGTCGTCGGCATGACCCCGGCGCAACGCGCCGACCTGATCCGTTTCGTGGAGTCCCTCTGATGCGCCTGCCGCACGCGATCCTCGCGCTCGTCCTCGCCGCTGCCGGCACCGCCGTGCACGCCGCCGACCTCTCGGCGCTCGGCCAGCGCTGGCGCGACGACACGATCCGACCCGCGACGGCCGGCTTCGCGAAGGCCGCCGACGCCACCCACGAGGCCTTGCGCGCGTACTGCGCGACGCCCGGCGAGGCGACGCACGCCACGGTCGCGACGCGCTTCGACGCGCTCGCCGAATCCTGGGGGCGCGTCGAGGTGCTGCGCTTCGGCCCGCTGGTCGAGGCCAACCGCTTCGAGCGCGTGTTCTTCTTCCCCGATCCGCGCGGCCTCGTGCAGCGCCAGGTGTCGGCGCTGCTCGCCGCGGCCGATCCGGCCGTGCTCGACGCCGGCGCGCTCGCCTCGCGCAGCGTCGGCGTGCAAGGCATCCCCGCGCTCGAACACGCGCTGTTCGCGGGCGAGGCCGCCGCGCAGATCGCCGCAGCCGACGAGCCTGGACGATACCGTTGCGCCTACGCGACCGCGGTCGCCGCACAGCTCGGCACGACCGCGCGCGAGATCGATGCGGGATGGTCGGACACGAGCGCGCTCGCGCGTGCGTTCGCGAAGCCCGATGCCGCGAGCGCGTTCTACCGCACGCCGCAGGAAGTCGCCGCCGAGACGCTCAAGGCGATCTCGGGCAGCCTGCAGTACGTGCGCGACATCAAGCTCGCGCCGGCGATCGGCGACACGCCCGAAGCCGCACGCGGCCAGCGTGCCCCGTTGTGGCGCAGCGGCGCGACGCGCGCGCTGCTGCGCGGCAACGTCGCCGGCGTGCGCGCTCTCGTCGTCGCTGCACGCTTCGACGAGGTCGTCGCGGCCGACCAGCGCTGGATCGCGGCCTCGCTGCGCGACGAGGCCGGCCGCGTGCTCGAGGACATCGACGCGGTCACGTTGCCCTTCGATCGCGCCGTGACCGATGCCGACGCACGCGAGCGCCTCGTGCACGCGCTGTTCGTGCTCAAGAACATGAAGAGCATCACCGACGAGTTCCTCGCCGCGGCGCTCGGCGTCAACATCGGCTTCAACGCGTTCGATGGCGATTGACCGACGCGGCTTCGTCACGGCGATCGGCGGCGCGCTGCTCGCCACGCCGTGGCTCGCGCGTGCCGCGAGCGTCGCGACGCCGACGCGCTACGTCGCCGCGCGCCAGCGCGACGGCCGCCACGAGGTCGCCATCGTCGACGGTGACGGCCACGACCTGCACGCGTTCGCGTTGCCGGATCGCGGCCACAGTTTCGCGATCGACGCGCCGTGCGGCCGTGCCGTCGCGTTCGGCCGCCAGCCCGGCTTCTTCGCGCTCGCGTTCGATCTCGACGGCCGCACGCCGCCGCAGCGCCTGCCGTTGCCGGACGGGCGACATTTCTTCGGCCATGGCGCGTTCTCGGCCGACGGACGCCTGCTCTACGCGACCGAGAACGATTTCGAAGGCGAGCGCGCCGTCGTCGGCGTCTACGATGCCGCAGCCGGTGCCGGCTGGCGCCGCGTCGGCGAATTCGCCTGCGACGGCATCGGTGCACATGAACTCCTGCTCATGCCCGACGGCCGCACGCTGTGCGTCGCCAACGGCGGCATCCTCACCCATCCCGACTACGGCAAGCTCGAGCTCAACCTCGACACGATGGCGCCGTCGCTGGCCTACCTCGATGCGCGTGACGGCCGCCTGCTCGCACAGGTCGCGCTCGCGCCATCCCTGCATCAGCTGTCGATCCGCCACCTCGCGCTCGCCGGCGACGGTGCGGTCTGGTTCGGCTGCCAGTACTCCGGCCCGGCCGCCGACCGTCCCGCACTGGTCGGACGCCATCGCCGCGGTCACGCGCCCGAACTGTTCGCCGGCCCCGACGAGCTGCTGCGCGACCTGCGCAACTACGTCGGATCGGTCGCCGCGAACACGCGCGGCGACGTGATCGCGACCTCGAGCCCGGTTGGTGGCCAGGTCGCGTTCTGGGACGCCGCGAGTGGCCGCAGCCTCGGCCGCATCGCCCGTCCCGACGGCTGCGGCGTCGCGGCACACGGGCAGGGCGCCTTCCTCGTCAGCGACGGCCACGGCGCGATCGTCGAGGCCGGCCCGACCTCGAGCCTGCGTGCGTTGCGCGAAGGCGCCGAGGCGCTCGCGTGGGACAACCATCTGAGGCTCGTGCCGGCCGGCTGAAAGATGCAGGGGCCTCCGGCGATCCGTCGGGAATGCTTCGGGTGTCCTCGCACATCGGGCGAACGTCGCGCGACGCGCGTCCAGCCGCTTCGTGCCTCGCCGTCAGGGCAGGCACGTCCCCGACACGCCGCCGTCTGGTGGGATCGGCAACCCGTCCTTCTCGACGTGGTAGTACAGCGACACGATCTTCCAGTCGTCGCCGAGCCGGTAGAGCTGCACGCTGTTGATGCCCGTGAAATCGGGCTTCGCGGAGGTCTTGTCACGCCGCGACTCGACCACGCTCGTGACCGTCGCGAAACGGTCGTAGGTCTGCATGTGGCGCGCGATCTCGCACTCGTGGAAGGCCTTGCCGCTGACGGCCTCCTGCGAGGCGATGAACTCGGCGGCGCTCGACCTCCGCAGCACCGGTGCGCCGTCCTTGTAGACGCCGCCGAAGATCACGGCATCGTCGTGGAAGAGGCGACGCAGCGTGGTGGTGTCCGCGGCGGCGCCGGCGTCGTGGGACATGGCGTTCCAGAGTTCCGAAGCAACATGATCGATTTTGGGTTCATTTCCGATAGCGAACGATTGCACCGAGATCAGCACAAGCACCATTAGGGTATATGTCGATAGACGTGGATTACGACCGCAGGACGTCGTATGCAGGGGCATTGCACAGTGGCGTTGCTTTTCTATTGCCATTCCGGAGTCCTTTCCAAAAGCATTCTTCTAGCTTTAGCATCCCCATCTTCTTCGCGATCTGGAGCCTTTCGCGTTGAATTCTTTCTGGTTCTTTCGGTGCTGGTTGAGCGGGTCTGTTGCGAAGATGCAGCGGCAATCTTTGATGCAAGGGTGCGCTTCAGTTCTTCCAGCTCGATCTCAGCAGATCTACGTGCCGCATAATTTTGTGCTGCTACTAAACCGAGCGCTACGGATATTATTGCGAGAATAATCTTTGAGTAGTCTGCTCTTGGGGCTGGTGCTGGGGCTGGGGCTGTTTCTGTTGCTCCTCATGCGCCGAGGGCTCGAGATGGTTCATCTCGGGG
>JASCPI010000029.1 GCA_029959555.1 Lysobacteraceae bacterium PS02065 | reverse complement strand
GCCGCGTCCCAGGTGTATAAGACACAGCCTTGGAGGAGCGCGAAAGCCCGCGCGACGACGCCGTGCACGCGGCACGGCGTCGTCGCGGGCGATCAGAAGTTGAAGCGCGCCGTGGCCATGCAGCGGCGACCCGTGCGGTAGACGCCACGCGGCAGCTCCGGCACGTTGGCGTAGTTGTAGTACTCCGAGTCGAGCAGGTTCATCGCATCGAGCGAGAGGTTGAAGTTCTCGTTGATCGTGAAGCCGAGCGACGCGTCGAGCGAGGTGTAGGCACGCGCGTACATGTTGTCGCCACGGTCCACGCTCGTGAAGTACTTCGAACGCCAGCCGTAGTTGAGGCGTGCCGTCCAGCGACCCTTCTCGAAGAACGGGCTGAGGTTGACCTGGTCGCGCGAGTTGTATGGCAGGCCCGCACCCGAGGCACCGCTGCCGTCGGCGTAGGTGTAGTTGGCGAGCAGGCCGAAGCCGTTGTCGAAGGTCTGCTGGTAGGCCAGCGATACGCCCTTGATCTCGGCGCTTCCGGCGTTGTACGGACGGCCGACCTGGTAGGTCGTGTCCATCTGCTGGGCCTGGTTCCAGTGCACCTCGGGGCGCGTCGACACGACGATGTAGTCGCTGATGTCGCGGTAGAACAGCGACGCGGCGAGGATCGCGTTGTTGTCGAAGTACCACTCGGCCGAGACGTCGTAGTTGTTCGAGCGGTACGGATCGAGGTCCGGGTTGCCGCCGCCGCCGTTGAGGATCTGGTCCGACAGCCACAGGTAGCTCGACATGTCCGAGTAGTTCGGTCGCGCGATGACCTTGGCCGCCGCGAAGCGCAGCACGAGCGCGTCGCTGGCGTCGTAGGCGAGGTTCACGCTCGGCAGCCAGCTGTCGTAGTTCTTGCCCTGCTGCACGGGCGCGTAGCCGTCGACCGCGCACGGACTCTGGCCGGTCGTGCAGATCCAGCTGTGGCTGGTCGAGTCGGTCTTGACGTAACGCATGCCGAAGTTGCCGCGCAGGTTGTCGGTCGCGAAGTCGGCCTGGCCGTAGGCGGCGTGGATCTTCTCGTCGACGCTCCACGTTTCCGCGACGAAGCTCGGGTCGATGAACGTGCCCGGCACCGGCATCGTCTGCCACGGCGCGAGCCACGCACCGCTGGCGATCCAGCGCGCCATCGCGGCACCGTCGATGATGAAGCGGCCGCGCATCTGGCTGTTCACGCCGTCGAATCCGCTCAGGTAGCTGCCCGGCACCTGGCGCGGATTGAACTCCGAGGCCAGTGCGTCGCCGTACCCCGCGACCGCCGCGACCGCGACGCCCGACATCACCTGCGAGGTCTCGTGGTTGCGGTACTTGTAGCCGAAGCGCAGCTGGTTGATGACCGAGTCGAGGTTCACGCCGAAATCGATCTGGCCGTACTTCTCCTCGTCCGTGGTCGGCTTGGACACGAGGTTGCCGCCCCAGCCCGTGTTCCACGTCGACGGACCCGACGGATCGCTGCCCCAACCGCCGTCGATGCGGAACGCATCCGGGTTGTTCATGACGTTGCCGTTGTCGTAGCTGATCGAGCCCGGTCGGCCCGGCGCGCCGCTGATGTCGTAGCTGTAGGCGGCCCAGTTGAGGAACTCGCCGAACAGCTGGCGCTTGGTGCCGCCGTCGGCCTTGGTCGTGCCGATGTGCGTGGACAGGAACCAGCCGTCGTCCTGCCAGGTGCCCTTGAGGTCGTAGGAGTCGGTCTTGACGTCGGATTCGCGGTACTGCACGTCGAGCACGCTGAGCGCGCGCGAGAAGTGGCCGCGCGTGATGAGGCCGTTGTCGACGGTGACGTCGTCGAGCCACATCAGCGAGTTCCACGCGTTGCCCATGAACGCGAACATCGACTGGTTGGTGTTGTCGTAGCTCGCATCGACGCGCAGTGCGTTGAACTCGATGTCGAGCTGCTCGACCGGCTTCCACTGGAACGCGGCCGTGTAGCTGCGGCGCTTGCGCTCCTGCTCGAACCACGAGGCGCCCCAGGAGTTGGGGCCGCGCGCGTCGAGGTTGTTGTTGATCGTGTCGGCGCAGGCGCCGGTGCAGCTCGGCGGGTACGGCTCGCCGGTGCCCCAGTTCATCGGCGGGTTGTTGATCGAGCCGCCGCCGCCCTGGCCGTCGCGGTAGTCGATCGCGGCGACCGTGCCGTAGGCCTCGAGGCCTTCGCGGCGGATGTTCTCGGTCGAATCCTGCACCGACAGCGCGATGCCGAAGGTGCTGGCGGGGTTCTTCCACGCGTACATGAGCGAGCCCTGCGGATCCCCCTCTTCCGAGCGGTCGTTGTAGAGCCAGCCGAACGAGCCCGACAGCGTGTGCTGCTCGGTGAAGTCGAGCGGCTTGCGCGTGCTCACGATCACCGTACCGCCGATGCTGCCTTCGTCGAGGCGCGCCTCGGACGACTTGTAGACCTCGACCTTGCCGACGATCTGCGGCGCGAGCAGCGTGTAGTTGAAGGTACGGCCGGGCTGGTCGAGGATGAACCAGTCCGCCGACGCGACGGCCTGGCCGTTGAGCAGCGTGCGGTTGAGCGCGGGGTCGGTGCCGAGGATGCTGATGCGCTCACCCTGGCCGAACAGGCGGTCGACGGTGACGCCCGGGATGATGGTCATCGCCTCGGCGACGTTCGTGCTCGGGAACTTGCCGACATCCTCGGCGGTGATCGCGTCGACGACCGCATCGGCTTCGCGCTTGGTGTCGAGCGACTGCTTGAGGCTCGCGCGGATGCCGGTGACGACGATCGTGTCGAGTTCCTCCGATGCGGGCGCATCGTTGTCCTGTGCGTGGACGACCTGTACCAGGCCGAGACTGGCCGCGATGCTGATCGCCAGCACGCTCTTGCGGTATTGCGTGTTCATGAGTTCGCCTCCTCCATCCAGTGTCCCGGCGCGCCCGGATCTCCCCCGTCGCCTGCCGGCCCCAATTGCCGAACCTTGATCCACTCCGCGGGATGGCTCCCGCCTTGACGCCTTACCCTTCGTTCTTGCGCTCGAGGTGCCACGCGGCCGCGCCGAGCACGCCGAGCTGGCCGTGTTCGATGAGCCGCACGGGCACGCGCTCGAGCACGGCGCGCATCGCGCCCTTGTCGAGGAAGCGCTGCCGGAAATCGCTGCGCAGCAGGAACTCGCGGATCTGCGGCAGGATCCCGCCCGCGAGGTAGGCACCGCCGTGCGCGCCGAGGATCATCACGAGATCGCCGACGACGCTGCCGAGCAGGCCGCAGAACACGTTGAGTGCCTGCGCGGCAGCCGAATCGGCACTGCGCAACGCGGTTTCGCTGATCGCCGCGGGCGCGTCGTGCACGGGCTTCTCGCCGCGCAGCGCGCACAACGAGGCGTAGAGGTTCATGAGGCCGGGGCCCGACACGACCTGCTCGATCGACACGTGCGAGGCCTTGCGGCGCAGCAGGCGCAGGATCTCGATCTCGAGTTCGGTGGTCGGCGCGAACGCGGCCTGGCCGGATTCTGTCGGCAGCACGATCGTGCGACCGCGGCCGGGGATGCGCACCGCGGCACCGAGCCCGGTGCCGGGACCGACGACGAGCACCGGCCCCTCAAGCGGTGCCGCGTCGGCGTTCGCGATCGCGATCGTCTCGGTGGCGTCGATCTGCGGCACGCCGTGCGCGATCGCGAGGAAATCGTTGACGAGGGCGATGTCGGGGCCGCCGAGGCGCGTGCGGATGTCGGCGAGCGACACCGGCCACGGCAGGTTGACGTTGATGACGACGCCGTCGAGCGCATAGCCCGGCAGGCCGATCACGACATGGCGGATGCCACCGCCGACATGGCCGATGAAGTCGGCGAGGATCGCGTCGAGGCCGACATGGTCGGCACAGGCGTACTTGCGGTAGTCGACGACGGCGACGCGGCCGCCGGCCACGCGCTGCACAAGGCCGACGCGCGCGTGGGTACCGCCGACATCGGCGGCGATGAAGCGTTCATGGCTTGCGGCGTCCGCCGTGGCCCTGGCCAGCGCGTCGTGCACGTTCGTTCGACTCCCCGTGGCGCACGGTGCAGCAAGGCACCGGCAGGATCAGTGTTGCCCCGTGATGACAACGTTGTCAACGATATTCCCGAAGGCGCCGAAACTTTCGATGCGGCGGTGCGATATCGAGGCTGAATCTGATGTCACCTGCCACGGAACGACCCTAGAGAGCGTCCATTGAATCATGTGCTTATGCCCATTTTCGCGATCGAATCGAGTTGTTGCGCCGCACGAGTGTCCGATGCGCCATCCGACAGGTCAGTAGCGGACACCGGGAACCTGTGCAAGGATGCATCGGAACGCGTCGTGCGGACCTCCTTTGTCCTACAGGACATCCGGGAAAGCCGCGCGGACACGCGTCGTCCGACTCGCTGGGGAGGCAGGCATGGGCAGCAACGCAACGGCCGTGGCGCAACGCCACGACGGCTATCTGGCATCGATCGCGATCATCGGCGCCTTGTTCTTCATCTTCGGCTTCGTGACGTGGCTCAACGGGCCGCTCATCACGTTCGTGCAGCTCGCGTTCGACCTCGACGAGATCAACGCCTTCCTGGTGCCGTTCGCTTTCTACCTGTCGTACTTCTTCCTCGCGATCCCGTCGTCGTGGATCCTGCGCGCGACCGGCATGAAGAAGGGCATCGCGCTCGGCCTGCTCGTCATGGCGATCGGCGCGGCCGCGTTCGGCGAGTTCTCGACGCAGCGTTGGTACCCCGGCGCACTCGGCGGCCTGTTCGTGATCGGTGCGGGACTCGCGGTGCTGCAGACCGCGGCCAATCCCTACATCAGCATCCTCGGGCCGATCGACAGCGCCGCGCAGCGCATCGCGGTCATGGGCATCTGCAACAAGATCGCGGGCATCCTCGCGCCGATCGTGATCGGCGCACTCGTGCTGCACGGCATCGGCGATCTCGCCGCGCAAGTGCAGGCCGCCGACGCGACGACGCGCGAGACGCTGCTCGACGCGTTCGCGGCGAAGATCCACCTGCCCTACCTCGCCATGGCCGGCGTGCTCGCGCTGCTCGCGGTCGGCGTGGTGTTCTCGCCGCTGCCCGAGATCGAGGCCAGCCGCGCGAATGCGGGGGCGTCGCACGGCCACGATCGCGCCAGCGTATTCGCGTATCCGCACCTGCTGCTCGGCGCGCTGTGCATCTTCGTCTACGTCGGCGTCGAGGTGCTCGCGGGCGACGCGATCGGCACCTACGGCAACGGCTTCGGCCTGCCGCTTGACGAGACCAAGTTCTTCACCGCGTTCACGCTCGGCGCGATGCTCGTCGGCTACCTCGTCGGCCTCGTCGCGATTCCGCGCCTGATCTCGCAGGAGGCCTACCTCACGGTCTCGGCGATCCTCGGCATGCTGTTCGCCGCCGCCGCGTACGTCACCCACGGCTACGTCTCGGTCGGCTTCGTCGCCGCGCTCGGCTTCGCCAACGCGATGATGTGGCCGGCGATCTTCCCGCTCGCGATCCGCGGCCTCGGCCGTTTCACCGAGCAGGGCTCGGCACTGCTGATCATGGGCATCGCCGGCGGCGCGCTGATCCCGCAGGCGTTCGCGATCCTCAAGCAGCACATGGACTTCCAGCTCGTGTTCCTGCTGCTCGTGCTGCCGTGCTACGCCTACATCCTGTTCTACGCGCTGCGCGGTCACCGCGTCGGCCAGCCCTGAGCGGATTCTTCACACGACCGCAAAGCCGCACGCTCCATACTCGTACGAACGGCGCGCCGCGCATTCCCAATGCGGCGGCGCACCAGTAGGCTAACGGGCTGCGCCCTCCACGGGCGCCAGTGACGACACGAGGACGCGGTGCGCAGGACCACGATCAAGGATGTCGCCGAACGGGCCGAGGTTTCCCTCAAGACCGTCTCGCGCGTCATCAACGACGAACCCTCGGTGCAGGAGCAGACGCGCGAGCGCGTGCTGCAGGCGATCGCCGCGCTCGGCTACCAGCCCGATGCGTCGGCGCGCAGCCTGCGCAGCGCGCAGTCGTTCGCGATCGGCGTCGCCTACGACAACCCGAACGCGTACTACGTGATCGGCATCCAGCAAGGCGTGCTCGGTGCGTGCCGCGCGCTCGGCTTCGGCCTGCAGATCCATCCCTGCGACTCCACCTCGCCGACCCTCGCGCAGGAACTCGTCGAGCTCGTGCGGCATTCGCGCCTGGCCGGTCTCGTGCTCGCGCCGCCGATGTCCGAACGCCCCGAGCTGCTGCAGGAACTCACCGACCACGGCGTGCGCTTCGTGCGCATCATCTCGGCCGCGAAGGATCCGCAGGACGGTTACCCCTGCGTGTTCCTCGACGACCGCGACGCGGCCTACGCGATCACCGAACACCTGATCCAGCTCGGCCACCAGCGCATCGGCTTCCTGTGGGGCGGCCGCTCGCACCGCTCGAGCTCGGAGCGCTACCAGGGCTACGAGGACGCGCTGCGCGACTACGGCATCACGCGCGATCCTGCGCTCATCGTCGACGGCGACTACGCGTTCGACGACGGCTTCCGCGGCGCGCGCCGGCTGCTCGCCCTCGAGCAGCCGCCGACCGCGATCTTCGGCTCCAACGACGAGATCGCCGCCGGCGTGCTCGCCGCCGCGAAGTCGCGCGGCATGCACGTGCCGTACGACCTCTCGATCGCCGGCTTCGAGGACAGCCCGTTCTCGAAACAGTCGTGGCCCGCGCTGACCACGGCCAAGCAGGCCACCGAGGACATGGCCCGCCACGCCGCCGAACTGCTGATCGGCGAACTGCGCCGCGAGGCCCGCGGCGACACCGAAGCCGCGATCGGCAATCGCGGCTTCAGCCCCGAACTCGTCGTGCGCGGCTCGACCGCGCCGCCGAAGCCTGCGGCGGGTTGAGCGCGTCGATGCCCATGGCGTAGGGCGGAACCCGCACAGCGGATTCCACCGCAGGGTTCGTCGCCGGACAGCCACGTCGTGATCTGCCACTGATGCGATCGACCCGACTCCAGGCCTGGATTCCACCGCCATGCTGCGTGACACGCAAGGCTTGCCGGCGCGAGCGTGCGCCGACGACTCGGGTCACGGCGGAATCGCCTGCGGCGGTTCCGCCCTACTGAACATTCTCTTTCGTAGGGTGGAACCCGCGCAGCGGATTCCACCGCAGGGTTCGTCGCCGGACAGCCACGTCGTGATCTGCCACTGATACGATCGACCCGACTCCAGGCCTGGATTCCACCGCCATGCTGCGTGACACGCAAGGCTTGCCGGCGCGAGCGTGCGCCGACGACTCGGGTCACGGCGGAATCGCCTGCGGCGGTTCCGCCCTACTGAAGATTCTCTTTCGTAGGGTGGAACCCGCGCAGCGGATTCCACCGATCAACGCAGCGCCACAGCCTCGCGCGCGAGCGCCTCGATCGCGGACCAGTCGGCCGCAGCGACCGCGGCCTTCGGCGTGAGCCACGAGCCGCCGACCGCGGCGACGTTGGGCAGCGCGAGGTAATCGCGCGCGTTCGCGAGCGCGATGCCGCCGGTCGCGCAGAAGCGCAGCGTCGGCAGCGGTCCGCCGAGCGAGCGCAGTGCAGGCGCGCCCCCGACGTTCTCGGCCGGGAAGAACTTCATGTGCGTGTAGCCGCGCTCGAGCAAGGCCATCGCCTCGCTCGCGGTCGCTGCGCCGGGCAGGTACGGGATCGCGTGGTCGTCGGCCGCGTCGAGCAGCGTGCGCGTCGCGCCGGGCGACACCGCGAAACGCGCGCCCGCGCGCTCGGCGGCGGCGAGCTGCGTCGCGTCGAGCACGGTGCCGACGCCGACGACGGCACCTTCGACCTCGGCCGCGATCGCGCGGATCGCCTCGAGTGCGGCCGGCGTGCGCAGCGTCACCTCGATCGCGGGGATGCCGCCCGCGACGAGGGCGCGCGCAAGCGGCACGGCATCGCGTGCGGACTCGACGACGACGACCGGTACGACCGGCGCGAGTGCGAGCGTCGCGGCGATGGCCTGTTGGCGGGATGCGATGGCGCTCATGCTCGATTCCTCGTCGTCGCGTGCGACGCGACGTGTGCGGTCAGGTGACGGGCCCGAAGATGCCGGCGCCCTCGTCGGCCGTGCCGACGGCGGCGCGGAACGCCGCGAACAGCTCGCGGCCGGTGCCGTGGTGGTAACGCGAGAGATCGGTGGTCGCGGGCTCGCGCGCGGCCCACTCGTCCGCGCCGACGAGCGCCTCGAGCGTGCCCGCGATCGCGTCGAGGCGCACGATGTCGCCGTCGCGCAGGCGCGCGATCGCACCGCCGCCGACCGCTTCGGGCGTGACGTGGATCGCCGCGGGCACCTTGCCCGACGCGCCGGACATGCGGCCGTCGGTGACGAGCGCGACACGGTGGCCTCGGTCCTGCAGCACGCCGAGCGTCGGCGTGAGCTTGTGCAGCTCGGGCATGCCGTTGGCCTGCGGGCCCTGGAAGCGCACGACCACGACGACGTCGCGATCGAGCTCGCCGGCGTCGAACGCACCCTTGACCTCGTCCTGGTCGGCGAAGATGCGTGCGGGTGCTTCGATGACGACGCGATCGCCCGGCACCGACGACACCTTGATCACGGCCTGGCCGAGGTTGCCGTGCAGCACGCGCAGGCCACCGTCGGCGCGGAACGGGTCGGCGACCGGGCGCAGCACGTGGGTATCGCGGCTCGTCGCGGTGACCGGCACGCGTTCGACGCTGCCGTCGGCACCGAGCACGGGCTCGATGCGGTACGCGTCGAGGCCCGCGCCGAACACCGTATGCACATCGCCATGCAGCAGGCCCGCGTCGAGCAGCTGCGCGATCACGAAGCCGAGGCCGCCTGCGGCATGGAAATGGTTCACGTCGGCCGCGCCATTCGGATAGACGCGCGCGAGCAGCGGCACCGCCGAGGCGAGCGCATCGAAATCGTCCCAGCGCAGGTCGATGCCGGCTGCGCGCGCCATCGCGACGAGGTGCAGCAGGTGGTTCGTCGACCCGCCCGTGACATGCAGGCCGATGACGCCGTTCACGATGGCCTTCTCGTCGACGATGCGGCCGAGCGGGAGGTAGTCGTCGCCGAGCGCGGTGAGGCGCGCGATGCGATGCACGGCCTCGACCGTGAGCGCGTCGCGAAGCGGCGTGCCGGGATTGACGAAGCTCGCGCCGGGCAGGTGCAGGCCCATGAGCTCCATGAGCATCTGGTTCGAGTTCGCGGTGCCGTAGAACGTGCACGTGCCCGGCGCGTGGTACGACGCGGCCTCGGCATCGAGCAGCTCGGCGCGCGTCGCCTTGCCTTCGGCGTAGCGCTGGCGCACCTCGGCCTTCTGCTTGTTCGGCAGGCCGCTCGGCATCGGGCCTGCCGGCACGAAGAGGCCGGGCAGATGACCGAACGCGAGCGCGCCGATGAGCAGGCCCGGCACGATCTTGTCGCAGACGCCGAGGTAGAGCGCGGCATCGAACATGTCGTGCGAGAGCGCGACACCGGTCGACAACGCGATGACGTCGCGCGAGAACAGCGACAGCTCCATGCCGGCGCGGCCCTGGGTGACGCCGTCGCACATCGCCGGAACACCACCGGCGACCTGCGCGGTCGCACCGGCCTCGCGCGCAGCGCGGCGGATCAGTTCCGGGTACGTCTCGAACGGCTGGTGCGCCGAGAGCATGTCGTTGTACGCGGTGACGATGCCGATGTCGGCCGCGCGGCCTTCGCGCAGCGCGGCCTTGTCGGCCGGCCCGCACGCGGCGAAACCGTGCGCGAGGTTGCCGCAGGCCAGACGCGCGCGCCGCGTGCCGTCGCCGCGCGCGCGCGCGATGCGGTCGAGGTAGCGCTCGCGCGTCGCGCGGCTGCGTTCGACGATGCGCGTGGTGACGGCATCGACGGTGGGATTCAGCGGCATGGCGTGCTCCTCATGGCACCGGGCTAGCCGAAAGAAGGGATCGCGTCACGGGCACCACCAGGTCGCGAGCGGTACGCGCAGATGCTGCAGCACGCGGTGCACGGGCAACGTGACCGCATCGTCGCTGCGTTCGAACACGGCGCGTTTGGCCTCGCCTTCGATGTGCAGGTGCATCTCGCGCGCGGCTGTCAGTACCGGCAGCGTCAACGTGATGCGCGGCTCGCCCGCGGCCGGCGCACGCACGGCGACGACGCTCGCGTCACCGTCGGCGTCCATGGCGGCTTCGAGACCGTCTCCGCCGGGGAAGTACGAGGCGGTGTGGCCATCGAGGCCCATGCCGAGCACGACGACGTCGAGCGGCAGCAGACCGGCGAGATCGCGCGACACGTCGGCGAGCGCGGCTTCGGGCTCCGGTGTGTCGCGATGCAGCGGAACGAAACGCGCCTCGGCGGCTTCGCGTTGCAGCAGATGCGCCCGCACGAGCGCGGCGTTCGAGCGCGCATGCGAAACCGGCACCCAGCGCTCGTCGACGAGCGTGACGGTGACGCGCGACCACGGCAGCGCGATGCGCGACAACGCCTCGAAGAAGCGCACGGGCGTGGAGCCCCCGGATACGGCGAGGCTCGCACGGCCGCGCGCGTCGATCGCTGCGCGCAACGCGGCCGCGACGTCGGTCGCGAACGCCGACGCGAGCGCGTCGGCATCGCCGTGGCGGCGCCAGCTCACCGAAGCGGGAACGGAAGGCTCAGACATCGTGGTGGATTCCGGATACGCGAGTGTCGGCGCCTCGGCGTGGCCCGCGCGTGAACACGCGCTCAGTGCGCATCTTCGTGCCAGGTACGTCCGTCGCGCTCGATCAGCGCGATCGCGGCACTCGGCCCCCACGAACCCGCCGTGTAGGCCTTGGGTGCCTCGTTGCCGGACGCCCACGCGGCGAGGATCGGATCGATCCATGTCCATGCGGCCTCGACCTCGTCGCGGCGCATGAAGAGCGTCGCGTTGCCGCGCACGACATCCATGAGCAGGCGCTCGTAGGCCTCTGGCTGGTGCACGCCGAATTCCTCGGCGAAGCTCATGTCGAGCGCGACGCGCTTGAGGCGCAGGCCACCCGGGCCGGGCTCCTTGATCATGAGCCACAGCTTCACGCCTTCGTCGGGCTGCAGGCGCAGCACGAGCTTGTTCGGTGCGATCGGCCCACCCGCACCGTTGAAGATCGAATGCGGCACCTGGCGGAAGCTGACGATGATTTCCGACACGCGCTCGGCGAGGCGCTTGCCCGTGCGCAGGTAGAACGGCACGCCACCCCAGCGCCAGTTGCCGACTTCGGCCTTGAGCGCGACGAAGGTTTCGGTGCGCGAATCGTTGCGACCGAGTTCGTCGAGGTAGCCGGCGACGGCCTGGCCGTTCGCGGCGCCGGCGCGGTACTGGCCGCGCACGGTCGACGCATTCGCGTTCGACGCATCGACCGGCTTGAGCGCGCGCAGCACCTTGAGCTTCTCGTCGCGCACGGCATCGGCCTGCAGCGTGGCGGGCGGCTCCATCGCGACCATGCACAGCAGCTGCAGCAGGTGGTTCTGCACCATGTCGCGCAGCGCGCCGGCACCGTCGTAGTACGACGCGCGCTTCTCGAGGCCGACCGTCTCGGCCACCGTGATCTGCACGTGGTCGATGTGCGCGCTGTTCCACAGCGGCTCGAACAGCGCGTTGGCGAAGCGCAGCGCGAGCAGGTTCTGCACCGTCTCCTTGCCGAGGTAATGGTCGATGCGGAAGATCCGGCCTTCCTCGAACACGTGGCCGACCGCGTCGTTGATCGCGCGCGCACTCGGCAGGTCGCGGCCGATCGGCTTCTCGATGACGACGCGCGAGCGCGCGTCGTTGAGGCCGGCCGCGCGCAGGCGCTCGCAGATGTCGACGAACAGCGACGGACTCGTCGACAGATAGAACACACGCACGCGCGTCGCGTCGACTGCGGCGAGCTCGGCCGCGAACGCGTCCCAGCCCTCGGCGCGCGAGGCGTCGAGCGTGCGGTAGCCGATCAGCTCGAGGAATTCCGACACGCGCGGCTTGAGCGTGTCGACGCTGGCGCGTGCGAGCGCGTCGCTGACCAGCTCGCGGTAGGCGGCGTCACTGCGCTCGTCGCGCGCGACGCCGAGGATGCGCGCGCCGGCGGGAATCTGGCCGTCGCAGAAGCGGCGGAACAGCGCCGGCAGCAGCTTGCGCAGGGCGAGGTCGCCGGTTCCGCCGAAGATGACGAGATCGAACGGATCGACGGGGACGGTATGCGAGGTCACGCGGGCAGGCTCCGAGGGCGACTGTCGACAACCATACCAGTTGAATACCTATGGCGTCCAGTCCGGCCCACCACCACGGCGACCGCGTAATGACCCGCGCCAGCATGGCCGGGAATTTAGACCACGTCGGCGGATCGCTATCATCGGCACCGATTTGCCAGTAAAGCATTCGAAAACAGCAGCATGCGACCATTTTGCGAGGTGCGCCCGTAGCCGACACGGTCCCGCATCGCACCCACGCACCCCATGCCGCCAGCCTGCCACGCCCGGTAGTGGGTGGCATCGGGACCTCCCCTACCCTTCGTGGTATCCGATTGGTATGCTTGCTGGCATGCAACAGGCCTTGCTCCACGAGTACACGCGTCTCGGCGACCAGCCCGGTCGTTCGCTCGCCTACGACCGCCTGCGACGCGCCGTGCGCAACGTCGTCGAGGCGGGCGGCGTGCACGCGGGCACGGCCCTGCCGAGCGAACGCGATCTCGCCGGCCTGCTGTCGCTGTCGCGCGTGACCGTGCGCAAGGCGATCGCCGGCCTCATCGACGAAGGCCTGCTCACGCAGCGCCACGGCGCGGGCACGTTCGTCGCCGCGCGCATCGTCAAATCGGTCTCGCGCATGACGAGCTTCACCGACGACCTGCGCTCGCGCGGCCTCGATCCGCGCTCCGTGTTCCTCGAGCGCAGCATCAGCGAGGCGACGCCCGAGGAGGCCATGGCGCTCGACCTCTCGCCGGGCAGCCCGGTGATCCGCCTGTACCGCATCCGCTACGGCGGCGACGAGCCGCTCGCTATCGAGCGCACGACCGTGCCGCAGGCCTTGCTCGCGGATCCGCACGAGGTGGTCGACTCGCTCTACGAAGCGCTCGACGCGCACGACCGACGCCCGAAGCGCGCCCTGCAGCGCCTGCGCGCGGTCGCCTTCGACGCGAAGCAGGCCGCGATGCTCGACCTCGCGCCCGGCAGCCCCGGGCTGCTGATCGAACGCCGCGCGTTCCTCGACGACGGCCGCGTCGTCGAGTTCACGCGCTCCTACTACCGTGGCGACGCCTACGACTTCGTCGCCGAACTGCACAGCGACTGAGCCATGACGACGACCTTCGCCGCGAACGACGTCTCCACCGAACCGACCTGGATGTGGCGCGAGGCCGCCGAGGCCGCCGACATCGTCGAACGCCAGTTCGCACGCAACGCCGCGCCGCTCGCCGCCCTCGCGGCCGCGCTGCGCGCGAACCCGCCGCGCTTCGTCGTGACCTGCGCACGCGGCAGCTCGGACCACGCGGCCACCTACGCGAAGTACCTGTTCGAAACGCAACTCGGCCTCGTCACCGCTTCGGCATCGCCGTCGGTCGGCTCGGTCTACGCGGCGCGCCAGCGCCTCGACGACGCGCTGTACATCGTCATCTCGCAGTCCGGCCGCAGCCCCGACCTGCTCGCCAATGCCGAGGCCGCGCGCGCGGCCGGCGCGCGCGTCGTCGCGTTCGTCAACGTCGAGGACTCGCCGCTCGCCGCGCTCGCCGACACGGTCGTGCCACTCGGCGCCGGACACGAACGCAGCGTCGCGGCGACCAAGAGCTACCTCGCCTCGCTGTCGGCGCTGCTGCAGCTCGCCGTGCTCTGGAAGGGCGACAGCGCGCTCGAGGCCGCGCTCGCACGCCTGCCCGCGGCCCTGCGCGACGCCTGGAACCAGGACTGGACGCCCGTCGTCGACGGCCTCGCCGGCGCGACCAACCTGTTCGTGCTCGGCCGCGGCCTCGGTCTCGGTGCCGCGCAGGAGGCCGCGCTCAAGTTCAAGGAAACCTGCGGCCTGCACGCCGAGGCCTACAGCTCGGCCGAGGTGAAGCATGGCCCGATGGCGATCGTCGGCCCGGGCTTCCCGGTGCTGTGCTTCGCGCAGCCCGACGAAACCGAAGCCGGCACGCTCGCGCTCGCCGAGGAGTTCCGCACGCGCGGCGCCGCCGTGTGGGTCGCCTCCGCGCACGGCGACCTGCCGCTCGCCGCCGCACCGCACGCGACGATGGCGCCGCTGGTCACCGTACAGAGCTTCTACCGCGCCGTCGAAGCGCTCGCGCGGCATCGCGGCCGCAATCCGGACCTGCCGCCACACCTCAACAAGGTCACGGAGACGGTCTGACATGGACGCGTTCGTCGGTGGCATCGTGCTCGGCGACGACGGCTTCGTGCGCGATCATGCGGTGCTCGTGGACGAAGGGCGCATCGTCGACATCGTCGGCGCCGAGGACTCACGCGTGCGTGGCGCGACACGTCACGATCTCGACGGCGCCTGGCTCGTGCCGGGCTTCATCGACGCACAGGTCAACGGCGGTGGCGGCGTGCTGTTCAACAACACGCCCGACGTCGCCAGCGTCGCCGCGATCGCGCGCGCCCATGCACGCTTCGGCACGACCGCGCTGCTGCCGACCCTGATCAGCGACGACCTCGCCACGATGCGTGCCGCGATCGCCGCGGTGCGCGAGGCGATCGCCACGGGTGTGCCCGGCGTGCTCGGCCTGCATCTCGAGGGCCCCTACCTCGCGCCCGCGCGCAAGGGCACGCATGACGACGCGCATTTCCGCGTGCCCGATGCCGACGAGATCGCCCTCGCGACCTCGCTCGACAACGGACCTACGCTGATCACGCTCGCGCCCGAGCGCATGCCGGTCGAGGCGTTGCGCGCGATCGTCGCGCGCGGCGCGATCGTCGCGGCCGGCCACACGGCCGGCGACTACGCGGCGATCCGTGCCGGCCTCGATGCGGGCATCCGCGGCTTCACCCACCTCTACAACGCGATGTCGCCGCTGCTGGGCCGCGAACCCGGCGCGGTCGGCGCCGCGCTCGAGGATCGCGACAGCTGGTGCGGCGTCATCGTCGACGGCCATCACGTGCACGCGGCCAGCCTGCGCGTCGCCCTCGCGGCCAAGCCGCGCGGCAAGGTGTTCCTCGTCACCGACGCGATGCCGCCAGTCGGCGCCGACGATCCGACCTTCGTGCTCTACGGCGAACGCATCACCGCAAGCGACGGCATCTGCCGCAACGCGGCCGGCGCACTCGCAGGTTCCGCGCTGGACATGGCCACCGCCGTGCGCAACAGCGTGCGCGACCTCGGCGTGCCGCTCGACGAAGCCGTGCGCATGGCCTCGCGCTATCCGGCCGAATTCCTCGACGTCGAGGCCACGCACGGGCGCATCGCGCCGGGCCTGCGTGCCGACCTCGTCGCACTCGATGCGGACCTGCACGTGCGCCAGACCTGGATCGGCGGCGTGCCGATGCTGGCCTGACGCGCCGACCGCATCACGCCAGCGGGCCACCCTGCGTGCACGGCACGTCGTCGTGCGTGCGCTCGCCGAGACGCCCGCTCCACGCCGCCAGCGCGAGCGCCGCGAGCGCGATCGCGACGCTCGCCCACGGCAGGTCGGCCAGCGGCGCGCCGCGCGCGAGCATCTGCGCGCCGATCCATGCGCCGGCCGCGTTGCCGAGGTTGAACGCGCCCTGGTTGAGCGTCGAGGCGAGGTTCGGCGCCGCTTCGGCGTGGCGCACGATCAGCGTCTGCAGCAGCGGCACCAGCGCGAACGCGAGCGTCGCCCACGCGAACAGCATGACGATCATCGGCAGCTTCGTCTCGCTCACGAGCTGCACACCGACCAGCACGAGCGCGAGCAGGCCGAACACCGCGAGCAGGGACGGCACGAGGCGCGTGTCGCCGAGACGCCCGCCGAGCGTGCTGCCGAGGGTGAGGCCGACACCGAGCAGCAGCAGGATCGGCGCGACCGCGTCGGGCGTGAAGCCACTGACGTCGGTGAGCAGCGGCGTGATGTAGGTGAACACGCAGAACAGGCTCGCCGAGGCGAGCGTGCTCGTCGCGAGCGCGAGCAGCACGCGCAGATCGCCGAGCACCTTGAACTCGCGCACGATGCCGCCCTTCTGCATCGCGAGATCGCGCGGCAGCCAGCGCGCGAGCGCGACCATCGCGATGATCGCGACGACGACGATCGCGGCGAAGCTCGTGCGCCAGCCGTAGTGCTGGCCGAGCAGGCGGCCCAGCGGCACGCCGAGCACGTTGGCGAGCGTGAGTCCGGTGAACATGAGCGCGATCGCCTGGGCACGCCGGTTCGGCGCGACCAGCCCGGCCGCGACCACCGCACCGAGCCCGAAGAACGTGCCGTGCGCGAGCGCGGTGACGACGCGCGCCGCCATCAGCAGCGGATACGTCGGCGCGATCGCGCACAGCAGGTTGCCGACCACGAACAGCGACGCGAGCGCGAGCAGCGTGGCCTTGCGCGGCCAGTTCGCCGTGACGATGGCGAGCACCGGTGCGCCGACGACGACACCGAGCGCATAGCCCGTCACGAGCAGGCCTGCGGTCGGGATGTCGACGCCGAGGTCGCCCGCGACCTCGGGCAGCAGCCCCATGATCACGAACTCGCTCGTGCCGATCGTGAAGGCCGCGGCCGCGAGTGCCCACAGTGCGATCGGCATGCGGGATGAAACCGGAGATGGGGACATGCAGGCGTGATCCGGAAGCGCAGCCGGAACCGTATTGCTGCATAGCAGCAAACACAAGGTACTAAACGTCATGAGGGCCGTCGCCGACTCCGCGGCGTGCGGTCGCATGCGCGGATCGGACAGCCGAAGCGCGAGACCGATGTGATGGAAGAGCACGTTCGCGGACGGCACGTGCGAGGCTGTCGCTGCGACCTGCTGCACGGCGGAATCGCCTGCGGCGGTTCCACCCTACGCGGTTGTCATCATCCTCGTCGCCATCGCGTGATCGCAGGGCGGAACCCGCGCAGCGGATTCCACCGGACACCGAGCGATGTCGACTCGGCGGCGCCGCGCGTCGTGTCGTGTCGTGTACCCATGCCGGGCTCGCACGGCGGAATCGCCTGCGGCGGTTCCGCCCTACGCATGGATGCCGGTCACTCCTCGCGCGTGACGCGCAGGACTTCCTCGGTCGAGGTGAGGCCGGCGAGGCATTTGCGCCAGCCGTCCTCGAGGATGCCGGGCGAGCGTGCGCGGGCGTGCCGCTCGAGTTCGGCTTCCGAGGCGTTCTCGTGGACGAGGCGACGCATCGCGTCGTCGACGGGCACGAGCTCGTAGATGCCGAGGCGGCCCTTGTAGCCGCCGTGGCGGCCCAGATCGGCGCGCGGGCGATACAGCGTCGCGACCGTGTCGGCAGGCTTGCCGAACGCGGCGAGCTCGGTCGGCGTGGCCGGGTAGGCCTCTCGCGTGGCGGGATCGAGCGCGCGCACGAGGCGCTGCGCGAGCACGCCGATCAGGCTCGACGACAGCAGGAACGGTTCGACGCCCATGTCGCGCAGGCGCGTGACCGCGCCGACGGCCGAGTTCGTGTGCAGCGTCGACAGCACCAGGTGGCCGGTCAGCGAGGCCTGCACGGCGATCTCGGCGGTCTCGAGGTCGCGGATCTCGCCGACCATCACCACGTCCGGATCCTGGCGCAGGATCGCGCGCAGGCCGCGCGCGAACGTCATGTCGACGCGGCTGTTGACCTGGGTCTGGCCGATGCCGTCGATGTAGTACTCGATCGGATCCTCGACCGTCATGATGTTGCGCGACGAGTCGTTGAGCTTGAGCAGCGCGCCGTACAGCGTGGTGGTCTTGCCCGAGCCGGTCGGGCCGGTCACGAGCAGGATGCCGTGCGGGCGCTCGATCAGCGATTCCAGGCGCGTGCGCGCATCGGGATCCATGCCGAGCTGGGCGAGGTCGAGTCGACCGGCCTGCTTGTCGAGCAGGCGCAGCACGACGCGCTCGCCGTGGCCGGCCGGGATCGTCGACACGCGCACGTCGACCGGGCGGCCGGCGATGCGCAGGCCGATGCGGCCGTCCTGCGGCAGGCGCTTCTCGGCGATGTCGAGCTTGGCCATGACCTTGATGCGGCTGACCACGGCGTTGGCGATGCCCTTCTGCGGCGCGAGCACCTCGCGCAGCACGCCGTCGATGCGGAAGCGCACGACGAGGCGGTTCTCGAACGGCTCGACGTGGATGTCCGAGGCGCCTTCCTTGACCGCTTCGGTCAGCAGCGCGTTGAGCAGGCGGATGATCGGCGCGTCGTCCTCGCTCTCGAGCAGGTCCTCGGGCTCGGGCAGCTCGTCGGCGAGGGTCTTGAGGTCGAGGCGTTCGTCGAAATCCGAGACCATCGTGCGCGCGTCGTCGCCCTGCTCGTAGAGGTCGCGCAGCAGGCGCTCGAACGCGGCGGGCTCGTGCGCGGTCAGGTGCAGGCGCACGCCGAGGTGGCGGCGCAGCTCGGCGAGCACCTCGGGACGCACACCGTCGCGGCAGGCGATGTCGGCGCCGTCCTCGCGCCAGCCGGTCAGCGTCGCGCCGTGGCGGCGCGCGAAGCCGAAACCGGGGCGGGACGGACGCGGGGCCTCGTTCATGCGCTCGTGTGCCTCGACGTGCTCAGTCGGCGCGGCGTTCGGTGCGCGTCGCCGGCGTGTTGAGCGGCGGGCTGCGCAGGAAATCGTGCACCTCGGGCAGCATCGGACGCTCGGAACGCGGCGTCAGCGCCGCGGGGTTCTCGCGCATGCGCAACTGCTCGGTGCGCATGTAGTTGTACTTCTCGCTCGACACCGCCGCTTCGGTCGCCGCGTCGCGCAGGATCTGCGGGCGCAGGAACACCATGAGGTCGCGCTTCTCGTTCTTGTTCGAGCGGTAGCGGAACAGGTTGCCGATTACGGGGATGCTGCCGAGGCCAGGCACCTTCGAATTCGTGTCGGACACGTTCGAATCGATGAGGCCGCCGAGCACGAGCAGCGAGCGGTCGGCGATGAGCACGCTGGTCGAGAGCTCGCGCTTGTTCGTGATCAGGTCGACCGCGCCGCTGACCTGCGGCGCGAGCGAGGAGACTTCCTGGTGGATCTGCAGGCGCACCGAGTCGCCCTGGTTGATCTGCGGCGTGACCTTGAGCACGAGGCCGACGTCCTTGCGTTCGATGGTCTGGAACGGGTTGGTCACCGCACCGTTCTGTCCCGTGCTCGCCGTGTTCGTGTACGAGCCGGTCAGGAACGGTACCTCCTGCGCGACCTTGATCTCGGCCTCCTCGTTGTCGAGGGTGAGGATCGACGGCGTCGACAGGATGTTGGTCTTGCCGTCGCCGCGCATCGCGCGCACGAGCGCACCGAGGTTGAGGATCTCGGTGTCGGTACCCGGGATCTTGACCGTGCCGTCGACGTAGCCGAGCGACAGGCCGCCGAGGCCGGCGAGGCCGGTCGCATCGCCGGCGAGGCCGATCAGGCTCGAGTTGCCGTTCGGACCCGGGAAGTTGGTGCCGCCGATCACGCCCTGTCCGAGCGTGCCGTCGGCACGCTGCGGCGCGGTGAACCACTGCACGCCGAGTTCGCTCGCGGTGGTGTCGGCGACCTCGGCGATGATCGCCTCGATGAGTACCTGGTGGCGGCGCACGTCGAGCTGGCGCACGATCGAGGCCAGCGAGCGGAACACCGCAGGCGGCGCACTGATCACGAGCGCATTGGTCTGGTCGTGGGCCTGGATCGTCGCCGCCGAAGCACCACCGGCACCGGCGGTCTCGCCGGCCTTGACCGCGGTCGGCGGCGCCATGCCGGTCAGCGTCGCGGCGATGCCCTGCAGGATCGGCACGAGGTCCTTCGCGGTCGCGTAGCTGAGGTAGATCACCTGGGTGTCGCCGCCGCTCTCGAGCGGCGTGTCGAGGTGGGCGACGAGTGCGCGGATCTTGAGGCGTGCGTTCTTCGCACCGGACAGGATCAGCGAATTGGTGCGCGCGTCGGCGAACACGCGTGGTGCCTGGCCGTTGGCCTGTGCGGACTTGTCGTCGGCGAGCACGCCGAGCGTGCGCGCGAGCTCCGACGCGCTCGCGTGCGAGAGCGGGATCACCTCGACCTCGGCATCGGCGGCGGTGTCGATGCGCTGGATGATCGCGACGAGGCGCTGCACGTTGCCGGCGCGGTCGGAGATCACGAGCGAGTTCGACGACGGGTGCGCGACGAGCTGCGCCCCCTGCGGCATCAGCGGACGCAGGATCTGGATCAGCTCGTTCGCCGATACGTGGCGCGCCGGCACGACCTGGGTGATGAGCTCGTCGGGCGTGTGCGCCGACGGGCTGCCGTTGAGGGCGGCCGAACCGTCCTGCTGGGCCATCGCCTCGGGCACGATCTTGATCATGCTGCCCTGCGGGATCGCCGCGTAGCCGTGCACGCGCAGCACCGAAAGGAACACGTCGTAGATCTCGTCGGGCTGCATCGGCTTGGCCGAGATCACCGTGACCTTGCCGGTCACGTTCGGGCCGAGGATGAAGTTCTTGCCGGTGATCTCCGACACCGTGGCGATCAGCGCCTGGATGTCGGCATCCTTGAGGTTGAGCGTGTGGCGGCCGTCGGCCGACGCGGTGGTCGGCGGCGGCGGTGCCGGCTGCGCGAACGCGACGGGAGCCGCAAGGGCGAGGGCGACGGCGGAACAGAGGACGGCACGCAGCATCGGCAAGGCCCGGGATTGGAAGGCGGCAACCCGGGCAGCGTCGGCGAGCCCCGGCACGGAACCGCGCAAGGGTAGCAAAGCACGTCGTGGAAAAGTTGCGCGCCGCCGCAGCGCGACGCGCTCAGCGCAGCTTGACCGTGAGCTCGGTGGGCAGGCCGTCGCGCGTGACCGTGACGCGCACGCTGTCGGCGTTGCCGAGGCTCTCGAGGATCTGCTGGCCTCGCGACACCGAATCGACCGGCAAGCCGTTGACCGCGGTGACGATGTCGCTCGGGCGCAGGCCGAACTGCGCGAGCATCGCGGCATCGCCGGTCGCGGACAGGCGCACGCCGGCGAGGCGTCCGTCGGCCATGACCGGCGTGACCTGCACGCGCTTGGCGATGTCGGCGGCGTCGCCACGCACCTGGGCCATCGTCTGCTCCCAGTTGAGCGAGCCGTGCGCCATGTTCGGCGGCGCGAAGCCCTGCACGGGCGGCGTGGTCGAGGCGGCCGGTGCGGTGTTGCGCGGTCCGCCGCGCTGTGCGGGCGGGATCGGCGTGACGCGGTCGGGCGGCGGCTCGTCGCGACGCAGCGCGAGCACTTCCTGGACGCCTTCGTGCAGCAGCACGACGCGATCGGCGTGGACTTCCTCGAGGCGCACGCCGGTGGTGATCTCGTCGCCGGCACGCCAGGCACGCTCGACGCCCTTGTCGTCGGCGATCACCGCCATGCCGGTCTTCGGGTCGCCGTCGGCGAGCGTGCCGCGCAGGCTCCACGCCAGCGACGTGGCCGGGGCGTTCGCGTTCGAGACGAGGCGCGCCGGCGCGGCACCGAACAGGTGCCAGCGCGACAGCGCGACGCTCTGCGACGGCGCCGAGACGGCGCTGCGCAACGGTGCATCGGCGCTGCCGTCGTCACGCGGCACGAGCAGCCAGAACACGCGCGCGAGCAGCCAGATCGCGAGCAGCACCAGCAGCGCGCACACGGCCATCGCCGCGCGCTCGGAACCGCGCCCCGCGGACGCCTGCCCTGCCGCTCGTCCGAGCCCTCGCCACATGCCGCCGATCTCCACACCACGAGTCGCGCACTCTAGCAAATCGCGCCATCGCACCGGCTGTCCGACCATCGGGGCATTCCGCGTATCCACGTCGAGGCGGCGCCGTGCGCTTGCCGTCGTGCCGGCACCCACATGAACGACGAGAGACACCAGCCCCACCTCGCACGGCCCCCTTTGCGCCGCGTGCACGCTGGCAGCGCGGCCGCGTTGGCGGTACCGTCCGGGCTCGATGGAACCGACCGACGACCGCGTCACCCGACTGCTCGCGCAATGGCGAGGCGGCGATCGTGGCGCACTCGATGCGCTGCTGCCGCTGGTCTACGCCGACCTGCGCCGCATCGCCGCGGCGCACCTGCGCGCCTACGACGGCCACGCCACGCTGCAGACGACCGCGCTCGTGCACGACGTGCTGCTGCGCCTGCTCGATCGCCCCGCGGCGGATTTCGCCAACACCGCGCACCTGCTCAATGCGGCGGCACGCATGATGCGCCAGACCCTCGTGAGCCGCGCGCGCGCGGCGATGGCCGAGAAGCGCGGCGGCGGCTGGCTGCGCGACGATTTCACCGCCGCGCTCGAGCTGCCGATTCCCGACGGCACCGACCTCGCCGCACTCGACGATGCGCTCAACGAACTCGAAGCCTTCGACGAACGCATGGCGCGCGTCGTCGAGCTGCGCTACTTCGTCGGCCTCGGCGTGGCCGAGACGGCGGCGATCCTCGGCGTCACCGAGCGCACTGCGCACCGCGACTGGGTCGGTGCGCGCACCTGGCTCAAGAGCCGGCTCGACGCGTGAGCGCCCGTCGCCGCGGAACACCTCGGCGATGACCCCGCACGAAGGCGATGCGCTGCGGCTGTTCCGCGAGGCGCTCGATCTCGACGCCGACGCCCGCGCCGCGTTCGTCGCCGCGCGCTGCGGCGGCGACGAGGCACTCGCTGCACGCGTGCATGCCTTGCTCGCGCAGTCCGAAGCATTCGACGACGCGGCCGCGGGTGGACCGCCGATCGATGTCGATACGCTGCCAGGCACGCGACTCGGGCCTTACCGCGTCGTCGAGCGCATCGGCCGCGGCGGCATGGGCGTGGTCTACCGCGCCGAGCGCGACGCCGACGACGTCGCGCAGACCGTCGCGATCAAGCTGATCCGGCGCGGCTTCGACGTCGACGACGTTCAGGCGCGCTTCCTGCGCGAGCGGCGCATCCTCGCGCGGCTGTCGCACCCCAACCTCGCCCGCTTCATCGACGGAGGCGTCGCGCCGGACGGTCGTCCGTGGTTCGCGCTCGAGTTCGTCGATGGCGAATCGATCCTGCGCTGGTGCGACGCGCGCCGCCTCGGCGTGAAGGCGCGCGTGCGTCTGATCCTCGACGTCTGCACCGCCGTGCAGTACGCGCACTCGCAGCTCGTCGTGCACCGCGACCTCAAGCCCGGCAACGTGCTCGTCGACGCGCGCGGCGCCGTGCGCCTGCTCGATTTCGGCATCGCGCGCATCGTCGGCGGCGACGACGGCGACGCGCATGCGACGATGACGATGGCCGGCTCCGGCTACGCGCTGACGCCCGAGTACGCCGCACCCGAGCAGTTCGCCGGCGCGGCAGCCGGCGTCGCGGCCGACATCTACGCACTCGGCGTGATCGCCTACGAACTGGTCACCGGCGTCGGTCCCTACGTGATCGACCGCCGCAACATGGCCGACGCGGAGCGCGTCGTGCGCGACGTACCACCCGAGGCGCTCGCGACCGCGATCGCGCGTGGCGGCGACGACACCGCGACCGCGGCGCGACTCGCCTCGCGCGACGCGGGCGCCCATGCCTTCCGTGCGCTCGTACGCGGCGACCTCGCACACATCCTCGGCAAGGCGCTGGCCAAGGAACCCGAGCGACGCTACGCGACCGTCGAAGCCTTCGCGGCGGACCTCTCGCGCTGGCTCGACGGCAAGCCCGTGCAGGCGACGGGTGATCATTTCGGCTACCGGCTCGGCAAGTTCGTGCGGCGCAACCGCGTCGCGGTGGTCGTCGCCGGCGCGCTCGCCATCGGCCTCGTCGCGACGAGCGTGATCGCGCTGCGCAGTGCGCACCTGGAGCGCCTGCAGCGCGAGGCCGCCGTGGCCGAGACCGCACGCGTCAACGCCGTGCGCGAGTACGTGCTGCTGATGTTCCGCGACGCCGGCGAGCACGGCGGCGCAAGCCTGAGTGCGCGCGAGGTTCTCAAGCGCGGTGCCGAGCGCATCTTCACGCAGTTCGCCGATCAACCCGAGACCGGACAGGAAATCGCCCTGAGCCTCGCCGACCTCTTCATGGAACTCGGCGACCTCGACGGCGGCGCACCGCTGCTCGAACGCGTGCTCGCGTGGCCCGGCATCGAGCGCAATCCGGACGCACTCGCCCGCGCGCGCTACAACCTCGCCCAGCTCGAGTACTCGCGCGGCAACGCCCGGCGCGCACGTGAACTGCTCGATGCCGCTCAGGCCTGGTGGATGAAGCAGCCCGCGCGCTACGAGCGCATCCTCAACGAGAGTCGCACGACGCAGGCCCAGCTCGAGCGCGCGGAGGGCCATGTCGACAAGGCGATCGCGACGCTCGAAAGGACCATCGCCGAACGCAGGCGCTTCGGCGATGCCGATCGCGAAGTCGGCGCCGCACTCAACGCGCTGACGCTCGCGCTCGCCGACGCGGCTCGCTTCGAGGACTCGGTCCGCGCAGCCGACGAGGCGATGGCCGTGTTCAGAAGCGTCGGCGCCGACAAGCAGGTAGCCGGCCTGGCCGTACTCAACAACCGCGCCGTGTCGCTCATGGCACTCAAGCAGTACGCGCGTGCGGTCGAGGATTTCCGTCGTGTCGTCGCCTTGCGGCGCGAACTCTACGGGCGCTCGCCCGAACTCGCCGTGGCGCAGAACAACCTGGCGCTCACACTCGTGCACGTGGCACGCGAAGAAGGCCCTGTGCCGCTGGCGAAAGCCTTCAAGGAGGCCACGACGATCCTCGAGGAAGCCTATCCGATGGCGCTGGAGTTCGGTGGCGAGTCGAGCCGCGCCGCGGTGCTGGCGCGCATCAATCTCGCCGAGGCGTACGCGGCGACGGGCCGCGTCACCGAGGCCGAACCGCTCGCCGAGGACGCCGTGCGCATCGGCCACGCACACTTCGGCGACGCGAACGGTTTCACGGCGCTGGGCTATCGCGCCCGTGCGAACCTGCGCCTCGCGCAGGGGCGCCGTGACGACGCACGCGCCGATGTGGCGCGCGCCAAGGCGATCATCGGCACGCTCGGCAAGATCGGCGACGCCTACCTCGCATCCCTTGCGCCGCTGATCGACCGGCTCGGAGAGCGTCCGCCGGTGCCGTGAGGGGGTACGGCGTGAGCCGCATCACTGTGCTTCACCGACGCACGCGACGACCGAGGTCCGCGGATCGGATGGGATCGATGTCGGCCGTGAGCCGGTCCCGGGGAAGCAGGCCGACGCTTCGACTTGGACACATCCTGCGCACAAGACCTCGCACATCGTGAAGCCTCTCGGGATCACCGCGCATGCGGAGCAGACGTGGTCATGTCCGATGTGGCCTTCCCATCGCGTATCCCCGGGCATGGCCCGCCGATGCCCGGCACTCCGCCGCCGGCCGCGCCATCGCGCGGCGTCCCGACGCCGCGTCATCGGCCCGCAGGGCCCGCGAGGTGTGCCATGCCATCGATGTTCCGGATCCTCACCGCCGCCGCACTCGCCTGCGCGGCGTTCACCGCAATCGCCGCACCGGCAGGCGACCATCCCCTCGTAGGCCGCTACGAGGGCTCCGATCTCGTCGGACGCACCGACACCGCGTTCGACGAAGTCGAGGTCATGAACGGGCCGATCGCGGGAACCGGTGCGCGCGGCGTCGGCGCGCCGGGCTGGATGCGCCTCGAAGGCCGCATCACGCTGCTCTACTACCGCCTGCCGGCAGGACGCTCCTCGCTCGAGGTGCTGCGCAACTTCCAGGCGAGCCTCAAGGCCAAGGGTTTCACCGACGTGTTCTCGTGCAACACCGGAAACGGGTCGTGCTACGAGGCGCGCGAGGGCCGTTCGATCAACACGGCGCCGTACGACTTCGCGCTCGCGCTCGATGCGAATCCCGAGCTGCCGCGCCTGGACGGCGACTTCATCCGCAACTACTTCGGCACCAACGCGCGCTACCTGCTCGCCAAGCTCGCGCGTCCGGAAGGCACCGCGTGGGTCAGCATCTCCCTCGCCGAGCACAACCGCGGCAACCACGCCTTCATCCGCGTGATCGAGACCGAGGCGATGGAAGGCGACAAGATCGGCTTCGTCGGCGCCGACACGATGCGCCAGAGCATCGCCGACACGGGTCGCATCAGCCTGTACGGCATCCACTTCGATTTCGACAAGGACGTCGTCAGGGAGGACTCGCGCCCGACGCTCGACGAGATCGCGAAGCTGCTGCGCGAGGATCCGTCACTGAAGCTGACCGTGGTCGGCCACACCGACGCGAAAGGCGGTGCCGACTACAACCTCGACCTGTCGCGCCGCCGCGCAACGAGCGTCAACACGCTGCTCGTGCGCGACTACGGTATCGACGCGTCGCGACTGACGCCGCGCGGCGCGGGTGCGAACGAGCCGCTGGCCTCGAACGACGACGAGGCAGGGCGTGCGAAGAACCGGCGTGTGGAGCTCGTGAGACGCTGAGTGCGGCGGTTCCTTCGTGCGCCGATGTCACACGAGCTCGCGGAGAGTCATTTGAACCGTGGCGGATGCGCTGCAGGCTGGAGCACGGCGCAGGCGGCGGAACTCATGGAGGGATGCAGTTCCGGCGCCGCCCCTCTCCCCGGCCCTCTCCCGCGAGGGGAGAGGGGGAAGATCGGCGACGCACGCGAAGGTGCCGCGCGTCGCCGGAAGCGGCCGACGCGACGACGCCCGGTTCTCGCAGTCCGGAAACGTCTCGGCGCGACGAAGCTCGATGCTTGCGGATCGGGAACGCCCGAATACGACGACGGACGATCGCCTGCGGACGGGAACATCCGGACGCGACGAAGCTCGATGCCTGCGGATCGGGAACGTCCCGACGCGACGACGCTCAGTTCTCGCGGATCGGGAACGTCTCGACGCCGTCCTTGCCACGCGGGGCCTGGCGCGGCGGTGCGTTGCGCGACAGCGCGCCGCCGCACGAGTACACGCCCCACGACTGCTGGCCGTCGCGCACGTCGCCGAGCGGCTTGATCGTGTCGGCACCCTGCATGGTCGCGGCTTCGTTGCGCGCCATGATCTCGAGCTCGTCGTTGACTTTGATCTTGCTGCGATCGATCGGGCCGACGCGGTTGAGCACCGACACCGTGACCTTGCCGAGGTCGCGGCAGGCCGAGACGTCGTCGTTCCAGGCGACACGCATCGCCTTGCCGCCGGATTCCATCTTGATGCCCCAGCTGCAGGCGGCGAGCGGCAGGACGACGAGGAACGGGAGCAGGCGCTTCATGGGCGATTCGATCCGGAGGGAGGTGGGCGACGCGCGCATGCTAGCGCGACCTGCGTGAACGCGCGGCGCCCGCAACGGGCGCCGCGCGGGCGGACTCAGCGGACGACCTTGCCGTCTGCGTCGAGCACCTTGACCTCGCCGAGCTTCAGCGCGCGCACCGGCGCCTCGATCTGCTCGAGGTCGCCGACGATGACCCACGTGAACGCATCGGGGCGGATCACCTCGCGCGCGGCGCTCTCGACGGCATCGGCCTTCTGGCCTTCGATGCGCGCCTTGAGCGTCGTCACGTAGTCGTCCGGACGGCCGTACAGGCTGTTGGCGGCGAGCACCGAGAGCACCGACGCGGTGGTCTCGAAGCTGCCCGGCAGCGCACGCACGCGCTGTTCCTTGATCTTGGTGATCTCGGCGGCCGTGATCGGCTTGTCGCCGATCGCCTCGCGCGCCTCCTTGAGCACCTCGGTCACCGACTCGGCCGTCTTGTCGGTCTGCACCGAGACCGAAGCGATGAACGGGCGCTGCCCGATCGCGTCGGGCAGCGAGCTGCGCGCGCCGTAGGCCCAGCGCTTGTCCTCGCGCAGGTTCATGTTGAGGCGCGAGGTGAACGTGCCGCCGAACGCGGCGTTCATGGTCTGGATCTCGAGCTGGTTGGCGGCCTTGGTCGACGGCGCGAGACCACCGGCGAAGATCAGCGACTGCGGTGAATCGGGACGGTCGACGAGGAACACGCGCGGCTTCTTCTGCGCCTCGACGGTCGCGATGGTCTTCTTCGGCGGTGCGCCGGCGCCGGCCTTCCAGTCGCCGAACACCTTCTCGAGCTGGGCGCGGATCGCCTCGAGCGTGGTGTCGCCGGCGACGAGGATGCGCAGGTTGTCGGGGCGGATCACGTCGGCGTGGAAGCGGCGCAGGTCGTCGGCCTTGAGCGCGCGCACCGAGGCCTCGTCGCCACTGCCCGTGAACGGGATGCCGTAGGGATGGCCTTCGCCGTACAACAGCGGCGGCAGCGCGCGCAGCGCGAGCGAGCCGGCATCGGTCTTCTCCTGCGCGATGTCGGCGAGCCACTGGTCGCGCACGCGCGTGATGTCGGCGTCACGGAACGCGGGATGGCGCACGATCTCGCCGAGCAGCGCGAGCGAGGGCTCGAGCTGCGAGGCGAGCGCGTCGAGACGCACGGTCGAGCTGTCGAGGCCCGAGCCCGCGGCGATGCGCGCGCCGAGGCGCTCGCTGCGCTTGGCGATCTCGACCGAATCGAGCTCGCGCGTGCCTTCGTCGAGCATCGCCATCGCGAACGACGAGGTGCCGAGCAGGCGGCCCTGGTCGGCCGCATAGCCGCCGTCGAACTGCAGCTGCATCTGCACGACCGGGATCGTGCGGCGCTCGGCGAGCACGATCTCGATGCCGTTGGACAGCTTGCCGCGCTGGATCGCCGGGAAGCCGAGTTCGGGGAACGTGGTCACCTCGGGCACGCCGGTGCTGCGATCGAGGGTGCTCTTCGTCACCGTGTAGTCACGCTTCGGCGGCAGCTTCGGCGCGGGCTTGCCCTCGGCCTCGGGCAGGCCCTTCACGACCTCCTGCCCGATCGCCTCGCCGGGCTTGGCCGGCACGACCGTCAGCGTGTAGTCGCCGCGCGCGATCCAGCGGTTCGCGGCGGCCTTGACGCTCTCGGACGTCGCCGCCTGGATGCGCTCGAGATCGACGCGGTACGCGGCCGGATCGCCGCGGTAGACCTGCGATTCGGCGAGCACGGTGGCCTTGCCGCCGAAACCGCCGACCTTCTCGAGGCCGCGGATGAAGCCGGCACGGCTGGCCATCTTCGAGCGCTCGAGTTCATCGGCCGTCGGGCCTTCGGCGAGGAAGGTCTTCCACTCCTCGGCGATCGCAGCCTCGACCTTCCCCGGATCGACGCCGTTGCGCACGTCGGCGCTCAGCACGAACTGGCTGGCCAGCGAGAACGGCTGCACCCCGACCGAGATGTCGTCGACGAGCTTGTCCTTGTAGACGAGGCGCTGGTACAGGCGCGAGGTCTTGCCGCCACCGAGCGCGTCGGCGGCGAGTTCGAGCAGCGGCTCGTCGGCGTGGCCGAGCTCGGCCACGTTCCACTCGCGGTAGATGCGCACCTGGGCGACATGGTCGGCCTGGGTGCCACGCGTGGACGTCGTGCGCGCGGCCACCCACGGCTGCTGGCGCGGTACCGGCGGGCCGGCCGGAATGTCGCCGAAGAACTTCTCGACCTTCTCGCGCGCAGCCTTCGGGGTCACGTCGCCGGCCAGCACGATCGTCGTGTTGGCGGCGCCGTAGTAGTCGTGGAACCACTGCTTCACGTCGGCCAGCGAGGCGGCCTCGAGGTCGGCCATCGAGCCGATCGTGTCGTGCTGGTACGGGTGGTTGGCCGGGAACGCGTTGAGCAGCAGGTTCTCGTCGGTGCGGCCGTACGGACGGTTCTCGCCCTGGCGCTTCTCGTTCTGCACGACGCCGCGCTGGGTGTCGAGCTCGTTCTGGCCGATCGCACCGAGCAGGTGGCCCATGCGGTCGGATTCCATCCACAGCGCCATGTCGAGCGCGGTGGTCGGCACGGTCTGGAAGTAGTTCGTGCGGTCGAACCACGTCGTGCCGTTCTGATCGGTCGCGCCGACCTTCTCGAACGGCTTGAAGTACGTGCCCTTGTGGTTCTCGGAGCCCGAGAACATGAGGTGCTCGAACAGGTGGGCGAAGCCGGTCTTGCCCTTGGGCTCGTCGGCCGAGCCGACGTGGTACCAGATGCTGACCGCGACGACCGGCGCCTTGTGGTCCTCGTGGACGATCAGCGTGAGGCCGTTGGGCAGCACCTCGCGCGTGAACGGGATGTCGATCGTGTCGGTCGCCGCGCTGGCGGCGCCGACGAATCCGAGGCCGGCCATGATGGCGGCGGCGATGCGGGTGCGCATGCAGGGTCCTTCGGGTGACGAAAGGGGATCGGACAGGCTAGCGAGTGCCCGGCGCAGCCGCAACGGATGCGGTTCACGCGGCCGGCGTAGACTGCGGATCCTGCCCGGAAGTTCGCCGGAGGCCGCGATGTCCCACGCGCTCGTGAGCGGTGCCAACCGCGGCCTCGGCCTCGGTTTCGTCCAGCAGCTGCTCGCACGCGGCGGCCGTGTCGTGGCGACCTGCCGACATCCCGGACGGTCGCTCGAGCTCACGAAGCTGTCCGGCGAATACCCGGGACACCTGCGCATCCTGCCGCTCGACGTCGACGCGCCGCGCTCGATCGACGAGCTCGCACGCGAACTGGCCGTGCTCGACGTGCGCGTCGACCTGCTCGTCAACAATGCCGGGGTGCTGGTCGACGGCGAGCGCTTCGGTGCGCTCGACGGTGCGACGCTCGCCTCGACCTTCGCGACCAACGTGATCGGCCCCGTGCTGCTCACGCAGGCGCTCGCCGAGCGCCTCGTCGACCGCGGCAAGGTCGTCGCGGTCGGCTCAGGACTCGGTTCGATCGCGCGCACGACGCGCTTCGGCACGCCCAGCTACGCGATAAGCAAGGCCGCGCTGCACATGGCGATGCGCCAGCTCGGCCACGCCCTCGCGCCGCGCGGCATCGCGGTCGCCGCACTGAGCCCGGGCTGGGTGCGCACCGCGATGGGCGGCGAGCATGCCGACCTCGGCGTCGACGAATCGGTCGCCGCGATGCTCGACGTCATCGATGCGCTGCGCTTCGACGAGGCGTCGATCGGGGCGCTGTTCGCACACACGGGCCAGCCGATGCCGTGGTAGCCGCGTCTCGCCGCGGCAGCCGTGTTCACGTCGCAGCCACATGCGCGGCGTAGGCTCGGCGACCTTTTCCACACCGACGAGGAGTGCGACATGACGATCCGCAAGGGCGAGGCCGAATGGCGTGGTGGCGTGCCGGAAGGCTCGGGCAAGGTGTCGGTCGAGAGCGGCACGTTCGCGGCCGACTACGGTTTCAAGTCGCGCATGGGCGACGGCTCCGGCGGGACCAATCCCGAGGAACTGATCGGCGCGGCGCATGCCTCGTGCTTCTCGATGGCGCTGTCGCTCGCGCTCGCCAAGGCCGGTCACGTGCCGACGCGCGTGCACACGGTGGCCAAGGTCCATCTCGAGCAGAAGGATGGCGGCTACGAGATCCCGCGCATCGACCTCGTCACCGAGGCCGAGGTGCCGGGCATCGACAAGGAGACGTTCGCGACGCTCGCCGAGCAGACCAAGGGTGGCTGCCCGGTGTCGAAGGCGCTGCGCGCGGTCGAGATCACGCTCGACGCGAAACTGGTCTGATCCGCGCAGGCTCCGTCGCCTTCACGGGGGCGGAGCCTGCAGGCGTTGACGTGCGCCGTGCGCGACGCACAATCGCGCGATGCTCGACATCGTCCTGTACCAGCCCGAGATCCCGCCCAACACGGGCAACGTGATCCGCCTCTGCGCGAACACGGGCGCGCGCCTGCACCTGATCGAACCGCTCGGTTTCGAACTCGACGACGCGAAGCTGCGGCGCGCGGGACTCGACTACCACGAGTTCACGGCCTTGCGCGTGCACGCGACGTTCGAGGCCTTCCTCGCCGAGGTCGCGCCGGCGCGCGTGTTCGCGCTGTCCACGCGCGGCACGCGCCGCTACGACGACGTGCGCTACGAGCCGGGCGATGCGTTCGTGTTCGGCCCCGAGACACGCGGCCTGCCGCAGGCGATGATCGACGCGCTTCCGGAGGACCGTCGCCTGCGCCTGCCGATGCGCCCCGGCAACCGCAGCCTCAACCTGTCCAACGCGGTCGCGGTGGTCGCGTTCGAGGCATGGCGGCAACACGGGTTCGAAGGCGGGCGCTGAGCGCCCGCGGCGCCTCACGCGGCGTCTTCGGGGTACTCGGGCTTCTGCTCGCGCGCCATGAGCGTCTGCAGGCCCTCGACGGGCGTGATCTCCTGATGCAGCACGCGCTGCACCTGCTCGGCGATCGGCAGCTCGATGCCGTGCCGCTGGGCGAGCCGCACGACTTCGTCGACCGTGACGATGCTCTCGACGACCTGGCCGATCTCGGCGACCGCCTGCGACAGCGGCGTACCGCGGCCGAGCGCGAGACCGAGGCGGCGGTTGCGCGAGAGGTCGCCCGTGCAGGTGAGCACGAGGTCGCCAAGACCGGCGAGCCCCATCAGCGTCTCGGGCTTGGCGCCGAGCACCGTGCCGAGGCGCAGCATCTCGTTCATGCCGCGCGTGATGAGACCGGCGCGTGCGTTGAGGCCGAGCTGCATGCCGTCGGCGACGCCCGTGGCGACCGCGAGCACGTTCTTCATCGCGCCGCCGAGCTCGGCGCCGAGCAGGTCGGTACCCGTGTAGGCGCGGAAATCGGGGGCGTGCAGCATGAGCGCGACGCGCTGCGCGAAGTCGGCATCGGCCGAGTGCACGGTGACGGCCGTGGGCAGGCCCTGGGCGACTTCACGCGCGAACGACGGCCCGGTCACGACCGCGGCCGGATGATCGGGCAGTCGCTCGGCCACGAGTTCGTGCAGGAACCGGCCCGAGCCCGGATCGAAGCCCTTGGTCGCCCAGGCGATGCCGGTGCCGGGCGCGACCCACGGCGCGATCGTGTCGAGCAGCTCGCGGAACGCGTGGCTCGGCACCGACACGAGCACCATCGCGGCGTCGCGCACGCAGGTTTCCAGCGCACCGCTGACCTGCAGCGCGTCCGGGAACGGCATGTCGGGGAGGTAGCGCGTGTTGGCGCGCGCGGTGGCCATGTCGACCACCGACTGCGCCGAACGCCCCCACAGCGTGGTGGGGACGCCGTTTCGCGCGAGGAGCACGGCCAGCGCCGTGCCCCACGAACCGGCGCCGAGGACCGCGACCGGTGCGGGATGCGCCGTCATCGACTCAGGAATTGAGCGTCTGGCCCGCGCCTGCCGGCGCTTCGTTGCGGCGGCGGACCTGCTCGGCGTAGATCGCGTCGAAGTTGATCGGCTGCAGCAGCAGCGGCGGGAAGCCGCCGGCCTGGACGAGGTCCGACACGGTCTGGCGCACGTACGGGAACAGCACGTTCGGGCAGTACGTGGCGAGCACGGTCTCCTGCGACGCCGGATCGAAGCCGGCCACGCCGAAGATGCCGGCCTGGTGGACTTCGGCGAGGTAGGCCGTCGATTCCTCGAGCTTGCAGGTCACGGTGACGCTGAGGACGACTTCGAACACGCCCTCGCCGAGCTGCGCGACGCGCTGGCTCAGGTTGAGCTCGACGTTCGGCTGGCCCTGCGACTGGAACACCTGCGGGGCATTCGGAACCTCGAACGAGACGTCCTTGACGTAGATCTTCTGCAGGTTGAGCTGGGCCATCGCTTCGGCCGCGCCATTCGTGGCGACGCCGTTCGCGGGAGTGTTCTCTGCCATGGTACGGATGCTCCGGTGAAGCTTGGGAAAAAAGGACGCGGAGTATCCCACGCCCGTGCAGGTGGCGCACGCGGCGGCCGCCGCGGGCCCGGGATTCGGCGCCGTGTTCAGCCGGCGCTGCGGCCCTTGGCGAGCGGCAGCTGGGCCTCGGTCCACGTGCGCAGTCCGCCTTCGAGGACGTGCACCTTGGAGAAACCGGCCTTGCGCAGGCGCTTGGCCGCGCCCGACGAGGACTGGCCGGTACGGCAGTAGACGACGATCGGCAGGTCCTTCGCCTTGGCGAGGTCCTTGTGCTCGGGATCGAACTGGCTCATCGCGACGTGGCGCGCGCCGGGGATGTGGCCCTTCTCGTAGTCCTGGATGCCCGACACGTCGATGACGAGGGCGTTCTCGCGGTTGACCAGCTGCGTGAGCCCGGCCGGGGTGATGCCCTTGTAGCCGCGCGTGGCGTGAGCGACCTCGTTGGCGACCAGCGCGATGGCGACGCCGGCGAAGCCGAACGACAGGAACGGGTGGTTGCTGATGAATTCGGGCAGGCGCGTGAGGAAATCGGACACGGTGCGGGATCGCTCGCTGGCGGCACGGGGACCCGCGCCGGGGTAAAAGGCCGCCGATTATCGACGAGCGCGGGCATGCCTTGCAAAGGCGCGTCCCGAGCCGCCTCAGTTGGACTGGGTGATGTCCGGCAGACCGCTGGCGAGCATCCAGCGCTTGCCCGCCGTGTCGTACTTCCAGATCTGGCGGTCGACGATCGTGCGCGAAGCCTGGGTGTTGACGTTGACCAGCGTGATCTCGACACCCTGGCGTACCTCGGTGTCGCTGACCGGGACCGTGCCACCTTCGCTGTAGCCCGTGAAGCGCACCTGGCGATAGCGTTCCAGCTCGAGCGCGGTCAGCGGGTGCGCCTCGCGGTAAGCCGGATCGATGAAGCTTTCGGCCTGCTCGATCGACTGCCAGCGGATCGTCGCGTGGTAGAGACGCAGCGTCTCGGTGAGCAGCGTCTCCTTGGATTTCGTGCTCGCGCAGGCGACTACGAGCAGCGCCGCACCGATCACCACCGCACGCAGCGCGCCGCGTCGCATCGTCCGCATCAGGTCCACATCGCCTTCCTCAGGCTGGAGCGTCGGCGCATTGTGCCGCATCGCGCGGCTTCGGCGCATGCGCGGCGGCGAGCGCGACGAAGCGCGCCACGAGCGTGGTCGCGGCGCTGCCGTCTGCGGCCGGCACTTCGCAGCGCAGGGTCAGACGCGCCTTGCCGCGCGCGGCGAGCGCGGCGAGGAAATCCTCGAGGCGCTCGTCGGGATCGGGGCGGGCCGTCGCCGTGAAGTCGCCCCATACCGGCGCGAGGTAGCGGATCGTGCTGTCCTGCACGTAGATGTCGCAGTCCAGGCGACGCAGCTGGGTGGAGAGCTTCACGAACGCCCACCCGGCCAGCGTCATGACGCTGGCGAGGCTGCCGCCGAACGCACAGCCCTTGTCGTTGATGTTCGGCGCGAGCGGCGCACCGATCGCGAGGCTCTGGCCGTCCCACGCGGCGAGGCGCAGCTGCAGTGCGCGTGTCAGCGGGATGTCGGCGAGCAGCTCGCGCTGCAGCGCCTCGCGCAGGCTCGCGCGCAACGGCGCGGCCGGATCGGATTCGTGCGTCATGCAGGCTCGCGGATCACTCGGGGCGCGCGAGTGTGCGCAGCAAGCCCCACAGAATCAAGGCCATACGGCACGGTATTGATTGCGTCCGGGCGCCTCGTCGTCGCGCTCGACGAGGCCTGCCGACTCGAGCTGGCGCACGACGCGCGTGATCGTGGCCGGGTGGATCGCGTACTCGAGCGCGACGTAGAGATCGTCGACCGTGTGTGCCGACAGGGTGCCGGCGCGACGCCGCAGCTCGGCCAGCACGCGCACGCGCGGCTCGGTGACCATGAGGGCACGCGCCCGCAGCGCGTCGACCGCGCCGGCGCGAGGCTGGGGGTCCGCGAGGCGGACGGAAGGGCGTTCCGCCGAGGGCGGGCGGGGGAGGATCGGGGCGAGGACAGCGTGCCGCATGGACGGACTCCGGCGACCGCGCAGGAGCGCGGCGTGACGGGGACACGCGCGGATCGCGACGATGACGGTGGCCGGACCGGTGCCTGTCGCGCAGGCCGGCGAGCTTCCGTGGGCCCATCGCCGGCAGGCGACGGGACGCGACCTCACGCGTGCAGCGTGGGAGCGGATCGCGTCATGAGGGGCGGGGCGCGACCGAGCGCGCGCCGCGAATGTGGATCGCGGAAACCACGCACCACGACGCGTGGTGGCGTCGGGGCCGTGCGCGACACCGGCACCACGGCAGGCGCCGGCTCGGCGAGCCGCCACGGCGCTGCGGCATGATCGGCCGGGGCGCGGACCGCGAGCTTGGCGATGGCCGCACGCACGAGCAGGCGCTTGCCGTGCGGACGGGGCTCGTCCTCGCGCAGGCGCTGGTCCGGAACATCGGGGGGTGCATCGACCGGCAACTGGGCGTGCAGCCAGGCGTGGTGGGCATCGTGGGCATGATGTCCACCCGGGAAACCGCCGCCGTGCGCCGAGGCCACCGCGACGCAGACGAGCAGCCACGTCGCGACACTCGCGACGAGGACGTGCAGGCTGGAGCGCGCTCGACTCGGGGACATGCAGGTTTCCGGCACCGCGCATGCGCACGGCGTCCCGACATCCTAGTCAGCCCGCGTGACGCTTGCAATTTCGGACCGAACGCCGGTGCTGCGTATGATGCGACGACTCTCGCGGAACGCCTGATGCCCCGCCCTTCCCCTTCCGCCACCACGCTCGCCGGCACCACCGTGATCGTGACGCGCCCGAGCAGCGAAGCACGCCCGCTCGTGGCGCTGGCCCGCGCGGCCGGCGCGTTCGTCGTGCGCCTGCCGGGGCTCGTGTTGCGCGACGTCGAGAACCGGGACGCCGCACGCGAAGCCCTCGCCGACGCTTCCGGTGGCGACATCGTTGTGTTCACGAGCCCGGCTTCGGTGCGCCACGCCTTCGCGCTCGGTTTCGCACCGCGCGACGCCGCCATGCGGGTCCTCGCCGTCGGCGGCGGTACCGCGAGCGTGCTCGCGCGCCATCGCACGATCGCGATCTCCCCACCCGAACGCCAGGACGGTGACGGCCTGCTCGCCCTGCCGGAGCTCGCCGACGTCGCCGGTGCGCGCATTGCGATCGTCGACGCGCCGGGCGGTCGCGATGCGATCGCTCCTGCATTGCGCGCACGCGGCGCCTCGGTGTCGCGCATCCACGTCTACCGGCGTGCGCCGGCCCGCCTGACGCGGCGGCATCACGCCGCGCTCGCGGCTGCGCCACGTCCCTGGATCACCCTGCTGTCGAGTGGCGAGACGCTGGATCACCTCGGACGCGCCCTGCCGGCCGACCTCGCCGCGCGCTGGCGCGGCGAGGCACTCGTCGTCAGCAGCGCACGCCTCGCGGCGCTCGCCGCCGAGGCCGGCTTCACGGACGTCACGATCGCCGTGTCCGCACGCCCCGCCGACCTGATCGAGGCCGCGTGCTCGCGCGTCGCACCACGTCCGCGAAGCTGAACGGCGCGATCGACCGGACCTGCACTGCCGCGTCGCAGCACACCGTTTCCGTTAAAATGTCGATATGGACAACGACTCCGAAGCGACGCTGCCCACACCGGCCGTCCGTGACGACACCGCGACGCCGGCCACCCCGCCACCCCGTCGCCGCCGCGGCTCCTGGCTCCCGCTTTTCGTGATCCTCGTGCTCGCCGCGGGCGTCGCGGCGTGGGCGTGGCTGCAGGAGACGCACCGCGAACGCGAGCGCACCGATGCGACCGCGCGCGAGGACCGCGTGACCGCCGCGATCGCCGAAGCCACGCGCGAGGACGGCGCGATGCGCCGCGAAGTCGAGGCCATGCGCAATCGCCTCTCGGATGCGGAAGCGATGAACCGCAGCCTGCGCGAGGAGCTGCTCGGCGTGACCGAGCGTTCGCGCGCGCTCGAGGACGCGGTGGCCAACCTGGCCCAGCAGCGCCTGACCAGCCGCGACGTGCTCGCCCTCAACGAGGCCGAGTACGTGCTGCAGCTCGCAGGCGAACGCCTGGCCCTGTTCCGCGACCCGGCCGCCGCGATCGCCGCCTATCGCCTTGCCGACAGTGCACTCGCCGGCGCCGAGGATCCGCTGTTCGCGTCGGTGCGCCAGACCATCGCCGCCGAGATCCAGGCCCTCGAGGCCGCGCAGCCCCTGCAGACCCAAGCCACGCTCGGCGCGCTCGCGACCCTGCGCGAAGCCGCCCCGCAGTGGCCCGCCAGGCCGCTCGCCGTCGGTGAGGATGCCCTGCAGCCGACGTCGCGCCTCGGTCGCCTGATCGCGCCGTTCGTGCGCATCCGCCGCGATACCGAGGGCACCGCGATCGCACCGCGCGAAACCGGCCTCGCACGCACGCTCGTCGTGCTCGACCTGCGCGCCGCCGAGGCCGCGCTGTTCGCGCGCGACGAGGCCGCATTCGGCGGCGCACTCGAGCGCGCGCGTGGCGGCCTCGACGAGGCTTTCGATCCCGCCGCCGACAGCGTGCGCGAGGCGCGCGCCTCGCTCGATCGCCTGCTCGCCTCGCCACTCGCGCCGGCGCTGCCCGAACTCGGCACCGCGCTGCGCGAGCTGCGCAACCTGCGCAGCGCCCGCGCGCTGTCGCGCGAACCGGTGGCGCACGCATCGCCATGAGGTTCTGGACCTGGTGCCTGCTGCTCCTCCTCGTCGCCGCCGCGACCGCGTTCGGCTGGCAGTGGATCGCCGACGATCCGGGCTACGTGCTCGTGCGCATGCGCGGCTGGTCGCTCGAGACCAGCGTGGTCGTCGCGATCATCGCGCTGCTCGTCGCATGGGGCCTTTTCGGTGCGGTCTGGCGGCTCGCGCGCTGGCCGATGCGCGCCTGGGGCCGCTCGCAGCGCCGTCGCGGTCGCGAGCGCCTCGCCGGAGGCCTTGCCGCTTTCGCGGAAGGTCGCTACGCGCAGGCCGAGCGCGACCTCGGCAAGGCCGCGCAACAACCCGCGCTGCGCGGGCCCGCGCTGCTCGCGATGGCACGCGCCGCGCATGCGCGCGGCGAGGACGCGCGCGCCACGCAAGTGCTCGACGAGGCGGTCGTCGAAGCGCCGCAGGCCGCACTCGCCCAGCGCGCGAAGTTCCTGCTCGAACGCGACCGCTCCGCCGAAGCCCTCGCGCTGCTGCGTGCGCCGGCCCAGGCCGGCACGCTGCCGCCGGTCGGCTGGCGCGCTTTCATCGAGGCCGCGCTCGCACAAGGCGAGGCCGATGCCGCGCTCGACGCGCTGCCGAAGTTCGCGCGTACGCAGTCGCTCGCCCCCGACGCGATGGCCGCGATCGAGACGCGCGTGCTCGTCGCCGCGCTCGGGGCCGCGCCGTCGCAGGCGCGCCTCAACACGACCTGGAACGCGACCAGCCGCGCACGCCGCCAGCAGCCCGTGATCGTCGCCGCGTTCGCGCGTCGCGCCGCAGGGTTCGGCCAGGTGCTGGCGGCGATGGACGAGATCGAGACCGCGCAGCGCCGCGAGTGGAGCGAGACGCTCGCGACCGCTTACGGCGAACTCGGCCCGGCCGAAGCGGCGACGCGCCTGCGCCACGCCGAGGCCTGGCTCGCGATCGCCCCGAACAGCCCTGCCCTGCTCACCACGCTCGGCCGCCTGTGCGTCGAGCAGGGCTTGTGGGGCAAGGCCATCCAGTACCTCGAGCGCGCGATCGCGATCGACGGGCGCGCCCTCGCCTGGGAGGCCCTGGGCGATGCCCACGCCGGTGCGGGTGAACGTGATGCGGCGATCGTCGCCTACGCCAACGCGGCACGCGCCGCACGCGGCGCCACGACCACGCCGCTGGCCTCGCGCCACGCGGGTGCGGTCGATACGCGGGCTCTCGTGGTCGAGGAGCGCGACGCGCACGGCGTGCCGCGGCTGCCGCGCGGCGGATGACGCGACGTCAGCGGGCGGTGTGCTCGACCGCCGTGACGCGCCCGTTGACCAGATGCAGCGTGCGCAGCAGCTGGCCGTCGCCGAAGTCGTAGGTCCAGGCCTCGCGACGTTCGTCACGCCAGCGCTCGAGGCCCTGCCCCGGCCGCTGCACGACGGTGTCGTTGCTGCTGCGCCGCCACTGCGGCTCGCCGCAACGCGCGACGACTTCACCCGCGCTCATGCCCGAGTAGCCCATGCGCGCATCGCAGTTCGCGCCGATCTCGCCGACGCCGTAGCCGAGCGACTCGATCGAGCGCAGCGCGCCGTCGACGAACACGAGCTTCTGCATGAGCGCGCGCGGGCCGAAGTTGTAGTACCAGACGTCCCAGCGCACCTCGCGCAGACGCTGCACGTCGCGGCCCTGCGCGAACACGTCGGTGGCGAGGTAGGTCTCGGTCCAGAACGGCTCGCCGCAACGATCGCGTACGCGGAAGTCGGCATCGCCGGTGTCGACGAGGCGGCTGCCGCAACGCAGCGCCGCCGCGGCCGGCAGGCTCGCCGTGGCCACGAGCAGCAGCAGGAGGACGGCGGCACCTCGGGATCTGCGGATCATGCTGGCTTCCTCGCCTCGGTCGAGCCGCTGTGACATGCCGTCGTCGCCATGGGTTCCCGTACGATCAGTGCCCGTGGATGCCCGCACGCGCCTGCAGCACCGCGGCGATGATGTCGGGGGCGTAGTCGAACGCATCGTAGAACAACCGCTCCTCGGGAAGTCCCGCCTGCACGAACCCGCGGCGCCCGGCCTCGATCAGCGCGGGCGGCCCGCTCATGTAGACGTCGACGCCGGACAGGTCGGGGTGATCCTCGAGCACGGCCTCGTGGATCAGGCCGACGCGCAGGCCGTCGGCGAGTTCCGCATCCGATACCACGGGGACGAACGAGAACGCCGCCGTGTCGCGCGCCCAGGACTCGGGCAGCGCGCGCAGATAGAGATCGGCTGCGGCACGCACGCCCCAGTAGAGCGTGATCGCCCGGCGCGACCCGAGGCGCAGGAAGTGCTCGGCGAGTGCCTTGACCGGCGCGAAGCCGGTGCCGCCCGCGACCATGAGGATCGGCCGCTCGCTGTCCTCGCGCGGCACGAAGGTGCCGAGCGGGGCCTCGATCTGCAGCGTGTCGCCGATCGGCATCTCGTCGACGATCCATGTCGTGAAGCCGCCACCGGCGACGCGGCGCACGTGCAGCTCGATGCCGTCACCGGCGCCCGGCGCATTGGCGATCGAGAACGCGCGCCGGCGGCCGTCCTCGAGGTGCACTTCGAGGTACTGACCCGGCAGGCGTCGCAGCGGCGCACCGTCGACCGGATCGAACACGAGGCAGGCCACGTCGTCGGCGAGCACGCGCTTCTCGCGCAGGCGCACCGTGAGCGTGCGGCACGGCATGTCGGCGACCGACGCGACCTCGCGCGCCGCGATGACGATGTCGCTGGCCGCATGGGCCTGGCACAGCAGCACCTGGCGGCGCGCGTGCTCGGCCGCGTTGAGCGCCGCGGGCGGCTGGTCCGGATACGTGCACGTGCCTTCGACGAGCGTGGCCTTGCAGCTGCCGCAGACACCGGCGCGGCACGAGTACGGCAGCGCGAGGCCGGCGCGTTGCGCGGCCTGCAGGATCGACTCGTCGGCCCGCGCCTCGAAGCGCTTGCCGGAAGCCTGCAAGGTCACGGTGTGGAGGACGGCCATGGAGGGCGATCGTGGGGTCGCGGCCGACAGCATCAAGCCTCGGGCGGGATTTGTCGACGCCCGCGCTATAGTCGCCGCCCTTCTGACACGACGGTGGGCGGCATGGCGATCTGGAAGCAGGCGATCGATCTCGAACGCATCAATGCCTGGAATGCGAACACCCTCGTCGAGCACCTCGGCATGCGCGTGACCGAGGTCGGCGACGACTTCGTGCGCGGCACGATGCCGGTCGACGCACGCACGCACCAGCCGTTCGGCCTGCTGCACGGCGGCGCCTCGGTCGCGCTCGCCGAGTCGCTCGGCAGCCTCGCCGCGAACCTCACGCTCGACACACGCGCCGAGATGGCCGTCGGCCTCGACATCAACGCCAACCACGTTCGCGCGGTCACCGCCGGCGAGGTCACCGGCACCGCGCGCATGCTGCATCTGGGCCGCACGACACAGGTGTGGGAGATCCGCATCGAGGACGAAGGCGGTCGGCTGGTCTGCATCTCGCGCCTGACCATGGCCGTGGTGCCGCGCCGCAGCTGAGCGGCGCTCAGCCGATCGCGTCGCCGACGTCCTCGCAATAGGCACGCCACGTGCCCTTGCCGGCGAGCTTGGCCTCGTACATCGCGAGATCGGCCTTGCGCATCACCGACTTCACCGACTCGTGCGCAGGCCCGCCGAACAGCGCGATGCCGATCGACGTGCCGACCCGCAGGACATGTCCACCGTCGGTCATGGATTCGTTGACACGCGTGAGGATGCGCATCGCGGTGGCCTCCGCATGCTCCGCGACGTCGTCGCCGCGACCGTCGATCAGCACGGCGAATTCGTCGCCGCCGAGGCGGCCGGCGAGATCGTCCTCGCCGAGGCTCGCACTGAGCCGGCGCGCGACCTCGCGCAGCACGCGGTCGCCGGCCTCGTGCCCGAGACGGTCGTTGACCGGCTTGAATCCGTCCAGGTCGAGGTAGAGCACGGCACCTCGCCTGCCATCCTCGCCGGCGCGCAATAGTGCACGACGCACGCTCTCGAGGAACAGGCGCCGATTGGCGAGGCCAGTCAGGACGTCGACGTTCGCGAGCTCCGAAAGCCGGTGCATGGCCATCTTGCGGCGATCGGTCTCGAGGTTGAATTTCTCGAGCACGGCGTTGTAGAAGGCGGCCACCTGACTAGCCTCCGTCTCATCGTCCACGCGAACGGGACGCGAGAAATCGCCGCTGTGGGCCTGCACGTCCATCTGGCTGACCAGGTCGAGCAGGGACGTGGTGGCGCCGTGCTCGGCGACGTTCAGGCCGATGCGCTCGTCACGCTGACGCACGCGAAGCGGCACCACCAGGCCGATCAGCCGCAGCAGCACGAAGCTGCCGAGAAACGCATAGGCGCCGATCGCGAGCACGCCCTGCAGCTGGACGAGGAACTGCTCGCCGCGCGAAAGCTCCAGCATGGAGGCATCGGCGAACAGCGCGACCGCGAGCGTGCCCCAGATGCCGGCGAACAGGTGGACCGGCACCGCGCCGATCGCATCGTCGACACGCCACCGCTCGAGCAGCCGCGTTCCGAACACCGCGATGGCCCCGCCGATCGCGCCGATGACCAGCGCCGACAGCGGCGAGACGACATCGCAGTTGGCGGTGACCGCGACCAGGCCGGCGAGGACGCCATTCATGACTTCACCGGCCGCGGGCCGCCCCTCGAGCATCCAGGTCAGCAGTGTGCCGAGGATGCCGCCGGCACCGCCGGCCAGCGCCGTGTTGACGATGATCACGGGCACCTTGTCCGACAAGGCCAGCGTGCTGCCGCCGTTGAATCCGAACCAGCCGAACCAGAGCAGGAACACGCCTAGCGTCGACAGCGCGAGGTTGTGCCCCTCGATCCGACGTGCGCGCTTGCCGAAGCGGCCGAGGCGCGGACCGATGACGAGGATGGCCGCCAGCGAAACCCAGCCGCCGACCGAGTGCACGACGGTCGAACCGGCGAAGTCGTGGAAGCCGGCACTCGCCAGCCAGCCGGCCGCCGCGCCGGTGGACTCCGTGGCCCACGCCCAGTGCCCGGTGATCGGGTAGATCAGGCCGGAGAGCACCATCGCCGTCAGTGCGTAGCCCGCGAAGCGCATGCGCTCGGCCACCGCGCCCGACACGATCGTGGTGGCGGTTCCGCAGAATGCGGCCTGGAAGAAGAAGAACGCCATGCGCTCGGGCGACAACGTGTCGTCGATCACGAATCCGTCGGTACCGAAGAGCCCTGCGGCGCTGGCGCCGAACATCAGGCCGAAGCCGAACAGCGCGAACAGGCAGACCGAGATGCAGAAATCGATCAGGTTCTTGAGCGCGACGTTGATGCTGTTCTTTGCGCGCACCATGCCGCTTTCGAGGCAGGTAAACCCGGCCTGCATCACGACGACGAGGAACGCGCAGACGATCACCCACAGGTTGTCGATGGTCACTGCATCGTCCGGAAGCGGAACCCCTCGATCCGCGTGTCGGCATTCTGGCCGATTTGCGGCGCGCTGCGCGAGCCTGCCGGCACGCGTATCCTGCCGCTCCCGAACCGCTTCCGCCGATGTCCCGACCGACCGACCACGCCGCACCGTACGCGCGCCTCTCGCCCGATGTCGTCCTCGACGCCGTTGCCGAGGCCGGCTTCGTGCCCGACGGCCGCCTGCTCGCGCTCGGCAGCTACGAGAACCGCGTCTACCAGGTCGGCCTCGACGACGGCGCGCCGCTGGTCGCGAAGTTCTATCGCCCCGCACGCTGGAGCGACGCCGCGATCGCCGAAGAGCACGCGTTCGCGGCCGAACTCGCCGCGGCCGAACTGCCGGTAGTCGCGCCGATCGCGGTCGACGGCGCGACGCTGCTCGCGCACGAAGGTTTCCGCTACACGCTCTATCCGCGCCGCGGAGGACGCGCGCCGGAACTCGAATCGGTCGACCATCTCGCCTGGATGGGGCGCCTCATCGCGCGCATCCACGCGATCGGCGCGCGCTCGCGTTTCGAGGCGCGCGGCGCGATCGACGTCGACACCTTCGTGCTCGACGCCTCCGACGCGGTGCTCGCGTCGGACCTGCTGCCCCCGCACGTCGAGGATCGCTACGCCGGCCTCGTCGACGACCTCGCCGACGCGCTCGATGCGCGCCTCGAGGCGGTCGGAACCGTGCGCACGTTGCGCCTGCACGGCGACTGCCACCTCGGCAACGTGCTGTGGACCGACACGGGCCCTCACTTCGTGGACCTCGACGACGCCCGCATGGGCCCGGCCGTGCAGGACCTGTGGATGCTCGCGCCGTCGCGCGCCGCACTCGACGCGCTGCTCGAGGGCTACGCCGAGTTCCGCGAACCCGATCCGGCCGAACTCGCCCTCGTCGAGCCGCTGCGCATCATGCGCCAGGTGCACTGGGCCGGCTGGGTCGCGTCGCGCTGGCACGATCCCGCGTTCCCGCTCGCGTTCGCGCACGTCGGCGAGGCGCGCTGGTGGGAACAGCACTGCAACGACCTCGACGACGCGCTCGCCTCACTCGCGGGCTGAGACCGGCGATCAGCTGGTCAGGTCGGCACGCTGCGGCTCCTGCACGACCTCGGGCGGCAGCGGCGGCTGCGTGATGCCCATCGACAGGTACATGCTCGTGAACGCGTCGATGCCGAAACCGGCCGGCTTGACCCAGGCCTCGGGCACGTAGAGCAGTCCGCCGCCGACCGGCACCGGCGCGGTCGGCACGAGCACGGTCAGGTAGCGACGCCCGTCGATCTCGATCGGCGCGGGGTTCGGCAGCAGGCCGAGCACGGCGACGCCCTCGCCGCCGAAGAAACACCACACCGGGCTCATCGCGCCGATGTCGGCGGCCTTGCGGTCGCCGATCACCGCGACGAAGCGCTCGGCCAGCGCGTAGACACTGCGTACCAGCGGAATGCGCCGCAGCGTGTGGTCGATCACGCCCGCGAACGGCTTCTTGAGCTGCGAGCGCACGGCCAGGCCGAGCAGGTAGATCAGGCCGATCACGAGCAGCGTGCCGAGCAGCCACGCGAGCAGCTGGCTGCCGAGCAGGTACTGGCTGAAGGCCGAGAACGTGCGGCCGAACAGGCTGTTCGGACCGAGCACGCTGTTGAGCATCGTCACCACCCAGCCGACCAGGATCAGCGTGATCGCGAGCGGCAGCACCGCGAGGAAGCCCGTCAGCCAGGTCGTGAGGATCGGCTTGAGGCGGTCGCGCAACATCATCGGGAGTCCTTGGTGCAGGGGATCGGGCCAGCCATCGTCGCGCGTCGCGGCTGAATCGACGGCCTGCACCAAAAATACGCGATTGGCCGCCCTTCCGAACCGTGCGAACGCTCCATTCCGATCAGCGAAGATCATGACGCATCCGTTACCATTCACGACGATGACCCCGTCCACCGACCTCCCGTCCGCCAGGCCGCGGCGCGACTTCATGCGGCCGCTGCGCTACCTCGTGCGCGGACCGCTGCTCGCGCTGCACATCGCGCTGTCGCTGCCGCTCGCGGTGCTGGCGCTGAACCCGTGGTTCGCGCGCATCCCGGTCGGCCGGCGCCGCTTCGACCAGTTCATGATCAGCTGGTGGTCGGGCACGCTCGTGCGCCTGTTCGGCTTCCGCATCCGCCGCTTCGGTACGCCGTTGCCCGGTGCGGTCATGTACGTGGCCAACCACATCTCGTGGCTCGACATCGAGCTCATGCACAGCCAGCGCGCGATCTGCTTCGTGGCCAAGAGCGAGATTGCCCGCTGGCCGCTGGTCGGCTGGCTCGCCACGCGCGCCGGCACGATCTACCACCAGCGCGGCAGCACGCACTCGATGGCGGCGGTCAGCGCGCGGGTCGTCGACAAGCTTCGCGCAGGCGAGCCGGTCGGGATCTTTCCCGAGGGCGGCACCGGTCGCGGCGACCAGATCCGCACGTTCCACGCGCGCATCTTCCAGGCCGCGCTCGACGCCGAGGTGCCCGTGCAGCCGGTCGCGCTGCTCTACGGCCGCAACGGACGCCAGGACCTCGACGTGCCGTTCGGCGCGAAGGAAAGCTTCGCCGCAAACTTCCTGCGCCTGCTCGGTGCGCCGTCGATGGATGCCGAGGTGCACTTCCTCGAGCCCGTCGAATCCACGCCCGACGCGCGCCGCCGCATGGCCGAGGAAAGCCGTGCGCGCATCATCGGCGCACTCGGCTACGGCGACCTGCGCCGCGGCGCCGCCACGGCCGCGGCCGACGACGCGTGAACGCGGCCGACTACCGCGCGCCGCGCCTGCTGCGCAACGCGCACGTGCAGTCGGTGCTCGCCTCGAGTGGCATCCGCCGGATCCTGTTCGCACGCCGGCGCGCCGCGCTCGAGCGACGCGCGACCGAGCACGTGCTCGACTGCGGCGACGGTGTACGCCTGCTCGGCTACCACACGCCGCAGCAGGCACTCGCACGGCCGCGCGGCCTCGTGGTGCTGCTGCACGGCTGGGAAGGCAGCGTTCATTCGAGCTACCTGCTGCACACGGGCTCGCGCCTGCTCGCCGAAGGCTTCGACGTGTTCCGGCTCAACTTCCGCGACCACGGCGACACGCACCACCTCAATCCGGACCTGTTCCACTCCTGCCGCATCGACGAAGTCGTCGGCGCGGTCGGCGCGGTGTCGCGCATGTTCCCGGACCTGCCGCTCGGCATCGCCGGTTTCTCGCTCGGCGGCAACTTCGCGCTGCGCGTCGCGCTGCGCGCCCCGGCCGCCGGCATCGCGCTGCGCCATGCCGTGGCGGTCTGTCCCGCGATCAGCCCGCGCGACATCCTCGTCGCGATCGAAGGCGCGCCGTGGTTCTACCACAGCTACTTCATGCGCAAATGGCGCCAGTCGCTCGCGCTCAAGCAGCGCGCGTTCCCCGACAAGCGCCTGTTCGACGACGCCGACCTGCGCACGAACATGCGCGAACTCACGCGCATCATGGTCGAGCGCCACACCGATTTCGGCACGCTCGAGAACTACCTCGACGGCTACTCGATCGCCGGCGACCGGCTGTCGACGCTCGCGGTGCCGACCAGCATCCTGACCTCGACCGACGATCCGATCATCCCGGTCGCGAACTTCCGCGAACTCGTGCTGCCCGCGCACGTCGAACTCGACATCGCCCCCGGCGGCGGCCACTGCGGCTTCATCCGCGACTTCTCGCTGCGCAGCTGGACCGAGGACTACATCGCCGAGCGCGTGCAGCGGCACGTGGGCTGATCAGGCCGCGCGCACCGGCGAGACGTTCCCGTCATTCCCCCGAGCCCGTTTCGGACACACCGAGCTGGCGTGCCCACGACGCATAACGCTCGCCTTCGCTGGCCCATACGACCCTCGTCCTCGCCTCGACGCCTTCGCGCGGCACGACGGCGATGCCCTTCTCCTTGAGGGTGGGGATGGGCAGCGCGCAGTCGGATAGCGTCAATGTCCTCGCCGGTTCGCTCGCTCCCGACACGACGCGATCGACCAGCACGTCGACCGTGAACTCGGCCGTCCATCCCGCGATCCCTCCGTAGTGCGCAAAGATGGAGGAGGGCTTCCCGCGCGACTCGTCACCTCGCCCGGCGAGCCTGTACGCCTCGTAGGCGGTCAGGTGAATGCCGGTCACCTCGACGACGAGCACGCTGTAGTCCGCGAGCTTCGCTTGATCCGGCGGCCCGGTCCTCGTGCACGCCCATGACGACGATGCCGCGATCGACAACGCGATGAACAACGCACTCCGGATCATCTTCGCTCCCTCGAATCCGAGCAGGCCTCTTCCGGCTGCAGACCGCTACACCCTCAATCCGCCGGCACCGTCCTCTCGCGCGCCCAGGCGCGCAGCGCCTCGACACGATCGGCCATGATCACCGACAGCGGGCGCGTGGCCCGCGCCTCCTCGTCGAGGTGGCGGGTCTCGAGCGGCTTGCCCTCGGCGGCCGCGGCGTACAGCGCAGCGACCACGAGCTGCTCGAGTTCGGCGCCCGAGAAGCCTTCGGAGACCTCGGCGAGCGCGGCGCGGTCGAACGCGTCGGCATCGAGGCCGCGGCGCGCGAGGTGGATGCGCAGTACCTCCGCGCGCGTGGTCGCGTCGGGCAGGTCGACGAAGAAGATCTCGTCGAAGCGGCCCTTGCGCAGCAGTTCGGGCGGCAGCGCCTGCACGTCGTTCGCGGTCGCGACGAGGAACACCGGTGCCTTGCGCTCGGCCATCCACGTGAGCAGGTAGCCGAGCACGCGACGCGACACGCCGTCGTCGTTGCTCTCGGCGGCGAGCGCCTTCTCGATCTCGTCCAGCCACAGCACGCACGGCGCGAGCAGTTCGGCGCTCTTGAGCGCGGCGCGCAGGTTGCGCTCGGTCTCGCCGTGGTACTTGTTGTAGAGCGTGCCGATGTCCAGGCGCAGCAGCGGCACGCCGAAACCGCCGGCCACCGCCTTCGCGGCGAGGCTCTTGCCGCAGCCCTGCACGCCGAGCAGCAGCATGCCCTTGGGCGGATCGAGCTTGACCGGCATGCGCTTGCCGAGGAACGCGGGCTCGCGCTGCTGCACCCAGCGCTTGAGGCGCGCGAGGCCGGCCACGTCGGCGAAGCGCGCGGTCTCGTATTCGAAGTGCAGCAGGCTGTCGCGATCGAGCAGGCGGAACTTGGCCTCGGCCAGGCGCGGCACGTCGTCGGCGGTCAGCGCGCCGTCGTCGTAGATGAGCTTGCGAACGATGCGGCGCGCGTCGGCGTCGGTGAGGCCGGCGAGGTTGCGCACGATCGCGCGCGCCGCCTCGGCATCGACCTCGACACGGCGGCCGCCGTGCTCGCGCGAGTACTGGAACGCCTCTTCGCGCACGATCTGCGCGAGCGCCTGCGCATCCGGCAGGGCCAGCTCGAAGCGCGTCATGTAGGCGACGAGGTCGTCGGGCATCTCGAAACGCGCGCCGACCAGCACCAGCGTGTGTGCGGCGGTGCCCTGGCGCTGCACGATCTCGCGCATGAGGCGCAACGTCATCGGATAGCGCAGGTAGGGCTGGAAATCGAGCAGCAGGAACACGCCCGCTTCGGGAAACTGCTTGATCGCGCCGAGGGTCAGGCTCGCGTCGGGAAGCCCCCGGCTTTCCTCGTCGTCCATGTCCAGGCGCACGAGGCCGTCGGTGATGCTCCAGGTGTAGAGCGGGCGCAGCACCTGCGAGATGGCGTGCCGGAACGCCTCGACGACGCGGCCTTCCTCGGCCGATTCGACCACGAGCAGCGGGGTACGTGCGCGCAGCAGCGTTGCGAGATCCTGATTCGCACCCATGTGTTGCCGGTCGCGCCGCTCGAAAAGGGGCCAGAGCCTAGCACGCCGGGCTGCGGCATAATGGGCGTTTCCCGCGCGGCCGCCCCGCGCCTCCACACGATGACGGACATGCTGAAAGAAACGCTGGAACTGCACCGCCAGGGGCGCCTCGACGAAGCCGAGACCGGTTACCGCGCCCTGCTCGCCGACAACCCGCTCGACGGCGAGGTGCTGCGCCTGCTCGGCATCGTGCGCCGTGACCGCGGCGACCTCGTCGAGAGCGCCAGCCTCATCACGCGCGCGCACCAGCTCGCGCCGGAACAGCCGGGCCTGCTGCTCATGCTCGGTGCGATCCACTCCGAATCGGGCGACTACCGCCTGGCGCGCGAAGCCTACGAGCGCGTGCTCACGCTCGATCCGAACATCGCCGGCGCGCATTCCTCGCTGGGCCACCTCGCCCTGCTGACGAGCGAGCCGAAGCTCGCCGAGCAGCATTTCCGCACCGCGCTGCGCGCGACCGAGGACCCGCAGGCCCTGACCGGCCTCGGCATGCTCGCGCTCGACGCCGACGACGTCGACACCGCGATGAAGCACCTCACGCGCGCGGCCGATCTCGCCCCGAACGACCCCGCCGTCGCGTTCTCGCTCGGCCGCGGCTTCAGCAAGCGCGGCATGCTCGCGTTCGCGGAACAATCGTTCCAGACCGCGCTGCGCCTGCGCCCCGGCATGCCGCACGCGAGCAATGCGCTCGGCCAGCTGTTCATCAACGCCAACCGTGCCGCCGAAGCCGAGCCCCACATGCGCGCACTGCTCAACGCGCGTGGCTTCGAACTGGCCGGCCTGCTGGGCCTCGGTGATGCGTTCCGCGCCCAGGGCAAGCTCGAGGACGCGGTGGAGCAGTACCGCGCCGCGCTCGAGCGACGCCCCGACCACGAGGCCGGCCTGCAGGCGCTGACGTGGTGCCTCGGCCGTCTCGGCCGCCGCGACGAGGCGCTGCAGCTGCTCGACGAGCGCATCGCCTCGCAGCCGCAGCAGGAAGAACGCTGGCGCACCGAGCGCGCCGCACTGCTGGCCGGCATGGGACGCGAGAAGGATGCGGCCTCCGACTGGCAGGTCCTGCGCGACCGCCATCCGGACAACCCCGTGATCGCGAGCCAGCTCGCCCAGTTGCGCGAGCTCTGCGGCGACTTCGACGCGGCGCGCACGCTCGCCGGTGAAGCGCTCGAGAAGCGCCCCGACGACATCGACGCCGCCTTCATCCTCGTGCGCGCGCATCTCCGCGACGGCGACGCGACCGCGGCCCAGGCCCTGCTCGATGGTTTCTCGGGCAAGCCCGTGAACGAATCGCAGGCGCGCCGTGGCCTCCACTACCAGGGCCGCATCTTCGACGCGCTCGGCCAGTACGAAGAGGCGGTGCGCCATTTCGCGGGGGCGCAGCAGGGCATGCCGATGGCGCTGCCGACGCTCGAGACGCTGCCGGTCGAGTACGACCGTGTCCTCGCCGATGCCGAAGGCGCACCGTGGAAGCACGCACCGATCCTGCTCATCGGCACACCGGGCAGCGGCGTCGAACGCATCGCCGCGCTGCTCGAGGACCACGGCAGCCTGAGCGTGCTCAGCGACCGCGTCGCGGGCGTGCGCAACGACGGTTTCGACGTGCGCGCGTTCGACCACACCCACAGCGAGATGCACGATGCCGGCATCGAGGCGCTGCGCGAGGAGTACCTCGCGCCGCTGCGCGCTGCCGGCGTCGACCTCGACAAGCCGCTGGTCGACTGGATCCCGCGCTGGGATGCCCGCTTCCTCGTGTTCGCGCGCCGCTTCCTGCCGGGCACGCGCGTCATCGTCGTCGACAACGACCCGCGCGACGCACTGCTCAACTGGATGGCCTTCGGCTGGCTGCCGCTGACCGCGTTCGGCGACATCGACCGCAGCGTCGAGTGGCTCGAGCGCGCCCACCAGCACGCACGCTTCGTCGTCGAGCACGGCGGCCTGCCCCATCTCGTCGTGAATGCCGAGAAGGTGCTCGCCGATCCCGCCGGTGCCGGCGCGGAGCTCGCGCGCTTCGTCGGTGTCGACGCGCTGACGCCCGGCACGCGCAGTGCGCGCGTCACCCACGCCATCGGCGGGCTGCCGGCCCGCTTCGACGACGGCCACTGCGAGCGTTACGCGGACACGCTGGCCGCCGCGTTCGCGCGCGTCACCGGCCAGGCCGCGACGCCGCTCGTCTGACGCCGACACGAGGAACACCGCATGCACCTGCACAGTGACAGCTTCGCGGACGGCCAGCCGATCCCGTCGACGTTCGCGTTCGGTCGCCGCGGCGACGCCGGCGAACCCTGCGTACTCTCGGCGAACCGCAACCCGCACCTCGCCTGGCGCGACGCGCCCGAAGGCACGCGCTCGTTCGTCGTGACCTGCATCGATCCGGACGTGCCGACCGTCGGTGACGACGTGAACCAGCAAGGCCGCACGGTTCCCGCGTCGCTGCCGCGCACCGAGTTCGTGCACTGGCTCGTCGCCGACATCGCACCGTCGGTCACGTCGATCGCCGAAGGCAGCAGCGCCGACGGCGTCGTCGCGCGCGGCCGCACGTCCCCTCCGGGACCTGCGGGAGCCGTGCAGGGTCGCAACGACTACACGGGCTGGTTCGCGGGCGACGCCGACATGGGCGGCGAGTACCGCGGCTACGACGGCCCGTGTCCGCCGTGGAACGACGAACTCCTGCATCACTACCACTTCCGAGTGTACGCGCTCGACATCGCGTCGCTCGGACTTGCCGAGGGCTTCGACGTGACGGCGCTGCGCGACGCGATGCACGGCCACGTCCTCGCCGAGGCGGAGCACGTGGGCACCTACACGCTGAACCCCGCCGTCGCCGGCTGATCGTCCCGATGCATGCCGGCGCGCCGCTCGAAGCCACGCTCGCCGAGGCGCGCCGATGCGCCGAACAGGGCCGCATCGGCGAGGCGGACCTGCTCTACGCACGCGTGCTCGATGCCGAACCGGCCCAGGCCGAAGCCCTGTCCCACCTCGGCCTGCGCGCACTCGCCTCGGGCCGTGTCGACGACGCGCTCGAGCGGCTCACGCGGGCGCGCGACGCGCTTCCTCTCGATGCCACGACACAGCGCAACCTTGGCCTCGCGATGCGCGCGGCCGGACGCGGCGAGGAAGCGCTCGCGTCGTTCCGCGAAGCGGTCAGGCTCGACCCGGAATTCTTCATCGCACGCCTGCAGGCCGGTCTCCAGCTCGAGGCCCTCGGCCGCCATCGCGACGCGCTCGCGGCGTACTACGGCGCGGTCACGACGGCGCAACGGCAGGGTCGCTGGCTGAATGAAGCGACGACCGCGCCCGCGCTGCTCGCCCCCGTGCGCCATGCGATGGACGTGATCGACAACGGCCGCGCCGCGCTGTTCGACGCCTCGATCGCACCGCTGCGCGAACGTCACGGCCGTGATGCGCTCGCACGCGTCGAGAAGGCGCTCGCGATCTACCTCGGCGACCTGCCTGCCGCGTATCCCGATCCACGCCAGAAACCGTCGTTCCTCTACGTGCCGGACCTGCCGACGACCGCGTGGTTCGATCGCGACCTGTTCCCCTGGTATGCGCTGTTCGAGGATCGCTACGACGCGATCCGCGCCGAGCTCGACGCGGTCATCGACGATGCCGCGGCCTTCCAGTCGTTCCTCAAGGTCAATCCCGGCAAGTCGACCTCCGATGCGCTGACCGGTACGCGTGGCGAACCGCGTTGGGACGCGTACTTCTTCTATCGCCACGGCGAGCGCTTCGAGGACAACTGCCGGCGCTGCCCGGTTACCGCGGCCACGCTCGATGCCGCACCGATCGTGCGACTCGCCGGCCATGCGCCCGAGTGCCTGTACTCCAAGCTCACCGCCGGCTCGCACATCCGCGCGCATCGCGGCGTGACCAATACGCGCGTCGTGACCCACTTCCCGCTGATCGTGCCCGGCGACGGCGCCCTGCGCGTCGGCGGCGAAGACCGCGAATGGGTACAGGGCCGCTGTTTCACGTTCGACGACACGTTCCTGCACGAGGCCTGGAACCGCAGCGAGCGCACGCGCGTCGTGATCCTGATGGACTCGTGGAACCCGTACCTCACCGAGGTCGAAGTCGAGGCCTGCACGTCGCTCGTGGTCGCGATCGCCGACTTCAACGCCGAGGCGCGACTCGCCGACCCGCTCGTGGATCCCGCGCACGCGCGCTGAGCGCGACCGCAGAAGCAGGCAGCGGACTGCGTGCCGCGCCGTCGACGTAGGGCTTGCCTCTCAGCGAACGCCCGTTCTCACGGCGACAGGTGGAATCACACCGGTCAACGATGTCCCTGTCCAGGCCTCGAGGGCATCCACGAGCCCCTGGAGCTGGGCTTCGGCATAGTGCCGGTCCTTCAGCCGAATGTCGGCGTCATCGATGTAGTGCCACACGACGTGAGGGACCATGAGGGTGCCGTCGTCCTGCTCCATCAACGCCCTTGCCTGCGAGGCGTTGCGGATCCACGCATCCAGCTCGCTGCGATGCCGCGGCTCGGACGCCATCAAGGCGGACAAGGCGCGAACGATGTCCACCTTCACCGAATCGGGGTCCATGCCCGCCCTATGCATGCCGAAAAAGAAGAAAAGGATGCCGGCGAACGGGTCATCCGCTGCAGCCGGTCACGCACACGAACCTGAGGCATGACGATATCGAGCGGTGACGTGGCCCTGCACGTCGTACCTCGCGGTGACGGCAATCGATCGCAGGCCGACCGACCGCTTCACCACGGCACCGCCACGAGCAGGATCACGCCGAACACGATGCGGTAGATCGCGAACGGCGCGTAACTGTGGCCCTTGATGTAGCCGAGCAGCCAGCGCACGGCGATGAAGCCGGTGATCGTCGCGGCGACGAAGGCGACGCCGAGGCCGACCCAGTCCTCCTGCGTGTGGCCGCCGAGCAGCTGCTTGAGGATCTGGTAGCCGCTGGCCGCGTACATGGTCGGGATGCCGACGAGGAACGCGAACTCGGTCGCGGCCGGGCGGTTGTTGGCGCCCGCGAGCATCGCCGTGAAGATCGTCGCGGCCGAGCGCGACGTTCCCGGGAAGATCGCCGCGACGATCTGCGCGAGGCCGACGAGGATCGCGACCTTCCACGTGATCACGTCACTGGCCGGCCGCGAGCGCGTGATGCGTTCGGCGGCGAGGATCCAGAAGCCGCCGAGGATCAGCGCGACCGCGATCGGCACGACCGCATCGGGCAGCTCGAAACCGAGTCGCGTGACCGCGAAACCGAGCACCGCGGTGATGCCGAACGCGACACCGAGCTTGGCCAGGTAATCGCGGTTGCGCGGCTCGCGCCAGTTCGTCGCCAGTTCCCACAGGCGCCGCCAGTAGACCAGCGTCACCGCGAGGATCGCGCCGGCCTGGATCACGATCGTGAAGGTGTCGGAGCGCTCGCCGAGCCAGTGCTGGGCGATCAGCAAATGACCGGTGCTCGAGATCGGCAGGAATTCGGTGAGGCCCTCGATGATGCCGAGGAGGATGACGTTGATCAGGTCGGGCACGAACGGCGGTCCGGCGGGGCGATCCGCAAGCATAGGCCAGATGCGCTGTCTTCATGCACTGCGACATGGTTTCGCCACCCTTCGGTGCGACAATCGCGCCCCCGCCGCGCCCGGCGCCGTCGCGCGCGGCGTCTTTACTTCCTGAGGATCCACCATGTCCGCTTCGAACGTGCTCCAGCTCATCAAGGACAACGACATCACCTTCGTCGACCTGCGCTTCACCGACATGCTCGGCAAGCAGCATCACGTGACGTTCCCCGCGCATTCGGTCGACGACGCGTTCTTCGAGGACGGCAAGATGTTCGACGGCTCCTCGATCGCGGGCTGGAAGGGCATCAACGAGTCCGACATGGTGCTCATGCCGGATCCGTCGACCGCGATCATCGATCCGTTCATGGCGGACCCGACGCTGGTCATCACCTGCGACGTGCTCGAGCCGCACACGATGCAGGCCTACTCGCGCGACCCGCGCTCGGTCGCGCGCCGCGCCGAGGCATTCCTGAAGTCGACCGGCATCGCCGACACGGCGTTCTTCGGTCCGGAGCCCGAGTTCTTCGTGTTCGACTCGGTGCGCTGGCAGAACGACATGGGCAAGGTGTTCTTCGAGGTCAACTCCGAGGAAGCCGCGTGGTCGTCGCGCGACCGCATCGAGGGCGGCAACAGCGGCCATCGCCCGGGCATCAAGGGCGGCTACTTCCCGGTCCCGCCGGTCGATTCGTTCCAGGACCTGCGCGGCGAGATGTGCAAGGTGCTCGAGCAGCTCGGCCAGGTCGTCGAGGTGCACCACCACGAGGTCGCCACGGCCGGCCAGTGCGAGATCGGCACGCGCTTCAACACGCTCGTGAAGAAGGCCGACGAACTCATCACGATGAAGTACGTCGTGCGCAACGTCGCGCACCAGTACGGCAAGACCGTGAGCTTCATGCCCAAGCCGCTGGTCGGCGACAACGGCTCCGGCATGCACGTGCACCAGTCGCTGTCGAAGGGCGGCACCAACCTTTTCGCGGGCGACCTCTACGGCGGTCTTTCGCAGACCGCGCTCTGGTACATCGGCGGCATCTTCAAGCATGCACGCGCGATCAACGCGTTCGCGAATTCGACGACCAACAGCTACAAGCGCCTCGTGCCGGGCTTCGAGGCACCGGTCATGCTGGCCTACTCGGCGCGCAACCGCTCGGCGAGCTGCCGCATCCCGTTCGTGCACAGCCCGAAGGGACGCCGCATCGAGATCCGCTTCCCCGATCCGGTCAACAGCGGCTATCTCACGTTCGCGGCACTGCTCATGGCCGGTCTCGACGGCATCCTCAACAAGATCGATCCCGGCGCACCGTCGGACAAGGACCTCTACGACCTGCCGCCCGAGGAGGAGAAGAACATCCCGACCGTCTGCCATTCGCTCGACCAGGCGCTCGCCGCACTCGACGCGGACCGTGCGTTCCTGACCGCGGGCGGCGTGTTCTCGGACGACTTCATCGACGGTTACATCGACCTCAAGATGCAGGAGGTGACGAAGTTCCGCGCCTCGACGCATCCGCTCGAGTACCAGATGTACTACTCGATCTGACCTCGCGCGTACGTGCCCTGCGATCGGGCACGTACGCCGGCGAACGGTGCGCGTCGCGTGCAAAGCGCGACGCGCGACCGCCGTTCATGCCGGAAGTCTGTGGTAGCGTCGACCGCACAGGGGCGGTTCCGATCCATACACAGACTTGGGGTGTGATGATCATGAGAGCTCTCACGCTGGCCGGCGCACTCGCGCTCGCCTTGACCGGTGTGGCCGCATCCGCGGCCGACCAACCTCGACCGTTGACGTGGAACGAGGCCGCTGCCTCGCTCGATGCGGTCGCGACACGCAGCTACGAGGCACTCGACCTCGTCACGCTGGCCGAGGAAGACCTCTTCAACGAAGCCGCCGGCAAGCCGCCGCGGTTCGCGGTCGCCAACGACGTCGCCATCACGCCGCTCTCGGGCGGCACCTGGGAGGAACGTGGCGCGACGAGCCTCTGGCGCCTGCGCGTCACCGGCAAGGAGACCGCATCGTTCAACTTCGGCTTCACGCGCTTCCGCCTGCCCGATGATGCCCGCCTGTTCATCTACGCGGCCGACCGCAGCGTCTCGGCGGGCCCGTACACGTCGTTCCACAACAACGATGCCGAGCAGCTGTGGACGCCGATCATCGATCGCGCCGACGTGGTCGTCGAGCTCGAGGTGCCGACCGTCCGCAAGGGCCAGGTCCTGCTCGAACTGACCAAGATCAACCAGGGCTACCGCGGCTTCGGCACGGCCGTGAAAGGCTATGCGCAGCCCGATCTCGAGACCAACGGCGAAGGCAAGGCCTGCAAGACCGAAGGGGGCATCCGCTCGGGCTCGTGCAACACCGACGTGACCTGCCTCAGCGAGGGCGATCCCTGGAACCTGCCGCGCCGCTCGGTCGGCGCCTACTCGCGCAGCGGCGTGGACGCATGCACGGGCTCCCTCGTGAACAACACGGCCAACGACCGCCGCATGCTGTTCATGACGGCGACGCACTGCGGCGTGACGGCCGCGAGCGCGGCTTCGATGGTGGTCTACTGGAACTATGAGTCGCCGACCTGCCGTCGCCCGGGCTCTGCCGCGAGCGGCGTCGTCGTCACCCGCGACCCGAACATCACCAACACCGGTGCGACCTTCCTCGCCGCGACGATCAATCCGTTCGGCGGCGGCGGCTGCACCAACGGCACGCAGTGCTCGGACAACACGATCGTCCAGCTCAACCAGCCGGCGAATCCCGCGTTCAACCTGTACTGGGCCGGCTGGGACCGCCGTGACGTCGCCTCGACCTGCTCGGCGCCGTCCGACATCACGCAGACGACCGGCCTGTGCGCGAGCATCCACCACCCGGGTGTCGACGAGAAGCGCATCACCTTCATCGAACAGAACATGGTGTCGGGCAGCATCGCCGCGTCGAACGGCGTGCACTGGCGCGTGATGTGGGATCCCACCCCGCCGAACCTGCCGGCCTTCCCGGCCGGTGGCGCGCTGCCGCCGAGCGTCACCGAGGGCGGCTCTTCGGGCTCGCCGCTGTACAACGCGAGCCAGCGCCTCGTCGGCGTGCTCAGCGGCGGCGCGTCGTTCTGCGGCGCCACCGGTTCGAGCCTGTCCGACGAGTACGGCAAGATCGCCCACGCATGGGAAGGTCTCGGCACGCCGACCACGCGCCTCAAGGACTATCTGGATCCGGTCGGCGGCGCGCCCGACTTCATCGACGGCATCGGCTCGTCGGCGTTCCGCCTCGCGGCGAACCCGACCTCGGTCGGTGTCTGCGCGACCGCGGGCAGCACGACCGTGTCGATCGACGCGACCGCCGATGCCGGTTTCACCACGCCGATCGCACTCGCGATCACCGGCGCGCCGACCGGCAGCACGGCAGCGGTCGCACCGAATCCGCTGACACCGCCGGGCAGCGCGACGCTGACCGTGTCGGGCCTCGGCGCAGCGACCGCGGGCAACTACAGCGTCGTGGTCACCGGCACCGCCGGCGGCGACACGTTCCCGGTCACGATTCCGTTCGGCCTCAGCAGCTCGTCGCCGGGCGCGGCCTCACCGACGGCTCCCGGCAACGGCGATCTCGGTGTCGGCTTCACGCCGACGCTGAGCTGGGCTGCCGGCACGGGCGGTGCCGCGAACACGTACCGGCTCGAGATCGCGACGGATGCGGGCTTCACGACCGTGGTGCTCGACCAGGTCGTCACCGGCACGAGCTACACGCTCACGACGCCGCTGACCGGCAACACGACGTACTACTGGCGCGTCGGCGCGACCAACTACTGCGGTGCCGCGCCGACCTCGGCCGTGTACTCGTTCAAGACGGTCGCGGCGCCCGGCCAGTGCGCAGACGGCCAGACCCAGCTCAGCGTGTTCGCCGACAATGTCGACGGCGGCGTCAACGGCTGGACGACGACCGGCAGCACGGGGGCGAGCACGTGGACGCGCAGCACCGCGCGCCCGAACTCGGGCACGCACGCGTGGTTCGCGCCGAACATCGCCACCGTCAGCGATCAGCGCCTGATCTCGCCGGCGATCGCGCTGCCGACGGGCCAGCAGCCGCTGACCCTGAGCTTCCAGAACTGGCGCCAGATCGAGCAGAGCGGTGCCACCGCGTGCTGGGATGGCGGTGCGCTCGAGGTGTCGACCGACGGCGGCACGTCGTTCACGCCCGTGCCCGGCGCGAGCATCATCGGCGGCGGCGCTTATCGCGGCGCGATCAGCGGCCAGTACGGCAACCCGCTCGCGGGACTCTCGGGCTGGTGTGACGATCCGGCGCGTCCGTACACGACGGGCCCGGTGCTCGTCGATCTCGGCGCGTACGCGGGCCAGACGATCAACCTGCGCTTCCGCCTCGGCACCGACTCGTCGGTCTCGAAGGAAGGCTGGTATGTCGACGACATCAACGTGACGAGCTGCGCGGTGCTCGCCGATCCGATCTTCGCCGACGGCTTCGACGGCCTCCCGTAAGGGCGGCACGGGTGCGAACCTGAAAACGGAAGGGGCGCTTCGGCGCCCCTTCTTCTTTTCATTCGCTTTCGATCGGCGCCTGGGCCACCGTGGCCCTCAACCCGGGCATGGCGCGCCGGCATCGGTCCACTGCTTGAAGGCCGCGACGAAGCGGTCGTGCGGCACCGGCACGGCCTCGCGCCCCTGTCCCGGGTTCCAGCCCCACAGCACGAGGCCATCCGAGCGCACGTGCTCGAGCAACGCCTCGAGGTCCTTGCCGCCGTTCTTCTTCGGATCCTTGAGCCCTTTGCACAGCGCGGGTGCGTCGAGGCCGATGAACACCATCTTGTGGTCGGGCGGAGGCAGGTGCCAGTTCGGCGCACCGGGCGGCACATGGTCGCCGTAGCTCGCGGGAAGATTCTTCTCGCCATGGCAGGTCGAGCACGGCAGTCCCGGCGCCCCCTTGCCTTCCTCGCCACGCTTCACGAGCTGCGCGTGGACCCGGCCCTCGTCGAACTGCAACGGCGCATCACCGGGAATGTGGCAATTCTGGCAGCGTGGATGCTGCAGCACGTCCTTGACGGTGTCGAAGGCCGTGATCGCCTCGGCACGCGAGGCCGCGAGCACGGGCGCGCATGCGAGCGAGGCGAGCAGGATGCCGGCGGTGGTGGAGGCGATACGGGCGAACATGGCGGTTCTCCGGGTGGCGGCCCGGGCACCTCGCCCGGACTTCCCCGACGCCGACCACGTCCACGCACACAGCATGCCTCTGTGCGGGTTCCGCAGCTTTCGCGACGCGATGGCGTTGGAGTCACCCGTGTTGTAGCGGCCGCGGATTGACCGCCACCTGACCACGCGACGACACGGCGACCGCCGTTCGCCGTGCAGTCAGGCGCGCGTCGTGTTCCGTTCAGTCGAAGCCGTCGGCGAAGATCGTGTCGGCATCGGCCGCCCGGTTGCGCAGCACCGAGACATTGTTGTTCTGGCGATTGGCCGTGAGGAGGTCCGGACGTCCATCGCCGTCGAGGTCGGCGACCGCGATCGAACCCGGATGCGCGCCGGTGCCGACGATGAGCGGCGTGGAGAATCCGCCGGATCCGTCGCCGACCAGCACCGACACGGTGTCGTTCTGCGTGTTGGCCGTGGCGACGTCGGCGATGCCGTCGCCGTCGAGGTCGGCGAGCACCATGCCCCAGGCCCACGGCTCGTACTCGTAATTGACCTGCGCCGGGTAGATCGCATGGCTCACGGGTGCCGCGAACGCGCCGTTGCCTGCGCCCGCGAACACCGAGATGCTGTGGCCGTACTGGTTCACGGTGACGAGATCGACGATGCCGTCGCCGGTCACGTCAGCCGCACGCACGATGACCGGGCCACCCTCGCCTTCGAGGATCTGCGCAGCGGCGAACTGGCCCGCGCCATTGCCGACGAGCAGCGACACGGTGTCGTTGCCGCCGTTCGCGGTGACGAGATCGGCATGGCCGTCGCCGGTGACGTCGGCGAACACGAGGCCGTTCACCATGTAGCCCGCTGCCGGTCCGACCGGCAGCGTCAGCGCGGGCGCGAAGCCGCCCTGCGCGTTGCCGGCGAGATACGACACGCTGTCGCTCTCGAAGCTCGAGTTCGCCGTCGCGATGTCGGCGCGCCCGTCGCCGTTCGCGTCGCCGATCACGATCGCGTACGGGCCCTCGAAGCCCTGTCCGACCGGATACGCCACGGCGTTCGCGAAGCCGCCCGTGCCGTTGCCGCGCAGCACCGAGACCGAACCGCCGCCGAGGTTGCCGGCCACGAGATCCGGATGCCCGTCGCCGTCGAGGTCGCCGGCGGTGATCGACACCGGCGACATGCCGACCGTATGGCGCACCTCGGGGGCGAACGTGCCGTCGCCGTGGCCGAGCAGGATCGAGACGTCGTTCGAATCCAGGTTCGCCGTGGCGACGTCCATGTGGCCGTCGCCGTCGAAGTCGCCCGTCACGATCGCGTGCGGATAGCGGCCGACCGCGGCCTGGCGGCGGAAGCCGACCATGCCCTGGCCGTTGCCGGGCAGGATCGACAGGTTCGCACTGACCGCATTGCCGGCGACGACATCGACATGGCCGTCGCCGTTCGCGTCGACGACCACGAGCGAGGTCGGTCCGACCGACGTCGGCAGCAGCACCGCGTCGAGCAGGCCGCCGCTGCCGTCGCCGGCGAGCACGGCGACGTGGTTCGAGATCGGCCGCGTGATGACGAGGTCGGCGACACCGTCCGCGGTCACGTCGGCGATCGCGATGGTCTGGCCGCGACCGCCGCCTTCACCGATCGCATGCGACTGCGCTGCGGCGAACACACCGGAGGCCGTGCCGCGCACGACCGATGCCGAACCGGGCACATCCGGCGACGGGAAGCCCCACTCGTCGACGATCGCGTTGGCGGTGGCGAGGTCCAGATGGCCGTCGCCATCGAGGTCGCCCACCGCGAGGGAGGCCGGCTGCGTCGAGGCGCCGAGCGGAATCGTCTGCGCCTGCGTGAACGTGCCCGTGGCGCTGCCGCGCAGGACGGTGATGTCCAGCGACTCGGCATTCGCGACGGCGAGGTCGACGTGGCCGTCGCCGTCGAGGTCGCGCGCGACGATCGCGACAGGACCGGCGCCGACGACGTAGGCCTGCGGCGCCGCGAACGCTCCGGCGCCGTCGCCGCGGAACACGACGATGCGTTCGGCCTCGCGGCTGCCCGCGATGATGTCGGGATGGCCGTCGCCGTCGATGTCGGCGACCGCGAGTGCACGCGTCCAGACACCGCCGCTGCCGGATTCGGTGAGCGTGGTCGAAGGGGTGAAGCCGCCTTGGCCGTCGCCGCGCCAGGTCTCGACCTGGCCTGCCGCGTACCCGTTGGCGACCAGATCGACGTGGCCGTCACCGTCGAGGTCGGCGAGCGCGACCGCGACGTAGCCGACCTCGACGTTGCCCAGCGTGACCGGCACGGGATCGGCGAAGCCGCCGCCCGGCTGCGCGAGCAGCACCGAGATGTCGCTGCTGAAGCCGTTGCCGGTGACGAGATCGGGGCGCCCGTCGCCGTTCACGTCGGCCGACGCCATCGTGTTCGCGAAGCAGCAGTTGTTGACGGTGATGCCGCCGGCATCGAAGCGCAGCGTCACGCCTCCCTGCGGGGCGGCCTGCACGGTGCCCGCGGCGAGCGCGGTGGCGACGAATGCGCCAAGTGGCGCGAGGAAGGAATGCGGGACGGGCATCGCGGGACTCCGGGGCTGGCACGGTAGGCCGAGTCTCGATCCCGCTCGCCAAGGCGGCACTCCATCGGCGCTACAAACACATGACAAGGGCCGCAGCGATGCGCTCCAGGGATGCTTCGGCGCAGGGCATGCGGAGCCATCCCGCGGCGCGGTCCCGGGCATCACCCCTCTTCCCCACGTCGTCCTTGCAGGCGCGACGCGGACCGAGTTCGCCTTAGGATTTTCGTTCTGCGCCGGCGCTCGCGCCTTCATCCCTGCGCAGCGCGGAGATGCTTCACGACGGCGCAGCGCCGGTCGTCCGCGTTCCTGCTCCAGCCGGACTGCCGGTGGAGAAGCACGACGCTCCGGGTGGGTCGGGTCAGGAGATCGCCTGACTGATGCGCACGGCCGCAGGCGGTACGTCGAGCGTGGCGAGTTCGGCGGGAATCTCGCGCTCGCCGGCCAGCGCGCGTGCCTGGACGAGCGCGGCCTGCCACGCTTCGCGGCGCCCGAGCGCGTGCAGCAGGCGCACCTGCAGCAGCGCGCAGTCGTAGTCGCGCGCGGCCCAGGTCGCGACACGACCGACGACGACGGCAGCCTGTGCTTCGTCCCGGCGTGCCAGCAGGTGCGGCGTCCAGGCCAGCGCGACGGCGACGAGGTCGGCCGGGACGCCTCGACGGTCCGCACGCGACATGGCTTCGCGGAACCACGACTCCGCGGCGGCCGCATCGCCACGCCGTACCGCCCATTCGGCGTTCGCGATCGCCTCGGCGACACGTCCGGGGCCTTCCTGCGTATCCGTGGGCGGAACCTCGCTGCGCGGAAACAGGGCGGGCACGGCGGCATCCTCGCCGTTCGCGAGCGCGCTGCGCTGGCGCAGCAGCGCGACGGCGTTGCGCTCCACGTCGGCACCCCGCGCCGGCCAGCCCGCCAACGCCGCCGCCGACGCGCTCGCGGCACCACGCACGTCGCCGC